>NZ_JBQHDB010000003.1:0-557902 GCF_052068135.1 Micromonospora sp. BQ11 | reverse complement strand
CGCGACGGCGGTCAGCAGATCACCCTGGAGTGGAAGACTCCCGGCTCGTCGTCCTTCGTCGTGGTGCCCAACTCGGCGCTGAGCACCGACGCCGGCGTGGTGCGGGTCACCGCCCCGGGTAAGAAGGAGTGCGAGGGGGTCACCGACTCGCCCGGCGACGGCCTGCCGCTGAACGGGGTGCATCCCAGCTACACGCTGACGAACTTGCGGCCGAACGGCTTCCAGCCGCAGGTGACCGGCATGGACTGGTTCGCCGATGGCCGCATGGCCATCTCCACCTGGGGCGGCACGGACAACACCAGCGGTGAGGTCTACATCCTGAGCAATACCGGCGGCGCGACCGGGCCGGGTAGCGTGACGACGAAGAAGATCGCCGGTGGTCTCAAGGAACCGATGGGCCTGAAGATCGTCGACGGGGTCGTCTACGTGTCGGAGAAGCAGCGGCTGACCCGGCTCGTCGACACCAACAACGACGACGTGGCCGACAACCTGGAGACCGTCGCGACGTGGCCGTTCGGGGGCAACTTCCACGAGTTCGCCTTCGGTCTGCTGTACCAGGCGCCGCACTTCTACCTGAACCTGTCGGTGTCGATCAACTACGGTGGGGCGACCACGGACCCGCAGCCGGCGGCGAACCGGGGCACCACGATCAAGGTGCACAAGGACACCGGGGCGGTGTCCTACGTGGCTGGTGGTCTGCGGACCCCGCACGGCATCGGGTGGGGGCCGGAGAACGGCATCTTCGTCACCGACAACCAGGGTGGCTGGCTGCCCTCGTCGAAGCTGCTGCACATCAAGCAGGACCGGTTCTTCAACCACTACATGAACCCGGACGGCCCGTTCGACAACAACCCGGTGACCCCGCCGGTGCTGTGGATGCCGCAGAACGAGATCGCCAACTCCCCCAGCGGTCTGGTGACGGTGCCCAGCGGCACCTACGCCGGGCAGCTGCTCATCGGTGACGTCACCTACGGCGGTCTGCAGCGGGCGTTCCTGGAGAAGGTCAACGGCGAGTACCAGGGCGCACTGTTCCGCATGACCCAGGGCCTGGAGGCGGGTATCTCCGAGGTTCACCTCGGCCCGGACGGCGCGATCTACGTCGGCGGGCTCGGCGCCGGCGGCAACTGGGGACAGTCCGGCAAGCTGCAGTACGGGTTGCAGAAGCTGACCCCGAACAACACCGCCACCTTCGACATCAAGGCCATGCGGGCCACCAGCGGCGGTTTCGAGCTGGAGTACACCCAGCCGCTCTCGGCCGACACTGCGAATGGCCTCGCCGCCCGTTACAAGATCAAGCAGTGGCGCTACCAGGCCACCGCCGGCTACGGCGGCCCGAAGATCGATGAGGAGACACTCACGGCCACCTCCGCGACGCTGTCCGCGGACAAGAAGACCGTCACGTTGACCATCCCCGGCCGCAAGGCCGGCCACGTGGTGTACGTCCGCTCTCCGCGCCCGTTCAGCTCCGAGAGCGGCCAGTCGCTGTGGAGCACCGAGGCCTGGTACACCCTCAACGCCATCCCCGGCACCACCACGCCGCCGCCCGGCGGCACGGCAGGCACGATCACCGGCATCGGCGGCAAGTGCCTGGACGTCAGCAACTCGGGCACCGCCGACGGCACCAAGATCCAGCTCTGGACCTGCAACGGCACGAACGCCCAGAAGTGGACCCGTGTCGGCGACACCTTCCAGGCGCTCGGCAAGTGCCTGGACGTCAGCCAGGGCGGCACCGCCAACGGCACGAAGGTGCAGCTGTGGAGCTGCAACGGCTCGGGGGCACAGGTGTGGCAGCCACAGTCCAACGGCTCCATCCTGAATCCGCAATCCGGCAAGGTTCTCGACGCCGCCGGGGTCAGCTCCGCTGACGGCACCCAGATCCATATCTGGAGCTACGTGGGCGGCGCCAACCAGCACTGGACCATCAACGGCGGATAGCAGCACCCCGCTTCGCCGGTGACGACACAGGGCGGGGAGGCCACAGGTGGCTTCCCCGCCCTCCGGCTGCTCAGGCCCGCCGGGCCACGCCCTGAGCAGACCGCCGACGAGCGTGGCTGCCTCGGCAAGTCGCGCGGCAACCCGCTCACCGGTTGAGGGTTTCCCGAAATCAGCGCGGTGTCGCCCAGGTGCAGCCGGACCCGACCATCGAGCAACCAGCCCGCATTCGAGGTCACTGCCAGCGCGTCACCGAGCCGCACCGTCATCGAAGGCTTCAAAAAGTACGCGATGGAGCTGCCCGAAGTCCTGTCGGTACTCGGGCGCCGTGAGATCGTTGGCTTCGTGCAGCCGCGAACGCCTCATCATTCGTAGTACTGAACGAGGCAGAACTCATGGCCTTCCGGATCTGCCATGACGACGACCACGCCCTCGTCGTATTGATGCCGGTCACCCGTCGCCCGGCCGCCCAGCTTGATTACCGCCGCCACGGCCTTCTCAATGTCGTCAACGGTGACGTCGAGGTGGATCCGCACCTTGCCAGCGGCAGGCTCGGACACCGGCTGAAACACCAACCGCGGCTGAGGATCACCCCGTTCGCCGAGGTAGATCCAACCATCCTGCGACGGTCCAGGTTCCCGACCCAGCAAGGCGCTCCAAAATCGGGCCACGCGTTCGGGATCGAGGCAGTCAATCGTCACACCAGACCAGGTGTACGTCACGTGCACGATCCTGACAGATTTTCGGATCTACCCGGTGGACCTCCCGACATGAGCAGTCCGAACCCGTGTTGCCAGGGCGGCAGCGAAACTGCCAGCGGGGTCGGCAGACACGTTCGCCCGTCCTGAGAGGAGGGCGTCGGGGCCGACAGATGGCCTCTGCGTGATCGCGGACGCCACCAGGAGGTCCTTGCTGTGCTCGGGCGGGCTTGATGCAGTAGCGGCTGGCGGTCGACTCGTTGAACAGTGTCATGCGTCGTCTCTGCTGCCCTCGGTGGCCCGGGTCGTGCGGTGGTTCGAGCGAGGCGGCCCCGGCCGAGCAGCCGACCCGCTGCGGCTCCTCGTCGTTCCGGGCATCGCCGAAGAGCACGTCGAAGCGGTGCTTCTCCACTGCGGTCGAGCACCACCGGTGTCGCGCTTGGCCCGTAGGCCATGCTCGACGCCGTACGTCGTCGCGACCCTACGATCCGCGCATGAGCGACTGGCTCGACGTCAGCGACAAGCTGGGTTCGGTCATCGGCGCGCTTATGGGCTTGGTTGCCGTTGGGATCACGATCGGTGGATCCCTGCTGCGGCGGCGGGCGTCCCGGACGGCCCTCGCCGGACCGGAGTTGACCGCTCTTCCGCAGGATCAGGACCACGATGCGGCCCGTCATCGCTACCGCTTCTTCGGGCACGTGCCCGCGCTGTCCGAGGTGTACGTCCGGCAGCAGGTCGCTGGCCTGGGCGCAGCCGACCTGGCGATCGGTATCGTGGACATGCTCGCCGACAGCCGGCACACGGTCCTGCTCGGCGGGGCCGGAGCGGGAATGTCGGCGTTGGTCGCCGCGGTCGTGGCCGAAGGCGCCCGGGATGCGCTCCGGGGCCGTCGGCCGAAGGTCGTCACTGTTGCCGTCGCCGGCGGATCTGGTCGAGCAGTCTCTGCCGGGTGCCCTAGCCCTTGTCTGCCGCGACGACCGAGAAGCTCGACCTGCCGGCGTCCACTTTCGACCGGCCGCCAGCTCGCTCGCTGGCGGTTCATGGTCGACGGGATCGACGGGGTCGACGATTCGGAGGCACGGTCACGGGTGCTCTGGTCGCTGCAGAGCCGGCTCGCCAAGCCGTCGGTGGCACACCAGCTCGTCGTCACGACCCGGCCGCTGCCTGAAGAGGAGATGTCGGCGCTCCGGGCGTCCGGTGTCGACACCTACGAGCTGCAGCCGTTCGATCAGGATGAGCTGGACGCCTTCGCTCGGCGCTGGTTCGCCACCCGGCGTCCCGAGGCACCGGACGAGGCGAATGAGCTGGCCGTGCGGTTCGTGGCCCGGGTGGCGGGTGCCCGGCTCGGCCCGGTGGCCCGAGTACCACTGCTGACGACGATCGCCGCGATGGCCGCAGAGATGGTCGACTTCTCCGGGGAGACTGCGTCAGCGACGTTCAAGGTTCGTCCTCGTGTTGGATTGGGGGGATCGGCCTGATCGTGCAGAGCAGGCGTGCCTGCTGGGATCCGGCTCGTTGCCGCCGAGCGCGCCGCTGGCGGCCGACGCGCCTACCAGCACGGGGGAGACGAACGACGACCGAGTCGCACGGCCAGCTAGCGAGGTGATGTGCGCCATGGTAGAGGGTAAGATCAACAGCCACAAGACGCGCGTCTATGTGGATATGGTGGGAGACCTGTTCCACCCGGGCCATGTCGCACTTCTCCGAGCGGCTCGTGGATTCGGCGATTGGCTAATCGTCGGAGTGCTTTCTGACGAAACCGTCGCCTCCTACAAGCGGAGGCCCATCATGAGCCTCGCCGAGCGGGTCTCGATCGTCGAGGCATGCCGGTACGTCGACGAGGTGGTGCCCGACTCGCCCTATCAGCTCACTCCCGAATTTCTGGACGAGATGCAGATATCCGTGGTCGTGCACGGGGACGACATCTCGCCGGAGGTCATCGAGGCGGTATACGGACCGATAGCCGCGGACGGCCGACTGCAGCTCGTCAAATACACCGCCGGAGTTTCCACGACGGATCTCATCAACCGGGTGAAGAGATATCTGGCGTAAGGCCACCCGCCACCACGGCCGATTACACAAGCTCTGAATACCCCGAGCGCAAGTCGAGCATGCCGTGCCGTCACATGTTCTGGGTATTTCCTGCTACTACGACGAGGGCTCGCGATCGAGGCAACCAGGTTCGACGAACGGAAACCCGCATACGCGCATCACCAACGATGCCGCCACCGCGACCGCATCATCATCGAAGCCGGCTTGAGCTTCTGCCCTTGGTCGGCTCTCAGGATCTGTAGTGGGGTGGAGACGGGGACGGTCGTTCTGCCGGGCTTGGCACGTACCGTGTCGGCGGTAGCGATGCCGGCCAGGACAGAACGGCGGTGACAGCCGCCGCCAGCGGCGGCAGACAGATCATGGCCGGGTCCGGCGGCGTACAGCCGGCGCAGGTCAGGTCCGACGAGCACCTCGCGGTGCGGTGCGTCGCGAGGTGACGACGCCGGCCAAGCGCGACAGCTCACTGAGCGCGACGAGCCCGCCGAGACTGCCCTCGCTGTCAGAAGCCGGGGTGCCGATGAGCCGCCCGGCGGCGGCCCGGCTCCGGGTGGCTCGCCAGGCATGGAGGTGCTCGGCGAGGTGGCGACGCCATAGCCGTAGGCATCGAAATTTGGCCGATGAGGACATGATCTAGGGCCGCCGGGAGGACGTCGTCTCGTCGGTGATCACCGATAGCCTTTCGCCAAAGAAGTGAAAGGGATGGCGATGGACCTTCGTGAGGTTGGGCTTGGACGGCTGAAGGGCGTTGCCGACGCCGCTGGACGGATGGTTGCCGACAGCACGAGCGTGGCGAGGCAGCTTGTTGCCGATGCTGCTGGCGAGGCACAGGAGAGAGTGAAGCAGTCCGCCGAGCAGGTGATGGCGAAGGTCGAAGAAGTCAAGGAGGACCTGTCGGCCTGGTCGTCCCGCAACCCCGCCAATGTCGGCGACTTGTCCGCGCTCAACGCCGACGGGAAGTTGCTCTACTGCCGCGTGTTGGTCAGCTTGGCGCTGGTCGACGGCCTCCTCGATCCTCGCGAGATCGCGAACCTGTACTTGTTCGCGTCGACCATTGGACTCGACGGCGAAGCACGATCGGAGTTGCGCAGGGAGATCACTGGAGCGCAACGCGATGCAGTGAGCGACGCACCGGACATCGACGCCACTGTGGAGCTGTCCAGGAAATTGCGCGAGCTCCTCGAGGAAGATCAGCGCGAGCCGGTGTTCACGGTGCTGGTGCGCGATCTGGTGCGAATCTCGCGTGCTGACAGGCATGCTGCCGACGCCGAGCGCGAGCGAATCGTGCTGGTCGCAGGACTGGTGTTCCCCGAGTCGGCTGACAAGGTCGTGGAGGCGACCGAACGCTTTGTGATCACGGAAGAGGACTTCGCTTCCGGCAGGATCACGACCAGCCAGTTGGAGACCACCACCAAGGACATCGCTGCCAAGGCGGCGGCGTTCGGTGCACCGATCGCCGCGATCAGTCTTGCTGGCAGCGTCTCCGGCCTCAGCGGGGCGGGAATCACCTCGGGTCTGGCGGCCCTGGGGTTCGGCGGTCTCCTGGGCCTGAGCGCGATGGCCACCGGAATCGGCACGGTGGTGATTCTCGGGGTCGCGGTCCATCAGGGCACGCGTTGGGCGCTGGCCACCAACGAGCGTGAACGTGAGAATCGGCGCGAGCATCTGATTCAGCAAGTCATCAAGAATCACCAGCAGGCAATGGCAGAGCTCACCGACGACATCGCAGGGCTCGCGCACCGGATGGAGGTCTACCTCACCCAGACCACCAGGAACGAGGAGCGACTCGCCACGCTCAGGGCTGAGTTGGCCGCCTTCCAGGCGGCCCTGGTGAATCTGCACACCAGTCAGGAGGCCTTCGAACGGCGGGAGCCGCTCAGTGCCGAGTGACCAGCTTTCGGCTGCCGCCGCGGTCGTGGCTTACCAGTCCGTCACGCTGACTGAACTGCGGGGCTTGTTCGACCGAATGGAATTCGACCTCAAGGACGTCCTCGAACGCGAACGTCGCGTCAGCGACACTCTGGACTCGGTCGAGTCCGAGTTCGACGCGGTGCGCGCCCGTCTCCAAGCGATGGGCGTCCTCGTACCAGCCCCCGAGTCCCAGTCGAACGCAGCGACCACCGTGAGTGTCCAGGCACCGAACAGCTCCCGTTACGCCGTGCCCGTCGTTCCGGCTGGCGACGACTTCGACCAGCTCGTCAGACTTGCCGAAGCCCGGTTGGATCTGCTGGGTATCGATCTGAGCCGGGATCCGCTCCAACAGGTTCTTCCCTCCGGCCAGATAGCTCGCAGCCTGGGCAGCTACACCGAGGAACATGGCGACATCAGCTGGGACGAGACCGACTGGACAGTCGTCCTCATTGCCGGAGCTCTCGCGACCCTCCTCGACGTCATCCTCGTCCGCATCCCCCAGGATTCCACCTTCCTGGGCGAGAAGCAGGCGGGATCGCCCCTCACCACGTGGCTCAAGGACCGTGACCGCGCACAAGACATCCACACCCGATTCTTCAAGAGGTTCGAGAAGCTCGCCAAAGTGCCCTATGACGCCCCGACCACGAAGGCCACCGACGGCCTGATCAGCGGCATGCGGCCGGCTACCCATCGGCTCCAGAGCCTCGGCCACGATCCGGCCCTGGGTTTCCTCGCCGGCGTGGCAGATCTCATGCACGGCACCGGCACCTACATCGACAAGGCAGGGCAACTGATCCAGGTACCCACCGACTACGACCCGGTCGACCTGATCACCGCGTTCATCACCCAGGTGCGCCATCTACTCTCGGACGTCTACACCCCTGCCGGTCTGCAGCCTCCGTTCTTCAGCCTGCTTCAACTCGGACAGATACGTTCCCCGTTCGCATTGGACCCTTCCGGCGTCACGGTGCCCTGGACCGACGTCGCCCGCTACATGTACACGAACGGCTACGACCTGCGCCACTTCTTCACGATGGGCATCACGCCTGGCGTCGTGTCCGCGATCATCCGCGGATACTGGCTTCTCAAGAGCTATGCCACCGGCGGTAGCGCAGCGCAACGGAAGCTGGAGCACGCCAAACTCACCTCCATGCTGCTGCTCGGGCACACCATCGCCACCTCAGGCACTCTTCTCAAGACCGGGCTGCTGTTCGGCATGAACCCGGCCGCCCTCAACTACAACCAGATTCTCGCCATGGCGCCCGCCACCATCGCCTGGTTCACAGAAGCCGTCGCCCGCGACCATCGAATCACACAAGCGCTGGACAAGGAATGGGAATTGCTCCTCGCCGAATCCGATGGGCAATCGTGATCAGCGAGCACCTCGCGGGCCTTGGCAGACTTCCTTGTCCCGACAGCCTCCAGAAGTGACTCTCGCCGATGCGGGACAGACGTCCGTGATGCCAGGCGGCCGCCGCCTCGGAGACGCCCATCAGATCCATCAGGTCGAGGGTGGCGTCCGGATCGAGGCGTTCGACGTCGCCGCGCAGCGCCCGGAGCAGCACGTTCCAGACCTCGTCGCCGTCGCCGTGAACCGTGCCCTGTAGTGGTCGCCGCACTTGAGCAGTACTGACGCGTCGACCGCCAGGAAGGGTCGCGGCTCGTACACCTTTGCCGGACCCGGCGCCGCCGCCTTTCCCGCGGGCACCGCCCACGGTGCAGGTGAGGAAACTTCCCTTTCGCATTGTGCGGAAATGACCCGGCGAGGAAACCCACAATGACTTGCCGAGGGACCACTTATCGGCCACGGCACCTTTTCGCCATCGGTGGGAAGTGACAGATTTCCGCGGTTGTGGCGTACGTCAGGCTGTTAGCGTGCGCGAAAGCGGAAACGCCCGCCGACGCATCGCGAAGGAGCGCCGTAGTCGTGACGACAATTCGTATTCTCGGCCGTGCTGCGCCAGGTAGGACACTGTGCCTCGCCATTGCCGTCGCGGTGGCCCAGATTCTGACACCCGTCGCCGGTGCCGTGGGCGGGGGTGACCCACCCGCAGTCGACTGGCGGGCGGAGGACGCGCTGTCGAGCCCCCGCTACGCGCTGGCGGCGGCCACGGCGTCGGACGGGTCGATCTTCGCAATCGGGGGCGCCGGCGGGGCTTCGGTCACCGGGGTCGTGGAGGTCTACACACCTCGAACGAGACAGTGGAAGGCCGGTCCGTCGCTGCCCCACCCCAGGTACCGGCATGCGGCGGCCACTGGCGGAGACGGGCGCGTCTACGCGATCGGTGGCAACTCTCCCGGCGCCGAGGGAGCGTTCCTCAGCTCCGTGCTCGCCCTGACACCGGGCGACGACCACTGGGTGCCCCTGGCGCCGATGCCCACCGGACGACAACTGCTTGCCGCAACAGCCGGCACCGACGGCCGCGTCTACGCCGTTGGCGGGCACCGCGGCGACTCGCTCGCCACTCTCGAGATCTACGACCCGACGGTGGACCGGTGGGCCACCGGAGCGTCGATGCCCACGCCGCGCAACGACATGGGGGTGGCGGGCGGACCGGACGGGCGGATCTATGCGATCGGCGGCTGCGGAGACGGTCTCCTGAACGCTCTCGACATCGTCGAGGCGTACTCGCCCGCCACCGACTCCTGGACGACTCTCGCGCCGCTTCCCAGCCGGCGGTGTCTCGTCGACGCCACGACCGGCCCGGACGGCCGGATCTACGCGATAGGGGGCTGTGAGCTGGTGACCGACGCCACGGGAGCGCCAGTCGACTGTGTGGACACCACCCGGGTGGACGCGTACTCACCCGACACCGACACCTGGGAGACAGTCACCGGCACCACCGTCGCCCATCGTGAAGGGGCGGCGGTCACGAGCGGCAGGAGGATCTTCGCCATCGGCGGGCACACCACCGCGGTGGAGTCGGCGCGGGTGACTGCCCGCCACCGGGTCCCCCAGCCTCCGGTCGGCGACTCTTCCCCCGACCCCCAGCCCCCGGCGGAGGCGTCGCGCACCGGACGTTAGCGACGGCTGGGTGCCTGGGGGATCCGATCGCCGATCCGACTCCGCTGGAGCACTTCGTCACGGCCGGGCAAGGTGATGCGCGCCCGACCTGCTCACCCTCGCGGCGGAGACGGCCGGCGCGACGGGCGTACGCATCGAGGTGCCGGGACTGGCCGACGTGGTGGCGCGAGCCGGCTGGTGACCGAGGCCCGGCGGCTCGCCACCGCGCTGACCGCCTGATCCGCTGACTAGCCTGCAGTGCCGACAGCAGGTAGTCCGGTCGCTGAGCCCACCCGTAGGCCCGACATCCACGTCGGCGGCTGATGCCGGCCAGATGTTGGTTCCGGGCTTGACCTTGACGCAGCGTCAACCCTGCATGCTGGCGCCATGTCCAGAGATTCTCGTCAGACAGCCGAGCCGGCTATCCAGATTCAGGGCCTGGAGAAGTCGTACAAGCAACTGCACGTGTTGCGCGGCGTGGACTTCGACGTGGCGCGGGGCACTATCTTCGCGCTGCTCGGCTCCAACGGGGCTGGCAAGACCACCCTCGTGCGGATCCTGTCGACGCTGCTCCGGCCGGAGGCGGGAACGGCCAGGGTCAACGGCTTCGACGTCACCACCCAGGCGGCGAAGGTTCGCGAGTCCATCAGCCTGACCGGGCAGGCAGTTCGCGGCCGTCGACGAGATCCTCAGCGGGCGGGAGAACCTCATGCTGGTCGCCCGGTTGCGGCACCTGCGGGACCCGGGCCGGATCGCGGACGACCTGTTGGCCCGCTTCGCGCTGACCGACGCGGCCACCCGGAAGGTGTCGACGTACTCCGGCGGCATGCGCCGCCGCCTCGACATCGCGATGAGCCTCATCGGGAACCCGCCGGTGATCTTCCTCGACGAACCGACCACCGGACTGGACCCGCAAGCGCGCCTCGAGGTGTGGCAGGCCGTCCGAGAGCTCGCCCGGCAGGGCACGACGGTCCTGCTCACCACGCAGTACCTCGACGAGGCCGAACAACTCGCCGACCGGATCGCGATCCTGCACCAGGGACGCATCATCGCCGACGGCACCCTCGGCGAACTGAAGCGGCTGCTTCCGCCGGCCACGGTCGAGTACGTCGAGAAGCAGCCGAGTCTCGAGGACGTCTTCCTCGCGATCATCGGCGACCAGGGCACAGCAGACGCCCCCAACCCGACGGCACAAGCAGTCAAGGACCCTCGATGAACAGGCACTTCCTCGGCGACACCGCCGTCCTGCTGGGGCGGTCCCTGCGCCACATCAGCCGCAGCCCGGACACCATCATCACCACCGCGATCATGCCGATCGCCTTCATGCTGCTGTTCGTCTACGTGTTCGGCGGCGCAATCCAGACCGGGTCGGACAGTTACGTCAACTACCTGCTGCCCGGCATCCTGCTCATCACCGTTGCCTCCGGCATCTCCTACACCGCGTACCGGCTCTTCCTGGACATGAAGAGCGGCATCTTCGAGCGGTTCCAATCCATGCCGGTCGCACGCTCGTCCGTGTTGTGGGCGCACATGCTGACCTCGCTGGTCGCCAACCTCGTCTCGCTGGTCGTGGTGGTGCTGGTCGCCTTGGCCATGGGCTTCCGCTCGCAGGCCGGCGCGCCGGCCTGGTTCGCGGTCACCGGCATCCTGATGCTGTTCACGCTGGCCCTGACCTGGCTCGCCGTGATCCCGGGCCTCACCGCGAAGTCCGTGGACGGCGCGAGCGCATTCTCCTACCCACTCATCTTCCTACCGTTCATCAGTTCGGCCTTCGTACCCACGCAGAGCATGCCCGGTCCGGTGCGCGTCTTCGCCGAGAACCAGCCGGTGACCGCCATCGTCAACACGATCCGCGACCTGTTCGCCCAGCAGCGAGTCGATGGCGACATCTGGATCGCCCTCGCCTGGTGCACCGGTCTCCTCGTTGTCGCCTACGGCGTCGCCATGGCCATCTACCGCCGCCACGTCGGTTGACGACGGCCATCGTCGTGCAGGCTGAAACCATGCTGACGATCGGACAGTTGGCGTCCTACGCCGGGGTGACGATCCGTGCGGTGCGGCACTACCACCAGATCGGGCTGCTGCGGGAGCCGGAGCGGGACGCCTCCGGCTACCGCAGCTACGACGCCGCCGCGGTCGTGCGACTCATCCGGATCCGGACCCTCGCCGAGGCAGGGGTCCCGCTGGCCCGGGTCAGCGAACTTCTCGACGCCGACCCGGAGACGTTCGCGGCCGCGACCATGGAGATCGACCGGCGGTTGGGTACCCAGATTCGCGAGCTGCAGGAGCACCGACGGCGCATCGCGCGGCTCGGCTGCGGCGACTCCCTGGCCGTTCCGGCGGAGGTGGTCGACTACCTCGACCGCCTGAGAGGCACCGGAGCGCCGGCTGCCGTCATCGAGGCCGAGCGCGACGGGTGGATCCTCATGGCGGCGCGGTGGCCAGAGGTGATTCCGGAACTCATGGCCGACAAGGTGGCCCAGCTGGCCAATCCGAAGGTCGTCCAGCTTTACCAGCTGATCGGCCGGATCGCGGACGACGGGGCGACGAGGAGCTGCTACGCGACACGGCCGACCTGATGAGTGAGCTGTTCGAAGAGGCTGCGGCCAACGGGGAGCTCGATCGGCAGGACGACGTCACGCCCGACGCGGCATTCGTCCGCCTGATGGACGCGTTCGCCGGCGCCGCCCACCCCGCTGTCGGGCGGTTGCGCGACCTGCTCGCCGAGCGTGGCTGGACCGGGTGGACCGTGATCGAGAAACGCGAGCCATGAGGCTTGTGAAGGAGGTGATGGTGCGCCGCCCGGTGACCGTCGCCGCGTCGCGTACCGGCATGACGACACGGGCAGCCGACGCTGACGGCAGGCCCGGGTGCGGTTCGCCGTCAACGGCGTTCGAGGGCTCCGCGATCCACCGGGCGCGCGCGGGCGGCCCGACCGGCGTCCAGCTTCGGGGCCAGCTCCTCCGCGCCGCTGTCAGCAGCGGGGCTGCCCCCCGCGAGGCGGAAGTCGGCGGCGTCCGCGTCGACGAAGCGCGGCGAGCCGGTGAGCACCGCTGGATCCCTCGGCGTATCGAATTCTCCGGCCAGCAGGTTGTGGTCGAAGCGGACGCCGGTGGAGCGGTGGACCATCGCCGCCGGACTGCCCGGGCCGGGCACCACGATGTTGTTGCTGACCCGTACGTCCCGGGCCCTGGTGACCGCCAGGTCGATGTCGATGGCGGGGTGGGTGGCGTTGTGGTAGAGCGTGTTGTTGACGACGTCGACGTGTGAGCCGTCGAAGATGTTGATCCCGCGCCCGCCGTTGTGGTGCGCGATGTTGTTCTCCACCAGGGTCCGCCCGGTGTACGGCTGCTGGAACAGCGGAGCGCCACGGATGTCGTCGTTCTCCAGCGACTCGACGATGATGCCGTTGCCGTCGGTCACCCTCCTGGCCGCACCGCTGCACAGGCACGGGACCAGGTTCTGATTCTCGGACGACACGTTGCCCCGGATGACCATCTTGTAGCCCGTACGGCTGTCGGAGTTCCACAGGTTCGAGAACGAGATGCCGCTGCCGCCGTACGGTGAGTACCAGCCGTTGCGGCTGGTGATGTTGTAGGCCGCGGTCACGTAGTCGGCGTACTGCACCGAGAGGCCGGCCAGCGTGCAGTCCGTCAGGGTGTTGCCCCAGACCACGACATGATGCGGACGCCGCGGCGGGTCGGCGTTTCGGAGTTCGGTGACGGCGATGCAGCTGTTGGAGACGGCGGGATCGGAGACGTCACCCCGCTTCGCCGCCGCGACCTGCTCCTTCGTCAGCTTGGTGCGCAGACCGGTGACGGTGAAGCCGGAGACGGTGACGTAGGAGGCACGCACCCAGATGCCCTGCCATTGCGAGGCACGTACCACCGGACGCGCACCGGGATAGGCGGCCCACGTGATCCACTTCTTCGGGGTGCCGGATCGCTGGATCGTCACGACGCTCGACTGGCGCGCGTCGCTGTACTCGCCGTCGTCGACCAGCACCGTGTCCCCCGGCTCGGTCAGCTCGGCGGCACGCCGCAGCGTCCGAAGGGGCTCGGCGCGCGACCGACCGCTGTTGCGGTCGTCGCCGGTGCCGGAGACGTACAGGTAACGGCCGCCCTGGGTCGGCGGCGTCTCACGCGCCGACCAGTCGGGGCCGCCGAAGCCGGCTCCGGCGCCGACCGGAGCCGCTGCCGTGGCGGACGGAGACGCTGACGGTGTGGCCGAGGCGGAGAAGGCGGGTGTACTCGGCGGGGCGGCGGTGAATCGGGGTGCCGTGACGATCGAGGGGGTGGGTGACCGGTTGACGATGAAGGCACCGACGCCGAGCACGGTGACGAGGGCGGCCCCGACCACGGTGACCCACTTGACCACCGGGTTCTGCAGGATGCCCGACGTGGGGACAGCCAGCTTGCCGGCGGCGTCGCCCAGGTGCGGGGGAGGGGCCAGCAACGGTACGGTGACCAGAAGCCGCTCCAGTGGCAGTAGCGTGGCCGCCGCTGCACCGCAACGGCGGCATCCCTGCACGTGCCGGGTCAGCCGTTTGCGCCAGACCGGAGCTGGCCGACCGTCCCAGGTTCTCAGCAGACTACGGAGTTCGGCGCAGCCCTCCGGCCCCTCCATGGCGGCCAGGGCATCGACGATCAAGCGGGCCGCCTCCACGCGGAGCCACAGCCGTTGCAACCGAACCCGGGCGTGCGATGCGGAGATGCCGAGTGCCGGAGCCAGCTCGCTCCTTGCCATGGCATCGACCTGCACCAGCCACCACAGGCTGAGTAACGCCTGGTCGTCGGCATCGAGCCAGCCGGTCGCCGCCGCGAGCGTACGCCGCTGCCGGCCGGCCTCCAGGCGGTGTACTGCCTCGTCGCCCGGAGCGACGTGCTCGGCCACCAGATCGTCGGGGTCGGCAAGGGTGAAACGCTGCCGGTCGGCGCCGATCCGGTTGCCCCGCCGCCGGGTCTCGCGGATCGCGATCGTCACCAGCCACGAGCGGAATTTGGCCGGTTCCCGCAGCCGCGGCAACCCGGCCATCGCTCGCACCATCGTCTCCTGCGTCACGTCGTCCGCGTCCGCCGGAGGCAGGGTTCGGGCGGCGACGTTGTAGACCAGCGGCAGATGCTCGCGCAGCAGCCGGTCCAACGCGGCCCGATCGCCCTGTTGCGCGGCGACGATCAGGTCGGCCGGCACCACGTCCGCGCTCACCGGCACCCTCCCTGGTGACGCTGGTGCCACGGCCGTCTGGGGGCGCGCGTGGCGCCGCATCCCGACCAACCCCCAGAACCCGATCTCACCGTCGGCCTCTCCGTTTCCGGACGTCGCCGGGACTCGTCCCGCTTTTCACGACGTCGTGGCGTACCGCTGCACAGTGGTACGGCCGGGGTGCGAGAGCCGTTGAACGATAGCCGGGCGGTGGCGGGCCGGTCGCTCGGCCAGGCTTTCGGCCACACCGCGCATCGTCGCCAGCACCCGGTGGGCCAGCTCGGCCGGGGTGGTGGACGACCACGACAGGTAGGCCGCACATTCCGGGGCACCGCGAACCGGCCGTCGGACCACGGTCTGCCCGGATGCGGTGAGAGGGCCGGCGAACGCCACGACCCGCCCGGCCGCCACCATTCGCTGGATCTCCTCGGCGTCGTCGCTGGTGGGCACGACCCGTGGGCGAAAACCGCCCAGCGCCGCGCAGGTCCGCTCCAGCAGGGCAGGGCCGTGCCCACTGGCGCCACCGGCCCACACCTCGTCGGCGAGGTCAGCCAGCTCGACCGAGTTCCCCGCGGCCAGCCGGTGGCCCGCCGGCAGTTCAACCGCCAGCGGCGACTCCCCGATCAGGGCCGTCTCCAGGTCGCGCAGGTCGGGCGGCTCGGTGAAGGGCATCCTGTACCACAGCCCGAGCTGCACCTGCCCCGCTCGGAGCCGGTCGGCGAGCACCCTGGGCGACGGAGCCGTCCCGCACGTCCAGCGGACTCGACGAAACCGTTGCACCAGGGGTCTGAGCATCCGGGGCGGCTCCACTGCGCTGACGTCGAGCCGTGCGGCGAGCCGCTGCGGTGACGACGCAGGCTCGGGCGGTTCGACCGTGGTCCCGGTCATCTCGAGCTGGACCTGTGCCCAGCTCCGGGCGGTTCGGTCGATCCAGTCGCTGAGCACGAGTCCGGCGGCCGTCAGGGTGGTCACCCGCGTGCTGCGTTCCAGCAGACGCACCCCGAGGGACTCCTCCAGCCGGCGGATCCGTACTGAGAGGGCCGGTTGCGTGATCTGTAGGGTGGCTGCCGCCCGGGTGAAGTTGAGCTCCTCCGCAACGGCCCGGAAGGCGGTCAGGTCGCCCCAGTTGATCCGGGCGAGGCCGCTCTCCCGAGCCAGCAGGTGCGGCCCGATCTTGCAGTCGTCATGCATCACAACTCTCCCTCCTGCCGGTACACGGCGTACCGGGCTCTCGCCGTGCAGACCCGGTCGGGACGCGGGGCGTAACACGAACTGGAAAGAAACGACGGGAAGTCCCCGGTGACACCTCGGCCCCGCCCAACGTCGAAGAGCCGCTACGCGTACCAGCGGGGTGCCGGGCGCCGACTGATAAGGCTGTCGACATGAATAGTCCCCGAAGCCTGCTTATCGTCGTCGCCGAACGACGGACAGTCCTGATTGATAACGTTCTCGACATGACCATCCATGGCCGAGTCAATATCATTGCGCTCTTCCCTTAAGTGTTCTTGAAGTAAACGCAGACAACCCGGGATGAACAATTGTTGCCGTTAGTCTCTTGACGCCGCAGAACTATCGCCGGCGATGCCGCTTCATCGATCTCTCGGAGTTGTCGTGTCCGTTCCTCACCACGTTCCTGCCCACACCGCCCGGCCGAAGGGGCGGCGGCTGTTGGTCGCCGCCGTCACGGTGCTCACCGTCGGGGCCGTCGGGCTGACCGCCGCGGTCGCCTCGGCGGGCGACAAACCGGCGGTCGACTCCCTCGTCCTGCTCGACGCCAGCAGCGATCAGCGGGTGCCCGGCCGGCAGCCGCTACGCTCCCGCGAAACGGTCGACCTGGCCGCGCTGGGCACCCGGGAACTGAGCGTGCAGGCGCTCACGTCCGCGAAGGTGGGCAGCGTCCGTTTCGAGGTCGACGGTAAAACCACCCGGGTCGAGAACCACCAGCCGTACGTGCTCAACGGCGACGCGGAAAAGGGCACCGACTTCCTGCCGTGGCAGCCCACCGTCGGGCGGCACACCCTCGTGATCACTCCATACCTCAAGGACCACGGCAAGGGCGAGGCCGGCACTCCCGTCCGCATCACCCTCACCGTCACCGACGGCGATTCCCCGACCCCTCCGGCGCCGGGTCCGGGCGCCACCGATCCGAACGCCGCGCCCGGCACCCCGAAGCCCGGCACCTCGAAGCCCGCCACGCCCGGAACTCCCGCGTGGTCGGCGGGCCGGATCGCCGGTGCCGGTATCGGCGGGCCGACCTGGTCCGCCGGACAGTTGCCGCCCACCCAGGGCGGGCGGCACCGGTACGTCAGCGGGAACGGCAACGACCAGGCCGACGGGCTGACCCCGGCCACCGCGCTTCGCACCCTGCAGCGGGCGGCCGACCTCACACAGCCCGGAGACACCGTGGTGATCGGCGACGGCACCTACTCCGCGCCGGGTAGGCAGTTCGTACTGGGCATCAGGCGTTCCGGCACGCCGAGCAAGTGGATCACCTACGCCAGCGCGCCGGGCGCCACCCCGAGGATCGAGGCCACCGGGTGGCAGGGTGTGGCGGTCAACGCCCGCTACGTCACGGTGGCCGGGCTGACCGTGCAGGGCGCGACCGACCGGCTGACGGAGCGGCAGAAGAACGCCGCCCGTAACGGCGACCTGAAGGATCCGATGATCAACACCAGTTGCATCGCGGTGGCCGAGCCGCACGGAGGTGGCGAGTCGACGTACCCGCACCACGTCCGGATCCACGGCAACACCGTGTCCGGCTGCCCGCTCAACGGCATCAGCGCGATGCACGCCGACTACGTCGAGGTCACCCACAACCTGTCGTTCGGCAACAGCAACTGGTCACCCTACGGCGGCAGTGGAATCTCGCTGTTCCAGGCGTGGAACTCCGACGGCAGCACCGGCCACAAGATGATCGTCCGCGGCAACATCACCCGCAACAACGGCTCGTTCGTCAAGTGCGGCTGCAGCGACTTCAAGGAGATCACCGACGGCGGCGGCATCATCATCGACTCCTTCGACAACCGGGACGCGAAGATCAAGAAGCCGTACCGCGGGAGGACGCTGGTGGAGAACAACATCGCCTACGGCAACGGTGCCCGCGGCATCAACGTCTTCCGCAGCGCCCACGTCGACGTCGTCAACAACACCGTCCACCACAACGGCCATCAGCCCTCGATCAGGGACAACATGAGCGTCGTCAAGGCGAGCGACGTCCGGGTCTTCAACAACATCCTGGTCAGTGCCGGTGGCGACATCACCGCCGCCTCGATGTCCGCGGCTACCGGAGTCACGTTCGACTCCAATCTGATCGCGGGTGGGACGAACGTCTCCGACCCACGCAAGCTGTCCGGCAACCCCCAGCTGGCCAACCCGGGCGGGGGCGACTTCCGGCTCCGGAACGGCAGCCCGGCCATCGACAGCGGAACCGCAAGCCTCGCCGCAAAGACCGACGCCAGCGCCACTCCGCGGACCGGTCCGGTCGACCGGGGCGCCATCGAACACCGCTGACACGACCCCGTCAGCGTGGGGCCCGGCGTGCGTCGCCGGGCCCCACCGCTGCGCCCTGGGGTGGCCGAGAATCTCCTCCGACATGTGAACCGCTGACCCGGTGCTGTGCGATAGAGGTGTGTGACGACTGCTGCTGTCCCGCCGCCGAGCGACGCTGAGCTGCTCAGCGCGGTCGCGGCCGGCGACCGCGCGTCTTTCGAGGCCCTGTACCGCAGGCATGCGCCGTGGCTGGTGGTCCGGTTGAGGTACCGCTGCGCGGACGAAGCCCTGGTCGATGATGTGGTGCAGGACGCGTTCCTGCAGGTGTGGCGGGGCGATACCGGCTTCGAGTCGCGCGACACCGGTGAGGTTGCCGGCTGGTTGTGGCGTATCTGCTCCCGCCGGCTGGTTGATGCGGTGCGTCGGCGGGGGACGCGTGATCGGTTGTGGCAGCGGCTCAGCTGGCGCCGCGCGGATGTGGCGGCGTCGGCCGAGGATCTGGTGCTGGCCGGAGTGGAGCACGGCGATCTGGCGGGGGCGCTGGGGCGCCTGTCGCCGGAGCTTCGGGCCGTGCTGCAGGCGACGGTCCTGGACGGGTTGACCACACGCGAGGCCGCGGTGCTGCTCGGTATCCCGGCCGGCACGGTCAAGACCCGGGCCATGCGGGCCCGCGCGCAGCTGCGCCGGGAGTTGGCGTGAACACGACGGGCGCGGTGCGGGCCTCGGTTCGCCGGACGCGCGGTGTGCGCGGCGGGTCACCGGTCAGCGGTACGGCTTCGGGCGATCGTCGTTGCGCGGAAGGGGGTGGCCCGGGTGGGTGGTGACTGGCATCTCGATGCGGGTCTGCTGGACAGCTACGGCGAGGGCCGGTTGGACGGGCCGGTGCTGTGGTCGGTGGAGGCGCACCTGGCGGCGTGTGCTGTCTGCCGTGGGCGAATCGCCACCGCTTCGGCGGCGCCGGCGGTCGAGCGGATCTGGCAGCGCCTTGACGCTGCCGTCGATGCGCCGCGCCCCGGTGCCGTGGAGTGGCTGCTGCTGCGGATCGGCGTACCCGAACACCTGGCCCGGTTGTTGGCCGCCACCCCGACGCTGCGGTTGTCCTGGCTGTGTGCGGTGGCGGTGACCCTCACCATCGGGGTCGCAGCGAGTTGGCTCGGTCGCTTCGCGCAGATGCCTCTCGCTCTGCTGGCCGTGGTTCCGATGATCGCGGTGGTCGGTGTCGCGGTGGCCTTCGGGCCGCGCGTCGACCCGACGTACGAGATCGGGCTGGCCGCGCCCTTCGACACGTTCCGCCTCGTGCTGTTGCGTACGTCCGCGGTGCTGACCGTGACGATCGTCCTGGCGGGCCTCGCCGGCGTCGCCGCCCCAGGCGCCGGCCTGCGGACGATGGCGTGGTTGGCCCCGGCGCTGCTGCTGACCGTCGCGACGCTGGGGTTGAGTCCGGCGCTCGGCCCGGTCCGGGCCGCGAGGATCACCGGCGCCACGTGGTTGCTCGCGCTGGTCACGACCGTCCGGCTGCCCACCGGCTCGTCCGCGCTGTTCGAGCCGGCCGTCCAGGCCGGCATGGCAGCCACCGCCACCGCCGCCGCGGTGGCCGTCCTGGTCAACCGGTGGCGCTTCGACACCGGGCACCGCCTACCCCTGACCCCTCGATCCCGGAGGTTGCACCGATGACCGTCGCATCACCCTCGTACACCGACGTGTCCGTCCGGGGGGTGACCCTGCGCTACGGGCGGACCACGGCCCTGCACGACGTCTCGTTCGCCTTCGGTGCCGGCGTCACCGGCCTGCTGGGCCCGAATGGTGCGGGAAAGACCACCCTGCTGCGGGTGCTGGCCACCGCGATCACACCGGACACCGGGACGGTGTCGGTGTTCGGGGCCGACCCGAGCGCTCCGGCCGGCCGGCTCGCCGCCCGCAGACGGCTCGGCTACATGCCGCAGGAGCCCGGCTTCCACCCGAACTTCACCACGTTCGAGTTCGTCGACTACGTGGCGATCCTCAAGGAACTGGGCGACCGCCGCACGCGCCACGACCAGGTGCGCCACGCGCTCGCCGAGGTCGGACTCTCCGACGAGCGGAGCAGGCGCATCAAGGCGCTGTCCGGCGGCATGCGCCGGCGCGTCGCGCTGGCTGCCGCGATCGTCGGCCACCCCGACCTGTTGATCCTGGACGAGCCGACCGTCGGGTTGGACCCCGAGCAACGGCTACGGTTCCGCGAACTGATCGCCGAGCTGGGCGAACGCTGCACCGTGCTGCTGTCGACCCACCAGACCGAGGACGTCATGTCCCTGTGCCGGCGGGTGGTGGTGCTGCACACCGGCCGGGTCCGCTTCGAAGGGCCCCCGGCGGAACTGGCCGACGTGGCCCGGGGGCGGGTCTGGCTGAGCCAGGCCCGCGGCGTGGACACCGTCGCGGCGTGGCGTACCGGCGAGGGCGAGTACCGCAACCTCGGCTCCCCACCGCCGGGCGCCCGGCTGATCCCCCCGACCTTGGAGGACGGCTACCTGCTGCTTGGCGGGGCCGACGCACAGCAGGAGGCCCACGCATGACCACCGTGCGATCCACCGCACCGCGGCACACCGTCACCGACGCCCCGGCCGGCGGCTTGGGCGAGGCGAACGCCGCGACCCTGGCCCTGGCCCGGGTCGAGAACTGGCGCCTGCTGCGCCACCCGATCGTGCTGACCGCGGTCACGCTGGTCCTGACCGGCTGGATCGTGCCGGCGTTCACCGGCTCCGTCACCAGGTTCCCGGTGCTGTACGCCGAGGACTCGGCCCTCCTGTTCGAGATGACGCTGATCGCCGCAGCGGTCATGATCGCCGCCAATCTGGCCGTGCTGCGCACACACCGTCACGGCGTGACCGTGTTCACCGACGTGCTGGTCCTGCCCGCCTGGCGACGGACCCTGGCCCACCTGCTCTCCCTCCTGCCGTCGGCCGCCGTCGCCGGCATCCTCGCCGTCGCCCGCATCGCGCAACTGGGCCTGCAGTCCGGCGCGGCCGGCTCACCGGACCCGCTGCAACTGGCTGTCGCACCGGCCCTGGTCCTGCTGTTCGGCGCGGTAGGGGTGCTGCTTGGCAGCCTCGTACGCTCCACCGTCGTCGTACCGGTGCTGCTCGTGCTGCTCCTGTTCTTCTGGCTGTTCCGGCCCCCCTTCTTCGCGGGGAGCGAGAAGCGCCTCAGCTGGTTGTCGCCGGTCGAACTGTTCCCCGGTGACGTCGGCCCCGGCGGTCTGCCGCCGGTGCAGTTGATGTACGAACCGGCCGGCGCGCACCTGCTCTACCTGCTCGCCCTGGCCGTGCTCATCGCGGTGGCCGCGCTGCTGCGCGCCGGCGCGCCGGCGATTCGTACCGCGCCTGCCGGCGTGCTCGCGCTGCTGGTCGTCGTGGCCAGCGGTGTCGCCCAGGTGCAGCCGACGCCGGACGACGTCATCGCCCGCCGCACCACCATGACCAACGAACCGTCCCGTTTCCACGACTGCGTTCAGCGGGACACCGTCACCTACTGCGCCTTCCCGGAGTTCGTCGCCTGGACCGAGGCCTGGCGACGGGTCGTCGACGGTGTCCGGCGTCCGGTGCCCGCCGAGCGCGCGACGACGCCCCTCGTCGTACGGCAACGCACCGTCGCGGCGAACATCGACAAGTCCGGGTCCGTCCAGAACGGGGCGTCCCTGCGGGCGTGGCAGGACGACGACCGTCGCGCCGGAACCCCAGAGGCCATCTCGGTCGGCACCCAGTGGGGGACACCGATGGACGAGATCGGCTTCGCCGTACACGTCGCGCACCGTGTGGTCACCGGAGCCGCGATCGCCTCGGAGAAGGCGCTCGCGTGCGGCGGCGTGGGGGTGCTCACGGTGTGGTTGGCCGCACAGTCCACGCACGCCGCCGGGAAAGGACTACCGGAACTGCTCGACGCCTCCAGCAGCGGACGATCCGAATACTTCCAGTCGCTCGGTGGCGGCGAGCAGATCGAGATAGGCATCCGCGAAATCACCGTGGCGCAGCAACTACTGGAACAGCCGGCCGACAGGATCACCGACGTCGTGGCCCGATCCTGGTCGCGATTGACCGCACCGGGAACGACCCTCGAGCAGGCCGCAGAGCTCCTCGGCACGACCGCCCCGACCAAGCTCGCCCCCATGCCACCCGAGGAACTCGCCTACTACGGCGACGACTTCAAGGAATGCGGATGAGCCTCGCGCCGGCCCTGCTGCCCCACACAGTCCGAGGCGCCCGCTGGACACCAGTGGCCGCCGCGGCCGCCGCCGGAATCGCGTTCGTCCTGGTCATGACGCTGGTCCCGGTGACGCACGACACCACCGGCCTGACCAACGTGCTGCGCATCGCCGCACTGTTCGGCGCGGTCGGCGCCGCGTTCCTCCTCGACGACCCCAGCGAGTCCAGCACCGCCGCCACACCGGTGCCCCGACCCCTGAGGATCCTGCTCCGGCCGCTGGTCGCGATACCCGCGCTCCTGCTGTGGTGGGCCTCGGTCCTGCTGTTGCTACGTCGTGACACCGACCCACAGACCTGGCAAGCAGTACCGGCCGCCGGCTGCACCCTGGAGATGGCCGCGCTGGCCACCGTGGCACTGGCCGCAGCCGCCCACGCGGTACGCCGCCCACCGCACACCGAAGGCGGAACGACCGCGGCGCCGACCGTCATCGTGCTCGTCGCCGCCGCCCAGTTCGCTCCCGACCGATACCGGCTGTTCCCGGCGCCCCGTGACGAACACTGGATCACCGTCCACCGCTGGTGGATGGTGATCCTGATCGTCGCCCTGCTCCTGCTGGCCTGGGCCAGCCGTGACCTTGCCGCTACGCGCCGGTGCGGGCGTAGCGCAGCAGCGAGATCAGGCCGTCGCGGTCGACGGTAGCGCCGGTCGTCTCGGCGGCGGTCACTGTACCGTCCGGACGGTATCGGACCTGCATAGACAATGGCCCGCTTCCTTGACCGCAGGTGGAGGCGACTTCCTAGGACGCTTTAGAGCGTGTGGTGACCGACGCTCACTGGCTTCCGGGATCCGGACGGGCCGAGGGGTCGGGGTGGCGGTTACTCGATGAAGAGGGGTCGGGGTGGCGGTTACTCGATGAAGATCGACCACGGTGGGAAGTGGGAGACGCAGTACTGACGCCTGCTCCAACCGCCGTCGGTAAGGGCCGGTCAGCTCGTCACCGTTCCATGTGACGTGGTGTCACTGGTTGCGGCCGGTTCCTGCCGGATACTGGGGGAGTGACCGCAGGAGCGCCGCGTTTCAGCGAGTCGACCCAGGGGCGGCTGCGCCGACTCAGCCTCGTGACGTCACTACCGCCACTGATAATTGCCGCGGCAGTCCTCCTCTACAGAGACGCGCACACCTGGTGGCATGTCATCGTCCTGGCGCCGGGTGTCGGGGCGGCGCTGGTGGCCTTCGAACGGTGGACGGCGGACGACCTCGGCCGGGTCGCCCTGCCCTGCATGGTCGTCGCGGGAGTGGTGTGGCCGCTCGGGGTGCTGGTGACGGGCAGCCCGAACGCGTACTGGGGCGTCTGTTCCGTGGGTTCTCTCGCTCTGCGCCAGCTGTGGCGGCGTCGGGGTCTGGCAGCGGTCGGGCTGTTCTCCTACGTCGCCGTCGTCGGCGCGGCACGGCTGCTGGTGGACCGGGACGACGTACGCGACGTCCTGGTCACCTACGTCCTCGTCCCGACGGCCCTCACCGTCGTGGTGACCTTCTTGACCGTGTTGGGCGAACGGTTCTACGACCTCATTCGGGAACTCGAACAGACCAGGGAGAGGGAAGCGGAGCTGGCGGTCATCCGGGAACGCGTCCGGTTCGCCAGCGATCTGCACGACATCCAGGGCCACACCCTGCACGTGGTGAAGCTGAAGATCGCACTGGCGCAGAAAATGATGCTCCGCGACACCGATCAGGCGGCGAGGGAACTGCGGGAAACCTACGCGCTGGTAAGCGACACCATCGCCCAGACCAAAGAACTCGCCTACGCCCAACGGCGACTCAACCTCTCGACCGAACTCGAGAACGCGAAGAACCTGTTCGAGGCCGCAGGCATCCGGGTACGGGTGACCAGACAGGCCGACGTCGACGCCCGCACCAGCGAATTGCTCGGCCAGGTCCTGCGCGAGACGACCACCAACATCCTGCGACACGCGCAGGCCACACAGGTGCAGATCACCCTCTCCGGATCCGGCATCACCATCGTCAACGACGGCGCAACCAGCGACACCCTTCCCGAACTCAGAGGGCTGGCCACCCTCAAGCAACGGGTAGCAGCCGACAGGGGTGAACTCACCGTCGAACAGACCGACGGGCGGTTCCTCACAGCCGCGACGTTCCCGCCCGCCCGCGCCGACGCGGCCCCGACGGCCCCGCGAAAGGACGGCCGATGACCACCATCGTGCTCGCCGACGACGAGGTGCTGCTCCGCAAGGCCCTGGCCGCGCTGCTCCCCATGGAGGGTGACATCACCGTCCTCGCGGAGGCGCAGGACGGTGAGACGGCCATCGAAGCGACCCTTCGACACCGGCCCGACGTGCTCGTCATCGACCTCGAGATGCCGGGCGTGGACGGACTCGGCGCCGTCGCGCAGGTCCGCCGCACACGCCCGGAACAGGTGATCCTCATGCTGACCCGGCACGCCCGCCCCGGCGTCCTGCGCAAAGCCCTGAAACTTGGCGTCCAAGGCTTCGTCAGCAAGTCCGCAGAGCCGGCACACATCGCCTCGGTCGTCACCACCCTGCACGCCGGCAAACGGTGGATCGACCCCGACGTGTCCGCGCTCGCCGTCATCGACGACTGCCCCCTCACCGACCGCGAACTCGACGTCCTGCGGGTAACCGGCGAGGGCTACTCGGTCGCCGACATCGCCGCCCGCCTCCACCTCGCCCAGGGCACCGTACGCAACTACCTCTCCAACGCCATGCAGAAGACCCAGACCCACACCCGCCACGAAGCGGCGCGCTACGCCCGCGAACACGACTGGCTGTGAGATCGGATACCTGGTCCGGGCTCCCGCGCACCCTGGTTGTGCGCTGATCTCAGTCCGCGGAGGCCGTGGCCTCGGTCCCCTGGGTCAGGCGCTCGTAGCAGACCAGGGCGACGACGAACGCGGTGAGCAGGCCGAGCGCGGCCAGGGCGGGTAGGGCCCGGGCTGCTGGCATCAGGAGCAGGGCCACGCCGGCGGCGAGTTGTGCTGTCGGGGCGGATCGGACGGCAAACCGTAGGAACAGCGCTCGGCCGGTGAGATAGAGAACCAGCCCGCCGTAGAGCGCGGTCGTCGAGGTCCACTCAACGGCTCTCCGGCGGGGTGGTGGTGGCCCTGGCTGTGGGCCAGGTTGGCGAGGACCTGCTTGATGCCCAGCGCAAGGTAGATGACGCCGGCGATCAGGGGGAGGAGACCCAGGCTGTACGCGTCGGTGGCGATCCTGTCACGCCGCTCTCTGCGAGGGCGAGACGATTCGTGCCGCTGCTCGACCTCTCAGGATCTGTGGTGAGGTGGGGGCGGGGAAGCATGTTCGGCTGGTTGTCGCCTGGCACGTATGGTGTCGGCGGTGGCGATGCCGGCCAGGACCACAACGGCGGTGACGGCCCCGGCCAGCGGCGGCAGGTAGATCATGGCCGGGGAGGCGCCGGCGAGCACCAGTGCGCCGACCAGCCGGGACCGGGACACCCGGTTGAATACCGCGTGTTCGAGCAGGGAACGCCCGACCAGGAACAGTATTGGTCCGCCGAGGATGACGACGATCCAGGCCGGCTCGGTGTGTCCGGCCGGGTGGCTGATCACGAGTTCGTAGCCGACGGCAACAACGACGATGCCGACCATCATGAGTAGGTGCGCGAACAATGCCTCGCGGGTGAGGCGGGCGGGCTCGCGTGAAGCGGTGATCGCCTCGGGCAACAGCTCACCGGCCCGGAAGAGGTAGACCCGGAACAGCAGCACGGTGGTGATGAAGGAGACCGTGAACGCAGCGGCAGGTCCGCCGTGGCTAAAGGAGGTGTCGCTGTAGGCCGAGCCGGTGGTCAGAATCAGCTCGCCGAGCGCGATGATGAAGAACTGCCGGTAGCGCTCGGACAGGTACTCGGACAGGACGGGCCACTGACCTGGCCGGGTCCAGGGTGCGGGGTAGAACAGCAGTATTGCCGTGATGTCGATGGCGATCGCCAGTGTCCACAAGATTCCGCGTGCCGGTTCCGGCAGGATCGCTCCGGCGATCCACGGCACGGCGGACATCGCGAACCAGAAAAGCACCCCCGCTGCTCGACGTTGGGCTTCGTGGCCGCGTAGCGCCGGCACGAGGATGAGGCCACGAATGATGTGGACCGCCACGTACGCGCCGGCGAAGACGAAGCGCCCGTCGCCGAACGCCCGCGGTGCCGCGACCGCCATCATCAGGGCGCCGAGCATGGCTGTGTAGACCAGCAATTGGATTCGCGGGTGCTGGGTGTCGTAGGTGTTGGTCACCCACGTCGTGACGAACCACAGCACCAGGATGGCCAACAGCAACAGGAGGGTCTCGCTGGCTTCGGCGAGGACCATCCGCCGCTCGCCGAGGTCCTCGGCCAGCCGGTGTGAGACCCGGTTGAGCGCAAAGACGAACACCAGGTCGAAGAAGAGCTCCAGAAGGCTCGGCCGTTGCGGCTGCCCGGGCTTTCGCAGCAGGGCGGTTGCCCCTGTCGACATGGTTTCGCCCGTCCTGTCGGCCTCGTCTGTCTCCTGGCTATTGGTACCACCCTTGGCGGCTCGTCAAGGCGGTACCGGAGGAGTAGCGGCGGTGCAACCAACGCCGAAGCAAGGATCAAATACAAGATCCTTGAGGACGATTGACCAAGCGGTCGCTCGCGACCGGCCGATGAGTGACCACCACATCTCGCCCTTCCCAGGCCAGTCGGACGGTATTCGCCCGGGCCCAGGGCTGGCGGTGTGTAGGTCCTTGTGTAGGCGTTTGTGTAGCCCGTCATGGTCTGCTCTGTGCCGGCAGGCCCTCTCCACGCCGGTGGCGTCTCCACGCCGGTGGCGTCGAAAGCGGCTCCTGAGGATCCGCAAGACATTCGCCGCAGTCGTCATCGGCGCGAGCGCAGTGACGGCAATGGCGGCACCGGCAATGGCCGACAGACAGTACGTGGGCGGCGGGACCTGGGACTACGGCTTCACAGGCCTGGGCTCGATCGTGTACTCCAACTACTACCACCCGAGCACCGATCACGGCTCTTCGGTGCAGGTAGCCGGAATAACCTACCGCAGTGCCTGTGTCGGGCCGGGTACCTGGTCGCACGTCCAGAAGTGGTCGGCCGTCTCCGGAAACAGGGCGTTCTGGCGATACTGCTGAGATGGTCGGGTGTGGGCGCTCACGGCGCCCACACCCGTTCAGGAGAGGAGCGCATTTGCTGCCCAAGGCAATAAAGTTCGCCTATGTCGTGGTCGTGCTGGCCTCGGCCATGATTGCGTTCGTCACGCTGCGCGGACATAGCGAGCTGGCAACAGCGGGCAGCTCATTCGTCCTCCAGGTTGACAAGCCGGATGACGGCGCCGGCGCCTTGCAGGTGGCCGATGCGGTCGAGGGCTTCGCCCGAGAGCACCGGATCAACGTCGGCCGTCTCTACGACGATCCCCTTGATGTCAGCGGACGCAGCGTCTTCCTGACCGTCGGTGACACGTCCGCCACGTCATCGACCTGGATCAACAGCGACTATCCAGGTTTCAGTCCCGAGGTGACGTTGGCCTTCCGTCCGTACCAGGAGGCCCGAAATCTGACGGCGGACGGTACGTACCTGGTCTACGGGTCACGGCAGCAGGGCGACGCACTGCGTGAGATGTTCAAAGCCTCGGTTATCAGAGCGTTCTGGCGCCGGTCCCGTCCCCCGGCGCGCAACTGAGAGCCCTCGGCGCCGGGGCGCTGACTACTTTCGTCCTGGCCATCGCTCTGGTCATCGTCGTGACGGTCGCGTCGAGTGTGCTCCTCAACGCGAGGTTCTACGGGATTCAGCGGTTGCACGGGCGGTCACCGGCCAATCTGGTGGGGGGTGACTACCAACGCGTCCTCCTCTTCGCCGCCGTGGTGGTCCTCGCGGTCAACCTGGCCCTCGCCGGCCCTCTTTATCTCTACAAGGATCTCCATCAGGTCGGCGCCTTCCTGCGGATGGAACTGATCATCGTCGGCGCCCTGGTGGCTCTGGCGCTCGCCGTCCAGGGATTGACGGTCATCCTGTTGCAGCGCAGCCCGATCCTCGAGGCGGTCGGGGGCCGGGTGAGCGCCAGCTGGGCCTTCGCCGGTTCCTACGTGCTGCGCGGCTGGAGTCTCCTGCTGGTCCTGTCCATCCTGTCCTCGGGCCTGACCGCGCTGTGGACGCTGACCGACGCGCGGGCCGCCCATCGGACCTGGGCCGCGGCCGGCGATGCCTATCACCTGCGGGTGAGCGCGGCGATCGAGTACGCGAAGGACGGACCGCAGATCGACAGCCGGATCGGCCAGACGCTGCGGGAGGCCGACGAGCGCGGCGAGGTGACGATCGCCGCCCGCCACGTGCTCAGCGAGTCGAAGCACGACATCCTGGTGGTGAACGAGCGTTACCTGAGCCAGCACGACGTACGCGACGCGAGTGGTGCGCGAGTGACGCCCGGCGCGACCGCGCGGCTGCTGGTACCGGTGCGATACCGCGCGGAGGCGGCCCGGATCGCGGACGAACTGCCCCGTTGGGCGGCGATGGCCGTTCGGGGCGTGAAGCCTGAGGTCCCTGCCGAGCCCATGCGGGACGGCCAGTCGCTGATGTTCTCCACCAACGGAACCGGGGACCGGACCCCGTTGCTGCGTGACCCGGTGGTGCTGGTCGCCCCCGCCGCCTCCGGGATCATCGCTGACGGCGAGTACACCACCATGGCCACCAACGGCGGCATCGTGGTGCAGAATCCCGAGCAAACCATGCGCGTTCTCAGCGACGCCGGCCTGGGTGACTACATCCTCGGAGTCACCCCGGTCGCCCACGATGCCGGACAGCGGTACCTCGAAGCCCGGCGTGACGCGGCGATCCAGCTGATCAATCTGATCATCGGGGCCGCTCTGCTGGTGTTCACCGCAGTGGCCATCGCCTTCGTGTACTGCGGTCGCAACGCGCAGAGCCTGTTTGCCAAACACCTTCACGGTTGGGGATTCGTGCGCGCGCACTGGCGGGTCCTGGCCCTGGAGACGACACTCGGCGCCGTACTGCTGGCCTGGACCTGGAGTGAGTCGGCGGCGATCATCGCTCGCAGCCGGATCACCACGCTTCCCCCGCTGCCGACGTACGTGGTCGAGGGGGCGACCTGGCAGTCGGTGCTGACGGGCGGTGTCGTGCTGACCGCCCTGCTGCTGGCCACCGGGGCCCTGCTGTGGCTGTCCCCGCGGAAGGAGATCCGATGATCGTCGCCGATCGCATCACCAAGGCCTTCGGGCCGAACCCGCTGTGGTCCGGGCTCTCGTTCAGCGTGGGGCGGGGAGAAATGCTCGCCTTGACCAGGCCGAGCGGCGCCGGCAAGTCCACCCTGCTCAACTGCCTGGGTCTGCTGGAGCGGGTGGACTCGGGCACGATCGAGGTCGACGGCCGGAGCATCACGAACCTGCGGGCTGCGGGCCGACGACGGTTCCGCCGCGACACCCTGGGTTACCTGTTCCAGAACTACGCCCTGATCGAGAACGCCAGCATCGATGCGAACCTGGCGGTCGCGGGTCGCCGAGAGACGTTCGCGTCCGCGTTACGAGCCGTGGGCCTGGAAGGGCGTGGCCAGGAACCGGTCTACCGGCTGAGCGGCGGTGAGCAGCAACGGGTAGCCATGGCCCGGCTCCTGGCCAAGAAGCCGACGGTCATCCTGGCCGACGAGCCGACGGCCGCCCTGGACACCGACAACACCGACCTGATCCTCACCCTGCTACGTAAGCTGGCCGAAGGTGGCACCGCTTCCGAAGACCATCGAGGTTGTCGAGGCCGCCGAAAGGACCCTGGACGGTGACGACGCGGGTTCAGGCGCGTGGTTCAACCAGGCCGTTGTCGTACGCGAAGATCACTGCCTGGATCCGGTCTCTCGCTCCAATCTTGGCCAGGACGCGTCCGACATGCTTCTTCACCGTGGATTCGGTGAGGGTGAAGCGTTCGGCGATCTCGGTGTTGGTGGCGCCCTGGCCGATCGCTTCGAGGACCTCCCGCTCTCGCTCGCTCAGCGTGCCCAGGCGGGGGTCGGCACGTGCGGTCGGCGCCGTCTCCTGCAGGTAGGCGTCCATCAGCTTGCGGGTCAGGCTGGGGGCTACCACCGAGTCTCCGCTCGCAACGGCGCGGATACCCGCGATCAGCTCCTCAGGACGGGCGTCCTTGAGGAGGAAGCCGCTCGCTCCGGCTCGCAGTCCGGCATACACGTATTCATCCAGGTCGAATGTGGTCAGGATCAGCACGCGGGTGCGTGAGCCGGCCGCGGTGATGCGGCGGGTGGCCTCGATACCGTCCATACCGGGCATGCGCACGTCCATCAGCACCACGTCGGGGCGGGTCTGCTCCACCATCCGCACCGCCTCTGCACCGGCGGAGGCCTCGCCCACCACGCTCATGCCGGGGGTGCCGTCGAGCAGCATCCGGAAACCCATTCGCTGCAACGGCTGGTCGTCGACGATCAGCACCGTGGTCATGAGGGCTCCTTGAGGACGACGTCGACGAGCCAGCCTCTTCCGGTCGGGCCGGCGGTCACCACCCCGCCGTACATGGCGGCGCGTTCCCGCATGCCGAGCAGGCCGTGGCTCGGGGCAGCGGGTTCGCCACGGCCGTTGTCGCGTACCTGTACCCGTACCTCTCCATCGGAGGCAGCGAGAGTGACGTCCGCGGCCGCGCCGCGCCCGGCGTGTTTGAGGGTGTTGGTGAGAGCTTCCTGAACGATGCGGTAGACCGCGAGCTGCACACCTCGACCGAGGGTGTGCAGCTCGCCCGAGGTGGAGTAGGTGACCGGCAGCCCGGCCGCCCGCACGCTCGGCAACAGCCGGTCGAGATCCTCGATGCCGGGCTGCGGGCTCAACTGCGGATCAGCGTCTCCCTCGCGCAGCACGCCCAGCACCCGCCGCAGCTCGGACAGCGCCTGCCGGCCGGTGTCACCGATCAACCGGAGCGGTTCGGCGGTCTGCTCGGCCCGCGCGGTCGCGAGCGCGGCGCCGCCGTCGGCCAGGCCCACGATCACCGAGACGTGATGGCCGACGATGTCGTGCATCTCGCGGGCCACCCGGGCCCGCTCCTCGGCGACGGCGAGGCGGGCCCGCTGATCCCGCTCGACCTCCAGGCGGGCGGCGCGGTCCTCGAGGGCGATGAGGTACGCCCGGCGGGTGCGCACCGCGACGCCGGACGCGACCGCGGCCACCAGTGTGCCGATCGCCAGGAACAGCGTGATGGTGCGGTTCTCCGTCACCGAGTCGAACAGGTAGATCTCGGCGACCGAGAGCGCGAGGCTGATCCCGGAGGCCCAGGCCAGCGCCCGCCACGAACCGCGCGAGGCCACCCCGAACAGCATCACGAGCAGGATCACCCCGGCGCCGACGGCGACGCCCAGCAATCCCTCGATCAACTCGATGGTCGCGGCGACCAGGAACGCCGGGAGCGGGTACCGCCGCCGCCAGTACAGCGGTGGTAGCAGGACCAGGGTCGCGATCGTCGCCGACACGGGATCTTGGATGAGGTTGGGGATGCTGAAGAGCACGATCGGAACGGCCACCAGGGTGTCCATGACCCACGGGCGGCGCCGGTCGAAGGCCCGCAGCCGCGCCTGCCGGTCCACCAGCCATCCCTGCGTGCTCATCAGCCGATTCTCCCCTTACGCGCCTACGCGTCGGTCATCTTGAGCCGGTATGCCGCCGCGGCGAGCGTCACGACCACGTACCCGGCGAAGACCGCGAGACCGGTCCACGGCGCCAGGGTGCCCTCCGCCTGGGTCAGCGCCATCACGGCGCTGCCGGCGTTGCTGGGCAGGTACGGGGTGACGGCCTCGGCGATCGAGTCCGGCAGCAACGCGGCCAGACCGGGCACGATCAGCAGGACACCGGCCAGGATCGCGATGGCGCCGGCGCTGGAGCGAAGGAGCATGCCGAGCGCGACGCCGAGCACCGCGACCAGGCCCAGATAGAGGCCGGCGCCGAGCAGGGCCCGCAGCACACCGTCGTCGCCGAGGCCCAGACCGCCGACCTTGTCGTTGAGCACGGCCGACCCCAGTGCGAAAGCGGCGAAGGCGCCGGCGGTCATCGTGACGAAGGCCGCCGACCCCGCCACGAGGCTCTTCGACCACAGCACCGGCAACCGGCGCGGCACCGCGGCGAGGGTCGCCCGGATCATGCCGGTGGTGTATTCGCTCGCCCCCAGCAGCGCGCCGAGCACGCCGACGGACAGGGCGGCCAGGAAGCTGCCGGACAGGGCCAGGTCGACCGAGGTCATGCCGTCGCCCGAGAAGGAAGCCGAGGCGATCATGCCCAAGGCGATCAAGAGGAGGACGGAGATGCCGGTCGTGGTCCAGGTGGAGCGCAGTGAGGAGAACTTGGTCCATTCGGCGGCGACGACGCCACCAGGGGTGATCTTCATCGGGAGGCCTCGTATTCGACAGCGTCGCGGGTCAGGTCCATGAACGCCTCTTCGAGCGAGGCGTTCTGCGGGGTGAGTTCGAACAGTGGGATGCCGCGGGTGGCCGCGGCCAACCCGATCTGGCGGGCGGAGACGCCGGCGACGAACAGCTCCTCGGCGCCGGTCGAGGTGACCGTGACGCCGGGGCCGGCGATCACCGTGCGCAGCGCGTCGGGGTCGGCGGTGACGACCCGGACGCCTTCGGCGGTCACGAAGTCGGCCACGGTGGTGTCGGCGAGCAGTTGACCCCGACCGATGATGACCAGGTGGTCCGCGATCAGCGAGACCTCGCTCATCAGGTGCGAGGACAGCATCACGGTGCGGCCCTCGGCGGCCAGGCCGGTGAGCAGGTTGCGCACCCAGAGGACACCCTCCGGGTCGAGTCCGTTGACCGGCTCGTCGAGCATCACCACGGCCGGGTCGCCGAGCAACGCGGCCGCGATGCCGAGCCGCTGGCCCATTCCGAGGGAGAAGGCCCCGACCCGCTTGTGGGCGACGGCCGAGAGGCCGACCAGGTCGAGCACCTCGTCGACGCGGGAGCGCGGGATGCCGTTCGTGCGAGCCATGGCGAGAAGATGGCTGACCGCCGTGCGGCCGGGGTGTACCGCCTTGGCCTCGAGCAGAACGCCGATCTCGCGCAGCGGCGCCTTCGACGACGCGTAGGGCTTGCCGTTGACCAGAACGTCGCCCGAGGTCGGCGCATCGAGGCCGACGATCATCCGCATGGTTGTCGACTTGCCGGCGCCGTTGGGGCCGAGGAAGCCGGTGACCTGTCCGGGCTTCGCGGTGAACGACAGGTGGTCCACGACCGTCTTCGCGCCGTACCGCTTGGTTACTTCGCGTACCTGAATCATGCCCACCACGCTAGATTCGGGCCGCGCCAGCATCCTGGTACCGCAGTCCGCACTTCAGAGCCGCCGGTGGTACCCGGGTACCACCGGCAACCCTTCAGCCGGGTGGCCGCTCGCGTCGCGGGAAGCCCGCACCATCCCCGCCAACACGGGGCGAAACCACGCGATCGGGCGGTAGTCGCCCATCCTCATGAAACGGTTCTGGTGGCTGCCAGGGTTCGGAAACCGGTCATGCGCGCCGGGGCGGTCGCCGGCGTCGTGCCGGCCACCGCCCCGCGCGGGTGTGCCGATTACCGGCGCAGGATCGCTCGTGCCGGCAGGGTGACCGCGAGCAGCGCCAGGCCGGCGGCGGCGACGGCGAAGGATCCGTACGCCAGCGGGGACACGTACGGCGCTTCGCCGGTCGTCCCGCTCATCATCGGGATCAGCGTGGCCGCGACGATGGCGGAGCCGAGGATGATGCCCGAGAGGGAGACGAGCAGGCTCTCCCAGTGGAGCATCGTGAGGACCTGGCGCCGGGTGGAGCCGACCAGGCGCAGCGTGCTCAGCTCCCGACGGCGGTCGAATCTCCTAGCCCGGTGCCCATCGCCCTGCTCGAGCGGACATGAGGCGGTCGTCACCCGGTGATGTCGGCCAAGCGTTCCCGCGAGAGGGTCATGGCCTCGCCGTACCGACTCAAGCGATGCCCGAGCGACCCCCGTCGAGTTCGGTGTCGCGAAGCTCGGCCGCGGAACGGACGAGTGCGGCGATCGCCGGTGAGTAGGCACGGCGTGGCCACGCGATCACCGTGGTGACGGTCGGCGCGTCGACGACGGGCACGGCGACGTGGTCGGGCCATTGCCAGGCGCGGCTGGAGGCGGGGATGACCAGCAGCGTCCGGCCGAGGGCGACAAGCTGGGCAAGTTGTGCCTGGGTGCGCACCTCCGGTCCGGGTCCTTCCGGGTAGGACCCGTCCAGTCGTGGCCAGCGGGCGATCGGCAGGTCCGGTACGTCGCGGACCTGCGCCATGGTGAGGTGCTCGCGTGCTGCGAGGGGGTGCCCGACGGGCAGGAGCGCGACCTGACCCTCGACGTGGAGGTCCTGAGTGTCGAACCCGGCGAGGTCGTCGTAGGGCCGGTGCATGAGGGCCAGGTCGGCGCGCCCGTCGCGTAAAAGCTGGGCCTGTTCACCGACCTCGCAGAGGAGGACCTCGACCGGCGGCGTACCGGACTCGCGAGCGACCGCGGCGAGGAGCCGCTGCAGGAGTTCGTGCGACGCCCCGGCCTTCGTCGCGAGCACGAGCGGCCGTGTTGCGTCAGCGGCGCGCTGGGTTCGACGGGCCGCCGCCGCCACCGCGTCGAGAGCCGCCCGGGCCTCTCGGAGCAGTACCGCGCCGGCGTCGGTGAGCCGCGCACCGCGGCGGTCGCGGTCGAAGAGCTGGACACCGAGCCGGTGCTCGAGCTGGCGGATGGCGCGCGAGAGCGGCGGTTGGGCGATTCCGAGCCGGTCGGCGGCGCGGCCGAAGTGAAGTTCCTCGGCGACGGCGACGAAGTACCGCAGTTCGCGGGTCTCCATGTCGGGCACGATCCAACCCTACGGTCTGATACCTGAGGAGTATCACGGCTTACCTAATCAATCTTGGACGAAAGGTGCAGGACCGACCGAGTATCGACGCCATGAACAATACGAAGGTCGCAGTGGTCACCGGAGCGAACAAGGGCATCGGATTCGCCATCGCTCACGGCCTGGGGACGATGGGGTTTGCTGTCGCCGTGGGCGCACGGGACGACGCCCGCCGGGAGGAAGCCGTCCAGCAGTTGCGAGTGGCGGGAGTGGACGCGTTCGGGGTCGCCCTTGACGTGACCTCCGATGACAGCGTCGCCGCAGCGGCAACGGCCATTGAGCAGAGGTTCGGTCGGCTCGACGTGCTGGTCAACAACGCCGGCATCGCCGGACGGACCGACGGGGGCGCGCAGGACCCGACGAGCCTTGATCTGGAGGTCGTCAGCACCGTTCTCGACACGAACGTGTTCGGAGTCGTCCGGGTGACGAACGCGATGCTGCCGCTGCTCCGTCGCGCGCAGTCACCGCGCATCGTCAACATGTCGAGCAACATGGGCTCGCTGACGTTGCAGACCGGTCCGATCCTGGCCGCGTATGCCCCCTCGAAGTCGATGCTCAACAGCATCACCGTTCAGTACGCCCGTGCATTCGCGGACACGAACATCGTCGTGAACGCCGCCTGCCCCGGCTATGTCGCCACCGACTTCACAGGTTTCAGCGCACCGCGGACGCCCGAGCAGGGTGCCGCCATCGCGCTCCGGCTCGCCACCCTGTCGGACGACGGGCCGCGGGGCGGCTTCTTCGACGACGAGGGCGTTGTTGCCTGGTGACATGGATGGAGTACGACATCGCCTGGTTCAGGCCGTACATACCTCCCAGCCCACCGCCACGACGCCGAATGGGTCGAGGTCACGCACTACGTGCCGGGGCGGGCCTGACCGCCGGGCGTGACGAGGCCGGTCTCGTAGCCGAACACCACGGCCTGGACCCGGTCACGCAGGTTGAGCTTCTGCAGGATCCGGCTGACGTGTGTCTTGGTGGTCGGCTCGGCGATGAACAGCGAGGCGGCGATCTCGGTGTTCGACATGCCGAGCGCTATCAGGCGCAGTACTTCGCGTTCGCGGTCGGTGAGGGCGTTGAGCGCCGTGGTGCCGGTGGGACGGTGCGGCCGCGCCTCGACGAAGTTCTCGATGAGCCGACGGGTGACGCTCGGCGCCAGCAGCGCCTCGCCGCCGGCCACCACCCGGACGGCCCGGACCAGGTCGTCGGGGTCGCTGTCCTTGAGGAGAAAGCCGCTGGCACCGGCCTGCAGCGCGGCGTAGATGTAGTCGTCGAGGTCGAACGTCGTCAGCATCAGCACCCGCGGGGTGTGCCCCGCCGGGCGGTCCGAACCGAGCAGGGCCCGGGTCGCGGCCAGCCCGTCGAGTACCGGCATCCGGACGTCCATCAGGACGACGTCGGGGCGCAGGCTGCGGCTGCGGTCCACGCCGAGTTGCCCGTTCTCCGCCTCACCGACGACCTCGATGTCGGGTTGCGCCTGCAGGATCGCCCGGATGCCTACTCGAATCATCGACTGGTCGTCCACGATGAGTGCGCGGATCACCGCGGGTCCCTGATCGGCATGCGTGCCGTCACGCGGTAGCCGCCTCCGTCGCGGGGGCCCGCCTCCACCGATCCGCCGACCAGCCGGACCCGCTCGCGCATTCCGGTCAGCCCGTGACCGGTCAGCCCGGAGGTCTCCATCGGCTGGGCCGGCCGCGGCGCGGCCTCGTTGACGACCGACAGCACCAGATCACTTCCTTCAAGCCCGAGATCAATCAGCGTACGCGCGCCGGGCGCGTGCCGGATGACGTTGCTGAGCGACTCCTGAACGATGCGGTACGCGGCCAGGGCCACGGGCTCCGGCACGGCCGCTGCCCGTACGGCGTCGGTCTGGCGCACCTCGACCGGCAGGCCTGCCCGTTCCGCCGACGCCACCAGGTCCGGCAGCCCGCCGAGGTCGGGCACCGGAGCCAGCTCGGTGTCCGCGTCCTCCGCCCGCAGCACGGACAGCAGCTGTCGCATCTCGCGCATCGCCGACCGCGCGTCGGCGGCGATCCGTTTGAACTCCGCCGCGGCCTCCGGGTCCAGGTTCTTGATCCGGTACGACGCCGAGGTGGCCTGCATGTGGATCACCGACATGCCGTGCGCGACGACGTCGTGCAGTTCTCTGGCGATCCGGGTGCGCTCCTCGGCGACCGCCCGCTGGCTCTGCTCGACCTCGACGTCGCGGCGTGCGTCGGCCAGCTCCCGGCGGACCTCGTTCCAGCGGCGGACCACCATGACGGCGCCGAGCACAGCGGCCGACAACGCCGGATACAGAATCATGATCAGCAGCCCGTCCGCGACCGACCGACCACGCGGATCGAGCAGCGCCACGACCGGGATGAACAGGGAGCTCACCCACCACGTCAGCACCGCGACACGCGAGCTGTGGCGGGCCGCGACCAGGCCGATGTGCGCGACCAGCGTGAGCAGTCCCGGCACGGTGAGCGGCCACGTCGACGCCGAGCCGGCGGGGAGGGCCACCGCGACCACGACCACGCCCAGCAGTTGCAGCGCGGTCGCCTCGCGGGGCCGGATGAGGACAAGGGGCAGCGCGGCGCTCTGGGCGATGCCCGCGAGCACCGCGGCCATCGGGTGCATGCCGAACAGTTGAGCGCCCAGCGCCGCGTTCATGGGCAGGGCGACGAGCGCAAACCCTCCGGCGACCAGCCACCACAGCAGCCACGACAGGATCGGCCGGCGCTGCCGCAGGTCGATCCCGGCGGGCGTAGGGGAACCGGCTTGCTGGTCCGGCTCCGGCGATGCTGTCACGCGGCCACCGTATACGGGAGATCATCGTGCTGCGTCCAACCGGAGATGTACGCCGCCCCCTACGCCGGGACGACTCGTAACGGCACCGCAGGGCGACGTCGCGGCCGGTGTCCGACGCCCACGCTTCAGCGCATGGATCTGATGAGTCTGGTCGACCCGGTGATGACCTCACCGCTGCTCTACCCGCTACTGGCGGCTCTGGGCAGCCTGGACGGCGTCCTGCCGGTCATCCCGTCCGAGGCGGCGGTCCTCGCGGCCGGCGTGTTCACCCGCACCGGCACGCTGAGCCTGCCGTTGGTCGTCGTGGCCACCGCCGTCGGCGTGTTCATCGGCGACCACCTCGCGTACGGCTTGAGCCGCAGCGCTTCCGGACCGCGGCTGCTCGGGCGTTCCGCGCGCGTCGGCCGGGCCGTCGCCGCGGCGGGCCGGCAGCTCGAGGGCCGCGCCGGCCTGTTGATCGTGATGTCTCGGTTCCTGCCCGGCGGCCGCGTGACGATGAACGTTGCCGCCGGCACGACCGGGTTGCCGCTGTCGCGGTTCAGCCCGGCGTCGGCGATCGCGGCGCTGGCCTGGGCAGCGTACGTCGCGGGGCTGGGTGTGCTGGGTGGCGCGGCCTTCGTCGAGAACCCCGTGCTCGGCATCGCCGTCGGCCTCGGCTTGTCGTTCCTGGTCGGGGGCATCGTCGAGGTGATCCGCCGCCGGCTCACCCGCCGTGCCGGCCGCCGGAGCGGTGGTGCACGGCAGTCGTACCTGCGTGGCAGTTCCCCGAGATGGGCGCGCTCCTCGATGCGGAACAGCACACCGTCTGCGTCATCGCGACCAGCCCCATCCGTACCCGGCGTGCCGTCTGCGTCACCAGCGACGTGAATTCGTCCAACGGCAGATCCCGGCGAGACATCCACGAGGGGAACGTCATGCAGCCGCGCGACCGGTTCATCGACGGGCTCCGCGCGCTGGCCATCCTCGGTGTCGTCGGTGGGCACTGGCTGGTCGGCGCGTTGGTGGCGACCCCGACAGGCGGCCTGCGAATCGACAGCCCGCTTCGACACCTGGAGTGGCTGCACCCGTCCACCTGGTTCCTGCAGATGCTGGGCCTGTTCTTCCTCGTCGGCGGGTACACGGCGGCGCAGGGACTGCGCCGTGCCCGGGCGCGTGGCGAGACCGACACCCAGTGGGTGCGGCGGCGGCTGTGGCGGATCGGGCGCCCGGTTGTCGCCGCGACGGTGATCCTGGCGGTGGCGCTGCCGCTGCTCGGCGTCCTCGGGCTCGGGGCCGATACCGCCTGGACGACCGCGGTGCTGTTCCTGCAGCCGTTGTGGTTCATGGGCGTGTACGCGGTGCTCACCGCCCTCACGCCTCTTGTCCTCAGGCTCGACCGCTGGGGCGGGCTCCGGGTGGTCATGGCGCTCGCCGTCGCCGTGGCCGTGGTGGACGCCCTGCGCTTCGCCCGGGACGTCGAGCCGGCCGCCGTCGGTTATCTGAGCGTGTTTCCGGCCTGGTGCTTCGCGTACCAGCTGGGGGTGGCCTGGTCGGCGGGGCGTGTCGACCGGCGGGTCGCCGGCGGTCTGCTCGCCGGGGGCCTGGCGTTGTTCGTGTTCCTGCTCGCCGTGCTGGATTACCCGGTGAGCATCGTGAGCGTGCCCGGCTCCACGCGGTCCAACTCCAACCCGCCGTCGCTGCTGGTCCCGGCCCTCGCCGCGATCCAGGCGGGCACCGCCCTGCTGCTCCGCGGCCGGATCGAGCGGCTCCTGCGCCGACCCCGGATCTGGGCCGCGGTGACCGTCCTCAACGGGAGCGCGATGAGCGTGTTCTGCTGGCACCAGGTGGCGCTCGTCGGCGTCTCCGAGCTCGCCCGGCGGGTTGGCACGCTGCCCGGCCTCGGTGACGCGCCCGTCGACGCGGGGTGGGTCGCTGCCCGGCTCGCCTGGTACCCGGTGCTCGCGCTCGTACTGGCCGGCCTGGTCGTGCTGGTACGCCGATACGAGCACCCGGTGCCCGCCGTTGTCCTCAAGCTGGAGACTGCCGACCCGGTCAGCAGCTGAGCTCGTGTTCACCCCGTGGATAAGCGTGACGCCGGCTACAGAACCTTGCCCCTGACGCCGATGTCAGTAGTTAGCGTTCGGCCATCAACGCAGAGCAGAGAGAGGCGACCATGAGTCGAGCTTTCGGATATGACGCCTTCGGTGGGCCGGAGGTACAGACCTACTTCGACCGCCCCGATCCGCAGCCGCGGGAGGGGGAGCTCCTGATCAGGCTGCGGGCCGCCGGAGTGGCCCGCCTCGACAGCCTGCTTCGGTCCGGCTACGTGCCGGCGCTGAACGGGCACGTTCCCTTCCCGCAGGTGATGGGCATGGAGGCCGCCGGTGACGTGCTCGCGGTCGGGGCGGGCGTCTCCGACATCCAGGTTGGCGACGCGGTGTTCGGGTTCGCGCTCAACGGCGCCGGAACGTACGCCGAGACGACCGTGCTGCCGGCGGCGAACGTGGCGCGCAAGCCGGAGAAGCTGTCGTACGAGAGCGCGGCGACGATTCCCGTCTCGGGCACCACGGCGCTGGACGCCCTCGATGGTCTGGACCTGCCGCAAGGTGCCACGGTGCTGATCAACGGTGTCGGCGGGAGCACCGGCCTGGTCACCGCTCAGCTCGCCGGAGCCCGTGGCCTGAAGGTGATCGGCACGGGCAGTGACGGCAAGCGGCCGGTCGCCGAATCGCTGGGCGTCACCTTCGTCAGCTACAACGCCGGCGACGTGACCGAGCAGGTCCGCGCGCTGGCGCCGGCCGGCGTGGACGGCGTGATCGATCTGGTCGGCGGTGACTCGCTGCGGTCGGTCGCCGGCCTGGTCAAGGACGTCAAGCGGCTCATCTCCGTCGCCGACATGTCGGTGCCGGAGTTGGGCGGGACGTTCGTGGTCCGCCGGCTCGACCGATCAGGGCTCGAGACGGTCGCCGCACTGATGGTGGCCGGCACGATCGATCCGCACATCACCCGCACATTTCCTCTCGACCAGGCCGCCGAGGCTCTGGCCGCCGTCGAAAGCGGTCACGCCACCGGCAAGGTGGTCATCACCTTCCCCGCCTGATCACCGCCGAGGCCGATCGGTCCGGGAGATCGTGTCCGCTCCTACCGATGGCACGGCACGCCTTGTCCGGAACTGGCGTGTCCACCGACGCGCCAGCTCCGGATGGCGCCGGCGTGGCAGTCACCGGCGCCGCTCGCACACGTAGTCGCTTACGCCACAGCGGCGATGTCGCACCCCCCCCGCATGAGCCGGCCATCCACCCACCGAACCTGTACCCGAATCGCATGGACGACGCGGTGGGCCGACCGGTCGGTATCGGTCCGGTCCCCAGCGAATCGGGTCACGACCCGGGTCAGACGCGGGCGTGTTCCCGGCGGTGAGCGCGGTTGGCGGCAATCAGATCGTCGAGTTCGCCGCGGGTCCGGATCAGGTCCTCGATGTGCCGATCGAGCCGGTCGCGCTCCTGGCGCATCCGCTCCGCGGCCGCGTCGGAGGTTTCCTCACCCGGTGATTCGACACAGGGCAGCAGGTCGACGATCGTCCGGCTGCTCAGGCCGGCGGAGAACAGTCGCTGGATGAGAAGGACCCGCTCGACCTGGCTCTCGGCGTAGCGGCGCTGACCGCTCGGGCTGCGCAGGCTGGTCAGCAGTCCCTGCTCCTCGTAGTAGCGCAGGGATCGCACGCTCACCCCGGTACGGGCGGCGAGTTCACCGATCCGAATGGTGGCGGTCACCTCTACCTCCCCGTTCTCACCTGACATGGGTGTGAGGTCCAGTCTATCCACGTGTCGGAAGTGGCCCCGGTGCGGCGTCGCCGCATCGGGGGTGCTGCCGGAATGTGGACAACTGGAGCACAGGTGGCTTTCTCATGCGGTTCGGGCGTCGAGGACGCAGTCAACGGCCGTGTAGAGGGTCTCGGTTTCGGCCTTCAGGATCGACTCCTCGGCGGGCAGGGCTCGTTCGATCGAAAGCCCGTTGAGGACGGTGAGCAGGAATCTCACTCGGCGTGCGTGGTCTTCCCTGGGTAGCGCGCCTTCGTCAGCGAGAACGGCCAGCCAGTACTCGATACGGCGCCAGCCTCCCCGCTCCAGGGCGAGATACGCCGCGCGCACCTCCTCGGTGGGGTCGGGTGCGATGAACATCTCGTACGCCTTGCCCCACGCCTCACGTGCCTGCTTCCCGACGCCGGCGGGGGCGAGCACCTGCCGGAGACAGTTGACCAGGCGATCCCGGGCGGGGAGCGACCGGTCGCGGATCGGGTCGTCTGGGAAAACGTGTTCGTAGATTCTGGCGAGCACGGTGTCCTGCAGCTCGCGCTGGGTCGGAAAGTGGAACCTGAGCGAGCCCGTGCTCACCCCGGCCCGTGCCGCGACCGCACGCACGCTCAGCCTCGCAGTCACATCCTCTGCGAGCATCGCCGCCGCAGCCGCGAGGATCCGTTCCCGCGAGCCGGTGCTCCCGTCGTCCTGGGTCACCCTTCCACCTCCCGTCACATCGTACTAGCACGCCGTGCTACCGTTGCTACTAGTACAGCGTGTTAGTGAGACGCGGCAGGGATGGGCGGGGGAGGGGGGATCGTGATCGAGGACTGGCGGCAACGGCGGGCAGCCAAGCGCATCAAGGCCGGAGACGGGCGGGCGTTGAAACGCCTCCGCTGGTGGCAGCTGCCCTTCCGCGCACTGTTCTACCTCCCGCTGCCCCACGGGGATGGTCGGCAGACGGTCTATGCCGTCGACATCCCACGCCGGACCGACCCGGAAGGTGGCAAGGCGCGAGCGCACCTGTACCTCGACGGCAGACACCACGCTGAGTCCAAGCTTCCGGCGGCCTTCCCTGTCGAGGGCGGCACCATCGAAGTGGCGATCAGTGCGTTCGGTCTCAAGCGCTGCCACTACGTCACCACGTCCGGCGCGGAGTACCAGCTCACTCCGGATCCAAAGTCCGCCGAAGGGCGCCGTGCCCGCCTCGAACGCGATCACCCGGGGCTGAGCCGCTTGATCGGTTTCCTCTCGGTGCTGATGCTCCTCATCGGCGTGGGCCTGAACCTGCTGCAGCTCGCGGAACCGATTTCGCAGGCCCCCCCGATCGCCGAAAACATCGGAACTTTCGAATCGCCCATCCACCTACCGATCTGGCTCAACTTCGCCCTCGCTGTCGGGGCCATATTGGGGAGCACTGAGCGGGCACTCCGCCTGCGTTTCAGCGCACTCGACCAACTCGGGAAATAACCACATCCATAAGAGGAAGCCGTGACCACAATGAACAAGCCGAACTGGCTGCTCACTCCGGGCGAGCCCCGCAATGGGCCGTCAGTTCCAGCTGGAGTGGAGTACCACCGTGTCCTCGCCGGCGACGAACGCCGGATCGGTCGCGGTATTCTCGCGATCATCCTCCTGCTGGCCGGGTTCGTCATCTTCCCGACGGTCATCGGCCTGGTGACCACGCTCATCGACGCGCAGCTCGGCGGGACGTCGCCGACCGAGGGCCGCACCGAATACACGCCGCTCAAACACGCCGGTTCGATGATCTCCCTCGCCCTGCTCATCCCGTGGAGCATGCTGATTCAACGGTGGCTCTACGGTGTGCCCGGTAGGTCCCTGCACTCCGTGACGTCGCGGTTCCGCTTCGACCTGTTCGGCAAAGCGCTCTTCGTCTTCGGTCCCATCTGGCTGATCGTCGCCGCCGTCGGCGCCCTCACGCCCCCCGAGACGGCCCCGTGGTCGCACACCGACCTCCTCGCCTTCTTCATCGCCACGATCCTCCTGACTCCGCTGCAGTCGGCCGGCGAGGAGTACGGCGTGCGTGGGCTCATCTTCCGCGTCGTCGGCGGCTGGACGCGCGGCCGGCGGGCAGGCCTGATCGCCGGAGTGGTGATCACGAGCGTGCTGTTCACGGCCGCCCACGCCTCAACGGATCCGTACATCAACATCTGGTATCTGGCGCTCTGGGCGAGCCTGGCCATCATCACCTGGCGCACCGGCGGCCTCGAGGTCGCGATCATGCTGCACGCCATCTTCAACACGGTCACCTTGGTCCTGGCCACGTACTTCCGCATGGATCTGGGTGGCGCGCTGCAGGACCGCTCGTCCGGGGTCGGTACGTCGTACCAGCTCGTTCCCGCCTTTGTCGTCATCGTCATCGCCGCGATCGTCTGGTGGTGCACCCGAAAGACCGGACCGGCACTCACCACGGGCGGTGGTCAGACGTCACGTCACACGCGGTCGTGACGTCACGTCACTCACGGGTGTCTTCGCGGGCTGTCGTCGTCAGTTGTGTGTCCGCCACGCCAACGATCGGAGGCAATGTGACGTTATCGCTGGCTTGACCGTGCCAGGAAGCTGCGGTGTCGGATCGGATGAACGATGCGGCAGATAGGACATGCTGAATGTTGCGAAGGGCAGGTGCAGTGCGCGAAGGTGCTGGTTCCTCTGGATCACGGTGACCGCGCTGCACCCAGATCGAGCTCATGGTGTCGCGGATCGCGATCACGAAGCCGGAGAAGCGGCGCGGCGTGCTGGTGTTCAACCCGTGAGGAGCAGCCTCAGGGTTGGTCGTGGCGGGACGTCACGAGGGCTCGGCCGAGGAAGTCATCGATGAGTTCCGCCACCGTCCGCCCTTCGCTCTCCAGCAGAAAGTGCCCGCCGTCCAACAGGTGAATCTCCGCGTTGGGCAGGTCGTCCCGGAAGGCCTCCGCCCCCTCCGCGGAGAAGATCTCGTCGTTGCGGCCCCAGACCGCGAGGAGGGGGATCTGGCTGTTACGCAGATACTCCTGCAGCCGAGGGTAGAGCTCACGGTTGGTGTGGTAGTTGCCGAACAGCCGCAGTTGCACCGCGTCGTTGCCGGGCCGCTGCAGCATTGCGTGATCGAGCGTCCACGTGTCCGGGGCTACCACACTGCGGTCCGGCACACCGTGCGTGTACTGCCAGACGATCGCGTCGAGGCCGAGGGCGGGCCGGAGAGCGGCCTCGGTCCGCGGATTCGGGTCGTCGCCGTACGCCCAGATCGGAGCCCAGAATTCGGGCACGAAGCCGGCCTCGTAGCCGTTGCCGTTCTGGCTGATGATGGCGGTCACCGGGGCGGTCGGCTGCAGCGCGAGCCGCCACCCGATCGGGGCGCCGTAGTCCTGGACGTAGATGGCGTAGCGGTCGACCCCGAGGTGGCCGAGCAGCCCGGCGGTGAGTCGCGCCAGGGCGTCGAAGCTGTAGTCGAACTCGTCAACCGCCGGGGCGTCCGACTGACCGAAGCCGAGGTAGTCCGGCGCGATCACGTGGTAGCGGTCGGCCAGCCTCGGGATGAGGTCCCGAAACATGAACGAGCTGGTGGGGTAGCCGTGCAGCAGTACCACGGCAGGGGCGTCGGCAGCGCCCGCCTCGCGGTAGAACAGCCGCCGCCCCTCGACGGTGGCGTACCGGTGATGCACCTGCATTTCTAACCTCCACAGTTCAGCAAGGCGGTCAGAGCCATCGACGGGCTTCTAACCTGTCACGCTCGTGGTGATGGTCAGGCGGTGCGATGGCGGTCTGCACTGGCGAAAAGTTCCTCCAGTTCATTCTGAACAGCACCCCGCTGGTCAACGGCGATTCACAGGATCCAGTCCCCGTGCGTGGAGAAGCTGTGGGACCACGAGAACCAGATCAAGTTCCGGAACATCCCATGCTGCGCACCTTTCGACAGCGTGAACAGTGACGCTGCGTCATGGTCCGGCATGACATGGTGCCACTGACGGGCGGCTGCGGCGGCTGGTTGCGTGGGAGGCATCGAGCCGGCAGCGCGATGAAGGAGGCCAAGCCATGAGCAGTACGTCCGTCCCTGTCCCCGGCCGCCCGATCCGGCGGCCACTCGGTTTCGCGACTGCCGCCCTGGTGGTCTGCGGGGTGTCGGTCGTGGCGTGCGCGCCCGCCGGTGATCCCGATCCGGGCGAGAGCGCGTCCAGCACCGCGCTGCAGCGGTACTACGACCAGAAGCTGCAGTGGAAAGGGTGCACCGACTTCGCCACCAGCCCGCGTGAGAAGGAGATCCTCGGGAAGAGTCCGGCGCAGTGCGCGTGGCTGAGCGTGCCGCTGGACTACGACGACCCTCAGGGCACCTCCACCACCGTCGCGGTCCTGCGCGTCGCCGCCCGGGGCGAGTCGCAGGGCTCGCTCCTGTTCAACCCCGGCGGCCCCGGTGGCTCCGGCGTCCTCGGAGGACTGGCCGTCGCAACTCAGCTGACGAAGAGCCGCATCACCGAACGATTCGACGTGATCGGCTTCGACCCCCGCGGTGTCGGCGCGACCAAGCCCGCAGCCGACTGCTACACCGAGGGCGGCACGACCCGGGGCGACGAGGTGTTTCCACTGTTGCCCACGACCGCCTCGCTGACGGAGGAGGACACCCGCGCGGTGCTCGACCGCTGCACCAAGGGATCCGGAGGCGAGAAGGCCCTTACCCAGATGGGTACGCGCACGACCGCTCGGGACATGGACGTGCTGCGGTCGGCGCTCGGCGAGGAGAAGTTGACCTTCCTCGGCCAGAGCTACGGCACCCGGCTGGGAGCGGTCTACGCGGAGCAGTTCCCGCAGCGGGTACGGGCGATGATCCTCGACGGCGCGTTCGACCCGAACATGGGCACGATCGAGCGCCGGCTCTTCGCGTACGCGGGTTTCCAGCGCGCCTTCGAGGCGATGGCCGCCACGTGCGCGAAGACGCCGAACTGCCCCCTTGGGACCGACCCGAAGGCGTGGACCTCGACGTTCCAGTCGATCGTCCAGCCACTACGGGACAAGCCGGTGCCCGCGCTGGACAAGACGCTCGACTTCGACACCGCGCTCGGTGGCGTGATGGCGGGCCTGTACAGCCTGGACAAGTGGCCCACCATCGCCAGCGGTCTCGCCGAGGTGCGGCAGGGGCGCGGTGACACGCTGCTGAAGCTCACGTTCGACTTCGAAGGCGGCGATCCCGACGCTGTGGTCAACGGCAACGCCACCGAGGCGGCGTTCGCGATCAACTGCATGGACGAGCAGCGGCTCACTCCCCAGGACGCCGGCCAGCTGCGCGCGAAGACCTACGAGGTCGCACCCTTCATGAACCCCGGTGGAGACCCCGCGAAGGGCGCCCGGGACGGATGCGAGTTCTGGCCCGCCCCGCCGACGCTGGGTATCCCGTACGCGGAGAACATCAAGGGCCTGCCGGACACGCTGGTCATCTCCATCACCGGCGACCCCACCACCCCCCACCAGGGTGCCATCACCCTCGCCGACACCCTGGGAAGCGCCCTGCTGACCGTCAAGGGCGAGGGACACACCGTCGTCTCCTCCGGCAAGAACACGTGCGTCGACACCATCGCCGCGGACTACCTCATCGACCTCAAGCTGCCGACGAAGATGCCCACCTGCTCCGTCTGAACCGGGTGAGCCTCTCGGACGTCGTCGCCGGCGAGTTCTGACCCCCGCCAGGGTCAGACGGCCGCACCTGGGGAACAACCCCGGGTGCGGCCTTGCTGCCATTTTCATGAGCAACACGCAACCGCGGGTCTCCCTGCTCGACCGGACCCGTACGCGCGTCGGCGAAGCCGAGTCGGCGGCGCTCGAGGGCACGGTCGCGCGCGCGACCCAGGTCGAACAGCTGGGATACGACCGGTTCTGGGTTTCGGAACACCACGGGGTCCCCGGGATCGCGGGCGCGGCTCCGGCCGTGCTGCTGGCCGCGGTTGCCGCCGCGACGACCACCATCCGGATCGGTTCGGCCGGGGTGATGCTGCCCCATCACCAGCCGCTCGTCGTCGCCGAGCAGTTCGCCACGCTGACCGCCTTCGCCCCGAGCCGGGTCGATCTGGGGCTCGGGCGCTCGCCGGGCTTCACCGAGCCGGTCCGCCGGGCGCTGCGGCAGACCGACCGCGACTTCGTGGCCGACCTCGCCGAGGTGCGCGCCTACCTCGCCGGGACGGCGGAGATCACCGCGCACCCGCAGCCGCGGGGCGAGGTGCCGCTGTACGTGCTGGCCACCGGCAGCGGCCTGCAGATCGCGGCCGAGCTCGGTCTGCCGGTGATCGTGGGCGGGCCGGTGCTCGGCGTCGGTGGTGACCCGGCGCCCGGACTGGCCGCGCTGGCCGACTACCGGCGTGCCTTCCGGCCGTCGGAGCAGCAGCCGGAACCGTGGGTGGCGATCAGTCTCGACGTGCTGGTCGCCGACACCGCTGCCGAGGCCGCCGACCTGCTGCTCCCCGAGGCGTGGGCGATGGCTCAGGCCCGTACGACCGGGGTCTTTTCGCCCTTGGAGCCGGTCGAGACGGTTCTTGCCGCCACGCCCACCCGGCGCCAGCAGCACTTCATGGACCGGACTGCGGCGGCCGCCGTCACCGGCACCCCGGCTCGGGTCGAGTCGCGGCTCGCCGAGCTGATCGAGCGCACCGGGGCCGCCGAGCTGGTCGCCTCCGGCGTCACCTTCGACCGGACCGCCTTGGCCGCCTCGGACGCGGCGCTGCGCGAGCTGCTCGGCCGGCCGTGAACGCCGAGCGGCGACGTCGGCGTACAGGGAGTGCCCTGCCGGTCACCGGGACCGCGCCGCAGCCCCGCGTGATCGGCGGGCCGACCCTGGTTCAAGGCGTGTTTCAGGCTCGGCTTGACTGCCCTGATGACACACGCCTGGACGATCACTCGGACACGTACGCCGGGTAGGTGAGGTAGCCGTCGTCGCCGCCGGTGTAGTAGCTGTCCTGGTCGGCGACCGCCAGCGGCAGGTCCGCTCGGAACCGCTCCACGAGGTCGGGGTTGGCGAGGTACGCGCGGCCGAACGAGACCAGGTCCGCCCCTTGGGCCAACCAACGCTCGGCGTCGGCCCGGGTCGACGGGACGGGATTGCTCGGCGTCGACGGGTTGATGATGAGCGTGCCGGGCCAGGCGCGGCGCAGCCCGAGCAGGACGTCGTCGTCGGTGCCGGTCAGGTGCACGTACGCCGGTCCGAGCGGAACGAGTTCGGCGAGCAGGGCGCCGTACACCTCGGGGATGTCGGTGTCGATGGCGTCCCAGATGCCCGCGCCCGGCGACAGCCGCAGCCCGACGCGGTGCGCGCCGATCGCGTCGATCGTGGCCGCGACCGCCTCCACCGCGAACCGGATGCGCCCGGAGACGGACCCGCCGTAGCGGTCCGTGCGGAGGTTGGCGTTGCCGGAGAGAAACTGCCCGATCAGGTACCCGTTCGCGCCGTGCAGTTCCACGCCGTCGAAGCCTGCCTCAATCGCCCCTTGAGCCGCCGTCGCGAAGGACTGCACTTCACCGGCCACCTCACGGGTCGACAGCGCGCGCGGCGTCGGCGCGAGCTGCGGGCCGGTGGGGGTGAACACGTACGCCTCGCGTGCGGCGACCGCGGAAGGCGCGACCGGCTGGTGGCCGGTCGTGTCCGGGTGACTGATCCGTCCCGCGTGCATGATCTGCGCGAAGATCCGACCCCCGTTGGCGTGCACGGCGGAGGTCACCTGCCGCCAGGAGTCGACCTGCGCCGGGGTGTACAGCCCCGGCGTGAGGGGATTGGACTGCCCGACCAGGCTGGGCTGGACACCCTCGCTGACGATCAGTCCCGCGCTCGCCCGCTGCGCGTAGTAGGTCGCCATCGACGGGGTCGCGAGCCCGTCACGGTTGGATCGCACGCGCGTCATCGGGGCCATCACGATCCGGTTGGGAAGGCGGAGTTCACCGAGGGAGACGCTGTCGAAGAGTGATGCCATGGCTCGACCGTAAAACCTGACGTTGATGTGAGGGGCAAGCGTTGGGTGTTGCGACGTGGCGTGGTTCACCGGAACGCGATCCGTCCCCGGAATTTCTTGGTGCGGGCTAACGCTGTTAGCTACAGTTGCGGCTAACAGCGTTAGCCGTACTGAGGAGGGAGCAGAGCATGAGCACAGCCGTCAGCACCACGATCGACATCGCCGCCAGCCCGCAGGCCGTGTGGGAGGTTCTGACCGACTTCGCCGCCTATCCGGACTGGAATCCGTTCATGCGCCGCATCGAGGGCACCGCCGAGGTCGGCACCAAGCTTGTCGTGCACCTCAGCCCTCCCGGGGGACGTGGCATGACCTTCAAGCCCACGGTGCTGGTCGCGGACCCGGGCCAGGAGCTGCGCTGGCTCGGCAAGCTCGGCTTCGGTGGACTGTTCGACGGTGAGCACTCGTTCGTCCTGGCCGCCAACGCCGACGGCACCACGCACCTCACTCACAGCGAACGCTTCTCTGGCGTCCTCGTCACCCTGTTCAAGGGCAGTCTGAAGAACACCCACGCCGGGTTCGACGCCTTCAACCACGCGCTCAAGCAGCGCGTGGAGACCACCCACTTCCAAGGATGACCGCCGATGCCGCGGCCGGCGTCCGGACGGATCGGCGCGCTGAACTGATCGCCGCCGCGCGGCACCTGCTGGAGACCGAGGGCGCCGAGGCGATCACCATCCGCCGCCTTGGCGCCGCGGTCGGGATCCGCGGCCCGTCGGTCTACAAGCACGTGCCGGACAAGGCCACGATCGAGGACGCGCTCACTGCCGCCGGCCTGGCCGAACAGGCCGACGCCCTGCAGGAGGTGCCCGCGACGTTCACCGCGCTCGCCCGCGCCTACCGGACGTGGGCACTGAACCACCCCCACATGCACCGGCTGATCAACGACCGACCCCTCAACCGGGTACAACTGCCCGCCGGTCTGGAAGACCGCGCCGCGGCACCGCTGGTCGCCGCCTTCGACGGTGACAGGGACATGGCTCGTGCCGCCTGGGCCACCATCAAGGGCCTCGTCGACCTCGAACTCGCCGACCGGTTTCCCCCCGACGCCGACATCGACGCGATCTACGCTGCGGCAGACCGGGCCTATGCCACGGCCGAACCCGCCCCACCGGCATGAGCGCCGACCCCAGGGTCTACCGCCGAGCGCACTGGGCTGCCCGGGCGCGAACGACGAGCCAGCAGACCCGACCAACCGGAGTCGCCGTGAACAGAGCCACCAGCCGAATCGCCGTCCGGGTCGCAGTACGTCACCGAAGGGTGCTGCGGCGCTCTCTACGTCACCATCCAGCGACGCGGTGACGAGATCGTGTGGCGCGACCGGCGCGACCGGGCCGCCTCCCGCCTCACCGTACCGGCGTTCACGTTCGACGCCGCTCAGTACGACGCAGAGATCGCCCGCGCCGAATCCGATCGCACCTGGGAGTGGCACGAGCGGACCGTGGCCCGCCTGGTGCGTGAGCGCCTGAATGACGAACCCGAGCTGCTGGGCGGATGGGAATGCGAGCCAGGTTGGGTCGAAGCCCGTCCGAACGATCGTGGACGCATCCACGTGTCGTACCTCTTTCCGCGGCGACCGAGCGCCGGCGACGACCCTTGGCTCCAGTTCGTGGCCGTTCTCGACGTTCCCGCGGGGGACCCGGCGGCCGTCGCCGACGACATCGTCCGAGAACTCTGTGACCGCGACCCGCGGAGGCAGGACCGGCTGGCCGGTGGTAGCCGGGAAGCGGCACAACAGCTCGGCTTCCAGTGGCCACCGCACCGAGCGTAGGTCAGCGGTGACGGGGCGACGCGACATCGGTCAGCTTGTTGCGGCAGGCGGGGTTGTTCGCGATGTACTGGGCGTGCAGGCCGGCGACCAGCTCTGCGGTCCGAGTGGCTGCGTGCTGGTGGCTGCCGGCTCGGAGGTGGGCGACGAAGATCCGTCGCTGTTCGGGTAGTCCGATGTCGCGGGTGGTGAGGCCGCCGGTGCGGCGGATGGTGGGGGCGCAGAGAGTGATTCCCCTGAGTTCCACCAGGGCGGGTGGAAGTTCGTCACCCGCCCGGAACGGCATCTGTCGGGGTTGGAACCCGCCGTAGTTCGCGCATACGGCGACGGTGAGCTGGTGCAGGTCCGGCTGGCTGTTCAGGACGAGCCAGGTCTCGTCGGCGAGGTCGGTGATGGCGAGCCGGGACCGTCGGGCGAGGTGGTGACGCCTTCCGAGCGCCAGCCAGACCGGTTCGGCGGCGACGTCACGCCGTTCGACGCGCTCGGGCAGTGCCAGGGGCACCGAGGTAAAGTCCTGGCCGACCAGGACGTCCAATTCTCCGTCGAGTAGCAGGGCGAGGCCGGCCGGGGTGCCGGTGGTGATGGCCTCGACGGGGTGTTCCGGATCGCCGAGTCGCAGTGCGTCGGTGATCTCCCAGTTGTTCCAGGGCGCGCGGAAGCAACCTACGCGGATCGGGGCGGTGGCCGGCAGTGCGGCTCTTGCGGCGCGGACGGCGTCGTCCGCGGCGGCCAGCGTGGCCTGAGCGTGATGCAGGAACGCTTGTCCGGCCACGGTGACGCGGACTCCGTTGGGGAGCCGTTCGAACAGCTGCGCGCCGACCGCGCGTTCCAGTGCCTGGATCTGGACGCTGAGCGTCGGTTGGCTGATGCGCAGCTGCGCGGCCGCGCGGGTGAAGGTGCCGTACTCGGCCAGGGTCACGGCGTAGCGCAGGTGTCGCAATTCCACGTCGCCTCCATGCGGTCGAACTGAGCTGTAGTGTGCCCCGGCCCGGCGACGGCTCGGTGAAGCCCGTCGAGCAACTGGGTGCTCTACCGCCGCACCCGGACGAGGCGGGCGTCGCCCGGTCACCGAATAGGCGCAGCCTATGGCCCCATAGATGGGCATTATTGGACAAAGCACCGTGGTATGTCGTGAACTACCCCTGCTTCTTGTTTCTCGTGTAGTCGGAAAAGGTGCATGACCGGCCGGCGTCCCCCTGCCGGCCGCTTTCCCCTTGATCGAGGAGATGACATGTTCGCACCCGCGGGCAGCCGACCACTGCCCACGCTGCTCACCCGCGCCCTGGTCGCTCTCGGCTTGGCGCTCGCCGTGGTCCTCGGCTCCACCACGCTCACCGGCGGCGCCGCCGTCGCAGCCGCCACGTCATCGTCCACCACCACCACGGCCACCGGGCTCAACGACCTGTGGCACGGCTGGCCGTGGGCCAACGTGTACTTCAGCGGCTCCAGCGGCACCCTGAACGTCGGCCAGTGCGGCTACCTGGTCGTCTACCGCAACGTAAAGCAGACCTCAGCGACCACCTGGAGTGCCGAAGAGGCCTCGAGTGTCGAGGGTGGATGTCCCGGAAAGGTGGTGACCTGGATACCGGTGACCCTGACCCTGCGGTCACCGAACGAGTTGATCGCACGCGACAACGCCAGCGGCGCGACCTTCGGCTACACCCGGGCGAGCAGGGACGCCGGTAACGGCGCGTTCTGGTACCCGGCGGAGCGCATGAACCTCTACTACGCATGGCTGGGGCTGGCCGCCAAGCAGATCGGCTGGTTCGACTACCGGCTCAGCATGAACTTCGTCAACGGAAAGCCCGTGGTCTACGGAAGCATCCTGGCCATCGGGCAGGCAGAGGGCTGGAACGCCGTCGGCTACGGCACCCAGACGCTGGTCCAGTGCACGAACAACAACTGGAACGACGTGGGCAAGTACCACTACTCACTGTGCTACCTGAAGATCAAGATGCAGAAGCCCGGCAACGTGTCCGGCACGATCGAGGGCACCTTCAAGGGACTCACGGCCAAGGGCGGCTACGACGCCAACAGCGGCTACTCGTTCGTGAACCTCACCGGCAAGGTCGAGATCCGCAAGACCCACGCCGACGCGCCGTACATCCTCTGCTACAACTACCCGGTCGCCCACTGCACGAGCGTCACAGGCCCGTAGGCACCAACCCAGGCCTCGACACGTCTGGTACCACCCACTCGAACGACCTCGCCGACGCACCTTCCGCCAGCCTTCGACCTTGCCGAGACGGGGGCGGCCCGCTACGACTGAGCGTCGCCAGCCGACGCCAGCGCGGCGGGCCGCGTCGTCGGCCGGGAGCCGGGACGCTGTCCTCCGCGGTGCTCACGCCGTCGAATCTTCTCACCAGCAACGGAGATACCCGCCGGATCCGCGGCTTGTTCATCCCGAGGTAAGCAAAAACGGATGAGGTCGTCGACACTGTCCATTCGCTGATTTGCTTCGAAGCATCGGTATGCCGGAGGAGTCTGGGTGGAGTGAAAGTGTGGGGCGATAACGGCTGGTCCGATCCTCGGGTAGGGCGGTGTGGGCGGGCGGCGATCCCACAAGGAAAGCAAATCCCGGGGTTGGAAATGATGACGCCCGCCAGTATCGCCGGTAGATCCTCAACATCGCCGTCGACCGGCTTCCATTCCTCACATCAGTGCTGAAAGGGTCCCGACATGACACACGACCAGAACCGTCACAGCCAGATTACCTCGCTGCTCATTGGTGCCGCGCTCGCGGTGCTGTTCCTCGTCCTCGGCCTCTGGCTCGAGACCTGGGTGGCATTCCTCATCACCTTCGCTGTCGCCCTGCTCGGCTACGGCGTCCGGCGGCTGACCGCCCGCCAGGGGGCACCCGACCGGGGGCGTGTCGTCGACCACCCGTAGGCATCACTTCCTGCTCAGTTGCGGCAGCAACCGGGCAACGCCCAGCAGCCGGCAACTCGGAGCCAGGCCGCTACGAATCCCAGCTGTTGGCGTTGCTGGATGCGATCCGGGTCAACGAGCCCGGGCCGGGTCGGTCCCCAAGCGGCCCGAGGTGCTGATTGCGGACAAGGGCTACGCCCACGACGGCACCCGCCGAGCACTGCGGCAACGGGGAGATCGGCACGTCAACCCCGAACGCTCGGACCAGGTCGCCCGCCGGCTGCCAGGAGCAGTGCCGGCGGGCGGCCACCGGCCCTCGACTAGGCGATCTACCGCAAGCGCAACGTCGTGGAACGCTGCTTCGCTTGTGGACGTATGGCTGCTCGGTGGCTGCCCGTCGACGAGCATCCCTTGCGTTCCGGCCCGTCCGATGGGCTGGGGTGCGCCGTCACCGCCGGGACCAGACAGGACCCGATGGCGCTGCGACCTCGGGCATGGCGTCCTCGGCACCGAGGGCATTGGACTCGCAACCCCGACGCGCGGGGTGCGGGCCGTCCTTCTCCCAGATCGGCTTGCCCTCGCGGCCGGTCGTCCGGATGTGTTCGCTGCGTTCGCTCAGGCTTCCTCGGGCCACTCCGCGCCGCGGACCTTCCGGTTGGCGAGACCTCATCATGTTCTGGTCACCTCGTGACCCCTGACAGGGGATGCCATCCGGCACGGCCGGACGGCTGACGGGGACCGTTTCCGGCCGTCCGCCGGCCGCACACACGTGGTCTCCGTGCCGACGCCGTCGACGATCACGACCGTCCCGGCACCGCTCGCCGCGATCGCCTGACGCTCCGGCTCGCGGTGCACGGAAGACGCCCGGTGTCCGGTCCTCGCGCTGGTTGCATGGTGGCCAACGTGGGGTGCGTTTCCGCGGAAGTCGATTGCCGGCAGCGCGGAGTCGGCCAGATCCTAGCCGGACGAGCCGCCGCCACGCCCTCGCCACCGCTGCCACCGGGACCTCGCCGTGCCGGCCGCCAGGCCCAGGATCTCCCGGACCGACACGGCCACCACCTCGATGACGACCGCGTTGACCAGCATCTCCTCAATACCGAAGCCGACCGTGCCGCCCGGTTGCCCATGGACCAGCCGATTCCATCGTCACCGCCTGCCGCCCGAGCCGTACCATCCATCGACGACGGTTCCCGGGCAGACTGTCCCGGTCCGGCAGGCAGAACGTGTCGGTTGCCCGCCGCAGGCCAGGGCACACAGGGCGACAGCAGTCGAGTCAACACAACCGGTGAACGTCACCCGCCGCCGTGAGACGACGAACGACCTTCGCCGCCAGGTGAGTCGACCGGCGGCCACCAGTTGAGTGCGGAGGCCGGCTGTCGCCGGTTCAGCAGCCGGCAGACACGCATCTGCGATGGACCAGCTACATGACGATGGTGTAGGAGCCTGGCTGTTGGAGGAGCGCAGGGGGTCGTGAACTGCGCTGCGATCGTGCCGGCTGCGGCTTGGTACAGGAGAGGAACCCATGTCCGTCAGACTCGACAACGTCGGCATCGCCGTCCGCGATCTGGAAGCCGCCCTCGCCTTCTTCACCGACCTCGGTCTGACGGTGCTTGGACGCGCCCGGATCAGCGGCGAGTGGGCTGACACCGCTGTGGGTCTGGACGGCAACACCGCCGACATCGCCGTTCTCCAGACACCCGACGGCAACGGTCGGATCGAGATGTTTCAGTACGTGCACCCGGACGCGATCGAGACCGAGCCCGTCCAACCGAACACCATCGGCATGCACCGCGTCTGCTTCGCCGTGGACGACATCGATGCCGCCCTCGCGGTGGCTGCCAGGCACGGCTGTCACCCGCTCCGCGGCGTCGCCGCGTACGAGGATGTCTACAAGCTCACCTATCTCCGCGGCCCCAGCGACATTCTCGTGATGTTCGCCGAGAAGCTGCACAGGACGGATTGAGTGAACCCCTGGGCGCGCACCGCCATCGGATTACGCCCGCCACTCGGAGGGAAGGACGACAGCCACGTTGCCGGGCACCGTCGCGGCACCATCCGATCAACGGGAAGGCCCACCCGATGCACCACCGGATCCCGCGCCTTGTGCGCACCGCTGCCATCGCGACCGCCTGGAGCAGTCTTGTCCTGGCGCAGCAGGCCTGCGCACCCTCCGGTACGGCGGACCCTGCCTCATCGGCATCGGCCACGCCGCAATCGAGCGCTGCCACGGCACCGGCGGGCGAGCCCGTACCGACGCCGACGCCATCCCTGTCGGGCAGCGCCGGTCCCGGCGTGGACTCCGGAGCGAGCCCGATCCTGAGAGGTGAACGCCAGGTGGTCATCCGGCCGGTGGAAGCGTTCGAAGCGATTCTTGCGGTCGATGGCAAGGGCCGGCTGAACCTCACCGACGGCGATGCGGACAAGGGCCTGTTCGTTCTCTTCCCCATCGGCAACGGCAGGTACCAGATCAAGACGGCGAAGGCGCAAAGCGGCGGCGAGCCTGCCTGCATGGGCCTGCGGGACAACGGCACCAGCTCGCCCACCATCGTGGCGGCGGCCTGTGACGTCTCCGCGAAGGGGCAGCTGTTCTCGATCGAGCCGACGGGCACCAAGGACGCGCAGGGGCGGCCCCTGTACGCGATCAGCACCGCGGGTGGGCACTACCTCCGGTCGCTCGACGGTCAGGGACTCGTCGCCCAGAACGGCGGCGAGGCCGGATCGCGCACCACCTTCAGCTTCGTCGACAATGGTGCAGCCCAGTTGCCCCAGGTAGGCGACTGACTGGCGTGACGCCCCCGGCGTGGATCGAGGCCCGGGCCGCTGCCTCATCGAAGTGCATTCGCTTGCACACCGGCTACGGAGCCCTGGGCGGCGCACCGAAAGCGGCGTCTCGGGGGAGACGCCCGACCGGAACCTGTCTATCGCCGCCGGACGTCGGTGGCCGACCACGCGTCCCGGCGACGGCAGGCAGACATGCGTGGCGATCCGCGTTCCACCTCGTCAACTTCCAGGCGCTCCTGTTAGTCGATGGCACACCACACCCCGGGCTCTTTGGCCACTTCGGCGAGCGGTCGGCCAATGGCTGTGGATGATGACTACGGGACGCCGACAGTCTGCTCCGTAAGCGTGGACTGGAAATTTCTTCATGTCACATCACTTCGATAAGGCTGCGCTCTTTCGTGAGGAAGGGATCTACGCCTTCCGGTTCGACACCGATGGCGATGGGCGCGAGGACGTGCCGTTCAAGGTCCTGGCTGCCACCGCTTTGTGTCAGCTCTGTCGGCGGCCGTCCGGGCGGTCCCGGTCCGTACCCCTGATCTGTCCGACAGGCTTCATTCCAAGCGTGCAGTCGGCACTGGTCAGGGCATGACGCCCCCGCATGAAGGAAAGGCCGTCTCATGAGCTTCTTCTCGCCGGGTTTCTCCGGTCGTCGTCGGCAGACCGACGTTGAGCTGCCGCCGGGGCAGTACCTGACGCATGACTTTCCGGTCCTGTCCGCAGGGCCGACGCCGCGGATCGACCTGGATGCCTGGCAGTTCTCGGTGGTGACCGAGCTGGGGGAGCGCAGCTCCTGGTCCTGGTCCGACCTGATGGCCATGCCCGCGGAGGAGATCACCAAGGACATCCACTGCGTCACCGGATGGTCGAAGCTCGGCACGCAGTGGAAGGGTGTTCCGGTCGAGGCCTTCCTGGAGGACGTGGAGAGCGCGGCCGACTACGTGACGGCGCATTCGTACGGCGGCTACAGCACGAACCTGCCACTGGAGGATGTCCTCGACGGGCAGGCGTGGATCGCCTACGCATTCGACGGCGAGCCGCTGACGCCCGAGCACGGAGGGCCCGCGAGGCTGTTCGTGCCGCATCTGTACTTCTGGAAGTCGGCGAAGTGGGTGCGCGCGCTGCAGTTCACGCCGGAGGACGATCCTGGGTTCTGGGAGTCCGCGGGCTACCACAACTACGGTGACCCGTGGCGCGAGCAGCGCTATCAGGGCGACTGACCGCGTACGCAGGTTGATGTGGCGGACCGCCACGCCCGTCGAGCGGCGCCGGAGACAGAGACCGCCAGGGGTGGCTGGCAATCGTCGCGGCGGCGCCGACGGCGAGCCAGCAGATCCGGCTGGCCCCGAGGCCGGAAACCCTGATCCTCCACCGTCCCTTCGCCTTCCGGCTGGCGTGGTGGCCGAGTCTGAGCTGGTGGTGGTACCGCCGGGTCAGGGCTTGGGCGCCGGCGTCCACTCACTTGAGGGTGTGGTCGTCGTCGACTTCTTGGCGGCCGTCCGCGGGGTCGTCAGGCGTCGGTGGGTGAGAGGGCGTCGAGAACCCCGGTGACGCGCAGGGTTCGGGCCACGTTGCTGGCGGGATTGACGACCGCGAAGCTCTTGCGCGCCTGTCGGGCGGTGTTGCGGGCGGTGATCAGTGCGCTGATGACGGTGGAGTCGATGAAGTCGACCGCGAGTAGGTCGACGTCCACGCGGGGTGCGGCCGCGATCGTGGTGTCCAGGAGCTGCTGGAGCCCGCTGGCTCCATTGATGTCGATCTCGCCGCCGAGGAGCAGTACGGTGCGGTCGCGCTCGATGCGAACCTGGTGTGTCCAGCTCGGCTCGGTCATCGCTGGTCGTCCTCCACGAGGTGATCGGGCTCGCCGGGACGCAGCGAACGCTGTGCCGGGGTGTCGTCTGAGATGGCCGGTTCCAGGCAGGCGGTCACGGTGGCGGTCACGCCGTCGAGGCGGCGGGTGAGGATGAGACCTTCGGTCAGCTAGTGGGCCAGCCACAGCCCGCGTCCGCCGGCGGTATCGACTGCGGGCAGTCGCACCGGCAGGCTGCCCGGCGTCGACCCGTGGTCGACGACCTCGCAGATCAGGACGTCGTCCTGCCGGCGCAGTTCGAGATGTCCGCGGCCGCCACCGTGGCGTACGGCGTTGGTGACCAGTTCGTGGACGGACAGGACAAAGTCGTAGCCGACGTCCTCGGTCAGTCCCACGGCCTGCACCCGGGCCCGAAGGGCGTGTCGAAGCTCGGTGACCGTCGCGTCGGTGAAGTCCTGCGACAGCAGCGGCGCCGGTCCCGTGACGGCCGACGCCGCAGACGCGGCGCGGGACGTCGTCGGGTCGTCGGTCACGTCCGCAGACTACCCACACGCAGCAGCGCGGCGACCGTTGCGCGGCAGCAAGCATCCCCACCCGTGTCGACCGCCTTCGCGCGTGTCAACGTGCTGCCGGCTCTCAGACGCCCTGAGGGAATTTATTATGGAACTTTGTTTACAGTGGGCCCTCTCCTGCGATATCCAAGAGGCTCGATGCTTCGCTTCCGTCGTGTCCACGACCTTGCCGAGAGGTGGCTCCCACCATGTTCAGAAGACGCCTGATGGCGATCATCGCGGCGGTCGGCGTGGCCGTCGCGGGTGCTGCCGCGGCGCTGCTGCCGACGACGCCGTCGGCTGCGGCCGAAGCGTGCGCGTCGCCGTACAACAACAGTGCGGTCTACACCGCCTCCATGCGCGTCTCGCACCAGGGCCGGAACTGGACCGCGAAGTGGTGGACGCAGTACGAGGCGCCCAGCGCCGGTGGCTCCGGAGTGTGGCAGGACAACGGTCCCTGCGGTGGAGGCGGTGGCGACGGAGGCGGCGGTACGTGCAACTACCCGAACTGGGCGGCGGGCACCTTCTACCCGGCCGGCGCGATCGTGCGCTATACCAATGGCAACCACTACCGGGCGAAGCACGAGAATCCCGGGTACGACCCGGTCATCAGCACCTGGTACTGGGAGCCGTATACCTGCTCCGGCGGTGGCGGCACCACTCCGCCCCCGGGCGGTGGCACCGACGGGTTCCCGGTCAGCGAGGCGCAGTACAACCAGATGTTCCCGCTGCGCATCCCGTTCTACTCGTACGCCGGACTGATCGACGCGGCCCGCAAGTACCCGGCGTTCACCGGCACCGGCGACGCCACCGCGCGCAAGCGTGAGGCGGCGGCGTTCCTGGCCAACATCGACCACGAGTCCGGCCAGCTGCGCTACGTCGAGGAGCAGAACCAGGCCAACTGGCCGCTGTACTGCGACCGCTCCCAGCCCTACGGCTGCCCGGCCGGCCAGTCGGCCTACCACGGTCGGGGTCCGATACAGCTGAGCTGGAACTTCAACTACAAGGCCGCCGGTGATGCGCTGGGGATCGACCTCCTGAACAATCCGGACCGGGTCAAGAACGAGTCGTCGGTGGCATGGCAGACCGGCGTCTGGTACTGGATGACCCAGAACGGCCCGAACAGCCAGCCCGCGCATTCGGCGATCCTCGGTTCGCAGGGCTTCGGCGGCACCATCCGCAGCATCAACGGCGCCCTGGAGTGCGACGGCCGCAACCCGGCCACGGTGCAGAACCGGGTGTCCACCTACCAGCGGTTCGCGCAGATTCTCGGCGTGGACCCGGGCATCAACCTGTACTGCTGACAGCCAGCGAGGGTGCGGCCACGGGCCGTACCCTCGCTGTCCTGGACCACCGATAACCCGGCGCGCCCTGCGGCGTCCGCTCCGGCGCTGGAACGCCGGACCGGTCGGCTCCAACGTGGAGTCACCGCGCCGCCGGACGGGGCTCGGCCGCTCAGAGGTGGGTCGACCACGACGCTACAGCTGGGCTGCGACAAGGCCAGAAACCCCTCTCCATCGCGCTGACCGCAGGCCACCGCGGCGACAGCCCGCAGGTCATCCCGATCCTGGCCGGCAAGGGCTTCGTCGCCGTCCGGCACGATGGCGGCTCGACGGCGCTCCGACACGAGCGAGAGCGCGGTGACGCGAATCAGTCACGTGGGCCGTCGCCAGATGGCCGGGATGCAGGCGACCTGCTTGGCCTCGCCGACGGTGGGGATGGACGCGAGCCCCAGGTTGAGTTTCTCCATGCCCATCGCCTTGAGATCGGCGTCGAAGGTGGCGTCGATGACGTACAGGCACACCGTGTATCGGTAGGTCGAGGCGACGCCGCTGCTGTTGCCCACGTACACGCTGCCGGTCCAGCGGCCGGCGGCCGGTTCGACGCGCGACCCGGCGTAGAAGCGGCCGCCCTCGTCGCGGGTGAACATCAGCAGGTGATGTCCCGCCGGTACGCCGCCGGAGACCGTACCGGTCAGGGTCAGCACCCGAGCCGTTGTCTCGCACGCCGGGTCACAGCCGATCGTCGCGGTGAGCGGCGTGACGACGGCCGACGCGGACGGCGCGCCGCGGGTGGCGCCGGGCCGGGATCCGACCGTGGTGCCGGGCCCGACGGTGGCGGGTGACGACGGCGGCGACGCCGACGCCGCCGGAGTCGGCGTCGGCTGCGAGCCGCTGGTGGGCGACGCCGAGGCCGTTGCGGTCGCAGTCGGCTGCGGGCCGTCGGTGGTCGTCGTGGCGCTCGGCGGCGCGACGGTCGTTTCCGCAGCGGTCGGAGCGGCGGCGCCAGGCAGCAGGTGCACCGCCAGCGCGACCGTGACCGGGATGGCGACCAGGACGGTGGCGATGGCCGTCGCCGCCCAGGCAGCCCGCCGACGCGACCGAGCACGACGCGCGGTCGCCGGACCGGCGACGCGCTCAGCGTCCGTGGTGGCGGGGGAGCCGGCCGGCTCAGCGTGGTCGCCGGCGGCAGCGGTGGCGATCAGGGCGTCGAGCCAGGGCAGCAGCGGCGCCGGTCGGGCTTCCGGCGGAGCGAGCAGGACGGTATGGACGGCGTCGATGACGGCGGGCGGCACCTTTGCGGTGCCGGTCAGCAACTGTCTGGTCGCGGTGACGTCGGGCCCGCTCGGGCCAAGCGGCGGGGGCTGGCCGAGCAGCACGTGCGCGACGGTCGCGGCGAACGCGAACCGGTCCGTCGCCGGGGTCGTCACCGCGCTGCGGTCGTGCAGCTCGGGTGCCGCGTAGTGACGGGTCCGGCCGACCGGGCGGTCGTCATCGGTGATGCGGGCCGAGCCCAGGTCGACCAGGACCGCCTCGCCGTCCGCTGGAAGCAGGACGTTGTCGGGCTTGACATCGCCGTGGATGACGGGGCGGGCAGGGCTCCGTTCGTCGTGCATGGCGTCCAGCGCCGCGGCGACCGGCCGGAGCAGCTGCAGCCGTCGTCGCAGCGGTAGGTCGGCGTGCCGGCGCACCACGTCGGCGAGGGTGTCGCCGGGGACAAGGGCCATCACCACGTACCGCAGCCGGACGGCGATCTCGTCGTCCGGCGGGCCGGCCGGAGCGTCGGCGGTGCCACCTTCCGGTACATCGGTGTCGGCGAGCTGCCCCGGCCGGTGCGGTGCCGGGCCGAGGAACACGTCGACCACCCGGACCAGCCCGGGGACGCTGTGCAGGCTGCGCAGCAGCCCGCCGTACCGCGTCCAGCGGGTCCGGGCGTCGTGGCCGTCGACACGGCCCCCGATCTTGACAGCGACCCGGGCCCAACTGCCGTCGGACACCGGCTCCTCGGCTTCCCACACCTGGCCCTGCGAGCCTCCGCCGAGGTGGCGCAGGAGCCGGTAGTGGTCCGGCCGACTGTCCGAGCCGACCCAGAGCCCTTCGAAGTCCACCGAAACTCCTTGCGGCAGCGACCGGTGTCGATCGCACGATAGTGTAGCGGGGCCAGGGCGCACGGAACCGTCGATGATGCCGGTCACTGCGGACGCGGCCACCATGTGCGGGAGTCGCCATGCCGGGGATCACGGTCATCGAGTCACGCGCTGGGCAGGTTCGTCACCGCTGGCGGGACACCGTCCACGACGGCCAGTCGCTCACGGTCGGACGCGACGGTGATGTCGCGCTCGGCGTCACGGTGATCGACAACCGGGTGTCGCGCCTCGCCGCCGTCGTCGCTCTGGAGCATCCGCGGTGGCGGTTGGAATGCCGCAACCGCAACGGAGCCGAGCTGCACCTGTGGGGGCACGCGTCGCGGGAGCTGGCCCGCGGGCACGTCGAGACGATCACCTGGCCCCGGGTGGGCGTCTACGTACGCGGCGAGCCGGACCTCGACCACTGGCTGCTGCTGGAGGACGACCGGATGGTGCCCGCGCCCGACGGTGGCGGACCGGCGACCGTGACGGACATGCCGGACCTGCCGCCCGGGCTGACGGCCAAGCAGCTCGACGCCGTGTTCTGCGTCTTCGCCGACCATCTCGCCTGGCCGCCGCGGCGGCGCAGTGTCCCGCGCACCCTGGAGGCCGCCGCCCGCCGGCTCGGCATCAGCGAGGACGGCGTCCGGGACCGGCTCGAGCAGGTCCAGAAGAAGGCGTACCGGCTCGGCTCCCCGCCGCAGCTGGGGCTGACCGACCCGCGGTACGTCCACACCCTCGTGCAGCATCGCTACGTCACGGTCGAGGACAGCGCGCACCGTCATCCGACGACCGTCGCATAGCCGGTCGCGACGCGGCCATCCCCCGGGAGCGGGGGGATCCGATCATGGATGAGTACTGATGCCGTAGCACCATGCGAACCTCTCTCGCCCGCGGCCGTGTCCCGGGCCGTCGCGCCCTCGCTGCCGCCGTCCTGACGGCCACCCTCGCGGCGGTCGTCGTCCCACCCGTCCCGGCCGGTGCCGCCCCGGTCGGCTACACCGTCGTGAGCGCCACCGAGAAGGTGCTCAGCACCGCCACCGTCAGCGGCACCGCCACGGCCCGGCTGACCGGTGCCGGCAACGAGTTCGTGTCGTTCCAGGTGGTCATCGCCGGAGGTCAGAGCGGCGTCTCGGTCAGCGCAGGTGCCCCGCTGACCGGGCCGTCCGGAACGATCGCCAACACCAACGTGACCATCTACCGGGAGGACTACCTCACCACCACCCGGCCCTCGGCGGCCGGCCGGGCGGTCGGTGCGTGGCCCGACATCCTCATCCCCACCGTCGACCGGCTCTACGGACAGAGCCGCCGCGCGTTCCCCGTCGACGTCCCGGCCGGACAGAACCGGGTCGCGTTCGTCGATGTGCTCATCCCGAGAGGGCAGCCCGCCGGCTGGTACGACGGCTCGCTCGTGCTCACCAGCAGCACCGGCACCGCGACGGTCCCGATCCACCTGGTCGTCCGTGACTTCGACCTGCCGTCGACGTCGTCGCTGCGGTCGATGTACGGGATGCTGTGGAGCGGTCCCTGCGACGCGCTGTACGGCACCTGCGACGCCTGGGCGAGTGAGGCCAATCTGCAGCGGGCGTGGCGCACCAACGCCGACTTCGCCCGTCTCGCCCTCGACAACCGCATGACGATCGGCAACCCGCAGTTCCAGCCGCCGGCCAACGCCGGCGAGATCGCCCACGTCAACCAGTACATGCTGCCGCTGCTCAACGGCACGGCGGCGACCCGCCTGCCGGGCGCCCGGCTCACCTCCGTCGAGGTCGACACCGGTCACCTCGCGGCGTGGCGGTCCCTGGCCCAGTCCAACGGGTTCACCGGTCGGGCGGTCAGCTACGACCGGCCCAACTGCGACGAGATCGGCGGCAACGCCACCCGCTGGGCGACCTGCAGGACCCGCGTCGCCGGGTACAAGTCGGCCTGGCCCGGCCTGCCGAACCTGGTCACCGCCACGATCAACGACGTCGACACCCACGACCCGACGCACGCCGCCACCGACATCATCACCCCGGTCGTCGACCACATGGACGACACCACCGGCCCCTACGCCGGTGACCAACACGCCCGGTACGCGTCGTTCCTCGCCGAACCGGGCAAGCAGGTGTGGCTCTACACCTCGTGCGACGTGTCCGGCTGCGCCGCCGCGGGCGAGACCGATCCGAAGGTCGCCGCCCACCGCTGGGTCGACTACACCGTGGACACCCTGGCCGCCCAGAACCGGGCGATGGGCTGGCTCGCCTACACCTACAACGCCAGCGGTGAGCTGTACTACGCCACCACGCAGCGCCTCACGACCGCATGGACCGACCAGTGGGCGTTCGGCGGCAACGGTGACGGCACCCTGTTCTACCCGGGCACGACCGCCCGGATCGGCGGCACCACCCCGATCCCGCTGGAGTCACTGCGGATGAAGATGATCCGCAACGGATACCAGGACCACGAGTACCTCCGGCTCGCCACCGCCGCCGGCCACGGCGCGCAGGCGCTGAGCATCGCCCGCAACCTGTACCCCTCCATGCACGACGCGGCACCGACTGCCGCGGCGATCGACCTGGCCCGCGGCAAGCTGGCCGACCTCATCGACCCACCGCTGCGACACACCGCCAGGCGGGTCACCGGACCGGTCGTGGTCGACGGGCAACTCGGCGAGTTCGCCGGCCAGCCGGCGATCACCTTCGCGGGCTCCGGCAACACCACCAACGCCCGGGTCGTCTGGGACGACCAGAGGTTGTACGTCGGCTACACCGTCGCCGACACCGTCATCGCGGTCAACCAGACCGGCCGCGACGGCGAACTCTGGAACGGCGACGGGGTCGAGGTGATGATCGACCGCAACGCCACCCGGCCCACGCATCCGAACCGCAGCGACTACCACCTGCTCGTCAACACCGACGGAGCCCTCACCGACGAACAGGGCGACGGCACCGGCTGGGACCGTTCCTGGACCGCCGGCGCGGCCACCGCCGTCGCCCGCGTACCGGGTGGCTACGCCGTCGAGATCGCGGTGCCGTGGACCGCGATCGGTGGCCGGCCATCCGTCGGCACCACCGTCGGATTCGACGTCGCCGCCAACGACACCGACACACCGGGCACCGTCCGGCCCCATGACTGGGCCAACCTGACCCGCTTCGCCCAACCCCAGGCCTGGGGCTCGCTCACCCTCGGCTGACCATCGAAAGGAAACACCTGTGTCCCTGCCACATCAGCCAACATCGTCATCCCACCTGCGGCGGGTCGCCGTCGCCACAAGCCTGTTGCTCGCGGTGCTGAGCGCCGTCGTCGCGGTGGCAGCCCCCGCCGCGGCCGCTCCGATCGTCATCCGACCGAACGGCGACGTCGTCCGCCAGTGGACCGGCACCCCCGGATCCGCGTGGGCCGCGATCGACGACCCCGTCGTCCAACCGACCGCCGTGCCGGCCGACTACTTCATCTACGGCTCGGCCGCCGGACGCACCACCGAGGTCACCATGTCCAGCGCACAACTCGGTGGCGGCACCGCACGCGGCGCGGTCTGGTTCTTCGCCAACACCGGAACCACCACCCGGCTGCGCGTCGAGGTGATCACCCTCGGAACCGTGCACGCCACCACCACGGTCGCCGCCGGCGGCGGCTTCGCCTGGCGGTCACTGGCGCTGCCGGACGTCAACCAGGCGCGCCTGGACGACCTGCGGATCCGTTTCACCGTCCTGGACGGCGGGAACTCGAACGTGCGCGCCGCCTACCTGGAACTGACGAGCCTGCAACCGCCGCCGCCCCCGCCGTTCGTGCAACACATCGCCAACCTCGACTTCTACGAAGGCAACAACCTGACCCAGACCCTGCTCTGCCGGGTGCCGGTGATGCTGTCGGATCTGGCCAGCGGACGTCAGGTCAACTTCCCCGCCGGGCAGTTCGGCTGCGACAACGACGAGGCCCGGTCCGTACGGGTGGAGCTGCTCGGATACCACCCGACGTTCGTCATGCAGATCTACAACGACTCGGCCTGCGTCAGCCCGCCCGACTCGGCGCACATCCTGGTGCCCGGCCGCAACGCCAACGCGGAGTATCCCCGGTACCTCAGCTACGACTCCTTCGAGGTCGACGGCGACGGCCTGACCTACCGCCACCACGACGGCGCCCTCGACGGGAAGGTGTCCTGCCTGTACTTCGGCTACAACGCCCGCTCGGAACCCGCCGACCCGGAGCGTGCGGTCCAGGCCGGCGTCTGGAAGAGGGCGATCGAGCAGTGGGGCGTCGAGCTCAACCTCATCCCGCCGATTCCGCTACCGCTGTCGAAGAAGTGGAGCGTGGATCTCTTCACGACCCAGGGCCAGGCAGTCCGCGGCGAGTACAAGTGCTACACCGACGGCGTCCGGACCGGTGGCGGACCGCTGCCTGCCGTCGTGACGGTAAAGTCCTTCCCGTACGGGGAATGCTGGGTGAAATCGCCGGCCGACGGCTACTTCACGAAGCGACCGGTCTCCGGCTGACCGACCGCGGCACCCTCGACGAACCCGGCCCGGCTGTCGCCGGGCCGGGTTCGGCCGCGGCCCCCGCAGGCGCTCAGCGATCCGCGACCCGCAGGTGACCTCCTGGTCCGTGGTCGCCGGCGCGGATGGGAAGCAGCACCAGCATCGCCACCGCCACCAGGAGGTAGGCGTTGCTGCCGAGGAACCCGTGCGGGCCGGCGGAGCCGTTGGCGACAATCCACACCACTCCGCTGCACAGCACCGCGTACGCCGCGATCCCGGCGCACAGCCGACGTCGCGCGGCCGGGGTGGCCGGTGGCCATGGCAGCGTCGCCGCGGCGACGACCACCAGGCCGGGTGCCAGCCACACCAGATGATGCACCCACGTGATCGGGCTGACCAGCAGGGCCAGGGTGCCGGTGAGCGCGAATCCCGCCCGCTCGTCACCGGCGTCGACGGTCCGCCGGATCCGGACCCACCACACCGCGAGCGCCCCGGCGACCAGGACGAGCCAGAGCAGCCGGTCAGGGTGTCCCGCGTCGAGGCGGGCGACCAGTCCGAGCAGGGACTGGTTCGCCACGTGCTCGTATCTCCCGACCCGACCGGTGTCCCACAGCGCCTCGGTGAAGAACACCCGGGTGGCGTTCGGGGCGAGCGCCGCCGCGAGCAGGGAGGCTCCCGCGGCGGTGCCGGCCGCCGTCACGGCCGCACGCCAACGGCGGGTGACCACGAGGTAAGCGATGAAAACCGCCGGAGTCAGCTTGATCGCCGCGGCCAGGCCGATGCCGATGCCCGCCCATCGGCGTCCCCGCTCGAGCAACGACAGGTCGACGTAGACCAGCGCCATCAGCAGGAGGTTCACCTGGCCGAAGCCGATCGTGTCGCGTACCGGGCTGAGCCCGGCGAGCAGGCAGGCGGCGAGCGTGAACGCATACCACCGGGACCAGCCGGCCCGCCGGGCGAGCGGGCCGACCAGCAGGTGCAGCAGGAACCCGGTCGCGACCATGGTGAGCGCCAGGTTCACCACGATCGTCGGGTACCAGGGCAGAAACGCCATCGGCAGCATGACGATCGCGGCGAACGGCGGATAGGTGAAGCCGTACTGGTTCCAGGTCATCCACTCGTAGAGCGAGCCACCGGACACCCAGTGCCGTACCGCGCCGTGGTACACCCCGATGTCGAACCAGCCCCGGCGCCCCGGCAGCAGCACGATCACCAATCCGACCGCGGTGGCGACCCCGGTCACCAGAAGCGCCCGGCGCCACGTCCGGTCGGGAAGCGGCGCCGCGCCGCCCCGCCGTGTGCCGGCGGCGCCCATCCGGTCGGTAGCGGTCTCGACAACCGCGGGCGTGCCGGCGGTGGTCGCGTACCGCTCGGCCGAGGCACCGACGTCGGAGCGGCGTCGCACGTCTTCCGCCGTCACCGGGACACCGCCATTGACGCGGACCGGGGTGGCGGCGGGGCGAGCAGACACATGAGGCCCACCGTAGTCGGCCAGTGGATGTCGATCGGTACCTATGCCTTCGCGGCGGGCAGCACCGGAAGCGTGCTGATCCGTACCGACGGCACCGACGGCACGTGGTGGCCGACGTCTATCCGGTCGTCGCGACCTCTCCGCCGATCCCGGTCTCGTTGCCGTCGTCGTCGTGGAAGACGTACTTCCACACCGGCCCGTGCTTCTCGACGTCGATCGGCTCCAGGCCTCGTCCGGAGATCCTTCCAACCTCGGCTACCGGGTCGTCGACCCAGATCATGCTGACAGCTCCACCGGCCCGGACGGGATCCTGGATGATGTACATGTATCGATCCTCGGCCAACTGCCAGACCGCCTCGACGTCGTTGGGGTAGAAGGACGGTTCAGCGCCGAGGAACCGCTTGTACCACTCCAGTGCGCTGGCATAGTCGCGTACGGGGATACCCGCGAACACGCCTACCGCCATGGTGACCTCCTCAGTCGATGCCGAGCCCCGGCCCGGCGAACCCTGACTTTCCCCGGCGATCCTGCCCAGCGCCTCTGGGAAAGCGAGCTTCGTCACCGACCAGGTCGGCCTCTCGGACTTGTAACTTTACCGAACGTTCGGTAAAAAGGCCTGATGGGTAGAGCCGTGAGTGTCGAAGACGAAGTGATCAACGCGCGACTGGGCGATGTCTTCCGCGCCAACGGCTACGCGGGTGCGTCCCTGTCCGCTCTGTCGGAAGCGGTGGGTCTGCGGCGGGCAAGCCTGTACCACCGGTTTCCCACCGGTAAGCACGCCATGGCGCAGGCCGTCCTCGACAGTGTCGAGGTTCAGCTGGAACACACCCTCGCGCCCCTGGCATCGGAGCCCGACGTTGCCGACGGAGTCGCGGAGATGTGCAGGCGCCTGGCCCTCAGCTACCGGGACGGCCGCATGTCCTGCGCGCTGGACACCATGACCTTGACGGGTGCGCCCGACGACATCAGGGCGCACGCCGGCCGTCTGGCCCGGGCCTGGATCCAGGCCATGGCCGACGCGGCGATGCGAGCGGGGGCAACGGAGGCTGATGCCTACACTCTCGCCCGCGCCGCGCTGGTTCGCATCGAAGGTGCCCTGGTGGTGGCACGGGCCCTCGATGACCCGTCGGTGTTCGAGCAGGCTCTCGCCGAACTGCCCGGGCTGCTCGCACCCTGACCTGTCGATCCGTCCAGTTGCACACTGCCGCAGCTCCGTGCCAGCCGACCAGGGAGTACCAGATGTCGCCATCCGTCGAACAGCAACGACAGTCAGGACCGGAGTCGCTTCCCGTACGCGACCCTCACCTGGACCACGCGGGTGAGCAGGCGATCCAGGAACGGGCTGGTGAGGGCGGCCCGGGATGGGGGTCACCGATGTTCGGCCCGGAGATCCCGCGCGGCTTCTTCCCGTTCCTGCGCGCCCAGCACATGCTGATCATCGGAGCTGCCGATGATGACGGCGCGGTGTGGTCGACCATCCTCTCCGGGCAACCCGGCTTCACTCAGCCGGTTGATGAGCGGACCATCGTCATCGACGCTCTCCCCGCGCCCGGCGATCCGCTTCGCGGAGCCTTCGAGGAGAATCGCGACATCGGGGTGCTCGCCCTTCAACCGCAGACCCGGCGGAGAATCCGGGCGAACGGGTCCGCCCGGCGCCACGGAGATCGACTGCTGATGCGCACCGAGCAGGTGCTCGGCAACTGCCCGAAATACCTGCAGTCCCGTGTCGTCACGTCGACGGGCGAGGCCGGGCCACCCGGGGCGCCGCTTGTCAGCGGCGAGCTCGACGACGGTCAGCGACGATGGATCGAGACGGCCGACACCTTCTTCATCGCCAGCCTCTCGCCGGAACACGGCGCCGACTCCTCGCATCGCGGCGGCATGCCGGGCTTCGTCACCGTCACCGGGCCGCGCACTCTTCGCTGGCCCGACTACGCCGGCAACCAGTTCTACATGACGCTGGGCAACCTGCACCTCAACCCGGCCTGCGGTCTGCTCTTTCTGGACTGGGAGAACGGCCACACCGTGCAACTGACCGGTACGGGTCGGATCGACTGGGATCGCGAGAAGGCCGCGGCCTACCCTGGCGCCCTGCGGGTCGTGGAGTTCACCGTCGACACCGTGGTGCAGATCGACCACGCCAGTTCGCTGCGCTGGACACTCCAGGAGTATTCCCGGGTCAACCCGCCTGCCCCCGCGCACTGACCGTTGGCGGGACGGCGGCTGCGGCGCGTCGTTGCGGTCCACGGAGCCCGGGAGAACGACTTTTGGGTCGAACCCGCATGAAAAGGCACCAATCGTCGTACCGTAATCCGGCGGGGGAGCCTCCGCAGGCTTCGCGGGTGGCGGTGGTGAGGGGGTCTCGCGGATGGATGCGGTCGAGCTGGCTCGGTTCCAGTTCGCCTCCACCAACATCTTCCACTTCTTCTTCGTCTCCCTGACCGTTGGGCTGGCGTTCTTCATCGCCGTACTGGAGACGATCGCCTACCGGCGCCGGCACGCCCGCCAGACGTACGCCCGGATGACGAACTTCTTCGGTCACCTGTTCCTGATCAACTTCGCGGTCGGGGTGGTCACCGGGATCGTGCAGGAGTTCCAGTTCGGCATGAACTGGAGCGAGTACGCCCGCTTCGTCGGCAACATCTTCGGGGTGCCACTGGCCCTGGAGGTGCTGATGGCCTTCTTCATCGAGAGCACCTTCATCGGCCTGTGGTGGTTCGGCAAGGACAAGCTGTCCCCGTTGCTGCGGCTGGGCTGCATCTGGCTGGTGGCCATCGCCACCCAGATCAGCGCCTTCTGGGTGGTGCTGGCCAACGCGTGGATGCAACACCCGGTGGGCTACCGCATCGAGGGGGAGCGGGCTGTCCTCACCAGCTTCAGCGAGGTCGTCTTCCACTACAAGGCGTGGCTGTACTTCGCACACGTGCAGGGCAGCGCGTGGACGGTCGCGGGGTTCTTCGCGTTGGCCATCAGCGCCTTCCACCTGCTCCGCCGACGGGATGTCGAGGTCTTCTCCCGGGCGCTGCGGGTGGCGCTCGTGTTCGCCGCGGTCGGAACGACGTTCTCGGCGACCAGCGGGCACTTCGAGGCGCAGGTCGCCCGCGCGGACCAGCCGATGAAGTTCGCCGCGATGGAGGCGCAGTGGGAGACCTCCGGCTCGCCCGCACCGTGGTCGCTCATCGCCGGTATCGACCAGGAGCAGGGCCGCAACACCTTCAACGTCGAGATCCCGTACGTCGGTTCGGTGCTGGCGTTCAACCGGCTGGAGGGCCGTTACGAGGGGATGCGGGAGCTGAACGAGGAGTACCAGCGGCGGTACGGCCCCGGCGAGTACATCCCACCGGTCGCCCCGGTGTACTGGTCGTTCCGGCTGATGGTCGCCATCGGCGTCCTGCTGCTGCTGACCGCCTTCACCGGGCTCTTCCTCTGGTGGCGAAGACGGGCCCGCCTGGACCAGACCCGCTGGTACCTGCGGCTGCTCGTCCTGCTGGTGCCGCTGCCCTGGGTGGCGAACTTCCTCGGTTGGATCGTCACCGAGCTGGGCCGGCAGCCCTTCATGGTCTACGGCCTGCTCACCGTGCCGGAGGGGGTCAGCGCCAACACCTTCCGGGAGGTGCTCGTCGGCCTGGTCGGGTTGTGGGTGGTCTACCTCGGTCTCATCGGACTGGACATCTTCCTGCTGACCAGCACCGCCCGCGCCGGGATCAGCAACAAGCCCGAGGCGCAGCTCGCCTCCGCGCCGCCGCCGAGCTACTTCTCCGAGGGCCTGCAGGACTACGACCGGAGGAACTGACGCCCGTGGACCTGGTGACCCTGTGGTTCTGGCTGGTGGCCCTGACCTTCACCCTCTACTTCTTCCTGGAGGGCTTCGACTTCGGCGTCGACATCCTGCGACCGCTGCTGGCCCGTACCGAGGCGGAGGAACGCGCGCTGACCGGCACCATCGGCCCGTTCTGGGACGGCAACGAGGTGTGGGTGATCGCCGCCGCCGGGATCATGTTCTCCACCTTCCCCAGCTGGTACGGGGCCGTGTTCAGCGGCATGTACCCGGTGTTCGTCCTCATCCTGCTGGCGCTGCTGCTGCGTGGGGTCTCCTTCGAGTACCGCAACCAGGTCAACCACCAGCGGTGGCGTGACGTCTGGGACTGGATGTCCTTCGGCGGCAGCCTCGTCCCGGCGTTCCTCTGGGGCGTGGTGATGGCCAAGATGATCGAAGGGCTGCCGGTGGACCAGGACGAGCGGGTCGTGGGTGGCCTGGGGACGGTGTTCACGCCCTTCTCGCTGGTCGGGGGATCGGCGACGCTGCTGCTGTTCATGTTGCACGGCGCGAACTTCCTGCTGCTGCGGCTGCACGTCGACTCGGTCCTGCATCAGCGGGCCCGTACCGCGGCGCTGCGTTGGGGTGCCCTGGCCACCGTCGCCACCGTCGGGTTCGTGGTCATGGGCTACGTCACCGAAGGCCTGTTCGCCAACTTCGGGATCCTGCCGTGGCTGTTCCCCATCGCCGCGTTCGCCACCCTCGCGAGCATCTGGCTGGCCCTGTCCCTGCGCCGCGACGCGCTCGCCTTCACCATGAGCGGCCTGACCATCGTCTTCGCCACCGTCACGGTGTTCCTGGCCCTCTACACCAGGGGCAACGTGCTGCCGTCGACCCTCAACCCCCAGTGGAGTCTCACCCTCGGCGGCACCGCGGCCCAGCACTACACCCTGGTGCTGATGACCTGGGTCGGCGCGATCTTCCTGCCCCTGATCATCGGCTATCAGGCATGGAACTACCACGTCTTCCGCGAACGGGTACGCCCCCACGAAGGCGGCCTCGACCAGGGTTACTGAATCCGCTCGACGGTCGTGGCCCTCACCTTCACCCTCTACTTCTCTGTGGAGGGCTTCGAACTGCGGTACCAGTGGAGCTTGCGGCGGTCGATGCCGGCCTCGATCATCAGGCGGTAGCCGAGGTTCTCGGCCCGCCGCTTCCATCCGCGCGCCTGCGCGGGGGTCATGGTGCCCACGTCGGGCATCTCGTCGAAGAATTCCTGCCACTCGTCGTTCCAGCCGAAGTAAGGGTGCAGGCCGTCCTTGCTCAAGTGCTCCTTCGGGCTCACCGTCACCGTCCACTGGTCAATGTCGATTCCGAGTCGCCAGAACTCCTGCCGCCACTCCTTCGGGAAGATGTGATGGTGATGGGCGACGTTGGCGTAGTTCAGCTTCTTGCACTCGGCCGGATCGTCGACGAGCCGTCCCGGCGCCTCGGCGGGCGTCTTGTCGACCGGGTCGGTCATCGGAGCCGTGTCCCGGCCGGGTGCGCTCGCCGTGCCGCTGCTCTGGCCGGGCGCCTGCGCAGGAGTGCTGTCCGCGCCCGGGGCCTCGGCCGGCTCCACCACCAGATAGGTGAAGTCCCGCAGCACCAGCGCGTACAGCACGGCACGCCCGGCGTTGGCCGCCGCCTGCGGCACGAACCTGCCGCCGGTCACCAGGATGGCCTGGGCGATGGACGTGCCGGCCACCTCCAGGGGACCCGAGGCGACGGTCTGGGTGGCGCCCAGGACCCGGGCGCCGGGCGCCGCCTTCACCAGGGCGCCCTGGCCGAGCGCCCGTCCGGCGACCTTGGCCGTGCCGTACGCCGCGCGCAGCGTGAAACCCGCGCCGACCATCGGCGTCTCGCCGGAGATCTTCGGCCACGCGATGTCGCCGGGTATGTCCTGTACCGGGCCGCCTGCCCGGCCGCCGCCCTGGGGCACCTCCTGCAGCTGGCCGCCGCCGGACCTGCCGCCCGCCTTGGGAGCGGGCGCGCCGCCCTTGCCCGACCCCGACGCGCTCATACCCTGCGGTGATTGCTGGCCACCGCCCGAACCGCTTGGACCCGAGCCGCCTGAGCCCGTGGCCGTGCCCGGTCTGCCGGCCTGGCTCGGCGCGGCCTTCTGGTCGGTCTTGGCAGCCGGCTTGGCCGCTCCCGCCGCCGAGCGCGTCGCCGCCTGGCCGCCCCGGATCACCGCACCCGCGACGCCGGCCGCCGACACCGCCACGTCGATCATCGCGTCGATGACTCTGGCCTGCGCCTCGGGGATCTTCGCCTCGATCGCCAACGCGCACGCGCTGATGTTCGGCAGGTCCCTGCTGGTGAAGACGGCGGGGTAGACACGCCCGTTCTTCCGGTGCTTGAAGTAGACGTCGACCAGGCCCGACGTCGCCTTAGCGCCCTTGAGTACGGCGTCGAAGTCGAGGTCGAGGTAACCGCCGCCCTGGTACTCCACCTGGAACAGTCCGGTGAGGACGTCGTAACTGGCATTGACGATGTTGTTGTCGATGTACAGCGGGTCGGCCCTGCCGTCGGTGCCCGGGTCCAGCATCTGCTGGTCCGCAACGGGCACACCGGTGCTCCCGCCGCCGAGGCTGCCGGTCACCTTGATCGCGCCGGGGCCGGCCTCCTGGTCGATCAGCGCCTGAGTGGCTACCCGGCGTGCCTCCTCGCCGACCTCGAAGACCGCGCTGTTGACGCCGAGCGCCTTGTTGTTCAGCGCGCCGATCCTGATCTTGTCGATCTTCTCGATCGTCATCCGGCGCAACCGCTTCATGATGTCGGCCTTGTTGAACCCGTTGAGGTACTCGGCGACGCCCTCCCAGTTGTTCCTGTCCATCTCGTTCCTGATGTTCTTGTCCAGGTACGCGGGCCGGGTGAAGGTCGCCGCGTTCGAGTCCGGCCCGAGACCTGGACCGTTGCGCGCGGCCAGATGGATCGAGGCGATCTGGGCCGGCGTGAGGGCCTTGCGGCCCTTGCCGGGGTGGTCCGACAGCAGTCGGGTGATGTCGTCCGGGGCGAATTGGTTCAGGGCCCGGGCGGCGCTGAGGTAACCGTCGTCGCCGCCGGCCGCGACCCCCTCGAACAGCTGCTGCTCCAGCCTCGGCACGTCCTCGGGCGCACGGTGTACGACGTCGTCCTGGTCGTGGACGGCGTGCTGCACCACGTGCGTCAGCTCGTGCGCGAGCAGCCAGGTGCCGCGATCGGTGGACGGCGCGAAACCGCCGTCGCCGAACACGATGTGGTTGTCCACGGCGTACGCGGCGGCGCCCATCCGGTGCGACGAGCGCGCCGCGGCGGCGTCGGTGTGGATACGCACCGAGCTGAGGTCCGTGCCGAGCTCGCGCTCGAACCGTTGCCGCGTCGGCGCGTCCAGCGGCCGGCCGGCGCCGAGGCCGCTGGTGTCGGCGACCGGCGGCGCCGACCCGCCACTGGCCGGCAGAGTGGGGCGGAAACCCGCGATCCGGTCGGCCGCCGCATGCCCCTCGTGCTCCAGGGGATCGGTGGGGCTCGCGACGGTCCGGCCCGAGGGAACGCCGTGGCGCAGAGCAGGGGCGAACGCCGGACGCGGGGTGCGGGCATCGGGCGCGCTCACGGGCACCCGTGAGAAGTCGAAGTCGGTGGCGACGGTCGCCTCGCGCTCGTGCGACAGAACCGTCTCACCGGTGTGCGGAGCGACGACCGCCGGCGATGTCGCCGCCGTGCTCTGCCGCGGGTTGGCCGCAGTCGGTTCCCGCACTGTCAACCGCCTCTCCCGGACGCCTCGACGTGCCCGCGACACTACCGGCGGCCAGCACGGGCGATCGGTGTCCGCTTCCCGACGGTCATCGACGCAACCCGCGCTGAGTGGGATTTGCAGGCCGTCGCAGGGAGCGGGTGACGGATGTCGGTGGCCCGGCCGCCGGGTCGGAAAGCCGACCGTCGATCTCATGTATTTCCATGAGATCGGCTGCCTACGCTACGGGCTGCCCGAGGTGGTCCCATGCCGAACGGGTGACAGCCCCATGCACCACTCGGCTCAGCTCCGACCAATCCAGCCACCCTCACGGAGGTCGTCATGCCGGTCTCATTGAGCTATCCGGGCGTGTACGTCGAAGAGATCTCCAGCGGTGTACGCACGGTCACCGGCGTCGCCACCTCCATCACCGCGTTCGTCGGGCGCGCCCTGCGGGGCCCGACCGACGAGGACGGGCCGGTGGTCGTCAACAGCTACGCCGACTTCGAGCGCACCTTCGGCGGGCTGTGGGTCCTCAGCCCGATGACCTACGCGGTGCGGGACTTCTTCCTCAACGGCGGTTCGCAGGCGATCATCGTGCGCCTGTTCAAGAAGGCCGGCACGGACGCGACGCACGCCCTGGTCAAGCTCGACCCGGAGGGCGGCGGCGCGAAGTACGCGCTGACGGCGCGCCACCCCGGCCGGTGGGGCAACCGGTTGCGGGCGCGGGTGGACTGGGACACCCGGGACACCACCGACACCAAGCTGTTCAACCTGTACGTCCGCGACGACCTCACCGGGGTGGTGGAGGAGTTCCGCAACGTCTCGGTCGCGCTGGACAGCCCACGCCGCGTGGACCTGGTACTGAAGAACGAGTCCGCCCTGGTCAACGGCGAGCCGGTCGTCGCGGCCACGAAGCGGCCCGACGACCACCCCGCGCCCCAGCCCGGCCAGGACCCCTGGAAGGACCACGCGACCGCGACCAACACCAGGGTCGCCACCGCCGACGAGGTGCCGCACGACGGCGCGATCCCCAAGTTGGCCGAGTACACCATGGCGGGCAAGCGCGGGATCCGGGCACTGGATCACGCCGACCTGTTCAACCTCCTGTGCATACCGCCGTACGAGCTCGACCCCGACGGCGGGGTGGCCGGCAGGGTGGAGGCGGGGGTGATCACCGCCGCCGCCGCGTACTGCGAGGAACGCCGGGCGGTGCTCATCGTGGACCCGGTCTGGACGAAGAAGGACGACGCGGTCACGGGCGCCGGTAACTTCACCAGCAGCGTCGGTACGAACTCGAAGAACGCCGCCGTCTTCTTCCCCCGGCTGAAGCAGCCCAACCCGTTGCGGGACAACCAGCTTGAGCCGTTCGCCCCGTGCGGCGCGGTCGCCGGCACGATCGCCCGCACCGACGCCCAGCGCGGTGTGTGGAAGGCCCCGGCCGGCCTGGACGCCGCGCTGGTGGGCGTGCCCGCGTTCGAGGTGCCGCTGACCGACGCCGAGAACGGCCAGCTCAACCCGCTGGGCGTGAACTGCCTGCGTACGCTGCCCGCCGCCGGTCAGGTGGTCTGGGGCTCACGCACCATGCAGGGCAACGACAGGCTCGCCTCGGAGTGGAAGTACCTGCCGGTCCGGCGAACGGCGCTGTTCATCGAGGAGAGCCTCTACCGGGGCACGCAGTGGGTCGTCTTCGAGCCCAACGACGAGCCGCTCTGGGCGCAGATCCGGCTCAACGTCGGCGCGTTCATGCACGACCTGTTCCGGCAGGGCGCGTTCCAGGGGCAGACGCCCAAGGACGCGTACCTGGTCAAGTGCGATCGGGAGACCACGACGCAGCACCACGTCAACAGCGGGATCGTCAACATCGTCGTCGGCTTCGCGCCGCTGAAGCCCGCCGAGTTCGTCGTCATCAAGCTTCAGCAATTGGCCGGTCAGGTAGCTGCGTAGGAGGAACGATGGCCAGGTTTACGGTGAACCCGCAGCGATTCGACCCGTACAAGAACTTCAAGTTCCGGGTCCGCTGGGACGGCCGCTACGTCGCCGGGGTCAGCAAGGTCGGTGCGCTCAAACGCACCACGGAGGTGGTCGAGCACCGCGAGGGCGGCGACCCGTCGACCTCACGCAAGTCGCCCGGTCGCACGAAGTACGAGGCGATCACCCTGGAGCGCGGCGTCACGCACGACACGGAGTTCGAGAAGTGGGCCAACCGCGTCTGGAACTACGGCTCCGGCCTGGGCATGGAGACCTCGCTGAAGAACTTCCGCAAGGACATCATCATCGAGGTGTACAACGAGGCCGGCCAGGTGGTGCTGGCGTACAAGGTGTTCCGGGCGTGGGTGTCGGAGTACCAGGCGCTGCCGGATCTGGACGCCAACGCCAACGCCGTCGCCATCCAGACCCTCAAGCTCGAGCACGAGGGCTGGGAGCGTGACTACGAGGTCGGCGAGCCGGCCGAGCCGAGCTTCACCGAGCCTGTCGGCTGACGATGACGGCCCCCGCAGCGATCGTCGCCGCGTGGGAGAGTGTGCGGTCCCTGCCATCTGCGGCGAGGCCCGCGGCACTCCTGCGTGCCTTCGGCCGGCAACCGCAACCATCCGTGGGCAGGCGGGAAGCAGCCCTGCTGACCGTCCACGTCGAACACTTCGGCGTCCGGCTGGACGGGCTCGCCCGCTGCCCCCGCTGCGCGACCGACGTCGAGCTCAGCGTTCCCATCGCCGAACTCACCTCCGCCATGCCGCCCGCGGCGCCCGTCGAGCCGCTGGTCGTCGGCGAGGTGACCGTCGACTGGCGGCTGCCGCACGACGACGACCTGGTGGCCTCCGCCGGTGCCCCGGACGGGGCGACACTGCTGCAACGGTGTGCGCCGTCGTGCCCGCCGTCGCTGCGTGCCGAACTGGCCGCACGTATCGCCGCGGCGGACCCGTACGCCGACATCACCGTCGAACTGGTCTGTCCGCAGTGCGCGTACGGGTGGGAGGCCGCGCTGGTGGCCGCCGAGTTCGTCTGGGCGCAACTGCGTACCCACGCCCAGCGGCTGCTGCGGGAGGTCGACGAGCTGGCCCGGGCGTACGGCTGGTCCGAGGAGCAGATCTTCGCCCTGTCGCAGCAGCGTCGCGATTCCTACCTGGAGCTGGTGCGCCATGGCTGAGCCGGATCTGTTCACCAGGCTGGTCGACCCGGCGGGCGTGCCCGGCGCGATCACCCCGCGGGTCCAGTCGCTGTTCGAGAGCGGCGCCGCACCGCCCGACCCGCGCGAGATGGCCGACGACCACGAGCAGGCGATCGCGCCGGGCCCCGGCACGGCGGTGACCGACGCCGCCCGGGCGTCGACCGCGTCGCCGCGCCCGCCGGCTGCCACACCGGTCGCGCCCGAACCGCCTGCCGCACCGCCGTCGAGCGCGGCGCGGATCGCGCACCCGCAGGACCCGACCCCGGTCGAGCCCGAGCAGGAGGCGGCACGGCCGGATCGCGTGGCGCACCGGCTGGACAGGATCCCGCGCCCGGCCGAGGGTGGCGACACCGGCCGGCTGCGGCCTCGGGAGGAACCGGTGGTCACGCCGCCGGCCACGCCGCCGACGCGGGCCGCGCAGCGTACAGCCGCACGGGCGGCGGGCCGGCGCGGTACGCGAGCCGAGGCTGTCACCCCCGCGCCGCCGCCCGCCGTCACCATCAGCATCGGACGCATCGAGGTACGGGCGATCCCCGCCCCACAGCCCCCGACCGCCTCGGTACCGGACCCGCCGGGCGAGCCGCGAGGGCTGACCCTGGCCCAGTACCTGCGCGGCGACGACGGGAGACCGCGATGAGCACCGCACTGGCCATCGGCGCCGTCAGCGCGGTGCTGCGCAACGTCCTGGACAACGGGCTCATCGACGCCGCGACAGCCGTCGGCAGCCCGGTCAAGGTGTCGGCCAAGGCCCCCGACCTGATCAAACTCGACGATCCGCAGGAGGGCCCGCAGCTCAACCTGTTTCTCTACCGGGTGAGCCTCAACCCCGCGTACCGCAACATGGACCTGCCGACCCGCGACAGCGGCGGCCGTCGCCTCGCCAACCCGCCGCTCGCCGTCGACCTGCACTACCTGCTCACGGCGTACGGCCGGGAGGACCTGCACGCCGAGATCCTGCTCGGCTACGGCATGCACCTGCTGCACGAGCGGCCGTTCCTCGACCGCGCGGCGATCCGTAAGGCCCTGGAACTGAGCCCGCTGGACCCGACCGTGCTGCCCGGTCCGTTCCAGGCACCCGCCAACGCCGGACTCGCCGACCAGTTCGAGACTGTGAAGATCACGTGGGAGCCGCTGGAGTTCGACGGGATGTCGAAGATCTGGTCGGCGGTGCAGAAGAACTACCGGCCCAGCGCGGCGTACCAGGTCAACGTGGTCCTGATCCAGGGCGTGGAGCCGGCGGCCGACCCGCTGCCCGTGCTGACCCGCCGGCTCACGGTCGAGCCGTCGCTGGTGGCGCCGCTGCCGGCGGTCGACTCGGCCATCGCACCCGACGGCACCACCACCGCCGAGCTCGGCGAGACGATCACGCTGCATGGCCACCACCTTGCCGGCACCGCCGCGAAGGTCACCCTGGGACACCGGCTGCTCGCCGCCCCGCACGAGATCACCGTCGGCGCGAACACGTCGGCCACCGAGCTGACGTTCGCCCTGCCCGCGGCCGAGTCGGCGAGCCAGATCTGGCCCGCCGGGGTCTGGAACGTCAGCGTGACCCTGATCCCGCAGGGCGAAGCCCAGCCGCGTACCACGAACTCCGCGGCCCTGCTGCTCGCGCCCGAACCGACCGCCTCGGTCGTCACCCGCGACGTCACGACCAACCGCGTGACGGCCCGGGTCGACGTCACCCCGCAGGTCCGGCCGGAACAGACGGTCACCGTCGGGCTCGACTCCGCGCAGGCCACGGTCGATGTCCGTACGCTGCCCGCCGGGCAGGTCGACGCCGAGTTCGCGCCGATACCGGCCGGGTCCGCGACGCTGCGACTGCGGGTCGACGGCGTCGACAGCCGCTTCACCGACCACAGCGGCCCGGTGCCGGTGTTTCGCGCCGACCGGCAGGTGACGGTGCCATGACCGTCACCGAGCCGCAGCGGTGGACCTCCCCCGACCAGCGTCTGCTCATCGCGGAGCTGGACCGGCTGCACGCGCGTCTGAGCGGCGAGTCCGCCGCCGAGGCCGACGCCTCCGACGACACCCGGCTCGCGCGGCTCGTGGAGGTCTTCCGGCTGACCGGCTTCGAACGCGACGTGCTGCTCTGGTGCGCCGGGGTGGAACTCGACAGCAGATTCACCCGCCCCACGTTCGGCGCGGCCCTGTCCGCGCTGGACGGGGGGCACTGGGACGCCCTGGCGCACGCCGCGCCGCTGCGGCACTGGTGCCTGGTCGAACTCGGGGCCGGACCCGGACTGATCGACCGGCCGCTGCGCATCGACGAACGCGTCCTGCACCACCTCACCGGCGCGACCTGCCTGGACGCCCGCCTCGACGGCATCGTCGCGGCCCGGCCGGACGGCGCCGGACGGGTGACGCAGGCGCAGGCGGACCTCGCCCGGCAGCTCGCCGCCACCGTGGCGGCCCGACCGGGCCGGGTGACGGTGCGCCTGGACGGAGCCGACGCGCGGACCCGCGAACGGATCGCCGGCCACGTCGCCGCCGAACTGGGCCGGCTGCTGCTGGTCGTACCCGGTGAACGGCTGCCCGCGGCCGGACCGGACGCGGCGCTGCTGGCCCGCCTCGTCGAACGCGAGGTGGCGCTGCTCGGCGCGCTGCCGCTGATCACCGACGCGCCACCGGCGTTCGTGGCGCAGCTCGGCCACCCCGTCCTGGTCACCGGGGAACCCACCGCCGACGTCGAGCGCACCGTGCCGAGTCCGACCGTCGCCGACCAGCGGGAACTGTGGCGGCAGCTGACCGGACCCCGGGACGACATCGACGAGATCGCCGCGTCGTTCCGGTTCGAGGTCGCCGCGATCGAGACCATCGCCCGCGACCTGGGCACCGGCGGCCTGCACCACGCCTGCCGGGTGCGGGCCAGGTCCGGCCTGGCCGAACTGGCCGACCGCATCGAACCGTACGCGGCCTGGGACGAGGTCGTGCTCCCCGAACCCGCGATCGACACGCTGCGCGACATCGCCAGCCAGGTACGCCACCGCACCCGCGTGTACGAGGAGTGGGGGATGGGCTCACCCCGCGGGCTCGGCGTGACCGCCCTGTTCACCGGCGAATCCGGCACCGGCAAGACGCTGGCCGCCGAGGTGCTCGCCGCCGAACTCGGCCTCGACCTGTACCGGATCGACCTGGCCGCCGTGGTCAGCAAGTACATCGGCGAGACGGAGAAGAACCTCAAGCGGGTCTTCGACGCCGCCGATGCCAGCGGCGCGATCCTGCACTTCGACGAAGCAGACGCGATCTTCGGCAAGCGCAGCGACGTCCGCGACAGCCACGACCGCTACGCCAACCTGGAGATCTCCTACCTGCTGCAGCGCATGGAGACCCACCGGGGCCTGGCGATCCTGACGACCAACCTCAAGAGCGCACTCGATCGGGCGTTTCTGCGCCGGATCCGGTTCGTGGTGACCTTCCCGTTCCCGGACCCGGTCGCCCGCGCCCGCATCTGGCAGCGCATGTTCCCGCCCACGGTGCCCACCGCCGGCCTGGACTGGCGTCTGCTCGGCCGCCTGCAACTGTCCGGCGGCAACATCCGCACCATCGCGCTGGGCGCGGCGTTCCTCGCCGCGGCCATGGACGAGCCGGTCAGCATGGCGCACGTACTCGCGGCGACCCGGCGCGAGTACACCAAGCTCGACAAGACGCTCACCGACACCGAGATCGGGGGTTGGGCATGACGATCGACGTCACCGTCGACGAGGTGATCCTGCACGGCGTCGACCCGGGTGACCCGGAGGTGTTCCGCGAGGCGCTGCATCGTGCGCTCGCCCGGCTCGCCACCTCGTACCAGGGCGAGTTCAGCGCGGGCAGAGCCGCCGCGCTCAAGGGGGTTCCGGTGCCGCTGACCGGCGTCGACCTGGCCGAGAGCGTCGCGCGCTCGGCCTTCCACAGCATCGTGCCGGAACGCCCCGCGTCGACCGCCCAGGAAGGAGCCGGGCGATGAGCGCCTTTCCCGGATCGCCGCGGCTGGTCAAGGGCGGCATCGTGCTGCTCGATCCGGGCAACGCCACGCTGCTGAAGGTGATCTCGCTGCAGTACAACCCGGACACGCTCACCCGTACGTTCCAGATCAAGGCCGCCGGGGGCGACGGCGGCGACCGGTCGCAGGCGCTGCGGCTCAAGGGGGCCGCCGTCGAGACGCTCAAGCTCGACGCCGTGCTGGACGCCACCGACCAGCTGGAATACCCCGACCAGCACCCCGACGCCGTCAAGCACGGCATCCATCCGCAGCTGGCGGTGCTGGAGGCCATGGCGTTCCCGCAGAGCGCGGCGATGCTCGCCAACGACCGGCTGGCCGCCTCGGGCACGCTCGAGGTGCTGCCCGTCGAGGCGCCGCTGGCGCTGTTCGTCTGGTCCAGGAGCCGCATCGTGCCGGTACGGCTCACCGAGCTGTCCGTGGCCGAGGAGGCGTTCGACCCGGCGCTGAACCCGATCCGGGCCAGGGTGAGCCTCGGCCTGCGGGTGCTGTCGGTCGACGACGTCGGCTTCGGCCACAAGGGCGGCGTGCTGTTCATGAACTACCTGCAGAACAAGGAGTCGCTGGCGGCCAAGGCCGGCGCGGGGGCACTGTCGGCGCTCGGGCTGGAGGGCATGCCGTGACCTACGATCCGTTGCAGGCGCTGATCGCGGCGGGGGCAGTGCCCGCCAACAGCTTCCCGCCCAACAGCCGGTACGCCGCTACACCGATCAAGGTGCACGACGGTGTCGCGTACCTGGGCAGGAGGCTGCTGCCGCAGCCGGACAGGCTCGGCACGATCGGCGAGCACGCCGTCGTCGAGGGCGACCGCCTGGACAACCTGTCCGCGCGTTACCTGGGTGACCCCGAGCTGTGGTGGCGAATCGCCGACGGCAACCCCGCCGCGCACCCCGACGAACTGACCGCGACGATCGGAGCCCGTCTGCGCATCACCACCCAGGAGGGCATGCCGGGGGTGCCCGATGCTTGACGGCGGTGTGCGGCTGTCCCTGCTGATCGGACCCGCGGTGCCGGTCCCGGTGCCGCGCGAGGTGCTGGAGGCCGTCGATTCGGTCAGCATCCAGTGCGGATCGGGGCAGACCCAGAGCGGGTTCGAGATCACGTTCAAGCTTTCGCGGCGCTCGCCCCTGCACACGCTGTTCCTGCTGACCGGCGGCTCCACCATCCCGATCATGCGGGTGGTGATCGTGGCGACGATCCGGGGCCGGGCCGAGGTCCTGATGGACGGCGTGATGACCAACCACGAGGTCCGCGACTCGTCCGGCGAGCCGACGCTGGTCGTCAAGGGCAAGGACCTGTCGGCCCTGATGGACTGGATCGACTTCGACGGTATCCCGTACCCGGCGATGCCGCCGGTGCTGCGGGTGCTGACCGTGTTGGCCAAGTACGCGGCCTTCGGCGTCGTCCCGGTGACCGTCCCGAGCATGATCGAGGACGTCCCGATCCCGATCGAGTCGATCCCACGGCACCAGGGCACCGACCTCGCGTACCTCAACCAGCTCGCCGCGGACGTCGGCTACGTCTTCTACCTGGATCCCGGGCCGGTGCCCGGCGCCAGCACGGCGTACTGGGGCCCGGAGATCCGCGTCGGCGCTCCGCAGCCCGCGCTCAACCTCGACCTCGACACCCCGCGGCGCAACGTCGAGGCCCTGTCGTTCACCTTCGACAAGGAGCGCAAGGAGCTCCCGGTCGTCTGGATCCAGGAGCAGCACTCCAAGGCCCCGGTGCCGATCCCCATCCCGGACGTCACCCCGTGGAACCCGCCGCTGGGCGTGGTGCCGCCGCTGCCCCCGAAGATCACGTTCCTCAACGAGAACGCGAAGCTCAAACCGTGGGTCGCCCTCATGCGCGGCCTGGCCTACGCCTCGCAGCACTCGGACTCGGTGTTCGGGCAGGGTTCGCTGGACGTCGCCCGCTACGGCCGGGTGCTCAGATCACGCGGCCTGGTCGGCGTACGCGGCGCCGGCGAGGCGTTCGACGGTCTCTACTACGTGTCCTCGGTGGACCACACGATCAGACGCGGCGAGTACAAGCAGTCGTTCACGCTGGCCCGCAACGGCCTGCTGTCGACCCTCCCGAAGGTACCGGTGTGACATGACGACAACGGCGAAGGCAACCGGGAAGAAGTACTACGGCAAGTACCGGGCGACGGTCGTCAACAACGTCGACCCGATGCAGATCGGCCGCCTGCAGGTGATCGTGCCCGACGTCTCGCACGTCGTACCCACCTCTTGGGCGATGCCGTGCGTGCCCATCTCGGGCATCAACAACGGCACGTTCGCCCTGCCGCTGATGGGCGCGGGCGTGTGGGTGGAGTTCGAGCAGGGCAACCCCGACCACCCGATCTGGGTCGGCGGCTACTGGGGCAACCCCGCCGAGACCCCCGCGCTGGCCAAGGCGGTGCCGCCGGGCGTGCCGGGCATCACCCTGCAGACGGCGACGCTCAACGGCGTGGTCATCAACGACACCCCCGGCGTGGGCGGCGTGACGATCTTCTGCCGGGGAGTCCCGATGATCGCCGTCACCGACGCCGGCATCTCCGTCACGAACGGCAAGGGCGCGATGATCACCCTGGTCGGGCCGGCGGTCAGCATCGTCGGCACGCCGGTGGACGTCAACGCCGGTGGACTGACGGTGATGTGACGATGCCCGGTCCGATCGTCCACGCGGGAGCCGCGATCCTGTGCTCGCACGCCGGGGTCGCCACCCCGCTCGCCCCGAACCCGCGGGTCACCGTCAGCGGCCAGCCGGTCGTCACCGTGGGCACGCCGTACGCCGTCGCCGGCTGCTCGCTGACACCCAGCGGCGTGTTCTGCCAGACCGGGCAGTGGGTCGTCGGCGCGGCCCGGGTGCTGGTCATGGGCAGCCCGGTGGCCGTGCAGGCCGGCGCGTCGGTGTGCGCCTCGACCGGCTCGCCGCTGCTGCCGGTGATGGTCCAGCCCCGGGCGGTGGCGACATGAACGTCGGCTTCCCGTACCGCTTCGACGCCACCGGCCGCACCGCGGCCGTGGATGACGAGACGCATGTCAAGGACATGATCGCGCAGGTGCTGTTCACCAGCGCGGGTGAGCGGGTGATGCGGCCGGACTTCGGGTCGGGCCTGCTGGCGCTGACGTTCGAGCCCCACAGCTTCGAGCTCGCGGCGACGACGCAGTTCCTCGTGCAGGCTTCGCTGCAGCAGTGGCTGGGCCACCTCATCGCCGTCGAGTCGGTGGAGGTCAGCGGCGCCGACGGGACGTTGCGGGTGTCGGTCGACTACGTCATCCGGCGCACCCGGCAGCGCCGGACCGACCAGTTCACGGCTCCGGGGGCGGCGGCATGAGCATCAGGTACACCTGCTGCCAGGACAAGCGGCTGCGCGTGGTCAGGGACGCCGGCCAGCTCAACGGCATCGAACACCTCGAAGTCGCGACGGCCGGGCCGCGGCAGCGCACGCTGCTCGTCCGGCTGCTCAAGCCCGCCTCGGGCATCACGAGGGACCAGGTCACCATCGACGGCGGCGAGCGCATCCGCACCGTCGGCGTCGAGTGGGTCGCCGCCGCGACCGCGCTGCCCGCGGGGGAGGACCCGGGCATCGTGTCCGGGCTGGCCGACCCGCAGCACGTCCTCGTGGTCCGGACGGATCAACCGGGCGACTTCTCCTACTACACCCTGCACCTGGCGGCTGCCGGCGTCGATCCCGTCCTCGACGAGGTCGAGTTCACCTTCAAGGTGGACTGCGGCGCCTCCTGGGACTGCCGCGACGAGTGCCACTGCAACGACCAGTTGGAGCAGGCGCCCCAGCTGGACCACCTCGCCAAGGACTACGCGAGCTTCCGGCGCATGCTGCTGGACCGGCTGAGCCTGGTCTCGCCGCGCTGGCGCGAGCGCAATCCCGCCGACCTGGGCGTCGCGCTGGTGGAACTGCTCGCCTACGAAGCCGACCGGCTGTCGTACCGGCAGGACGCCATCGCCACCGAGGCGTACCTCGGCACCGCCCGCAGCAGGGTCTCGCTGCGCCGCCATGCCCGCCTGGTCGACTACCGCCTGCACGACGGCTGCTCGGCGCGGGCGCTGCTGCGCTGCACCACGGACGGCAACGGGGTGGTCCTGGCGGCCGGCACCAAGGCCTACTCGAAGGTGGACGGACTGGAGCCGCGGCTGGACGCCGACGGCGAGCGCGCAGCGGCCGACGCGGGCGCGGCGGTCTTCGAGACCGTCGACCGGTTCGTGCTCTACGAGCAGCACAACGAACTGCACTTCTACACCTGGGGCGACGACGGGTGCTGCCTGCCCGAGGGCAGCACCGCGGCGACCCTGCTCGGCGACCACCCGAACCTGAAGGCCGGCGACCTCCTCGTCTTCGCCGAGGTGCGCAGCCCCGTCAACGGCAGGCCCGCCGACGCCGACCCGGCGCACACCTGCGCGGTGCGGCTGACCAGGGTCGAGCCCTCCAGCGACCCGTCCGGTGGACAGTTCCTGCCCACACCGAACGGCGACCCGGTCGCGATCACCGAGATCGCCTGGGACCTGGCCGACCGGCTGCCCTTCCCGTTGTGCGTCAGCGCCACGGCCGCCGGCCCGGACCCGGTCAGCGTCGCGTGGGGCAACATCGTGGTGGCCGACCACGGCCGCAGCACCGCCGAGCGGCTCGACGAGGTCCCGCAGCCGCACCTGGTCTACGCCGGTGACACCGGACACTGCGGCATCGAGCAGCGCAAGGAGGTGCCGGCCCGGTTCCGGCCGAAGCTGCGCCACCGGCCGCTGTCGCAGCGGGTCGACGTCAACCCCCGGGTGCGGGTCACCACCGATCTCGACGCCGGTGTCGCCACCGACCTGACCGCCCGCACCTTCACCACGACGGTGAAGGACTGGCTCGTCAGCCACGGGGTGACGTTCCAGCAGTCCCCGGTGACGGTGCGCGGCGCGCACGACGAGTGGTCGGTCAGCGACGGGCTGACCGTGGTACGGGTACGCGCCGACGCGGGCACGCTGTCCATCCTCGACCGGCCCATCGCCGCGGCGGCCGTGACCGCGGCGACGCCGCGCGGCGCCCGGCCACAGATCACCCTCGACGACGGCACGCACACCTGGCAGCCACGCTGGGACCTGCTCGCCAGCGCCGACGACGCCGAGGAGTTCGCCGTCGAGGCCGAGCACGACGGCACCGCGTACCTACGGCTGAACAATCCCGCCTCGGGGCTGGCCTTCACCGCGACGTACCGGGTCGGCAACGGGGTCGCCGGCAATGTCGGCGTGGGCACACTGGTGCACCTCGCGACGACCGCCTCGGTGACGGCGGTGACGAACCCGCTGCCCGCCGGCGGCGGGCACGAACCGGAGAGCGGCGACGAGGTCCGGCGGGACGCGCCACAGGCATACCTGGTGCAGGAGCGCGCGGTGACCCCGGCCGACTGGGAGGAGGTCGCGGTCCGTGACGCCCAGGTGCAGCGGGCCGCCGCGACCTGGCGCTGGACCGGCAGCTGGCACACCGTGTTCCTGACCGTGGACCGGATCGGCGGCCTGCCCGTCGACGTGGCGTTCGAGCGGGACCAGCGGGCGCGGCTGGAGCGGTACCGGCTGGCCGGCTACGACCTCGAGCTGGACGCGCCCCGGTTCGTGCCCGTGGAGCTGGGCGTGCACGTGTGCGTCGGACCGGCCCATGCCCGCTCCGCCGTACGCAGGGAACTGCTCAAGGCGCTGACCGCCCTGTTCCACGCCGACCGCCTGACCTTCGCCCAACCGGTGTACCTGAGCCCGGTCTACGCCGCGGCGCAGGCGGTGCCCGGCGTGACGTCGGTGCAGGTGCACACGTTCCGCCGCCAGCACGATCCCGGCGTGACCGGCGTGGCCAGCGGGGTCCTGCCGATGAGCCGGCTGGAGATCGCCCGCCTGGACAACAACCCGAACTTCCCGGAGCACGGCGTGCTGGAACTGACCCTCGGGGGTGGACGTTGAGCAGCAGACAGTGCGCCTGCGGGTGCTGCCAGGGCGTCGCGCCCCGCACCCCGGTCGAGGTGGTCAACCGGCCGGCGCTGCCGCGGATCGCCTACCGTCCCGGCGTCTACGCGCAGTTCCGCGCGAGCCTGCAGGCCGGACTCACCTCCGCCGACCGTCCGGCGTTGGCGGCACTGACCACCCGCGCCGACGAGGACTTCACCATGGCTCTGCTCGACGGCGTCGCCGGCGTCGCCGACGTGCTGACGTTCTACACCGAGCGGCTCGCGCAGGAGTCCTACCTGCGGACGGCCACCGAGCGGCTGTCGCTGACGGAGCTGGGCAGGCTCGTCGGCTACCGGCTGCGCCCCGGCGTCGCCGCCGCCACCTACCTCGCGTTCCACGTCGAGCCGCCGCCGCCGGCCGCCGTGTCGGCCGCGACCTCGCCGTTCCACCGGGTACGCCAGCCCGGGTCGGTGCCGATCCCCGCCGGCACCGCGGTTCGCAGCGTGCCCGGTCCAGGCGAGCAGCAGCAGGTCTTCGAGACGACGGAGACGATCGAGGCCAGCGCACGGTGGAACGTGCTGCGTCCGCTACAGACACGCACGACGATCCTCGGCAGCGGCCGCACGTCGCTGTACGTCCGCGGCCTGACCGCCACCCTCAAACCCGGCGACCTGCTGCTGTTCCACGGAGCAGCCGGGTTCGAGGTGCGGCCGATCGCGAGCGCCGTACGGCAGGACACGCTCGACCGGACGCTGGTCACCTGGCAGGACCCGCTGGCCGTGGCGGGTCCGCTGACGGCGTACGTGATGCGCAAGAACCTCAACGTCTTCGGCTGGAACGCCCCGCTGTGGAAGTCCATGGCGAAGGAGTTCAAAATCAACTACGGCTGCGGGACCTGCGCCGACTGGCCCTCGTACCACATCCAGCCCATGCCGTCCGGTGGCTGGGGCGACCCGGCCAACTACCCGTCGCAGCCCTGGTACATGCGGGTCGACGTCGACGGATCCCACCCGGACCTGCACGGCAGCCACGTCGTGCTCACGGACGGCGCGGTGCACCGGCACTTCACCGTCGCCTCCGTCGCCGAGCTGTCCCGGGCGGAGTTCGCCGTCTCCGGCAAGGTCACCCGGGTCGAGCTCAGCGGCTCCTACAGCCACTACCTCCCGTTCTTCCACAAGGTGCGGCAGACCACCGTGTACGCCGGCAGCGAGCCGCTGATCCTCGCCGACGAGCCCGACACCTCGGCGGTGTCCGGCAGCCAGGTGACGGTCAGCGGCAACGCCGCCGCCCTCGAACCCGGGCGCAAACTGCTCGTCGCGGGCCAGCGGACGGAGACGATGACGCTGCTGTCGGCCACCAGGTCCGGACCGGACACCGTGCTGACCTTCACCCGGGACCTGGCCCACGCGCACGCCCGCGAAACCGTGCTGATCTTCGGCAACGTGGCCGCGGCGACCCACGGCGAGACCGTGCACCAACTGCTCGGCGACGGGGAGGCGACCAAAGCGTTCCAGCGGTTCGAACTCAAGCACGCGCCCCTGACGTTCGTGCCGGCCGACAACCCGGCCGGCGCCTCCTCGACCCTCGAGCTGCGCGTCAACGACGTCCGGTGGACCGAGACCCCCACGCTGTACCCCGCCCGACCCGGCGACCGCGTCTACGCCACTGCCGACACCCCGGCCGGCACCGTCGAAGCCGGCTTCGGCGACGGCGTACGCGGCGCACGCGTGCCGACCGGGCAGCACAACGTGCGCGCCCGCTACCGCAAGGGAACCGGCGCCGCGGGCAACCTGCCCGCGGGTGCGCTGACCCAACTCGGGTCCCCGCCGCTCGGTGTGACGGGGGTGACCAACCCCGCGCCCGCGTTCGGCGGCGCCGACCCCGACGCCGCCGACCACGCCCGCGCCGGCATCCCCCTGTCGACCACCACGCTCGGACGCGCGGTGTCGCTGACCGACTACGCGGACTTCTCCCGGGCGTTCCCCGGCATCGCCAAGGCCGATGCGACCGTGCTGCCCGTACGCCACGTACGCACCATCGTGGTGACCGTCGCCGGCCCCGACGGCACCGCCGTCCCGCCGCCGGTCCGGGCGAGGCTGGTGAACGCGTTGCACGGCTACGGCGATCCGCTCGTGCCGGTCGTCGTCGTGCCGCACCGGCAGGTGCCCTTCCAGCTGCGGATGAAGGTGCGCCGCGACCCCGGGCACGCGCTGAACCACGTGCTGCGCTCGGTCGCCGACACCCTCACCACCTCCTTCGGCTTCGCCGCGCGCGACTTCGCCCGGCCCGTGCAGCAGTCCGAGGTCATCGCCGCCGCACACCGGGCCACCGGCGTCGTCGCCGTCGACCTGGACCTGCTCTACCGCGGCACGGCGCAGTCCCACCAGCACCGGCTGCTCGCCCACGGCCCGCAGGCGACGCAGTCGCAGGTGTACGGCGCCGAACTGCTGCTGCTCACCGCCGATCCGCTGACCTGGCTGACGGAGATGCCCCTATGAGCGCCCGACCCGAGACCGTCGCCCGGCTCTACGACCTGATGCCCCGGGTGTACCGCACCCGCGACGCGGGTCAGCTCGCCCAGCTCATCGAGGTGATCGCCGGGCAGATCGACGTGCTCGAGGAGAGCCTCGACCAGTTCTACGACGACCAGTTCGTCGAAACCGCCGCCGCGTGGGCCGTGCCCTACCTCGGCGACCTCATCGGCTACCGGCCGCTGGCCGGCCCGTTCGGCTCACCGCGCAGCGAGGTCGCCAACACCATCGCCTACCGGCGCCGCAAGGGCACCGCCGCCATGCTGGAGCAGCTCGCCTTCGACGTCACCGGCTGGAGGGCGCGCGCGGTCGAGTTCTTCGAGCGGCTGACCGCCACCCAGTACATGAACCACGTCCGGCCCGGCAAGGGCGGCACCCCCGACCTGCGGCACCCCGCCCTGCTGGAGTGGATCGGCACACCGTTCGACGACCACGCCCACACCGCCGAGGTACGCCGAATCGCCACCCGCGCCGGACGGTACAACATCCACAACGTCGGCATCTTCCTCTGGCGCGTCGAGGCCGTCGAGCTGACCCGTAGCCCGCTCGTGCCCGACACCGGCTCGCAGCGCCGCTTCCGGTTCCACCCCCTGGGCATCGACTCGCGGCTCTACGGCGCACCGCGTACCGATGACGAGATCGCCCACATCGCCACGCCGCTCGACGTCCCGTTGCCGCTGACCCGCCGCTGGCTGAAAGCCCACCGGGACACCTACTACGGCAAGGACCGCAGCCTGCTGGTCGGGCTGCTCGGCGCCGCCACGCCGGGCAAGGTGCGCTTCTGCGATCTGTCCGACGTGCCCGGCGACTGGGCGCACGCGCCCGCGCCGGGATCAGGCGAGATCGCGATCGACCCCGTCCTCGGCCGGGTCTACTTCCCGGACCCGGTCACCGGGGGCGTCCGGGCGGCCATCGCCACGTACCACTACGGGACCGCGATGCGTATCGGCGGCGGCGGCTACGACCGCTCCCCGTACGTCACCGACGGTCCCGTGGTCACCGACCCCGATCTGCCGACCGCGCTCGACCAGGTCGAGAGCGGCGGCACGGTCGAGATCGAGGACAACGGTCGCTACGCCCAGACCCCCACGATCACCACCGACGACGCGAAGACCGTGGTCCTGCGCGCCGCCGACCGGCGCCGGCCGCTGCTGGCCGCCTCCGGCCCGATCGAACTCGTGCCCGGTAGGGACGGCACGGTCGTGCTGGACGGGCTCATGATCAGCGGCGGGCCGCTGGTGCTGAAGGACACCGGGGACAGCGCCGTACGCACGGTGGTCCTGAAGCACTGCACGCTGGTGCCGGGGCTGACACGGACCTCGGACAACACACCCGGCAGCCCGGCGGCGGCCAGCCTGATCATCGAGCACCCGTTTGCCGTCGTCGAGATCGAGCGGTGCGTGACCGGCCCGATCACGGCCGTCGAGGGCGCCACCATCTCCGTCCGCGACAGCGTCGTCGAGGCCTCGGCCGTCACCGACACCGCGCTGGCGGTGGCGGCGCTGACGCTCGACGAGAGCACCGTCATCGGCGCGATCGAAGCCGTCCGGGTGGACATCTCCAACTCGATCGTGCTCGGCACCGTCACCGCCGAACGCCGCCAGGAGGGATGCGTGCGGTTCAGCTACGTCACCGACGAGTCGCTGACCCCGCAGAGGTACCGCTGCGTGTCCCAGCCCCCGCCCGACTTCACCTCGCTGCGCTTCGCCGACCCCGGCTACTGCCAGCTGCGCGCCACGACCGTGGACGAGATCCGCCGCGGCGCGGACAACGAGAGCGAGATGGGTGTCAGCAACCACCTGTTCGCGCCGCAACGCGAGGCGAACCTGCTGGCCCGTCTCGACGAATACCTCCGCTTCGGCCTCGAAGCAGGCATCTTCCATGCAAGTTGACACCGCGACCTCGAGGACTGTCCATCATGGGTGCTGATTTCAGCAGGGTGCGATTTCATCCGCAGCGTGACTACAGCGGCGTCGGTTTCGAACAGGGCCGGCTGGTGGTGGACGCCGAGCTCAACGAGGAACACGCAATCACCGATCGACGCCGGCGGGCCCAGGTCGCCGACCTGGCCCCGTCACCGACGATCGTCTCGCGGCTGACCCCCGAGGCGTTCGAGATCTCCGTCTCCGGCGGCGCGATCTCGATCGGTGCCGGGCGGATGTACGTCGACGGCATCCTGGTCGAGAACCACGGTGACACCCCGACCTTCGACCCCGTCCTGGCCGAGCCGAACGGGACCGGGGTGGTCGCCTATGACGAGCAGCCCTACTGGCCCACGCCGCAGAGGCTGCCCACCAGCGGGACGCACCTGGCCTACCTGCAGGTGTGGGAGCGCGAGCTCACGCACCTCAACACCCCGGACCTGATCGAGAGCGCGATCGGCGTCGACACCTCGATCCGCACCCAGATCGCCTGGCAGGTACGCCTGCTCATGGACGTCGACACCGACGTGTCCTGCGGCTCGGACATCCCGAGGTGGAACGAGCTGACCGCCCCGTCGTCGGCCCGGCTGACCACCGGCACCGTCGACGTCGACCCGGTCGACGACCCCTGCGAGATCCCACCCGGCACGGGCTACCGCGGGCCGGAGAACCAGCTGTACCGGGTCGAGCTGTACTCACCGACGCAGTTCCTCTGGTCACGCGACAACGCGACCGTCGCCAGCGCCGCCACCGTCGTGACCGCCACCGAGCTGCGCCTGGACACCCTCGGCCGCGACGACGTACTGCGGATCAAGGACAACGACTGGGTCGAGATCACCGACGACCGCCGCGAGTTCGACCACCGTCCGGGGGAGCTGCGCAAGGTCACCGTCAACTCCGCGACCTCGACGATCACGTTCTCCGGCGCCCTGCCCGACGACCTCGTCCCGTCGTCGCACCACCTGCGCGTACGCAAATGGGACTCGCCGCTGCTGACCATCCCGACCGATGGCTCGGCGGTCACGCTGGAACACGGCATCACCGTCTCGTTCAGCTTCACCGGCACCGGCAAGCCGCGGCCCGGCGACCACTGGGTGTTCGCGGCCCGGGCCACCGCGCCGACGCCGGAGGAGTCGCTGGAGCAGCTCGTCGCCGCCCCGCCGCTGGGCATCCACCACCACTTCGCCCGGCTCGCGCTGATCAAGATGCCCGGTAGCGTCCAGTCCGACTGCCGGCCCGACTGGCCGGTCGCGGCCGGTGAAAGCTGCGAGTGCGAGATCTGCGTGACGCCACAGTCGCACAGGGACGGTTCGATGACCGTCCAGGACGCCATCGACCAGATTCGCCAGCGCGGCGGCGGCACCGTCCGGCTGTGTCCGGGCGACTACCCACTGGACGAGCCGCTCCAACTGCACGAGGCCCGTTCACTGCGGCTGGTCGGCGCGGGCGCGGACAGCCGGCTCCTGGCCCGCGACACCGGCATCGAGATCTCGTACTGCCAGGACGTCGTGCTGTCCGACTTCTCCGTCACCGGCCAGGCCGAGAAACCCGCCGTCACGCTGACCGGCGCGAACACCCTGATCCGGATCGAGCACCTGTGGCTGGTCCAGCGCAAGGGCACCGGCATCGGCCTGACCGGGCTGAACCGCTTCGTGTCCATCACCGGTTGCCTGTTCCAGTCGCTGACCGGCATCGGAGCCCTGGCCACGGGCGAGGGCAAGGAGTCGGGGCTCCTCACCTACTGCCTGTCGATTCGGGACAACCTCTTCGGCACCGACCTGCGCGGCATCGACTTCGCCGCCTCCACCGAGCGGGTGATCCAGCACGACGGCCTGGCCTCACTCACCGGCAACACCTTCAGCGACTGCGCCGACCGGGCGATCAGCGTGACCGGCCTGGTTCTGCAGGACGCCGCCGAACTCGACGGCGATCTCGTGGTCGCCGGGAACATCATGGAGGTGCGCGGCGGTGGCATCCTGACCGGTGGCCGCGCCCGGGTCTGCGACAACACCGTCATCTCCACCGACCCCCGCACCGGCTACCCGGGCATCGAGGCCGAGACCGGACCGCCGGACACCCTGGACGGCGTACTGCACGTGCTGGCCAACAAGGTCAGCGGATTCGGCGGCGCCGGCATCGTCGTGGTGGCGCCGCTGCGCAGCGCGATCGTGAAGCAGAACGTCGTGCAGGGCTGCGCGGGAGGCATCCTCGTGCAGTCGACCGCGGGCGCGGTCGGCGGCCACGTGGCCGTCGACAACAACCAGGTCCTGGACCTGCACCCGGTCCAGGAGGGCGGCCGTGTCGCCGCCGCCCGGACCACGACCGGCCGACGGCGTACGGCAGCGGCCGGGGCCGACGAGGAGACCGTCGTGCTCGGCCCCGCGACGGCGGACGCACCCTCGGCGCACGCCGCGGCGGCCGGCCGGGCCACCGGTCTGTTCGGCCGCGCGGGCGCGACGATCGGCATCGCCGTCGTCGGTGCCGCGGACGGCGCCGTCGTCGGCAACACCGTCGACGGGCTCGCCGCCGACGAGGCCGACGCGGGCCGAAGCCGGCACCTGTACGGCATCCTGGCCGCCACCAACCGCGAGGTCCGGATCTCGGGCAACACCGTCGACCGGGTGGGCAGTCCGAACGCGGCGGTCGGCAACGCCTACGGCATCATCTGCGGCGGCTGGCAGGACACCGCGCTCGTCGCGGAGAACATCGTGCTCAGCGGCGCGCCGGCACCGGTCGCCCGGCCCGGCTGGACGGCACTGGCCATGGTCAACGGCGTGAGCCAGAGGGCCGGGGGAGTGCGCGCGATGGACTCGACCGCCGGGCGGCTGTCGTTCGCCGGCAGCTTCGCCTATCTCCAGGACGAGATGCACGGCCACGCCGAACTGACCGGCAACACGCTGCACGGCGGGGCCGACGACGTGGCCGTCACCGTGCAGACCCCGGGGGACGTGCTGATGAGCGGCAACCGCTGCGCCCAGCCGGCCGGCGTCGAGCAGGTCGTCGTACGGCTGGCCGGGGCGACCGCAACGGTGCAGGGCAACCGTGTCCAGGGCGGCCACCCGTCGATGACGATCACGGTCAGCAGGGACTCGACCGGCGAAGCCGGCGCCGCCGCCGTCGTCGGCAACATCACCACCGGCGGCATCCAGGTCAACGGCTCGCCGCTGCAGGCGCCGTGGGCCCCTCTCAACCCGATCGCCTGAGGAGACCGACATGCCACGAAAGACAGTCGACGCGGTCGTCCGCGACCTCCGGGTGGCGGCTGCCGCCCGCGCCGACCTGGGCAAGGTCCTGTCGGCCAGGGACGTCCGCAGGGTCGCCGACGCCGACAGGGACCTGTCGGCGCACCTGGCTGAGGTGAACGAGGTCCTGGCCGAGCAGACCAGGGCCGCCGCGTCCTGGCAGAAGGCACTGACCGAGGCCCACAAACGCTGGGACGCGGAATCCGACAAGCTGTCCAAGCTGCACCCCGGCCCCACGATCTGACCGCGGGGGGGGTCTGTTCGTCCGGAGGAGGAACCGGTCGGATCAGGAGCCCGGCAGACCGACGGCCGGGGTGTCGAAGGAACCGGGGCGGTGCCGGGACGACCGGGCTGTCGGTACGGTCCTGCTGCGGGCAAGTGCCTGTCCGCGCCTGTGCAGCACGGTTGGTCAGCGGCGGACAGGTCCGACATCGGCGTGCCGGCCCGGGCGGCGGGCGGCGTGTCGCTGCCCGGGCCCGGGACCGTGCCGGGCGGCCAGGGCGTCGGCGACCGCGCCGGTGACGAACCCGTAGACGGCCTTGTGCAGGACGTCCACGACGAGTTCGCGGCGGGGCCACGTCTGCGGTGGCGCGCCGACTCCGGTGGCGTTCTCCAGGATCTGGTCGCTGGTCAGCCGGACGACGGTGAACATTCCCGACGCCACCGGCCCGCGCAGACCGGCGTTCGCCATCACCGCGCGCAGCACGCCCACCAGCGCCCCCTGGCCGTAGTGCATGGCGAGGTTGAGCGCGCGGGGCTGCTCGCGGGGTCGCTCCGGCCGGCCGGTCAGGCGTTCCAGGACCCGGGCCGGCACGTGGGAGTCGGGTCGGCCGGACAGGCGTTGTTCGATCTTCTCGCCGAAGGTCATCACTGCCGCGCCGGCGAGGCCGGCGAGCAGGCCCTGGGGCACGGCACGGGGCAGCATGTCGGCTTCTACCCCCGCACTGGTCCCGTATGCCTGAATAGAGCAGGTGTGACGCGCGACAGCGGGACGGGGGCACGAGGCGGTGTGCGTCCCCGAAGCTCTGGGTACGGACTCGCCAGCGCGTGGCGGGCGTTGGGGCCTCGCGCTGGCACGAGGCTCGCGTCACCGATGTCGTCGACCGATCGGGGGTGGGCGGGGGAACCGCAGGACAAGGAGGCAGTCATGCACGAGCCGTCGCTGAGCCCCGAGAGCGCCTTCACGGAGCTGAGCCGGATCCGGCTGGACGAGGTGGGTCTCGACGACATGCTGCAGCGGATCGCGCAACTGGCCAACCGGACCGTGCCCGGGACCCGCGACGTCTCGGTGACGCTGATCCGGGGGCAGGACAGGCGGACCCCGGCGTTCACGAGTGAGCTGGCGAAGGATCTGGACGACTGGCAGTACCAGCGGGGTTTCGGCCCGTGCGTGGACTCCTCGCCCAGCGGTGACTCGGTGAGCGTGCCGGACATGGCGGCCGAGCCTCGGTGGCCGGACTGGGCGGAGTACGCCCGCGGCCGGGGTGTCGGCAGCTCCCTGTCGATCGGTCTGCCGATCCAGGACGCCGTGGTGGGTGCCCTCAACGTCTACGCCGAGCAGGCGCACGCCTTCGACGCGGCGGCGGTCGCCCTCGCCGAGCGCTTCGCCGCGTACGCCGCCGTCGCCCTGGCCAACGCCCATCTCTACGACACGACCGCGACCCTGGCGGAACAGATGCAGGAGGCGATGCGCAACCGGGCGGTGATCGAGCAGGCCAAGGGAATCATCATGGGCGAGCGGCGTTGTGCGCCGGAGGAGGCGTTCGCGATCCTGTCGAAGCTCTCCCAGGACACCAACCGCAAGGTCCGTGATGTCGCCGCGATCCTCGTCGCCCGCGCGGTCGGTACCGCACGCGACTGACCGCCTCGGGCGTTTCCGACCCGATTTTCGGGGCCGGGGGATGGGGCGATCCCCGCGGGCCGGTTCGGTGTCCGGCCCTCGTCGATGTCTGTGCGAGCAAGGAGAGACGTGCGAGCCTCCTCCTCCTGGCCCGAGCCCTCCTCCGGGGAGCTCACCGACGGTCTCATCGATCTGGCCGGCCTTCCGGACGAATCGCCGTGGGTGCCGGGGCTGTTGACCCGGATCGTCCGGCTGACCGTCGAGTTGGTCGGTCCGGCCGACTACGTGTCGGCCACGCCCACCCCGCGACCCGGGCCGCGAGCGACCGGATCGCCGAAACGGTGGACCTGGCCCAGTACGCGCAGGACGACGGCCCCTGCCTGACGACTCTGCGTACCGGTGAGCCGGTGGCCGTGCCCGACGTGGCCGGGGCGGTGGTCTGGCCCCGGTTCCGCGACGCCGCATGGCAGAACGGTGTGCGGGCCTCGTTGTCGGTGCCGCTCTTCGCCGGCAGCGGTGAGACCATCGCCGCGCTCAATCTGTACGCCCGCGATGCCGTCGGGATCTCATCCAGCGTGCCCTCGGCGTCCTGATGGGCCGCGACCACCTCTCCGCCGCCGGAGCCTGTCGGCGGTTGGTGCGGGAGACGCCGCCGGGCACAGCCCTGACGGCGACCGCCTCCACTGTCCTGGGCCACCTTCAGCACTGAGGCGAGCCGCCCGACCTCCGATCCGTCCCCGCGCATCGTGTCGCGGGTGGGGGCGGTCAGCGCCGTCGCCGAGGGTACGTCGCGCCGACCCGGTGACGAGACGGGACGCTCCGGGTCAGCGATCACCGCCCCTGGGTTCCCGGCTGCGGCCGGCCGGGGCGGCGGCGTGCCGCGGGCCGCGCCGCACGGCCGGCGGCCACGGCGCAGGGCTCGGTGCACGACGGTTCGCCGAGGCGAAGTGGCCGCGTGCGGCGGTGGGGTGCTTGAGATCGGCGGGTCGGGGGTACCGCAATCTCATGCCGAGTGTCGGAGAACTCGTCGGAGACCGTTACCGCCTGGTCGAGAGGATCGCCAGCGGCGGTATGGGCGACGTGTGGCAGGCCGTCGACGAGACCCTTGACCGCTGTGTGGCGGTCAAGATGCTGCACCCGCGCCTGGTCGCCGATGCCGGCTTCGGTGAACGGTTCCGCCGCGAGGCACGTGCGATGGCGGCCCTGCGTCACCCGGGTGTCGCCCAGGTCTACGACTACGGCGAGGTCTCCCGGCCCGGCGTGCCGGTCCTCGCCTACATCGTGATGGAGTGTGTGCAGGGACAGCCCCTGTCCGAGCGGATCGCCGAGGTCGGCCGGCTGGACCCGGCCGAGGCGTTGTCGGTCGCCGCCCAGACCGCCCGCGCCCTGCAGGCCGCGCATGACGCCGGCCTCGTTCACCGGGACGTCAAGCCCCAGAACCTGATCATCGAGCCCGACGGGCACGTCGTACTCGTCGACTTCGGCGTCGCCGTCACGCAGGAAGCGGCAAGCCTGACCGCGGCCAACCAGGTCGTCGGCACCGCCCTGTACATGGCGCCCGAGCAGGTTTCCAGGAACGAGACCACACCGGCGATCGACATCTACGCGCTGGGTGCCGTCGTCCACCACTGCCTCGCCGGTAGCCCCCCGTACGAGGGTGACAACGCCGTCGCGGTGGCGCTGCGGCACCTCGAGGAGGAACCGCCGCCACTGCCGGAGGACGTCCCGGCGGAGGTCCGGCAGCTGGTGACCACGGCCATGGCCAAGGACCCGACTCACCGATTCCCGACGGCGGCGGCCATGGGCGACGCGGCGCAGGCCCTCGCGGACTCGCCCCACCGGCAGGGGATGGTCGTCACCGGGGTGGCCGCGACCGGGCCGCAGACCGTGCACCTGGCCGGCCTGCAGCCGGCCCTCAGCGGTGCGGCGGCCGCATCGGGCGGAGCTTCCGCCCGGAAATCGAGCCGGGTCGGTCGTGGCAACACCGCGCTCGCGGTACTGCTCGGATCGCTGGCCGCCGTGGCTGCCGTCCTGGCCTTCGCTGCTCCCATCGGAGGTATGCCGAGCCCGACCGGGCGACCGTCGGCGCCCCCCGCGGTGCCGTCCACGCAGGGAGAACCCAGCCCGGGCACCGGCGGTGGCGGACTTGTCACCGGCAGCTCCGCCGGCGTGCCGGTTCGCGCACCGGAATCGGCTGCCCCGACGGCCACCCGTCCGGCACCCGCGAGGACGGCGATCCGACCGGGGCCCGCGAACGGAAGCGGTGCACCCCGTCCCACGACGACCGGAAGTGGCTCCCCGGGACCCACGGCAGCACCGACCGGGGAGCCCACGGCGGACCCCACCGGGGAGCCGACGGCGGACCCCACGGCGGACCCCACCGGGGAGCCGACGGCGGACCCCACGGCGGACCCCACCGGGGAGCCGACGGCCGACCCCACGGCGGACCCCACCGGGGAGCCGACGGCCGACCCCACGGCGGAGCCCAGCGAGGAGCCCGGGGCGGAGGAATCGGCAGTGGCCGGGAGCGCAGCGCCGCGAGGCTAGGTGACTCGCGTCGCCGGAGGCGTCCCGACCGACCTCGGCCGGCCCGTGCGTCAGCCGGTGGCCGGCAGGAGCGGGTTCAGCTCGGTGGCTGCCATCTCGCCGGGGTGGGCGCCGGGCAGCCAGGTGGCCAGGTCGTTGGCCTGTGCGGGGTTGGCCGGCGGGAGAACGGTGAGGCCGTCGGCGAACCAGATGACGGTCATCACCTCCCGCATCGTCGTCGACGTGTTGGGCAGTGCCTTGTGCACGGTCCAGCCGGAGTGGAAGGTGGCGTCACCGGCGGCCATGGCGACCGCTGCGGTGACCGGGAACCGCCGGTCCGGCAGGAGCCGCTCGAAGTGCTCCTCGGACGCGTCGGAGATCGTGATGTCACTGAGCGGGCCGTCCGCGTGGCTGCCGCTGGCGAAGCACATGCCGCCGGTCTCGGGAGTGATGTCGACCAGGGGCATCCACATGGTGAGGCAGCGCTGCCCGTCCAGCGGCCAGTACATGGCGTCCTGGTGCCAGGGCGTGTGGCCACCCTGCGGCTCCTTGAACAACGCCTGGTCGTGGTAGAGCCGGACCTTCTCGACGCCGAGCAGCGCGGCGGCCACGCCCGCGAACCGGGCGGCCAGCGTGAACCGGGCGGCGGCCTCGTCGTGCCGCCACAGGTTCCACACCTGCAGGAACGCCCGACCGTAGGTGTCGCGCTCCGCCAACGGCTTGTCCTCGGTGCTCAGCCGCCGGACGCCGGCGGCGATCACGTCGCGGAAGGCGGCGACCTCGCCGGCGTCCGCGACACCCCGCAGTCGGAGGTGGCCGTCCCGGCGGTAGGCGGCGACATCGGTGTCCGAGATCGGGTACGCGCTGGTCAACGGTGGTAGGTGCAGGAGAGTCACGGGGGATTTCCCTTCGCTTGTGGGGGCGGTGTTCCTGCGACGGTGTGCGCTGCCGCAAGCACATCAGGCAACCGGCCGGCACTCCCGGGACGACCTGGCAGAACGGGTACGTTCTGGTTTAGCGTCCTCAGATGGCACCCGTAGCGGAGGTGGTGGCCCGACGTGGCGACGGCCGCCTCGGACACATCCGCCTCGTCGGCCGGATCGAAGGTGGCACCGGTGTCCCGAGCCGCGCGCTGAGGAGCTACCCGTCGTACGCGCTCACCTACGTCACCGCTGGCAACGGCCGGTACCGGGACGCGGCGCACGACGTACCCGTGACACCGGGTACGTTGATCCTCGTCTTCCCCAGGATGCCCCACTGGTACGGCACAGCCGGTGGTGCCACCTGGGACGAGACCTTCCTGGTCTTCGGCGGTCCGTTGTTCGAGCTGGCCCACCGCACGGGTGTCGTCGACCCGGGGCGGCCGCTGCACACCGCCCTGCCCGTGACCCGGTGGAAGGCGCGCCTGGAGGATTTCGGACGCCGCCCCCGTGCCGGTTCGCGCGCCGCCGCGGACCGGGAGGCGCTGGAGCTGATGGCGCTCATCGCCGAAGCGACCGGCACCGCCGACGGACGAGCGGATCGTGGCGCGGTGGACTGGTTCGCCCGGTCGGTGGACATCCTGGAGGGCGACCTGGAGACGCAGGTGGCGATGCCGGAGATCGCCCGAGCGGTCGGGATGCCCTACGAGACCTGGCGTCGAGCGTTCCGGACGCGTGCCGGGAGCAGTCCTCAGCAGTACCGGAACCAGCACCGGTTGAAGACCGCGGTGGAACTGCTGGAGCACACCCGCATGAGTACCCGCGAGATCGCCGCCGCCCTGGGGTTCACCGACGAGCGGCACCTCATCCGCCGATTCCGAGCCCGGCATCGCATGACTCCCCGACAGTTCCGAGACAACCGCCACCGGTAGCGCCTGAAGCGACGCCGTGTGGTCCTGCCGCTCGCTCGCGACGGTGGGATCATGTGCGTATGGCGGCATGGCAGGACGTCGAACGGGCGGAGCCGGAGTTCGCGCAGCGCGTACGCGCGCTGTTCGACGCTCACCGGCACAAGACCATCGCCACCCTGCGAGCCGACGGGTCGCCCCGGATCTCGGGGATCGAGGCGGTGTTCGAGGACGGTGAGCTCGTCTTCGGCTCGATGCCGAACGCGCGCAAGGGCGCGGATCTCCGTCGGGATCCTCGGTTCGCCCTGCACAGCGCTACGGTCGACCCGGTCGAGGGCTCCGAGGCACGGTGGCCGGGTGAGGCGAAGATCTCGGGCCGGGCGACAGCCGCCGGACCCGTCACGGACGGACCAGCCGGCGACCGCTTCCACGCCGACATCGCCGAGGTCGTGCACACCCACCTCAACCCGGAGGCCACGATGCTCGTCATCGAGTGGTGGACACCCACCCACGGGCTACGAAGGATCGAGCGCGGGTGACGTGGGCCGATCCGTCGCAGTCCGCTGTCGCCGACGTCGCGACCGGTCCGCCACGCCTCGACGATTCGGCCGCCTCATGGGACGCACCGACATGCCGTGAACGGCGCGGGAACAGGCCGGCTGCACGTGTCGGTCAGCCGGCGAGCTGGTCGCGGCGGCGGGCGAGGTAGGCCCGCTCCGCGGGGTTGCCGGTGAGACCGATGGCGCGGTCGTACGCCGCCCGCGACTCGCCGCCGCGTCCGAGGCGCCGCAGCAGGTCGGCGCGTGCGGCGTGGAAGGCGTGGTAGCCGTCGAGGACCTCGGCGAGCCGGTCGATCTCGGCGAGCCCGACACCGGGGCCGTCGACTTCGGCGACCGCGACGGCCCGGTTGAGCCACACGATCGGCGAAGGGTCGAGCTGCACCAGGCGGCCGTACAGGGCCACGATGGTGGACCAGTCGGTGTCCCGGGCGGAAGGGGCATTGGTGTGGACCACGTTGATCGCGGCCTGCAGCTGGTAGCGCCCCGGTGGGTCACCGCCGGTCGCCACTGCCTCGATCCGCTCGCGGACCAGGGCGTTGCCTTCGGCGACGAGGGTGCGGTCCCATGCGCCGCGGTCCTGCTCGTCGAGGGTCACCAGCTCCCCGGTGCGGGACACCCGCGCCGGCCGCCGGGCGTCGGTGAGGAGCATCAGGGCAAGCAGGCCGGCCACCTCGCCGTCGTCCGGGAGGAGGGTTCGGAGCAGGCGGCCGAGGCGGATCGCCTCGTCGGTGAGGTCGACGCGCAACGGGTCGTCCCCCTCGCCGGCGAGATAGCCCTCGTTGAAGACGAGGTAGACGACCGCGAGCACGCCGGCGAGCCGCTCGCGGATGTCGTCGGCCGAGGGCACCCGGTAGGGGATGTGCGCCGCCTTGATCTTCGCCTTGGCGCGGGTGATCCGTCGGGCCATCGTGGTCTCCTGCACCAGGAAGGCGCGGGCGATCTCACCGACGGTGAGGCCGCCGAGCAGGCGCAGGGTGAGCGCCACCCGGACCTCCACCGCCAGCGCCGGGTGGCAGCAGGTGAAGACCAGTCTGAGCCGGTCATCCTCGACCGGGCCGGTCGGCTCGGGAGGAGTGTCGTCGTACACGATCCGGGCCTCCTCGTGCTTGGCGTGGCGCTGCGACTCGCGACGGAGCTGATCGATCGCCTTACGGGTCGCGGTCGTGGCGAGCCAACCGCCGGGATTGGGCGGTACGCCCTCGCGGGGCCACCGCTCGGCAGCCGCGACGAACGCCTCGGCCGTCGCGTCCTCGGCGACGTCCAGGTCGCCGAAACGGCGCGCGAGGCGGGCGACCACCCGCGCCCACTCCTCGTGGTGGGTACGGATGATCGCCTGCTCGACGGTGGGACCGGTCACGGCTCCAGCAGCGCCCGGACGGAATCTCCGGTGCGGAAGGGCCGCACCTCGACCCTGCCGCGGCAGGCTCGCGACCCCTCGGCGGCGAGCGCCAGCGCCACGTCGAGGTCGGCCGCCTCGATGACCCAGAAGCCGCCGAGGTGCTCCTTCGTCTCCAGGTACGGCCCGTCGGTGAAGGTCGGCCTCTCGCCCTGCCCGTCGACGGTGGTGGCAGTCGTCGCGGGCTCCAGGCCGTCGGCGAAGACGAGGTGACCGTCCCTCCGGAGCTTCTCGTTGAAGGCGCCGGTGTCGGCGAACGCCTGCGCCATGGCCTCCCGCGAGGGGTAGGTGCCGAACTCGGTGCGCTCGGCCGGTCCGTGGACGGACAGCAGGTACCGGGGCATCGCGCTCACCTCTCCCCGGAGCCGCCACGCCGGGCCTCGCCGGGACCCCGGAACCGGTGCACCTCCTGCGGCCAGTCGAGCGCGGTCGCGAGCCGGCCGGCCCAGTATCGCGCCGCCTCGTCGTCGGGCACGTCCACGGCGGCGAAGCCGCCGAGGTGCTCCTTGGTCTCGACGTACGGGCCGTCGGTGAAGACGGGCTTGCCGTCGACCGACTCGACACTGCACACCACGGTGGACCGGTCAAGCCCGCCGTTGCTGAAGATCAGGACACCCTCCGCCTGCATCTCCGCGATCACGGCCCGGGCGGCCGTGCCCTTCTCGCGGATCTCCTCCGCCGTGTGGTGGGGCACCCACTCGTCGTTGAAGGTGATCAGGTACTCGGTCATGTCGTCTCCTCTCAGTCCCCGTACGAGGGCCTTCCCGGCTCCTCGTGTCCGGCGGCCCGGTCGGCCGCCGCACACCAGTTCCACGAACGGCTACGCCTCGATACGACACCATCCCGGAAACTCCTTTTCAAGGCAGGCGAGTCGGGCCGGCCCAGAGGCAGATGCTGCGGCAACGGCGCAGCGATGGCCTGCCGTCATGACGAGCGCCGAACTGGATGAGTTGATCGTCACGGACGCCGACGCGGAGGCCCGTGAACGCGATGAGCAGACCTCCTGGATCCGGGTCACCCCTCGCAGGCCCCGCAGTTCCGGGTCGCAGCGCAACGTCGCCCAGGTGGCCCGCCTGGAGGCGCAGGGGCGGATACCGCCGCCGGGGCGCGCCGCGGTGGAGCCGCGAAGGCGGACGGGCGGTGGGCGGCCGTCTACGCCCCGCCGTCGGAGGCCGAGGTGCCGGCCGACCTCCTCGCCGCCACCGCCGCCGATCCCGCCGTCCAGGCCGTGTTCGACGTCCGCACCAAGACCAACCGGTTCGCCCTCATCCACCGATAGGCCACCCTTCATGTGGCGACTCCGGTCAGCCGGGGTGGGGACGCCATTTCTGGCGGGCGGCCCCGGGCGCGGGCCGCGTCGGAGATGGCGATCCCGGTCAGAACGACGGCAGGGATGGCGGCGACCATGAGCGGCGGCAGCGGGACCATCGCCGGGGCCGACGGCGATGCAGGCAACGGGGTGTGCCCGAGTGGGTGGGCGACGAGTTCGTCGCCGACAGCGGCGACGACCACACCGGCCACCATCACCAGGTGGGCGTACGAGGCTGTTCGGGCGAGACGCGCGGAATCGGCGGACGCCGGGATCGCTCCTGCCAGGACTTCTCCTGCGCGATAGAAGTAGATGCGCAGCATCTCCAGCGCGCCGACGGTGTCCCGGAGCTGGGCTCGCAACGCTGGCGGTCATGCCAGCGGCCGGCCGGTCGACGTCGCCCCGCTGGCGCCCAGCGGTTGCGCCTCGGCGTACCCGCGCCCGGGTCATGCCGCGGTACCCGACCACGGTATGCGGTGATCGACTCCGCCCTCAGTCGCGGTAGGCGTCGCGGAGCATCTGCGCGACGAAGTGGGCGCGGCTCGGCGAGTTTGCCTTGTGCAGGACGGCTGAGACGCGTCGCTTCGCGCTGTGCAGGGAGATGCCCAGCTTCTGGGCGATCTGCCTGTTGCTCAGACCCTCCAGCAGCAGGTCGATGACCTTACGCTCCCCGGGGCTGAAGTAGGGCTGGGCCGGCGGTGGCGACACGTCGGTCGACTGGACGCGTTCGAACAGGTAGTTCGCCACCGGCTGCGGTATCGGCAGTTCCCCGCGCATCAGGGCCTGCAGCGTGCGGTGCAGTGCCGGCTCCGTGACGTCGTGCAGCATCAGGTAGCCGTCGGCGTGGGTCCTGGCGGCCATGGCCAGGTCCCTGGGCTCTGCGCTGCCGACCAGTTCCAGCACCCGGCTCGTCGGAAAGAGCTTCCGGACTGCGCCGACGGCATCCTCCGGCGATGCGCCGCTGACGATGACGATGTCCGGGTTCGATTCCTCGCCACGCGCTTGTCGTGCGAGGAGCAGGTCGCCATCGCTGCGATGGCATTCGAAACTGCTGACCGTCCCGATTCGTGCCAGCATGGCAGCCAGTCCGTTGCGCAGCACTTCGCGTGGCTCCAGCACAGCGACATCCATCATCCCCCAGGCCTTCCGTAGATTTCGTCGTGTGGGGCGATCGACCGAATCACCCGCCGTAGGACGGTGATCCCCCACTGGAGATGCTCGGTGCCCGAGCGTCCCGGTCCACCGTGGTCAAGGTCTTGTGGTGGTACCGGTCCCTGCAGGCTCGACGTTGCAGTTTTCCGCTCGATGTCTTCGGCAGGGTGCCGCGCCGGACGAACACCACGTCGTGGACGCTGACGTCGTGGCGCTCCGCGACCGCGCGTCGGATCCTCATCCGCTGGTCGCCGAGGTCCGCCGACGCGTCCTGCAGTTCCGCGGCTATCACCACGTGTTCTCGAGTGCCCACCTCGACAGGGAAGGCGACGACGTGTCCGCGCCGCACCACGGGAACCGCCTCCTCGACGGTCAGCTCGATGTCGATCGGATGATGGTTGCGGCCGTCGACGATGATCAGATCCTTGCGCCGCCCCGCGATGAACAGCGAACCGCCGTAGAAGAAGCCGAGATCACCGGTGCGCAGCCAACCGCGCTCCCCGTCGAGCACCGCGTCGAAAACCTCCGCGGTGAGCTCGTCCTGGTCCCAGTAGCCGGCGCAGACGTTGTCGCCGCGGACCCAGATCTCCCCGACGTCCTCCGGTCCCGCCGGCAGCCCGGTCGCGGGGTCGACGATTCGCACCTCTTGATGCAGGGCGGGCCCGCAGCCGACCATGGCGAGCCCTCGGGTGTCGCCGTCGCCGATCCGTCGGACCCGGCCGGCGTTCAGCTCCGCCCGATCGAACGAGCAGATCAACGGCTCCTGGCCCGGCCGAACCCCGGTCACCATGAGCGTCGCCTCGGCCAGGCCGTAGGCGGGAGCGTGGGCGGAAGGCCGGAAGCCGCTCGGCGCGAAGGTCTCGGTGAAGCGGGCCAGCGTCCGGGCGCGCACCGGCTCGGCGCCGTTGCCGAGGTACGTGATGGTGGACAGGTCGAGCCCGGCGCGTTCCTCGGCCGTCACCCGGTCTACGCAGAAGTCGAAGCCGAAGTTCGGGGCCAGCACATGCGTCCCCCGGTGCTCGGCGAGCAGCCGCAGCCAGCGGTACGGCTGCTGCACGAAGGCCAGGGGAGTCAGATGCACGACCGGAGTCCCGGAGGTCAGCGGCAGGAGCACGGCGAAGACCAGGCCCATGTCGTGAAAGAGCGGCAGCCAGCTCACGATCGTGGAGCTTCCCTCGACCAGCAGGCCGGTGGCCAGTTGGTCGACCGCCGTCGCCATGTTGCGGTGGGTCACCCGGACGCCGGCGGGACGCCTCGTCGAGCCGGAAGTGTACTGGAGGTACGCGGTCGACCCCGGCTCGGCGGGTGCCGGTTCCCACGGCGCCGTCGGGTCGGGGTCGACGTCGGCGGGACAGACGATCCGTACCGGTGTCCGCAGGGGGAGACCAGCCACCGCGTCCCGGGCCGTCGATGAGGTGATGGCCACCTCGCAGCCGCAGTCGTCCATCGCCAGCGCTATCCGGTCGCTGCGGCGATAGGCGTCGGGCGCGAACAGCGGCACCGCGATCACACCGGAGTAGAGGCAGGCGACGAACCCGACGATGTAGTCGACACCCGTCGGGCAGAGAATCGCGGCCCGCCCGCCGGGACGGGTCTCCTGGCGCAGTCGCCGGCCGAGGGCGCGAACCCTGGCGTCCAGTTCTCCGTAGGTCAGATCCCGGGCGCGTCCGTGCGGATCGGTGGAGTAGCTGACGAACGTCATCGCCGTCCGCCCGGGGTCCGCTTCGGCGCGCTGCCGGATGACCGAGGGCAACCCGCCGGTCTGTCCGATCCTGCCGAGGTCCGAGATGGTACTCATGGTGTCGTCTCCACCGTCTCCAGGAGTTCAGCCGGGGCACCCGGGTCCGGCCGGCCCGGCCGACGTCGTCCCCCTGGCCACGGCGCGTGCCGGGGGGTCCGCGTACGGTGCGGGCTCGGCACGTCGGTGCGGGGCCGCCACATCCGCGTGGGTCTATCGCTGCCGAGCCGGCAACCGCGCCACAGCGGGCGCATCAGCGGGCCGAGGACATGGGCCTGGATGCGTGCTCGTGCCCTGCGGAGACCGCGACGTGGTTCCCGCTTCGGGCCGGACGGATCTCCGGTCGGATGACTCGTGGCATGACGTCCTCTCGCGTTCTCTGGGAATGATCAGTGCGGCGGACGGAATGGTGGGTTGTGCGGGCGTGGGATTCCCGCTCCGCGGAAGGGTGTCGGTGCGGCACGACGTCGATCGGAGAATGCCCGAAAGTGGTCGGTTCCTGCGGGCGGGACCGTTTCCGACTCGATTGATCGAGAGGTGCCTTTGGCGCTTTCCGACGCGGGCCTTATCACACGAACGGTCTGCCGAAATGAATTCGGGGGCATCCGATCATCGCGGCGAATGACGGCTCCTCGGGCGTTCACCCCGATACGGCGTCTTGAGTCCGGCGATGTCGTCCGGAGCCGGTCCGCCTGCGCTTCTGCCGGCACTCCGACACCCTGCGGAGCAAACGGTATGAGCTGCTCAAACGCAGGAGCAAGGACCCCATTGCCGCTCGAAGCGTCGTTCCCCGGCATTCCTACCCCCGTACGAGTCGCCGCACCCTGAAGATCGACAAGAAATGACCCGACGTGTACGGACTCGCGCGACGACGTGCGCACCTCCGACCGGGGCATTGTGTTCTCGACGTCGAATGCGGAAAGCGCGCCAAGCGCGCTTGGAAGCGTTGTTCGGCGTGGTCTTGGGCAATGGAAAATCTATCACCGCCTCGACGGGACTTCAAGAGTTGGTAACAGCATCTACCGCGGTCGCAACTAATCGATGCAGCTCATTGCGCTCGTAGAAATTACTGCCTGATTGACGGCCGAGCGCGGATGCTCGGCCGTGCGGGGCTCCGTGGCCGTCATCGCGCGGGCGGGATGTCGTAGTTCCAGTCACCGCGGAACGCGTGCCGGGCGATCCGGTGGTGCGGCACGTCCCGTATCCGCCGGTCGGTGATCCGTCCGGCCGGGTGGCCGGCGTCGTGCAGGACCTCGTCGGTCCGGGGTCCGGTCGGGGGGGTCGCGGCGATGGCCCGCACCACCACCTCGTGCCCTTCCGGTGGTCTGCCCCGCCCGTTCATCATGATCTTGAAAAACAGCCGGTGCTCGACATTGGTCCACCGCAAGGTGCCCGGGGGTAGGTGGGTCAGGGTGAGCGCCAGGCCGGTCTCGTCGGTGAAGCGGACCAGTTCCGCCTTCCATGCCGGCGATGCGGACCGGTCCGGGACGCCGGTGTCGGCGGCGATCATCAGCCGCTGCGCGCCGGGGTGCGCATCCTCGCCGAGGATACGCCACCAGCGGCGAATCGACTCCACCGCGAGCGCCGCGGTGCCCGGGTCGGAGCGCACGTCCACCCAGCCGGTGGTCCCGCCGATGTCGGACCGGAGCGCGTCGTCGGAAACGCCGGACATGTCCCGGCCCGGCACGTCGGTCGGCTCCCGATGCCGGCCGGGTGGGCGCCCCTTCCGCGCGCTCACCGAGATGACGGGATGCCCGATGGCGAGGAACTGGGCCGCCATGTCACCGGCGTACGCGAACTGCGCGTCACGGTCCTGACGCGGCCGGCCATTGATCGCCGCGGCGCCGACCTGCAGGGCGTATCCGCATTCCTTGAGGAGTCGGGCCACCGTGTTCGGCCCCACCGGGAAGCCCTGTGCGGTCAGCGTCTGCGCCAGCTTCACCGTCGACTTGGTCGTCCAGCGCAACGGCGACTCCGCGGCGCCGGGGGCGACCGGATCCATCAACGCCTCCAGTGCCGCGACCACCCCGGGCAGAGCGCGGGTGACCGGTGGTCGCCCGGCGCCCTTGGCCCGCACCCGGCCGTTCGGCACGGGGCCGGACGACACCTGCTGCACGCCGCGGGAGACCACCTCCGGATCGGCGCCCACCGCCTCCGCCACCCGCTTGATTCCGCCCCGGCCCAGCCTGCGCGCCGTGGCGCCCAGCAGGAGCCGGCGCTGCCGCTCGTCCAGTACGTCGTATATCGCGGAATAGACAATGGCGAATTCGTTCAGGAACGGCTCACGCGAACTCGTCTTCATTCTCGGGCCTCGATCGTGAATCCTGAGATCAGACAGGTGACGGCGGTCGGTGAAGGGCGTTTACCTCAGCTTCATCGTGTCGACAGATTCAGGAATCGGGGGCCGGCGTGCGGGACGGTGCCTGGTTGACGGCGACGACACAGGTCACCGGAGGGCGGAGGGCGAGGCATTCGGTCCGTGCCAGGGTGAAGCCCGCGGCGCGGAGCAGCTCCCCCTTCTCCCGGCCGACGAGCGTGGGGTCCCTCGTGGCTCCGGGGTGGCGCGGCTGGGAGGCGATGGCCATACGTCCGCCGGGCGTGAGCCGGCGCCGAAGGTCTTCGAGCCGCTCGACCGGCGTCGTCCAGAAACCTATGGAGTTGACGGCGAGGATCACGTCGAAGGGGCCGTCGACGGCCGGCGGCAGCTTCTCGGCCGGGGCCTGGAGCAGCGTCACGCGTCCGGCCCGGATCGCGGCGGCGTTGCGCCGGGTCGCCTGCCGCAGCATCACCTCGGAGTGGTCGATGCCGTACACGTGCCCTGAGGGACCGATCCGGCGGGCCAGTTCGGCGACGGCCAGGCCGGGGCCGAAGCCGATCTCCAGCACCCGATCGGTGGGTCGCACATCAAGCAGCGAGACGACCCAGCGGTTGCGCAGGCGGTTGGAGCGGCGATGCGCCATCTGCCAACCGGCGAGCGCACCGAGCAGGCCCCGGGGCCGGCCGAACTGGCCGATCACGGCGTGGATGACGGTCCTTTCCACCGTCATGGTCTGCCTGCTGCCCGCACCGGGGTCATCGGGAGTTCTCTGTGGCGCGGAGGCCGTGTCGCCGGACATCGCTCACACCTCCAGCGCGCGGTCGGCCCGCAGGTCGTCGGTGGTGTGGGGTTTGCCGGGTGGGGTGAGGAGGGCGGCGGTGAGGGCGGCGGTGATGGCGATGATGGTGAAGGTGGTGAAGGCGTTGGTGAGGCCTTGGGTGGTGGGGTTGGTGGTGAGGCTGGTGGCGGCGATGGTGGAGGCGATGGCGACGCAGAGGGCGGCGCCGAGTTGGTTGAAGGTGTTGATGATGCCGGAGACGAGGCCGGCTTCGCGTAGGTCGATGCGGCCGAGTGCGGTGGTGGTGGCGCAGACGAACAGGGGGCCGCCGCCGAGGGCGAACAGGGTGGTGCCGGGTAGGGCTTGGGTGTAGATGTTGCCGGTGGTGGATACGTCGGTGAGTAGGGCGTTGCCGGCGGCGACCAGGAGTAGGGCGGTGGTGGCGATGGGGCGGGTGCCGGTGCGTCCGATGAGGCGGCCGGCGAGGATGGCGCCGGTCATGAGGGCGAGGGCGGGGGGCAGGAAGAACAGGCCGGTGCGTAGGGGGTTGAGTTCGCGTAGGTGTTGCAGGTATTGGGAGGTGAGGAAGAGGTCGGCGATGAGGATGCCGGCGGCGGTGAGCATGAGGAAGGCGCCTGCGGCGACGGGGCGGCGGGTGAGCAGGTTGAGTCGCATCAGGGGGGTGGTGGTGGTGCGTTCGATGGCGATGAAGGCGGTGTAGAGCAGGATCGCGGTGGTGATGGGTGCCCAGGTGGTGGGGTGGGTCCAGCCTTTGTCGCCGGCGTTGATGAGGCCGTAGATGAGGGCGGCGGAGGCGGTGGTGACGGTGAGGGCGCCCCAGATGTCGAGTCGGTCGGGGTGGGGGTTGCGGCGTAGCGGGACCAGGGCGCGGACGGCCAGGAGCAGGGCGATGCCGACGGGGATGTTGATGAAGAAGACCCAGCGCCAGCCGGGGCCTGCGGTGAGTAGGCCGCCGATCAGGACGCCGGCGGTGAAGCCGAGTCCGCCGAGGGAGGCCCAGATGCTGAGGGCCTTGTTGCGTTCGTTGCCGTGGAAGAGGCTGGTGACGGCGGCCAGGGCTGCCGGTGACAGCAGGGCGGCTCCGGCGCCCTGGCCGATGCGTCCGGCCAGGAGCATGGCTTCGTTCTGGGCTGCGCCGCTGGTCAGGGAGGCGAGGGTGAAGATGAGCAGGCCGGTCATGATGATGGGTCGGGTGCCGATCATGTCGGCGAGTCGGCCGCCGAGCAGGAGCAGGCCGCCGAAGACCAGGCCGTAGATGCTGACGGCCCAGGTGAACGACAGTCGGCTCAGGCCGAGGTCGGCGCCCATGTCGGGTAGCGCGACGTTGATGACGGTCACGTCGAGAATGAGCATGAACTGCGCCAACGCGACCACCGCCAGCGCTTTCCAACGCCGCGGATCCAGACCCGGACCCGGTTCAGCCGGGGCGTCCACACCCCGAACCGGCTGCTGAGCACCTCGCATCACACACTCCTAACTCATCGCTCATGGTGAATGAATAACTGCATTGCAGTGATATCAGTTGGTCACGTCGCGCCGGGCCTTGAGCGCGAGGCTCGCTGCGGTGAAAGCGACCAGATAGGCACCGAGCAGCGCCGCCGCGGCGGTACCGCCGATGGTGGTCAGCACACCCGGGGTCCCGTTCGGGTCGCTCTGCGGCAGGGCACCGATGGCACCGGCCAGGGAGCCGGCCGCCGTCCCCGGTAGCACGTCGGTCACCGCCTCGACCGGCCCCAGCATCTCGGCCACGCCGCGAAGCAGGTGTTCCACCACCAGCACCCAAAGCAGTCCGAGCCCGGTGGCCAGCGCGGGCCCGCGGGTCAGGGTGCCGAGCAGGACCCCGCCCGCGGTCCAGGTGCCGCCGATGAGCAGCGCGCCGCCCAGACCGCGCGCCACCTCGGCAGGGCTCGGCCAGATCACCGGTTCGGACTCCGCCGTGGCGATGAGGTAGCTGGCCAGCAGATCGACGGCGAACGTGACGACCAGGAAGCCGGTGACGATGACGGCGAGAGCGGCCAGCGTGCCGGCGACGGCGACGGAGCGCCGCTGGCCGGTCATGAACACCGTCTTCCATGTGCCCCACGGGTAGCCGCTGCCGACCGCGAGCGCGCCGAGGAGCAGCACCAGCCCGCCGCCGAACATCGGCAGTTGCGACAGCATCGTGGCGGGGACGCTGTCCGGCATCATCTGTACGAGGACGGCGCGCGCGCTCTCCGGATCGGAGGCGTCGGCGGCGAACCCGTCGCTGTTGTCGCGGTAGCTCAGATAGAGGAAGAGATATCCGAAGCTCAGGTTGAGCGCGAGCCAGATGCCGCCCAGCAGCCAGGTGATGGGCCAGTGGAGCAGCCGGACGAGCTCCGCGCGCAGACTATGGATCATGGCGTCGTCTCCGTACCGTCGTCCAGCCCCACACCGGTCAGCGCGAGGAAGGCCTCTTCCAGCGTCCGCTCGCCCGGACGTACCTCGTGCACCGTGACCCCGGCCGACATGAGCGCCCGGATGAGCTCCGGAGACCGGGCGGCGTCGGCCTGCAGCCGCACCATGCCGTCCACGGTCGACACCTTGTCCGCGCCGACCATGCGGCAGGCCACGGACCGGGCCGTGTCCAGCGGCTCTCCGCGCACCACCAGCGTGCTCTCGCCGCGCAGGTCGTCCACCGTCGTCTCGGTGAGCATCCGGCCCGCCGCGATCACACCGATCCGGTCGCAGATCTGCTGCGCCTCGCCCAGCAGGTGGCTGGAGAGCAGCACCGTCTGGCCCTGCTCGGCCAGGGCCCGGATCAGGTTGCGCATGTCGGCCATGCCGGCGGGATCGAGCCCGTTCGTCGGCTCGTCCAGGATCAGCAGCTCGGGCCGGCCCAGGAGGGCACCGGCCACGCCGAGCCGCTGCTTCATGCCCAGGGAGTACTTCCGGAACCGGTCCGACGCCCGGGCGGTCAGGTCCACCAGCTCCAGCGCGGCCTCGACCGCCACGTCGTCGAGTCCGGCATACCGGGCCAGGACGCGCAGGTTGTCGCGCCCCGACAGGTACGGGTAGAAGCCCGGTCCCTCCACCAGCGCGCCGATGCGGGCCAGCGCGTCGGGCGCTCCGGGCGGCCGGCCCAGTACGGTGATCTCGCCACCGGTCGGCCGCACCAGGCCGAGCAGCATGCGCAGCGTGGTCGTCTTGCCGGCACCGTTGGGACCGAGGAAGCCGTACACTTCGCCACGCCGCACGGTGAGGGCCACCCGGTCGACCGCCACGCGGTCGCCGTACCGCTTCGTCAGTCCGTTGGTGACGATTACGTGTCCGGTCATGCCGGTCATGCTCGCGGCTGCTCGCCTCGCGGTCGTCCCCCGGGAAGCGGCAGTTCCGCGTACGCAGATCCGCGTACGTCCGCTACGTGCGGTGACGACGACAGGACTGGACCGGAACGTTATCGTCGGAGCATGGGCACAGGACGGATCAGGCCGTTTGACCTGGGGCTCACGGTGCTGCTGGCGTCCGGAGCCCTGGTCGGCACCACGGGTGCCGCCGCCAACCACGACCAGGCCGCGCCCACCACGTCCTACGTGCTGGTGCTCGCCGCCTGCCTGCCCGTCGCGATCTCGAGCTGGCAGCCGATCTGGGTGGCGGCGCTGACCGGCGCCGCGACGGTCGCCTACATCGCGCTCGACTATCCTTACGGGCCCATCATCCTGGCGCTGGTCGTGGCGGTCTACCGGCTCGCCGCCGGTACACCGTTCCGGCGGGCCTTCACCGGCGCGGCGATCCTGACGTGCGCCTGCCTGGGCGCCGTCGCGACGCGCGCCGCCACCGGGTCACCCCAGGACTGGGCGGACTTCGTCGCGGCGGCCGCCTGCGTCGCCGTGCCGGCGGCCATCGGGGTGGCGATGCGGGTACGTCAGGACGCCTCGGCGGACCTGCGCGGCGAGCAGTCCCGCCGAGTCGTCTACGAGGAACGGCTGCGCCTGGCACAGGAGTTGCACGACGAGGTCGGGCACGGCTTGGCGGTGATCGCCATGCAGGCCGGCGTTGCGCTGCGGGTGCTCGACCGCGACCCGGAGCGGGTCCGGCAGGCGCTCGAGGCGATCCGGACGGCGAGCAAGGACGCCTTGGATGGGGTACGTGCCGAACTGACGGCGCTGCGTGAGCCCCAGCCTCCCGGCGCGTCGCTGCGGCCGGGCACCGGACTGGCCGACGTGCCCGCGCTCGTGGCTCGACTCCGCTCCAGCGGGCTACCGGTCGTCGTCGAGATCGAGGACACGGTCACCGGCCTGCCGGTCGAGGTCGACCGGTCGGCGTACCGGATCATCCAGGAGTCCCTGACGAACGTGCTCCGGCACGGCGGCCCCGGAGCGACGGCGCGGGTGCGCCTCACGGTGTCGGACGGCATGCTGAGCCTGGAGGTCACCGACACGGGTAGCGGCGCACCGCCCGGGGCCGGTGGACATGGCATCGACGGCATGCGGGCCCGCGCGGAGGCCCTGGGTGGCTCCCTGACAGCGGGGTCACGGGCGGAGGGCGGTTTTGCCGTGCGCGCCCGGCTCCCCGTACCGAACCTGGTCGCCCTGCCCGGGGAGCGCAGATGATCCGGGTCGCGGTCGTGGACGACCAGCCGCTGGTCCGGATGGGTCTGCGCACGCTCCTGGAGTCCGAGGCCGGCCTCGACCTGGTGGCCGAGGCCGGCGACGGCCGCGAGGGGGTCGAGGCCGTCCGGCGCACGCTGCCGGACGTGGTGCTCATGGACATCCGGATGCCGGTGCTGGACGGGCTGGCTGCGCTGCGCGAGATTACCTCCGACCCGGCGCTGGCCCGGGTCCGTGTGGTCATGCTGACCACGTTCGAGCTCGACGATTACGTCTTCGCGGCGCTGCGGGCGGGCGCGAGCGGATTCGTGTTGAAGGACGCCGACCCTGACGAGCTGGTCCGCGCGGTGCGGGTGGTCGCGGACGGGGAATCCCTTCTGTCGCCGTCGATCACCCGGCGCGTGATCGAACGGTTCGCCATGGCCCCCTCCGGACCGGCGGCACCGGGCTGGTCAGCACCGCATCCGGAGCTGGACCGCCTGACCAGTCGGGAGCGGGAGATCGTCGCGTGGGTCGCCACCGGCCGGTCCAACGACGAGATCGCGGCCGAACTGGTGGTAAGTGCGGCAACCGTGCGGACACACGTCAGCCGCGCGATGGTGAAACTCGGTGCGCGGGACCGGGCTCAGCTCGTCGTCCTCGTGGTCCAGGCGGGTCTCGCCACGCCGTCGTGACCGGTTCGAAGCGGGAGCCGACCACGATCTGTCACGAACGTCCGAGGCGTGACACTAGCGGCGCACGAGCACGACCTCGTACTGGTCGGCGGTCGGGGGGACGCCGGTGTCGAACTTGGCGTTGACGACCGCGAGATGCCTGCCGTAGGGGATGGCGGTGGCCGGCACCTGGAATGCCTCGTGGGTGATCACGCGTTCGACGGTCCCGGAGGTCAGGTTGTGGTTGAGCCTGATCCGGGACACCTGGTTGACGAAGTTCTGCACCGCCCAGAGGCGCCTGCCCTCCAGCACGATGCCGTCCACCCTGGGCACGTCGAGACCCTCGATCAGACGGCTGACGCCGGTCGCCGGGTCCACCGTGTACAGCCTGCCCAGAGCCGTGTGCGAGACGATCAGAGTCTTCCCGTCGGGGGTGGCGACGATCCCGTTCAGGTTGAACTCGCCGCTGGTGTCGGCCGCCGGGCCGGTGACGGGAATCGTCCGAGCCCGGCCGAGGGCTCCGTTGCGGCCGATCGGTACGAAGTACAGCCGCGCCTGCCGCGAGTCGGTGAAGTAGGCGCCCCGTCTCGTGATGGTGACGTCGTTGACCAGTGTCGACGCCGGGTCGCCGAGCCGGTAGCTGGCGACGGTGGCCCCGGTTCGGGTGTCGTACACGTGCGCGGCGCCGTAGCCGCCGGCCACGAAGAGGCGCCCGCGCCGCGCGTCGACGAACATGCCGAGTGCGTACCGGCCGTCCGGGACGTCGATGAAACGCTCGGCGGTGCCCCGCCTGAGGTCCCCCCGGTAGATGTCCCCGCGGAAGACGTCGCCGGCGTAGAACGTGGCTCCGGGGCCCTTGGCGATGCCCTCGGCCGACGTCGCGCCGGGCAGAACGATGACATCGGTGCAGGGGCCGGCATCGGCGCGGGCGGCGGACGCCGCCGGCACGCCCGGCCCGACCAGCATCATGGTGATGACGATCGGCAGCAGTGACATCCCGCGCGACCACGTTGCCGGTACGCGCACGAACGACCGTCGCATCGTTGTCCTCCTTGTTCGGTGGTCTGGTGCAGCAGGTTCGAATCCCTCGTCGAGCGGCATCGCCGTCGGTCGGCCGCGACTCCTGGTAGGACAGCAGGTGCCGTCCTACCAGGAGTCGTGCAACGGCAGAGGTCAGCCGAAGAGCTGGCGCGACTTGCAGATGATGTTGTGCGTGACCCGGCTGCCGACCCTGGCCGCGACCACGTCGGCGGTCCGGGTGTGGATTCCGGACCAGACCCGGGCGTCGATCATGTCCCGGTTCATCTGGGCCCAGTTGTCGTACGTGAGGGTGACTCCGGGCATGTTCGGGTTGGCGACGGTGAACGGCGCCTCGGGCCCGGCACCCGTGTATATCGTCAGCGCCCGGACGACCGCACCCATCAGGCCGGCGTGGCCGCTGAGATAGTCCGGGTGCGGCGGCGTCGCGTGCAGCGGGGTCCAGGACGGATCCGGTGACGTGGTGGGGTCGCCGTCGCTGTCGGCCTCACGGATCGCCGTGATCGGCCGCCAGGACACGTAGTGGTACTTGGCATCCCAGACGGCGATCATCGCGTCCATGAAGGCGAGCCGGACCACCGCCATGAGCTCGGCCTGCCGCCTCAGGGAGCCGCTCAGTTCCTGCAGCGCGGACCGGACGGCCGGATGGAAGAAGCTCGGCGGAGCCGTGTACATGAACGTGGCGATCTTCGTCTGCTCCGCCGTCCGTACGGTGCTGTCGATGGCACCGTAGTCACGAACCTCCTGCCAGTCCGCGCGATACCGGTCCGACCCGGGCGCCGGCGGCGGGCCCGGACGGAACTGGTCAGGACTGCTCATGGAGAACGGACGCGCGTCGGCGAGACCCGGCCACTGCGCCGTCGCCAACGCCGGTGGCGTCGGCCGCCAGACACCGGGGGCGGGCGACGGCGGCGTGAAGGGACGGCTGACCGACACGTTGTCGAGCCCGTCGCCCTGGCGGTTCGCCAGCACGGCCTGGGTCTCGGCCCGGCCGGCGGCGACTCCCTGCGACTCCGCCGGGCCGTCCGGGATCCGGCTCAGCGTCGTGGCCAGTGCCTGGTCGATCTCGGCCCGACGGGTCGGGACGAAGGTGATCAGGGACTCGTGGACGGCAGCCGCGAAGGCGGCCTTCCGGTAGTGACGTGCCGGGCCCGCCGACGGGCGCTCGTTCACCGCGCGGGCGGCGGCGAGCCACGTGATCGCCCAGGCCCGGAAGTTCTCGATGCCCACCGGCGCAGCCGGCGGTGCCAGCATGGTGTTGGCGACGTCCCACCATTCGACTGCGACGTCGACATCATCGGTGGATCTGGCTGCCGCCGGTGCGGCGGCGACGCCCCAGGTGGAGACGGCGACCGCGACGGCGGTCGCCGCGACCGACAGCCTCCGTACCGCGGTGGGGCGATGGGACTCGAACGGATACCGCATACCTACTCCCTCGGTTTGTAACACGACGTGTGGGGACCTGCGCTCCGGCCCGGACCGCCCGGAGGTGCTCTCGCGGGACGGGCCCCGACCGGGCCGGCGTCGTGCCGCGGCGTGCTCCGTGCCCCGCCGGCGCCGTCCCGGACGGGTGCCGTGCCGCAACCGCGGTCGCACGGAGGTGTGCACAGAACCATGTGCGTGCTCCTCATGGTGGTCAACGGTCAGCCCGACGGGACGGCGCTCACCACCAGCACCGCGTTCTGGCCGCCGAACCCGAACGAGCTACTGATCGCCGCAGTGATCGGTAGGGTCCGCGGGCTGCCGGCCACCACGTCGATGTCGATCTCGGGATCCTGCCGCTCCAGGTTGGCCGTCGGGGGGACGACACCGTGCTGGACGGCGAGGACCGTGCAGGCGGCCTCGATCGCGCCGGCCGCACCGAGGGAATGACCGGTCACCCCCTTGACCGACGTGACCGCGGGCCGCCCGCCGAACAGGTGACGCAGCGCCCTCGCCTCGGTGACGTCGTTCAGTGGCGTGGAGGTGCCGTGGGCATTGACGTGGTCGATCTCGTCGGGACCCAGACCGGCGTCGGCCAGGGCCATGTCGATCGATTGCCGGACCCCGGTGCCCGACGGGTCGGGCTGGGTGGCGTGGTGCGCGTCGGCTGAGGCCCCGAATCCGCTGATACAGGCCCGCACCGGCGCCTGCCGGGCGCGGGCGTCGGCCACCCGCTCGAGGACCAGGATCGCGGCGCCCTCGGCCTGCACGAAGCCGTCACGGTCGGCGTCGAACGGCCGTGACGCCCGAGCCGGCTCGTCCCGACGCCGGGACAGCGCACCCATTTTGGCGAACGTGTTGACGATCAGCGGCGTGAGGCTGGCCTCCGCGCCGCCGGCCAGCACCACGTCGCACTTGCCGCCGCGCAGCAGCTCCCGGGCGATGCCGATGGCGGTGGCACCGGACGCGCAGGCGGTCGCCGTCACCAGGTTGGGACCGGTCGCGGCGAGATCCATGGCGGTGTAGCCGGCGACCATACTCGTCATCGTCATCGGGATCAGCATCGGCGAGACGCCCTCGGCGCCTTCCTCACGAAACACGTCGTGCTGAGCCTCGACGGTGCCCGTGCCGCCGAGCGCGTTGCCGATCACGACGCCCACCCGGGCACCGTCCCAGGTCGACGGATCCAGGCCGGCGTCGGCGACCGCCTCGCGCGCGGCCGCCAGCGCCAGGTGGGTGTACCGTTCCGTCCGCCAGGCGAGCTTCCCGCCGAGCACCGCGCGCGCGTCGAATCCGGGAACCCGGCAGGAGAAGTCGACCGGTAGCCCGGCCAGCACCGGGTCCGTTGCGGCGGCCGGCTCGCCGCTGAGAATCGTGGACCAACTCGCGGCCGTGCCGACGCCGGCCGGGGTCACCATGCCGATGCCGGTCACGGCGACGTCGAAGCGCGACATCAGGCAGCCTTGCGCACGATCAGGTCCGCGACGTCGGCGACGGTGTCGTCCGGCGAGATCTCATCCTCGCCGATTTTGACCCCGAACTCCTTCTCCGCTATCAGGCCGAACTCGACGAGCGCGAGCGAGTCCAGGTCCAGGTCGCTGAGCGTCGTCTGGGCGCTGAACTCGTCGGGCGCCACACCGAACCGGGTGATCAGCAGCTTGCCTATACGCTCGGTGATGTCGTTCATGTGCGCGGCTCCTTTCGCTACACGGGTGTGATGTCAGGCCACACGAGCGTCGTCGCCCCCCAGGTGAGGCCGCCGCCGAACGCCGCGAGTACCACCCGGTGCCCGGCGCGCAGCTGCCCGCTGCGAGCCGCGTCCGCCAGCGCGAGGGGGATGGAGGCCGCTGCGGTGTTCCCGACCGATGCGATGTTGCTGACCACCCGGTCGGCGGCGAGGCCGAGCTCGGTGCCGAGAGCGGCCAGGATGCGGGCGTTGGCCTGGTGGCAGACCAACCGGTCCACGTCCTCGGTGCGCCAGCCGGCCCGGCTCGTCGCCGTACCCGCCGCCTGCGCCATCCGTACCACCGCGTGTTTGAACACGGCGGTGCCCCGCATCTGGAAGTAGTGATCCTCGGCCGGTGTGGTGGCTCCGGTCGAGCGCTGCCGGGAGCCGCCGGCGGGTATCCAGATCAGCTCGGCGAGTTCCCCGTCGCTGCCGAGGTCGAAGGCGCCCAGGGCGCCGGGCTCGTCCGCCTCTCCGCGGCGCAGCACCACGGCGCCGGCACCGTCGCCGAAGATGGCCGTGGTCGTCCGATCGGCTGGATTGAGGATCGTGGAGTAGGTGTCCGCCCCGATCACCAGCAGCCGCTCGGCCACACCCGTCGCGATGAGCCCGGCACCGCTGGCGGCGGCGTAGAGGAATCCCGTGCACACGGCGTTGACGTCCATCGCCGGTACGCCGGTGAGGCCGAGCCGGCTGGCCACTGCCGGCGCCGTCCCCGGGCATCGGTGGTCGGGGGTCGTGGTGGCCAGCACCACCGCGTCGACCCGGGTGAGACCGGCTGACTTCATCGCCCGTATGCCCGCCTCCACGGCGAGGTCGGCGGTCGACCCGCCGGCGTTGATCACCCGCCGCTGGTGGATGCCGGTCCGGGTCTCGATCCACTCCACCGACGTGCCCAACCGCGCGGCCAGCTCGGTGTTCGTCACCACTCTGGGCGGCAGGTACGAGCCGATGCCACACACGACGGCGCTGGTCATCGGCGTGCCCGGGGCGTCATCTTCAGCAGGCCCGACCGTCGCGTGGGGACGGGCGACGACCGGCCCGTAGCCGCCGAGACGCCGACAGCGGCCGGGCTCACGGTGCGACCGCCTCATCGTCGGTGGTGTGGGGTTTGCCGGGTGGGGTGAGGAGGGCGGCGGTGAGGGCGGCGGTGATGGCGATGATGGTGAAGGTGGTGAAGGCGTTGGTGAGGCCTTGGGTGGTGGGGTTGGTGGTGAGGCTGGTGGCGGCGATGGTGGAGGCGATGGCGACGCAGAGGGCGGCGCCGAGTTGGTTGAAGGTGTTGATGATGCCGGAGACGAGGCCGGCTTCGCGTAGGTCGATGCGGCCGAGTGCGGTGGTGGTGGCGCAGACGAACAGGGGGCCGCCGCCGAGGGCGAACAGGGTGGTGCCGGGTAGGGCTTGGGTGTAGATGTTGCCGGTGGTGGATACGTCGGTGAGTAGGGCGTTGCCGGCGGCGACCAGGAGTAGGGCGGTGGTGGCGATGGGGCGGGTGCCGGTGCGTCCGATGAGGCGGCCGGCGAGGATGGCGCCGGTCATGAGGGCGAGGGCGGGGGGCAGGAAGAACAGGCCGGTGCGTAGGGGGTTGAGTTCGCGTAGGTGTTGCAGGTATTGGGAGGTGAGGAAGAGGTCGGCGATGAGGATGCCGGCGGCGGTGAGCATGAGGAAGGCGCCTGCGGCGACGGGGCGGCGGGTGAGCAGGTTGAGTCGCATCAGGGGGGTGGTGGTGGTGCGTTCGATGGCGATGAAGGCGGTGTAGAGCAGGATCGCGGTGGTGATGGGTGCCCAGGTGGTGGGGTGGGTCCAGCCTTTGTCGCCGGCGTTGATGAGGCCGTAGATGAGGGCGGCGGAGGCGGTGGTGACGGTGAGGGCGCCCCAGATGTCGAGTCGGTCGGGGTGGGGGTTGCGGCGTAGCGGGACCAGGGCGCGGACGGCCAGGAGCAGGGCGATGCCGACGGGGATGTTGATGAAGAAGACCCAGCGCCAGCCGGGGCCTGCGGTGAGTAGGCCGCCGATCAGGACGCCGGCGGTGAAGCCGAGTCCGCCGAGGGAGGCCCAGATGCTGAGGGCCTTGTTGCGTTCGTTGCCGTGGAAGAGGCTGGTGACGGCGGCCAGGGCTGCCGGTGACAGCAGGGCGGCTCCGGCGCCCTGGCCGATGCGTCCGGCCAGGAGCATGGCTTCGTTCTGGGCTGCGCCGCTGGTCAGGGAGGCGAGGGTGAAGATGAGCAGGCCGGTCATGATGATGGGTCGGGTGCCGATCATGTCGGCGAGTCGGCCGCCGAGCAGGAGCAGGCCGCCGAAGACCAGGCCGTAGATGCTGACGGCCCAGGTGAACGACAGTCGGCTCAGGCCGAGGTCGGCGCCCATGTCGGGTAGCGCGACGTTGATGACGGTCACGTCGAGAATGAGCATGAACTGCGCCAACGCGACCACCGCCAGCGCTTTCCAACGCCGCGGATCCAGACCCGGACCCGGTTCAGCCGGGGCGTCCACACCCCGAACCGGCTGCTGAGCACCTCGCATCACACACTCCTCATTTGTGCCTCGGGTGACCGATACCGCTACCCGTCGGCGTCCCCGTGGACATCGCGGATACAGGGAAGCCGCTCGCCTGTAGAACGGATTGCCGAATCGGCGGCCGACGGCCGATCAAACCCTCGTGCATGCCCTGCAATCACGTCTCCGGTGCGGGCATGCGTGGATAGCCAACCTTATCGACCGCCCCCCGTGCCACGGAAGGCCGAGCCCTCGAAAACACTGCGGGAAATGGTACGTAGAAGAATGTTCGACGTGCCCTCGTAGATCTGCCCGATCATGGCGTCCCGATAAAACTTCTCCACGGGATATGCGGTGCTGTAACCGTTACCGCCGAGGGTCTGGACGGCTTGGGAGGCCGCCCGTTCGGCCACCTGGGACGCGAAGTACTTCGCCATCGCACACCGCGTCAGCAATTCGGGAACGTAGCGTCCGCTGTCGGCCAGACGCGCGGTGTCGTACACCAGCAGGCGGGCCGCCTCTATCTCCGTCGCGACGTGCGCGAGCGGTAGTTGCACCCCCTGGAAGGTGGCGATGGGCTGGCCGAACTGCCGGCGTTCCCGGGCGTACCCGGCGGCGGCTTCGAGGGCACCGGTGGCCAGTCCCACCATCTGCGCGCCGATGCCGATGCGGCCGATGTTGAGCGTGTCGATGGCGATGTCGTACCCGTCACCCTCCTCGCCCAGCCTGTGGTCCTGCGGGACGCGTACGCCGTCCAGCAGAAGCTCGCAGGTGGAGCTGGCACGGATACCCAACTTCTCCTCGTTCGGCCCGACGACCAGCCCCGGCGTGTCCCGCGGCACCACGAAGGCGGTGATGCCGTGCGCGCCGTGCTCCGGGGCGGCGTTGGTGAAGATGACGAAGAGCCCCGCCTCCCCGGCGTTGGTCGTCCAGACCTTGCGCCCGGTGAGGACGTAGTCCGTGCCGTCGCGTACGGCCAGGGTGCGCAGGGCGAATGCGTCGCTGCCGGACTCGGGTTCGGACAACGCGTAGGCGCCGACGACCTCCCGCGCCAGCAGCGGCAGGAACCGTTCCTGCTGCTCGGGGCTGCCCCAACGGATGAGCGCGATGTTGACCAGCGCGTTCTGGACGTCGACGCAGACCGCCACCGACGGATCGACGCGGGCGAGCTCGGCGATGGTGAGCGCGCTCATCAGCATCGAGCCGCCGCCGCCGTCGTACCGGTCCGGGATCTGGATGCCCATCACGCCGAGGTCGAACAGCTCGTCGATCAGATCCCGCGGCATGCGGGCTTCCCTGTCCATCTGCGCCACCCGGGGGCGAAGCCGTTCCTCCGCCCACTTGTGAATGGTGGTACGCAGCGATGTCTCCTCGTCCAGCAGTGCGAAGTGCCGGGAGATCGGGCCGGTAGTCGTCGTCATGACGTTCCCCTCACCGGAAGGCGGATAGTCCCAGGACGGACCTGGCGACTACGAGCTTGTGGATCTCGGTCGTTCCCTCCGCAATGGTCAGCGCCCGCGCGTCCCGGAAATGGCGTTCGAGTGGAAAGTCCGGGGACAGGCCGTTGGCGCCGTGTATTTGAATCGCGTCCGACGTCACCCGCACCGCCATCTCCGTGGCATAGGCCTTGGCCATCGAGGCCTCGCGATCGGACCGCCGGTCCTCCTGGATGGAGGTCAACGCGCGATGAATGAGCAGGCGCGAGGCGTCGATTTCGGTGGCCATGTTGTAGATCTTGTCCTGGATGAGTTGGAATTCTCCGATCGGCCGGCCGAATTGACGGCGCCGGCGGGCGTAGGACGCGGACTCCTCGAGCGCCGCCCGGGCGATCCCCACCGAGATGATTGCCATCCGGCAGCGTGACCACTGCAGTTTCTTGAAGATGAGCTGGAGATTCTTGAGCGAGCCCGCCGGGCCGATGCAGTTCTCGCGAGGGACGCGGCAGTCCTCGAAGATCATCTCGGAGGTCACGAAGGCCTTGAGGCCCACCTTGGGCAGGTCCCTGGTCCGGTACGGCGAGCGTTCACGCTCGACGATGACCGGCCTGATCGTCTGCTTCCCGTCGTCGGCACCGACCCGGCACAGGACCACCGCGTAGTCGGAGATGTCGGCGTTCGAGATCCAGCGCTTGCGCCCGTTGATGACGAACTCGTCACCGTCCGGGACCGCCCGGGTCTCCATCGCCGCGTTGTTCGACCCGTGGTTCGGCTCGGTCGAGGCCACGCACCCGACCTTGTCGCCGCCCAGCAGCGCGGGCACCGCTCGTTCCCGCAGCTCCGGCGATCCCGCCTCGGCGATGTACTGGGCACACGCCTGCGAGATCATCAGGCAACCCTCGAGCGAGGGGAACACCCGGGCGAGTTCCTCGCTCGCCAGGGCCGCGGTCACCTCGTCCGTCGTATCGTCCATCGGATAACCGTGCCGCCGGAGCGTCTTGACGATGTCCGGCAGCCGGTCCAGCGGCAACTGGTCGTCGGTGTAGCGGTCGCCGAGCGGCTTGATGTCCTCCTCCAGGCCTGCTCGAAGGGCGGTCAGCCACTCGGTCGGCGTCGTGGCCAGCTCGATGCTCATGTCGCCAGGCCCTCCTCCGAACTCTGCTTGAGACGCTCGATCTCCGCCGTCAGGGCCTCCGCGAACAGTCCTCGAGACGAGTCGAGGAAGAAGTGGCCACCAGGCAGGGTGCACACCGAGAAGTCGCTGGTGGTGTGCTCGCGCCAGCCCTCCAGGTCGGAGCGGGTCACGCTCCAGTCCTCGCTGCCACCGAACGCCGCGATCGGGCAGCCGACCGGATCACCACCCCGATGGTCGTAGGTCTCGTCGAGACCCAGGTCCGCGCGCAGCACCGGCAGCATCACGTCGACCAGTTCCTTGTTGTCGAGCAGCGCGTTGCGATGGCCGGCCAGGCGATGCAACCCCTCCACCAGGTCGTCCCGGGACAGCTCGTGCAGCGGGGGACGGGACGACCGGAGGTGGGGCGCCCGTGCCGCGGCGACGAAGAGGGCACTCGGCCCGGGCCAGCCGAGCCGCGGCAGGTTGCGGGCGACCTCGAAGCTGATCAAGGCCCCGACGCTGTAGCCGAGCAGCACGTACGGCTGGGGAACGTCGGCGAGGACATCGGTGAGCTGGTCGACCAGCGGCTGCAGCCGGGTCAGCGGCGCCTCGCCGAGGCGACGGCCGTGACCCGGCAGCTCGATGGCCCACAGCTCGACGTCGCCGGGAAGTTCCGCCGCCAAATCGTTGAAGACCGACGCCCGGCCGCCCGAGTAGGGGACGCACACCAGGCGCAGGCCCGCGTCCGCGTTGGGACGCGGGCACTGCACCCAGGGCTGGCTGTGCGCCAGCTGGACCTCACGGGCCTGACCGGTCCGATTCGAGGGCTTCTTCATCGGATGGTCAGGCGGTCGGCGCGGCCGCGTGCTCGGTGACGTTGCCGAACTTCTCCGTGAAACGGGCGATCTGCTCCTCGGTCAGGTAGACCCCGTCGCACTGCGGCGGGCCGCCGACGTAGCCGTTCTGGCGCAGGACCTCGATCTGCCGGTGGCACCGGGCCGGGTCAGACGGTCCCACCACCGGGCCCAGGCCCGGCTGTCCGACGATCAGGTTGGAGAGCACGGAGCTGGTGATGTCCACCTTGCTGAAGGCGTCCGGGGTGTTGGCGGCGAACCACTCGACGCCCTCCTCGCCGGCCAGCTCGTACATCAGCGGGGGCCAGCTGAAGATCTTCTGCATCGGTGCGCTGCACCGGACCACGTCGCCCTGACCGAACAGGATGTCGGCGCGCTCCTCGACCCGGGCCATCGCGGCGTCCCGGTCGTAGCACGGCGGAATCGAGTCGTCGACCAGCATGGTCCCGGGCCGGAGCCGGGACACGTCGACAATGTCGGGGGCGTTGGTGTCCGCGCTGATCAACGTCGACTCGTAGAACTCCTCCGGCAGGGTGGACGTCCCGCCGATCATCGCGATCTCGCCCTTGTATCCGGCCGCCCGCGCCTCGTCGGCGGCCTTCTTGATCCGGTTGGGGATCCCGCTGGCAGGGCCCCGCTGGCTGTCGCCCGTGGCGGCGTAGGGATCGCACAGGATGAGCTTGCGGGGGTGCGGCAGGTAGTTCAGCAGCAGGTGCATGGAGGCCTTGCCCACCGAGCCGACGCCGAGAACGCCCAGCACCTCGTTCTCCATCCGCCGCCCGGTCACGCGCAGCAGGTTCTCCACCACCAGGAGCACCGAGGCCGAGGTGGTGTCGTGGCCGCTGGTGATCGGGGGAAGGTCCGAGCGGCCCTGGACGGCGTTGTGCACCATCCGGCCGTAGTCCGTCGCCGACACCAGCAGCCCGCTGAGGGAGACGTTCTTCGCGCCCAGCCGGGCGCCCAACTCCACCCCACTGACGATCGTCTCGACCAGCCGCTCGCGGTGCACGTACAGGTCGGCCGTGTCCAGACGCGGCACCATGATGGTGGCGATGCGGCCCAGGTTGGTGTTGATGACGCCGCACAGCATGGGCTTGTCCAGGGCCATGAGCCGGGCCGCGACGTCGATGGGGTTGATGCCGGCCCGCTCGAACAGACCCGCGGGCATGGCCAGTACGCCCGCGCCGTCGACGGGCGCGATCTCGCCGGAGTCGAAGAGGCTCAGCAGATCACGCCGCTCGGTGACCACACTGCCCTCGGCCTGGCCGTTCTCCATCGCCGTCACTGCCTTCCCGTCGGTTGCCTGGTTCCCGTTGCTCGACCCGTTGAGCGCCACCGACAGCTCGGCGATGGTGGGGTGTGCGAACAGGAAGCGCACCCCGAGCTGCTTACCGACCGAGTCGGAGATCTTCGACACGAGGTTCACCGCCTGCAGCGAGTCCTCGCTGAGCTCGAAGAAGCTGTCGTAGATGCCGACGTCGCTGACGGCCAGCACCTCGCGCCAGTGCGCGGCCAGCATCTCCTCCAGCGGGGTGCGCGGAGCGACCGGCCCACGGCCGGCTGCGGGCGCGGGGACGTCCTCCTTGGCCAGGGCTGAGCGGTCGATTTTCCCGTTGGCCGTGAGCGGCAGCTTGTCCCGGGTGATCACCGTCTTGGGGACCATGTACTCGGGCAGCTTGTCGCGCACGAAGGTCCGCAGCTCACCCGTATCGAGCGGCGTGTCGCCCGCCGGGACGACGTACGCCACGAGCCGCTTGTTCTCCCCCTCCTCGTCCACGGCCAGGACGACTGCTTCGTGGACCGCGGGGTGCGCACGCAGAGTGCTCTCGATTTCGCCGAGTTCGATTCGGTAGCCGCCGATTTTCACCTGGAAGTCCTCTCTCCCCAGTAGTTCAATGCTGCCGTCAGGTAGACGGCGTCCGAGGTCACCCGTCCGGTAGAGGCGCTCGCCCGTCTCCGGATGGGTGATGAAGGCGGCATCTGTCGCCTCCTTGTTGCGCCAGTAGCCCGCCGCCACGCCGACGCCGCCGATGTACAGGTCACCCGGCACCCAGACCGGACGCATGTCGAGCTCGCCGTCCAGGACGTGGATCTGCTGGTTGGCCATGGGCTTGCCGTACGGGATGCTCGGCCGGCGGGGGTCGACCTTCTCGACGGGATGCAGGATCGACCAGATCGATCCCTCGGTCGCGCCGCCGAGGCTGATCACCCGAACCCCCGGCGCCAGCCGGCGGAGCTGGTCGGGCAGGGTGACCGGAATCCAGTCACCGCTGAGCAGGGCCACCCGCAGCGAGTCCGGAACGGCCGCCCGGACACCGTTGGCGTACTCGACCAACAGCCGCATGAAGCCCGGTACGGAGTTCCATACCGTGACCCGTCCCTGCCGCATCATGTCGAGCCAGTGGCCCGGGTCGCGGAGGCCCGACTCGTCCGGCAGCACCAGCGTCGCCCCTGCCGCCAGCGTCCCGAACACGTCGTAGACCGAGAGGTCGAAGCCGAGGGCGGACAGACCGAACACGGCGTCGTCCGGGCCGACCCCGAAGCGCTGGTTGACGTCGGCGATCGTGTTGAGCGCGCTGCGGTGCGCGATCATGACGCCCTTCGGCACGCCGGTGGAGCCCGAGGTGTAGATGACGTACGCCAGGTCGTCCTCGTTCTGGACCGGTTCGAGCGGCTCCTCGGAGAACTCCTCGAGGGCCTCGGTGTCGACGCGGAGCCGCCGGACGTTCTCGGGCCAGGCGCGACGCCGGTCGACGGACTCCTGGGTGAGCACGATCTGGGCCTCACCGGCCGCCAGCAGGCGATGGAGCCGCTCGCGCGGAAGCGAGGCGTCGAGCGGCAGGTACGCCGCTCCCGACTTGAGCACGCCCAGCACGGCCGCGACCTGCTCCCAGCCCTTCTCCATCACCACGGCGACGAGCGTGTTGGGCTTCGCACCCTGCTCGCGCAGCCAGCGGCCGATCCGGGTGGAGCGCCGGTCGAGCTCGCCGTAGGTCATCGTCCCGGCCGAGGACACGACGGCGGGCTGGTCCGGCCGCTGCGCCGCGTGGTCCAGGAACGCGCTGTGCAGAAGCCCGGTAGGCAGCGGGGCCGCCGTCTCGTTCACCGCGCGTTGCAGCTCGCGCTGGTACTCCGGCGCGATGTGCCGGCGGCTGCGCTCCTCCCAGCTGCCGGGCTCCTGGGCGAGGCGGCGTACGTGCCGCACGAACGCGTCCATCAGGTCCTGGGCGAGCCCGGGCGGGAACACCGCGTCCAGGACGTCCCAGGTGAACTCCAGCCCGCCGTTCCGCTCGGCGCTGCGGATCTCCAGGTACACCTGCGGGGTCTGGCTGACGGTGTAACCCAGCTCACCGAGGCCCGAGATGTCGACGCTGCTCATCTCGACGCTGTTGAACACCACGTACGTGTTCCGACGCGGGGTGCCGCCGTGTGCCTTCGCCAGCTCGCGCATCACCTGCACACCGCTGACGTAGCGGCAGTGCTCCAGGTCCTCGATGAGCTGCCGTTGCAGGCGCCGGGCCCGTTCCAGGAACGTGGACCCGGGTGCGGCGGTCACCCGGAGGTGGTTGGGCAGGGCGAAGCTGCCGACGATGTTGCTCACGTCCTCGTGGATCGGCAGCCGGTCCCAGAACGGCGCGTTGATGCTGAACTCCTGGGTCTTGCTCCAGACCGCGGCGACGTCGCAGAAGGCGCTCAGCAGAGCGGCGCCGGGCATCAGGCCGGCCTGCTTTACCCGTGTCTTGAATTCCTTCCAGGGCTCGGCGTCCAGCAGCCGTGCGTTCAGCGCCACCGACTTCATCGGTCCGGTGATACGGGGCACGTCGATCGGCAGCTCGGGCGGCGGCGGCAGGGTCGGCAGCCGCCGCCGCCAGTAGTCGAGCGCCCGCTCGTACACCGGCGTCCCCTTCAGGGCCGTCTTGGCGACGACGTAGTCACGCGTCGACAGCTCCAGGGGCGGGAGGTCTCCGCCGCTGTAGAGCACCGAGAGCTCCCGGAGGATCTGCAGCAGGCTCAGCGAGTCGGCGACCAGGAGGCTCGATCCGAGGTGGAGGCGCGTACGGTCGCCGTCGAGCAGGGTCGCCCGCAGTCGGAAGAGCGGCCACTCGTGCGGGGTGAACATCTCCCGCGGCATCTCCAGGCGGAACTCCTCGAGCCGTGCCGTCACCGCGTCGGCGGGCTGACCGCGCAGGTCGAGCACCTCGATCCGGTACTCCGGTACCTCCGGCAGGATCTGGTTCTGACCGTCCGGGAGCACGATGGCGCGCAGCATGCCGTGCCGCTGGATCACGCGGTGCCAGGCGTCGGAGAACCGGTCGAGGTCGAGCGCGACCGTGTCGACCTCGATGTAGCCGTTGCCGGACAGGTTGCCGATCTCGAAGGCGTCGCGCTTGCCGGCCCACAGGGCCTGTTGCATGTCCGTCAGCGGGAACGGCTCGTGCAGGTCCTCCGGCGACGGCTCGATCTTCGTGATGGCGGTCGGTCGGTCGGTGGAACGCTCGCGGAGCGCGGCGAGAAGCTCCTCCTTGCGTTCCTTCATCGCCGTGCGCAGCTCGGCGGTCAGTGCGTTCTTGGGGGCGCGAGCGCGCAGCTCGTCACCGTCGGCCCAGAGGGTCACCCCCCGCCGGGCAAGGTCGGCAAGTAGTTCTTTGACGGTGCCCATCTCTTCCCTCCAGGTGATGTCAGAAAATCTCGAACTCTTCGTCGGACTCGATGTCCGCACCGTCGTCCCCCGGTCCCGGGGCGCCGGCCAGCATCTGTTCGGCGAGCTGCCGCACGCTGGATCCCTCCAGGGCGGCAGCCAACGGCAGCGACATGCCGAGGTCCACCTCGATCTGGTTCTTCATGCCGACCGCGACCAGCGAGTCCAGTCCGACGCCGGTGAGCGGCTGGTCGGCGTCGAGCTGCTCCGGCTTCATGTCGAGCGCCCGCGCGATGGCGACGTGCAGGTACGCCTCGAGCAGCTCCTGACGCTCGGCCGGATCGGCGGCGAACAGCTCGTCGACGGTGAGGGTGCTCGGGCCGGGACCGGCGGCCGTCGTCGCGGTGGGCTCGGCGGAGACGAGCTCCGACGTCAGGAGCGATCCCGCCGCGACCGGCGAGTGCGCCGCCCAGCGGTCCCAGTCGACCGTCGCCACGGCGACCTGCGGCGTCGTGAGGCCGAGCAGTCGCCCGAGCCATTCAATGCCGCCGGCCGGTGCGATGCCCTTGACGCCGGCGCGCTCGACGAACCGGCCGACACCCTCGGGTCGGACCGACAACCCGGTGTTCTCCCAGGGCCCCCAGGCGATGCTCAGTGCCGGTCGCCCCTGCGCCGCCCGTAGTCCGGCCAGGGCATCGAGGAACGCGTTGGCCGCCGCATAGTTGCCCTGACCCGGCGAGCCGAGGGTGCCTGCGAGCGACGAGAACAGCACGAAGAAGTCGAGGGGCAGGTTCGCCGTCAGGTTGTGCAGGTTCCACGCACCGACGGCCTTCGGTTCGAGGACGGCGAACAGCCGCGCCGCATCGAGCGTGCCGAGGGTGGCGTCGTCGAGGACACCGGCCGCGTGCACGACGCCGCGCAGCGCCGGCATGGTGTCCGCCACCTCGGCGACGATCTGCGCGAGCACCAGTTCGTCGCTCACATCGGCGCGCATCACCCGCACGTCGACGCCCTCCTTGCGGAGCGCCCGCAGTTCCTGTTCGGTCGCGTCATCGGCCTCCCGACGGCCGACGAGCACGAGATGGCGCGCACCGTGCTCGACGAGCCAGCGCGCCACCAGCAGTCCCAGCGCGCCGAGGCCGCCGGTGACCAGGTAGGTCGCGTCCTCGCGCACGGTGTCGCCGGGCTCCCTGCGGGGTGCTGCCAGGCGCCCCAGCCGCGCCACGTGCCGCTCGCCGCCCCGGACCGCCACCTGGGTCTCCGCGTCGTCGGCGCGGAGCTCCTCGGCGATCCGCTCCGCGGCTGCCGGGTCCGGCGATGGCTCCAGGTCCAGCAGCGTGGGCCGCAGTTCAGGATGTTCGAGCGCAGCCACCCGGCCGAGCCCCCACAGCGGTGCCTGATCCACCGATACCGGTGGTGCCGAGCCGTCGATGCCGTGGACGCCGCTGGTCACGAGCCACAGGCGCGGGGGCGGCTCCGCCGGGGTACCGTCGGCGAGTGCGTGCACCAGGTGCAGCACGTTCACGACACCGCGCAGTTGGGCGGCGCGCAGCCTGGTCGGCCGGGCGTAGATCCGGTCCCGGGCGAAGCGCTGGCCGCGACCACCCGCGTCCGCGGCGTCCAGGCTCCAGAGGTGGACGACGCCCCGTAACGCTCCCATCCGCTCCCGCGCCGCGCCGACCGCTCGGCGTACCTCGTCCTCGCGGTCTGGGCGGATCACGAGCCGGCCGGGATCCGAGTCGTCGTAGCCCTCTCCGTGCGTCACCAGGACGGCCGGGTCGCCGTCGCCGGTCAGGCGCGCCGCGAGCGCCTCGCCCACCCCGCGGCCATCGGCGAAGATCAGCCAGCCGCCGGCAGGGTTCGGGCGGGCGGGAGCGCCGCGGCCCTGGCGGCGCCAGCGCACCTCGTAGAGAGCGCGGTCGAGTGCCATGGCCGCCGGCAGCCACGTGTCACCGTCGAGCTGCCTGATGTGCACGCCTTCGAGGAGCAGGACGGTCTCGCCGGCGTCGTCGGCCAGCCGGACGTCGCCGATGGTGCCGGTGGGGGCGGCGTCGCTCGGCGGGCGCAGGCGGGCGTGGGCCCAGAGGCGGCCCGGCTTGCCCGCCGCCGGCTGCGCCACCATGCGATCGATACCGAGGGGAACGTAGGGTCCCTGGCCGTCGGCGTCGGCATCACCCAGCAATGTTGCGGCGAGGACCTGCAGGCCGGCATCCAGCAGCACCGGGTGGACGCCGTACGTGCCCAGCTCGGACTCCACCTGCGGCGGCGGGACGAGAACGGCCAGCGCCTCCCGGTCACCGTTCCAGAGCTGCTCGACCGCCCGGAACGTCGGGCCGTACTCGAGCCCGCGCGCGCCCATGGCGTCGTAGAGGGTGGCCGCCTTGACCGGGTCCGGGCAGCGCGTGCGCAGCGCCTCCAGGTCCAGCGGTGGAAGATCGGCCGTGGCCTCCCCGAACGAGATGGTGCCGGTTGCGTGTCTGGTCCATTCCGGACCGTCGTGATTGTCCTGCGCGGTGCGGGAGTACGCATGGAAGCTCACGCCCGAGCCGTTGGAGGCGGACATCCGCAGCTGGACGGTCGCCGCGTCGGCGTCGTCCAGGACGAGCATGCGCTGAAGCTCGATCTTCGTGAGTACGGCGGCGTCCTCGCCGTATGCCTGCGCCGCCGCCGCCCGCACCATCTCCAGCCAGGCGGCGCCCGGGAGCACGGCGATGCCCTGGACGCGGTGGTCGTGGAGGAAGGCCGGCGCCGCCACGCTGATCGTGCTCTCCCAGACGTGGCCGGCCTCGGAGTCGGCGAGTTGCAGGTGGTTGCCGAGCAGAGGGTGCCCGCCGAACTCGCCGCCGAAGGACGACGGACCGGCCGGCGTGGCCAGCCAGCAACGCTCGTGCTGCCACGGGTAGCCGGGCAACCGCACCGGGCGCCGGGGTTCTGGATGCAACGCCGTCCACGCGGGCTCGAAGCCGACGGCGTACAGCGCCCCGAGCGACGTCAGCATGGTCTCGGCCGGTGGCTGCTCCCGGTGCAGTGAGGGCAGGAGCGCGGCCTCGTGGCGCCGGCTCTGGGCACACTGCGCGATGGCGGGAAGCAGTACAGGGTGTGGCGAGAGTTCCACGAACACGTCGTGGCCCTGGTCGAGGAGACCGTCGACGGCCCCGGCGAAGAGCACCGGCGTCCGGATGTTCTCGGCCCAGTAGTCGCCGTCGAGCACCTCGCCGTCGACGACCCTGCCCGTCACCGTCGAGTACATCGGCAGCCGCGTCGCCGTCGGCCGCAGGCCGCTCAGCGCGCCGGCGAGGTCGTCCCGGAGCGGCTCCATCTGCGGGCTGTGCGACGCGAAATCGACGGACTGCAGGACCCGACAGAAGATCCCCCTGGTGCTCAACCGGGCGGTGACCTGCTCGACGGCCTCCGGATCCCCGGAGATCACGGTCGAGGTCGGTGCGTTGACGGCCGCCACCGACAGGCGATCGTCGAGGCCGCGCAGTTCGTTCCGGACGGCGTCGGCGGAGAGTTCGACGACGGCCATCCGTCCCCGGCCCGAGACCGTGCGGATCAGCCGGCCGCGGTGGCAGATGACGCGTACGGCGTCCTCCAGGCTCAGTGCCCCCGACAGGTGCGCCGCCGCGACCTCGCCCATGCTGTGGCCGACCATGGCGTCCGGGACGATGCCCCGCGATCGCCACAGGTTGGCCAGGGCCACCTGCACGGCGAACAGCGCCGGTTGGCAGAAGTCCGTCTCGTCGAGGCGGCTCATCGAGGTGTCGGCCCAGAGCTGGTCGAGCAGTGACCAACCGGTCTCGGCCCGGATCAGCCGGTCACACTCCTCCAGGGTGGCACGCAGCACCGGCTCGTCGCGCAGCGTCGGGTCGAGGGGCCACCAGATCGGTCCCTGCCCGGAGCAGACGAAGACCAGCCGCCGGCGTCGGCGCGGGCCGGCGTCGCCCACCGCCATCCCGGCGTGGGTCTCGCCCCCGAGGAACGCGCGGATCTGGTCCGCCGCACCGTCGCGGGTGCTGCTGACGAGGGCCAACCGGTGGCGGTGGTGCGAGCGGCGGACGCTCGTGGTGGCGGCCAGGTCCCCGAGGTCGGGGGCGTCGTCGTCCGCGGTGAGCACGCTCAGGTGCCGCTCCGCCGTCTGCCGCAGTGCCTCCGGCGTCCGGGCCGAGAGGGGGATGAGGACGGTGCCTTCCGCGCGTGGCCGGGCCGCGTCGTCGTGCGCGCGGCCGTTCGGGGCCTCTTCGAGCACGATGTGGGCGTTCGTCCCGCCGAAGCCGAAGGAGCTGACCCCCGCCCGGAGCGGACCCTCGCGTCGTGCCCACGGATGGCGGGCACGCGCGGCCCGCAGCCGCAGCGCCTGGAAGTCGATCTGTGGGTTGGGGTTCTCGATGTGCAGGCTGGCGGGGATCTGGCGGTGTTCGAGCATCAGCACGGTCTTGATGACGCCCGCGATGCCGGCGGCGGCCTCCAGGTGGCCGATGTTCGACTTGACCGATCCGACGACGCAGGGGCGTTCCGGCGGGCGGTCCTTGCCGACCACCGTGCCCAGCGCGCCCGCCTCCATCGTGTCGCCGAGTGCCGTGCCGGTGCCGTGCGCCTCGACGTAGTCGACGTCGCTCGGCGCGACGCCGCTGTGTTGGTACGCGGCACGCAGCACGTCCTCCTGCGACAGGCGGTTGGGTGCCATCAGCCCGTTGGAGCGCCCGTCCTGCCCGACCGCGCCGCCCCGGATCACGGCCCGGATGTCGTCGTGATCGGCGAGCGCGCGCTCCAGTGGCTTGAGCACCACGACACCCGCGCCCTCACCCCGGACGTAGCCGTCGGCGCCGGCGTCGAACGTCTTGCAGCGGCCGTCCGGGGCCATGACGCCGGCCTTGGTGAAGTTGATCGCGAACGAGGGGGAGAGGATCAGGTTCACGCCGCCGGCGATCGCCAGGTGCGACTGTCCGTTCCACAGGCTCTGGCACGCCATGTGCAGAGCCACCAGGGAGGAGGAGCAGGCCGTGTCCACGGCGGCGCTCGGGCCGCGGAGGTCGAACATGTACGAGATGCGGTTGGCGGCGATGCTGAGGGCGACGCCGGTGCCCCAGTACGCGTCGATGTTCCGCAGCCGGGACGCTTGCAGCAGCGCGTAGTCGTAGGTGCTGATCCCGACGAAGACCGCGGTGTCGCTGCCGGCGATCGCCGTGCGCGGCTGGCCGGCGTCCTCGAGTGCCTCGGCGGTGACCTCGAGCAGGAGCCGCTGCTGCGGGTCGATGGCGCCCGCCTCGCGGGGGGAGATGCCGAAGAACTCCCGGTCGAACTGGTCAACGTCGTCCAGGAAGCCGCCCCAGCGCGTGATCATCTTTCCGGGCGCCTGAGGGTCGGTGTCGTAGAGGTCCTCGGCGTTCCAGCGATCGGGCGGCACCTCCCTGATCGCGTCGACGCCGTCGAGCAGGAGCTTCCAGAACTCGTCCGGGCCGTTGGCACCCGGGAACCGGCATCCCATGCCGATGATCGCGATTGGTTCCATGCCGCGCTTACCCCCGGTCTGGACGTCAGTCGTTGTGCGAGCTCGGTGCGATACTGGCGACGTGCTCGGCCAGCGCCGCGATGCTGGGGTACTCCCAGGCCAGCGTCTCCGGCAGCGGGATGCCGAGCAGTGTGGCGAGATCGCTGACCAGGGCGACGCTCGACGCCGAGCCGAGACCGTTGGCGATGAAGGACTCGTTCACGTCGATCAGCTCGGGGTCCAGCCCCTGGGCGTCGGCGATCCTGATGACGATCCAGTCCTCGATGCTCTGCTGATCGGCGAGCACCGGCGCGTCGGGCTCCGCAGCGGTGGCTTCCACTGCCGTGGGACGCTCACGTTCGGACGAGTGCGTATTCCACAACGACATGACAATCGCCTTGCCTCATTGTCGAAAGGTGGACTGTCCGGGGCGCGGGTGTTCGGTGCGCCGCGACGCTCGCGATTTCCGTTTCGCGAGATCAGCCTGCTGCGGACGTTACGCGAGACGGCAGGTATCGACAGGCCTCGAAGGTGCGGTCCATGAGCCGCGCGAAAGTGCGCACTCATGGGGCGCTCCGGAGCACGTTCGGGCGGTCGATCGGTCGCCGGGGAATTGTTCACCCGAAGGGACCGGTTCGGGGTGGCGCGACCCGTTGACCGCGGCGGCGTCGGCACCGCATCATGACGGACGACCCGGGGCCGACGTGGTGCGACCGGTCGATCCCTGATCGCGGGCGTCCTCGTACGGCGATGGTCTCCCCCGCTCGAAAGGGCCCAGCGGATGGACGACGACAGCCTGGCCGGCCGGACGCGCCGGCTGCTGAGCGAGGCCAGGTATCTGACCCTGGCGACCGTGTCCGAGGACGGATCGCCCTGGGCGGCGGTCGTGCAGTACGCCTGGCTCACGGACCCGCTGCGCTTCGTGTTCGGCTCGGCGACGGAGTCCCGCCACAGCCGGAACATCGCCCGGGTCCCACGGGTCAGCGGCTCGCTTTTCCACGTCTCCGCGACCGGGGGGTGGGAGGTCGCCGCGGTCGACGGCGCGCAGTTCACCGGGCGGTGCGCGGAGGTGGCGGCCGAGGACGTACGCCGCTTCGCGCCGCTCTTCTACGAGAGCGTGTTTCCCGATCCACGCGAACGTGCGGAGTGGAGCCTGCCCATGGCGCTGCTGCGGGCGCCCGCCCCGCACCGGTTGTACGTGATAGACGTGGTGCGCTGGTGGCTGGTCGACACCCGGACGTGGGTGGCGGACCGGATCGACCGGCGGATCGAGATGCCGCTGACCGAGCTGTCGCCCTCGGCGGACTAGCGGCCGGCCAGGGTGTTCCAGAACATCGACTCGTAGGCGTGGACCATCCGGGCGGTCCGGACGGCGGCGACCGGATCGTCACCGTCGGACAGTCCGGTCGCCAAGGTGGCTGCGGCCTGGTCCACCAGGCTCGGCGGGGTGTCGGCGAAGAATCGGAAGTGCCCGACCGCCTTGTCGTCGAAGCCGTAGGTGGACTGGAGGGCGTCGGCGACCCGCGCGCTGCAGCCCCCGGACTCCGTCACGTTGGCCAGCAGGGCGAGGGCCACGTCGCTGCGCGTGCCGTAGAGCGAGACCTGGGCCAGGTAGGCCGGGTAGGCCTGGGCCGCGGGTGTCGGCTCGTACCGTCGCAGTTGTCGCTCGGTCAGGTTCAGCGCGGCGGCGAAGTCCAGCAACAGCGTCAGCGCCTGGCCCTCCCCGTCGGCCATGGCGAGCCACAGGTCGCCGGCCGGTGCCGTGGGAAAGCGGGACGCGAGCAGGGCGAAGCTGCGCCGGTCGCTGAGTACGAGCGGGTACAACTCACCGGCCAGCCGGCGCAGCCGTTCCCGGGAAACGATTCCCGCCTCGAGCAGCTCGAGGAATCGGTTGTCCGCCGCCTGCGCGGCGATCTGCTGCTGCGCGGACCTGATGACGCGGGTGATCTCGGCGTTCACGGCGGTCTCCTCGACCGGTCAGGTGGTGGGCAGGATGCGGCGCAGGTTCGGCCCCGTGGGCGGCCCAGGCTGCGGGTCGGCGATCCACGGGCCCTCGACGGAGGGATCGAGCACTCCTTCCTCCAGCCACCGGTACCGGCCGTCGAGCACCTGGCGGGCCACCGTACGGTCGGCGGTGTCGGTGTTGTCGGACAGCCGGTGGAACAGGTCGGTGACCCTGCCGCGGGCCTGTGTGCAGAAGGCGTCGGCGAGTTCTTCGGGCGTGCCGTCCAGGTCGGGTAGCGCGGTCGCGTACGCGCAGCTGGCGCTCATCGCGTAGAGCTCCGCACCGATGTCGACGATCCGTCCCAGGTGCCGCTGCCGGTCGTCGAGTGTCGCGTCCGGCAAGCCCGCGGCCTGCTCGATCGTGGCGGCGAGTCGCCGGGCGGAGGCGTCCACGAACGACAGGTGGGCGGCGAGCGGTCCGGAGCCGACCCGGTACGTCGCGGGCGGGGGCGACACCGCCTCCCGTTGGCGCTCGATGACGGCCCGGGCGAGGAACACCCGCAGTACCTCGGTGGAGCCGTCGAAGATGCGCCCGACCCGGAGATCACGCAGCACCTGCTCGACCGGGACGCCCCGCTCGCCGCGCGCCACCGCCGAGGCGGCGGTCTCGTAGCCCCGGCCGCCGCGCAGCTGCAGAAGCTCGTCCGCGAGCAGCCAGGCCTTCTCCGAGGCGAACAGCTTGGCGAGTTCCGCCTCGATCCGGGTGTCGGCCTGTCTGGCAGTGACCTCGACGATCGCCTCCAGGGCGAACGCCGTCGCCGCGAGCAGGGCCAGCTTGCCGACCACGGCGTCGTGCTCACCGATCGGTCGACCCCACTGGACGCGCGTGCCGGCCCACTGCCGGGCGATCCGCAGGCTCCATTTCGCTGCGGCGGCGCACACGGCCGGCAGCGACAGCCGTCCGGTGTCCTGCGCCGCGAGGGCGATCTCGAGGCCCCGGCCCTCGTGCCCGATCCGATGCCGCTCCGGTACCACCACGTCGTGCAGCCGGATGACGCCGTTCTCGAGGCCGCGCAGGCCCAAAAAGGAGCTGCGGTGGTCCACCGTGACGCCGGGGGCGCCGGCCTCCACCACGAAGGCGGTGATCCCGCCGGCGCCGTCGGAGGGGGCGGGCACGACCGCCAGCACGACGAGCAGGTCGGCGATGACACCGTTGGTCGTCCACAGCTTCACGCCGTTGAGCGTGTAGGTGCCCGCCGCCCGGTCGGGAACGGCGCTGGTACGGATCCGGAACGGGTCGTTGCCGATGTCGGCCTCGGTCAACGCGAAGGCGGAGATCTCGCGGACACAGCGGGGCAGGAACTCCTTCCTCTGTTCCTCCGTGCCCGCCAGCAGGAGCGGCTGGGGGAGACCGATGGCCTGGTGCGCGCCGAGCAGCTCCCCGAGCGCGGAGTGCACGGTGCTGACGACCATCAGCGCACGGAGGTAGCAGAGGTCGGACAGGCCCAGGCCGCCGTACTCGCGGGGGATCTTGATGCAGAACGCGCCGATGTCCTTGAGGCCCTGGATGACGTGGTCCGGAATCCGGTCGTCGCGCTCGATCAGGCTGCCGTCGACCTCGTTCTCGCAGAAGCTCCGCAGTCGGGCGAGGAACTGCTCCTCCCGCGCCCCGACCCGTCTCGGGTCGCCGGGCGGCATCGTGAGCAGGTCGGTCCGGAGCCGGCCACGGAACAACTCGGCCGCGAAGCCGGGCGGTACGGGCATCGTTGCCTCCCGGGATCGAGGGGGACGTCAGGACCGTGCGGGCGAGGCCTCGATGATCGACAGCGGCCCGGCCGCACCGTCCGCCACGGACCGGACCGTGAAACCGGTCTCGGTGAGCAGCGCCCGGAACTCGCTCTCGGTCCGTTCCCGGCCACCGGAGTTGACCAGCATGTTCACGTCGGTGAAGAACATGATCGGCACCTCCGTCGACGCGGTCTCGGGCAACACCGACCCGATGATCAGCAGCGTCGCGGTGGGAGGCATGTGTGCCCGGCAGGTGCGCAGGATCGTCCGGGAGTCGTCGTCGTTCCAGTCCTGGAACACGCTCTTGACGATGTACAGGTCGGCGTCGCCGGGAATCTCGGCGAAGAAGTCACCGGCCCGGACCTCGCCGCGCTCCGCCAACCCCGCGGCCCTCAGCACGTCGGGCGCTCCGGCCACCCCGCTCGCGCTGTCGAAGACGGTGCCGCGCAGGTGGGGGTGACGGGTCAGGATCGCGGCCAGGAGGGTGCCGTCGCCGCCGCCGACGTCCACCACGGTCCGGACCGCCGAGAAGTCGTAACCCGCGGCCACCTGTGCGGCCGCGATCCGCGACTCCTCGCTCATGGCGACGTTGAACAGCGCACTGACGTCCTGGTGCTCGGCCAGGTACGCGTAGAAGTCCCGGCCGTGCACGTGGTCGAAGGCGTGCTTGCCGGTCCGGGTCGAGTACATCAGGCCCTGCCACGAGCCGATCAGCAGGGGATGGCAGAACATCCGGGTGAAGGCGTGCAGCGAGTCCGGCGAGTCCGACCGCAACTGCGCGCCCACGTCGGTCAGCGCGAACCGTCCGGGCGTCGGCTCGTCCAGGAGCCCGACCGCGGCCAGCATGCGCAGCAGGCGCCGCAGCGACGGCTCGTGCGTGTCGGTCGCGGCCGCCAGTTCGGCACTGGTGCGGGTCCCGTCCTTGATCAGGTCGGCGATCCCGAGTTCGGCCGCCACGCCCATCGCGTGTGCGGTCATGTACCCGCCGATCCGCTCGATCAGGGCCGCCCGCAGCCGCATCTTCTCGGCGGGGTCGGTGGTCACCAGGTCAGTCATCGGAATCGTCCTCCGCGGTCTGGTCGTCAGGGGGAGTGCCGGGGCGTTCGGCGAGCCGGTGCCGGACCCACACGTTGGGCTCGATGTAGACCGCGTAGTCCTGGTCCGTGTCCACCACGACCGGGGAGACGGCACCGGGTACCACCGTGGGGCCGCTCGTGTCGAAGGGCAGACCCGTCCACCGGCGCCACTGGGCGAGGCTGCCGGAGACGGTCATCGACACCGGGCAGACGTGCAGAATCTGAGCCCCGGCCCGGGCGTGCACCCGTAGCCAGGGATCCTCAGGTAACCCGTCCGGACGGGTGCGAGCCGCGTACTCACGCATGGGCACGTACGGTTCGAGGTGTTTGCGGCTGGGGCGCACCGGCGCGACGAGGTCGTAACATCCCGCCTTCCGGGAATGGTCGATGAGAGCCCGGAGCACCCGACCGGACATGTTCCGGCCCAGGAGGCCGGGCACGACCGCGATCTCCAGTGCGCACATGGTGGTGAGCCGGCGCCCGTTGGCGGTGTCCGCCATGCAGCGGCGCAACGCCTCGTCCCAGCCGGTGTCCGGGAGCGTGTTCGGGTCGCCGTCCCAGTGGAGGGGAACGCTCGCCGCGCGGGCGACGACCCGGTCGTCGTCGCCGAGGACCAGCAGTTGGTGCGCCGCGTGCCGGTCGAACGCCCAGTGCACCAGGATCGGGTCGGGGCGGATGTAGTCCGGCCAGGACGACTCCATGGCGAGCATCGCCGAGGCGAGGTCCGGCCGTGCGGCGAGGCTGACGATGTGCAGTCCGGGCGTCGCGGTACCTGTCGACGTCATGGTCTCCTCCCGTGTCACTCGGCCAGCCGGCGAGCCGGCAGCCGATCGAGGGGCAGCGCCCGGTCTCCGACCGGAGCGCGCAACAGCTCCAGGTACCGCGACCGGGGTACCGGACGCGCACCCAGCCGTCTGACGTGGTCGCCGTCGTGCTGGACGTCGATCGCGACCCCACCGACCTCCGCGAAGCGCCGCGCCAGATCGGCGACGGCGACCTTGGCCGCCCCGCTACGCCGGGTGAACTGGGAGTCGGCGCTGAAGATCGATCCGGTACGCACTCCGAACGTCCCGCCGACGAGGTCGTCGCCGTCCCACACCTCCACGCTGTGGGCATGTCCGCGTTCGTGGAGACCGAACAGCCCGGCGACCAGCTCGTCGGTCAACCAGCGGTGCGTGCGGTTCTCCCGGCATCGCAGCACCACGTGGCGGAAGCAGCGGTCCACCGTCGTCGTCCACGCCAGCCTGCCCCGCAACTGCTTGGCGAGGCTGCGTTGCAGGTGCACCTGGCCGGTGAGGATGAGCGGCCTCGGGTCCGGCGAGCACCAGGCCACCGAGAAGGGCTCGGCGGAGCCGGGGAGCACCTTCACCCGCCCGGCCTCCACCGCCGAGGCGTAGGTCAGCTCGTTGACGAGCCGGTGTTCGGGGCCGTCGGCCGGGAAGGGGTACACGCCGTGCTGGTAGGCGGCGAGCAGGGCGTCCGGGTGCAGGTCGTCGCCGAACGCCACCGGGTCCGCGGCCGGGGCGGCGGCCACGTCGACGGCGTCCCACATCGAGGCGTAGCGGACCAGGGCGGGCGTGGTCTGCTTCATCGGCCGTGGAGATGGACCGGCAGCGCGGCGACGTCGTTGCCGATGAAGGTGTGCCGGGGCTCCACCTCCGCCGGGTCGCACGCCAGGGCGAGACGCGGGAAACGGTCGAACAACGCGGTCAGGGCCACGTGGGCCTCGAGGCGAGCCAGGCGTGAGCCCGGACAGAAGTGGGCGCCCAGTCCGAACGCGATGTTCTCCTTGTTCGCGCGGTCGATGTCGAAGACGCCCGGGTCGTCGTGGACGGCGGGATCCCGGCCGTGGCCGCCGTAGCAGATGAGGATCGCGTCCCCCCGGCGGATGACCACACCCTCGCCGAGGTCGATGTCCTCGGTGGCCCACCGCATGGGCAGGTGCATGACCGGACAGTGCACCCGCAGCGACTCCTCCATGGCATCGGGCCACCGGCTGGGATCGGCGCGTACGGTCCGGAGCTGGTCGGGATGGGCGAGCAGTTCCCGGACGGTGTGGTTGATCAGATTGATCGTGGTCTGGCTGCCGCCACCGATCATCAGCAGCAGCGTCGAGATGAGTTCGTGCTCGCTCAGCGGCTCGACGCCGGTCTCCCGCGCGGCGAGCAGGAAGCTTGTCAGGTCGTCGCCCGGGAACCGGCGGCGGGTGTCGATGAGTGTCCGCATGGCGGCGTGGAGGTCGTCGATGAGCGTGCGGGCCTCCTCCTCGGTCAGGTCGGTGGCCCCGGCGGTGTGCAGCACCCGCATCACCTCGGGGCGCTGGTCGTCCGGGACACCGAACAGGTCGCAGATCATCTGCGTCGGCACCCGATAGGAGAAGCGGGCGCTCAGGTCGACCGGTCCGTCGCCCGATCCCGCCTCCAGGTCGTCCAGCAGCCGGGCCACGAGATCCTCGGCCTTCCCGCGCATGGCCTCGACGCGCCGGGGGGAGAACGCGGGTGTGATCAGCTTTCGGAGGCGCGCGTGCTCCGCGCCGTCCGTGGTGGCCATCGACTCCACGTCGACCCAGGGGGACAACCAGGGCACCGAGCCCGGCACGTAGCTGGGTACGGTCTTCCGGAGGTTGCGGGACACGCCCGGGTGCGTCAACAGGAGCTTGACGACGTCGCCGCGGGTGACCGACCACGCCCCGACGCCCTCGGGCAACTCGACCGGCACCGCCGGTCCCATCTCGCGCAACCGGTCCACCTGTTCATAGGCGCACCGGCCGCCCCGGCTGTCGAGGCGCAGGCGCGTTTCCGTGCTGAAATCGATCATGATCTGCCCTTCTGCGCTGCGGCGGATTCCTCCCGTGCTAGGACGAGGCCTGGTACGTGGTCTGCATCTTGTGCGAGAACCACTGGCCCACCGTGACCCGCTCGAGGTGCGCCTCCGGCTGGGCCGGGGCGAGCGGCTGCATCGGCTCGATCGAGGCGTCGTGGTTCGGCAGGTAGAAGAACGGGATGGAGATCCGCGACCGGGTGCTGTCCTGTTCCGGGGTGACCACCCGGTGCACCGTCGACGCCCATCGGCCGCCGGTCCAGAAGGCCATCAGGTCGCCGATGTTCACCACGAAGCTGCCGGGAACGGGCGGGACGGCCAGCCAGTCGTCGCCGTGGGCGACCTGCAGACCACCCAGGTCGTCCTCCACGTACAGCACGGTCAGGCTGCCCCAGTCGGTGTGGGCCTCGCGCCGCAGGGCGTCCGGTGCCGGCCGCGGGTAGTAGTAGTTGGCCAGCAGCAGTGACACGTGCCGGTCGAACTTGTCGTCGAAGAAGTTCGGGTCGAGGTCCAGGGCGGAAGCGAACAGCCGCATGATGTCGGCCGACAGGTCCGTCATGGCCGCCATGTACCGGTGCCAGGTGGTTCTGAACGTGTCGTCCGGCCAGATGTTGGCGACCTTCCACGTGGCCGGGTAGTCGCCGAGCCGGCCACGTTCCTCGTCGCTGAGGTCGCCGGTCACGTGCGCGGCGAACGCCTCGTACGGCCCGCCCGGCCGGCGCAGCCCCGAGACCCCGGTGCCGCGGTTGGCGCTACGTTCCTTCTCGGTCTCCGGCAGGGTGAAGAAGCCCTTCGTGGTGGTGTACATGCTCTCCACCAGGTCCCTCGCCACGCCGTGTCCCACGACGGAGAAGAAACCCGAGGTCTCGCAGGCCTTGCCGATCGCGCCGGCGATGGCGGCGCGGCCGGCCTCGGTGTTGCGTGCGGACAGGTCGATGACGGGTACGAAATCGTCTGTCATGGCAGCTCCCTCGCTCAGGTGGGCCGGCGGCGCCCCGATCGGCCGCGCCGTCCGGCTAGGTGGTCGACGGCAGGAAGCCGATCGACATCAGGTAGGTGAGGTAGCGGTCGAGCATCTCGGCGTCGACCGGCGGGATCTCGATCCCGCTGCCGCGCAGGGCCCGGTCCACGTTGCTGCGGGTGAAGGTGGGGAAGGTGGTCTCCAGGTACATCTCGGCCACGCTCATCCGGCCGGTCGCACACCGGTCGATGAACAGGGGCGCGAACGGGGTCATCGGGTGCTCCGGCTGTTCCACCGCGATCCGGACGAGCTGGTCAAGCCACTCGTCCCAGGGGACGTGCCGGATCGGGTAGCCGTGCTGCCGGAGCCGCTCGGCGAGCGCGGCGATGTTGACCTTTCCCGGGTTGGTCAGGTGGTAGACCTCGCCGGCCGGCAGTGCCGTACCCGCGATGTGCACCACCGCGGCCGCGAAGCGGTCGACCGGGGTGTAGTCGAGCGGCAGCTCCGCGACCGGCGCGGTGCCGGTGTCGACGACGAAGCGCTTCATCGCGCACATCTCGGTCGCGGTGTTCCACGCGCCGGTCACACAGTCGCCGGAGATGTCCGCCGCCCGGTAGATGGCCACCGGCAGCCCCTGCCGGGCCGCGTTCCGCAGCAGCACCTCGGCGACCCATTTGCTCTCCACGTAGCCCACCGAGAGGTGGTCCGGGTGGGCGGGCGGGGTGTCCTCGGTGACGTGCCTCCGTCCGGCGGTGCCGAAGCCGGCGATCACCGCCATCGTGGAGGTGTAGTGGATCGGGATGTTGCGGTACCGGCCGGCCAACCGGACGATCTCGCGGGTGCCGCCGACGTTCGCCGGCCGCATGTGTTCGTACGGATAGACGAAGTTGACCCGGCCGCCCGGATGGTGGATGACGTCGACGGTGCGTGCGAGCTCGTCGAAATCCGCCGTGGACAGGCCGAGGAGCGGCTCGGCCAGGTCACCGGCCAGGGCGACGACCCGGCCCGCGGCGTACGCCCCGGCCAGGTCGTCGCGGAGGTAGTGCCGCGCGTTGGCCCGGATGCGCTCCATCGCGTGCGCCGCGTCGTCGGCGCGTACCAGGCAGTGCACGACGGCGTCGGTCGTGGTCAGCAGCTCGCGCAACAGGTAGATGCCGAGGAATCCGGTCGCTCCGGTGAGCAGGATCCGTGCCGGGTTCCGCCAGTCGGGCGGGTCGGTCACCTGGCGCCGGATCGGCACGCCCACCTCGGCCTCGGCGGCGAAGTCGACCGGCTTCCTGGTGCCGCCGGCGAGCGTCCCGGTCCGGGCCGCCTGCACCCCGGCGGCGAAGTCACGCAGCGTGGTGTCGTCGAGCAGGAGCTCGATGAGCGGCCGGACGTGGCCGATCAGTATGCCGAAGCTGCCGCGGATCCTGGCCATCAGCTCCGCGGCCTGGATCGAGGTGCCGCCCAGCGCGAAGAAGTTGTCCTCCGGGCCCACCCGGTCCACGTCGAGCACCGCGCACCACAGCCTCGCCACGCCGCGTTCGACCAGGCTGGTGGCCGAGGCGCCGTCGGGTCCGGTGCCGGTCGGCGGCGCGGCGGACGGGTCGTGGGCGGGCAGGGCGTCCAGGTCGATCTTTCCGTTGGGCGTCAACGGCAGGTCGGGTAGCTCCACGTACGCCGTGGGCACCAGGTGGTCGGGCAGCAAGCGGGCGGTGAACCGCCGCAGCTCCGCGGCGGTGACCGCGCGGCCCCGCGGGACGCTGTAGTACGCGACGAGGCGCTGCTGGTCGTTCCGGTCCCAGACCTTCACCGCCACGTTGTCGACCGATTCGTGCGTGGCGATGGTCGCCTCGATCTCGCCCGGTTCGACCCGGAAGCCACGGATCTTGAGCTGCCGGTCGACCCGTCCGAGGACCTCGAGGTTCCGCTCCGGCGTCCACCGGCCGATGTCCCCGGTGCGGAACATCCGCATCCCGGTCCGGCCCGCGAAGCGGTCGGGCAGGAAGCGTGCCCGGCCCGGCGCCTCCTCGGCGAGGTAGCCACGGGCCACGCCGCGTCCGCCGAGGTAGATCTCGCCGCGCTCGCCGGGCTCCACCGGCCGCATCCGGTCGTCCAGGAGGTAGACGTGGGTGCCCGGCAGTGGTCGACCGACCGGGGCGGCGCCGTGGGACGGCAGCAGCTCGACGGTGAGTTCCATGGTGCACGACGTGATGGTGGCCTCGGTCAACCCGTAGGCGTTGATCAGTCGCGTTCGCGGCATCAGGCGCAGGGCCTCGCGGCAGTCCTCGGCCCGCACCGCCTCACCACCGACGATCGCCAGCCGCACCGGCAGCTCCACCGGATCGCGGGCGCACTCGGAGAGGAACCGGCGCCAGTACGCGGGCGTGAGGTCCATGACGGTGATCGCGTGCCGGCGCAGTCGCCCGGCCAGCTCGCTCGGCGCCCAGGTCCACTCCGGCAGGACGAGCGTCGCGCCGTTGAGCAGGGCCACCATGATCTGCTCGAGCGAGGTGTCGAAGGGCAGCGCGGCGAACTGGAGCACCCGGTCCGCGGGACCGATCCGGTACCGCTTGTTGATCTCACCGCACAGGTAGCTCAGCGAGCCGTGGTCGACCAGCACGCCGTTGGGTGATCCGGTGGAGCCCGAGGTGTAGATGACATAGGCGATGTCCGCCTCGTCCACGGTCCCATCCGGTGGACCGGCGGGCCGGTCGGCGACGGTGGCCGCGGCCGCGGCCGGGTCGATGGTCGTCACCGGTACGGCGGCGAAGGGCGGGACGTCGTGCTCCCGGGCGATGACCGTCGCGCATCGGGTCTCCTTGACGAAGGCCTCGATGCGCCCGCCCGGCGTCCCCCGCTGCACCGGCAGGTACGCCGCGCCCGCCTTCAGGACGGCGAGAAGGCTGACGATCGCGTCGATGGACCGCTCCAGGTGGACCATGACCACCGCACCCGGTTCCACACCCCGGTCGCGCAGCCGGTGCGCCAGCCCGTCGGCGCGCCGGTCCAGCTCGGCATAGCTGATCCACTGCTCTCCGTGCATGACGGCGACCTCGTCGGGCTGCGACGCGGCACGGGCGGCGAACTGGTGATGGACGAGGGGCTGGCTGGTGTTCATGGGGTTCCCGTCGATGGCTGGTCGGCCTTCCACCGGGTCGCTGGTGGCGACGCGGACGGTTCGGGGTCGGCGAAGTGGGCGACGCCGGGAACGAGCAGCGCGAGCCCGCTCGCGGCGGCGGTCACGATCGCGCCGGCGACCAGGGTGGGGCGGACGCCGATCAGGGCGACCACCGGTCCGGTGAGCAGGTAGCCGACGGGCAACAGCGCGTACGCGTTGAGCTGGGTGAGCGCCAGGGTCTTGCCGAGGACCTCGGGCGGAATGGCGCGCTGCAGGGCCGACAACCAGTAGATGAAGTACAGCTCGACGGTGAATCCGCCGATCGCGAAGCATGCCGCGGTGACCGGCAGCGGCAGCGGGACGACCAGGCTGGCCGGCAGGGCGGCGTACGCGGTGAGCGCGAGCATGCTCACCGTGCCGGGGCGCCGGGGCCGCCACCGGCCGGCGATGACGACCGCGGGGAGGGCCCCGGCGGCGAGCGAGGCGAGGATGATGCCGTAGGAGACGCTGCCGCCGATCTCGTTGCTGGCGATGAACGGCAGCAGGGTCAGGGTGGGTGCGGTTCCCGCGAAGATCTGGACGGCGACCGCTGTCATCACGGCGACGACCCACGGGCGCTGCCGTACGGCGCGTAGGCCGGCGGTGGCGTCGGCGAGCACCCCGGATCGGGGACGATCGGCGACGGTGTCCCTGATACCGATCATGGCGACGGCGCCGGCGGCGAACATGACCGCGGCGAGGCCCAGCGCCGCCCGGGTGCCGATGCCGGCGACCACCGCGGCGCCGGCGAGCGCGCCGAGGAAGATGGCGCCACGCTGGGCGGCGGACAGCAGCGCGTTGCCGCGTTCCAGCATGGACGACGGCAACAGCGCGGAGACGAGGGCGGGCTGCGCCGGCCGGGACATGGCCTCGGCGGCACCGCACAGCGCGGTCACCACCGCGAGGCCGGCCAGCGGCAGCCGGTCGAGCGTCACCAGGGCGACGACCACGACGACGGCGCGCACCACGTCGGCGGAGAGCAGGATCCTCGGCCGGGACACCCGGTCGGCAAGGATCCCGCCGACGAGCAGGCACACGACGAGCGCCACGGCGCGCCCGGCGAAGATCGTGGCGACGGTGCCGACCCCGCCGCCGCGACCGACCGCGTAGAGGCTCAACGCCACGGGCAGGATCTGGTCGGCGATGGCCCCGGCGGACTGGCTGCCCCAGACCCGCAGGAACCGCGGGTGCCGGCGGAGCCCTTCGGCGGGCGTCGGTGTCTGCGTGGCGGTCATCGCGGTTCCGAGGAAAGGTGGCCGCGGACGCGGTGGGGGAGCATGGGCTACACCTCGTCGTACGGGCTCGGGGCGTGGCGGGTGCGGCTCACGTGGTCCGCGGTGGCCAGGTGCGCCGGCGGCGGGTGGCCGTGGTCGACCGGGAGCGCGTCGTGACTCGGCGCGGGGAGCCCCGCGGAGAGCAGGTACGTGGCGAACTCCTCGTCGCGGTCGACACCGAGCATGTCCTCGATGCGGCTGTCCTGGAAGGCGACGGTCTGGAACGGGGCGAGGCCCAGCGCGGCGCAGGTGAGGGCGAAGGTCTGCCCGTAGTGCCCGGCGTCGTACATCCAGAGCCGGTAGGCGCGTGGGTGGCGGTACTTGAAGGACAGCCGTCCGGCGACGGTGGTGGTCAGACAGGTGAAGGCGCCCTGGTAGGACGGTTGCTGACCGTAGACCAGGGCGGCGACGCGCTCCCGGCCCACGGACGGGTCGAGGAGTTCGAGGCAGTGCCGGTCCGGGGCGTAGTGGTAGAGGCCGGGTGGGACGCTGCCGACGGCGAACACGGCCACGTAGCACTCCACCTCGTGGCGACCGCCGGCCGAGGCGCTGACCCGGGCCTGCTGTACGCCGAACTGGCCGCCGTCGATGAACCGCTGCGGGGCGAACGCGTACGACAGGACGGTGGCCAGAGCGTCGACGCTCACCGGTTCGTCGGCGAACAGTCGGTGGGTCCGGCGCGCGGCGAAGACGTCCTCGACCGGGGTGCGCAGTGGCAGGAGGCGGCGGGGCAGGAACACCGCCGGGGCGTCCGGGTAGCGCTTGAACGGCGCGGGGGCCGGGCCCTCGGCGATGATCTGCGCGGCGGTCTCGTCGCGTCGCGTCGAGCCGACCAGGTAGTCGGCGTCCCGGGCCTCGGCGTGGAACCGTCGCGCCACCGAACCCCAGTGCTGCCAGATCGCGGGCGGGCCGTCGGTGCCCTCCTCGACCAGCACGCCGATGTCGAGAAGCTTCTTGATCGCGGTCAGCGCCCGGCTGGCGTCCTCACCGCCGATGCGGTGCGCGACCTCGTCGGCGTCCTGGGGATCGGTCAGTTCGTGCAACAGGGTCATCAGGTCGGGTGTGACCCGGAGCCATTGACGCGGGGTATCGGGGAGGGCGACGAACAGCCCGTCGGTGTCCCACCGGCAGATCAGCTGTCCGTGGCGGCGTATCCGCATCTGCGGTGCCTCCTGTGCTGCGGGACGGATAGGGAAGCCGAGCGCGGGGGAAACCCGCGCCCGGCAACCGTGCTTGATCAGTACGCCGGGTGCTGCAGCAGAACCTCTTCCGACTTCACGATCTCCACGTCGAACGCCATGGCGCTACCTCCTTCCTGCGTCGATGGGCCAGTTGACCGGTTGTCGCCCGCCGGCGGTACGAGCGGCACGGCATCGGCGTCCGTGCGCCCCGAACTGGTCTCTGGTGGACGCTATCCGGGGGCGACCGCGCGGGCAGGCCTCGAAGGTGCGGACCATGCACCGCACGAAGGTGCGCACCCATGGATCGGTGCCGGACGTCCACGGGTCAGCCGGGGCCCGTAGGTCCGGGACGGCCGGGCGGTGGGGGCGCGTAGGCGGCCAGGATCGTCTCGGCGATGAGTCGGGGGGCGTCGGCGGGGTCGACGCGGCCGGCGGCGACGTCGGCCGCGGAGCCCTTCATCAGGTGGTACAGGACGCCGGCCAGCCAGCTCGCCGGAAGATCGGTCCGGAAGACGCGTTCGGCCTGGCCGCGGCGGATCAGCGCATGGACGCGTCGCTCGGGCTCGGCGTGCAGTTCGTGCACCCGCCCCGGCGGCAGGATCGCCTGCGCGGCTTCGAGCACCGCGCTCGCCTGCGCCATCAGCATCCAGCCGGACTCGATCAGCGCGCGCAGCGCCGGCCGGGGGTCACCGGTCAGGTCGATGCCCGCGAGCACCTGCTCGCCCCGCGCCAGCAGTCGCACCAGGGCCGCCTCGACCAGCGCCTCGCGGGAGGGGAAGTGCCCGTACAGGGTCACCCGCCCCACTCCGGCGGCCTGCGCGATCTGACTCACGCTGGCGCCGCTGCTGCGGCTCAGGCAGGTGATCGCCGCCTCGAGGATCTTCTCGATGTTCTGCTGCGCGTCGGCTCGGCGGGCCGGCTCGGTGGCGGAGCTGGACATCACACTCCTTCTAAGCCGTACAGGGGTGTATGAGTTAGGGTCGGACTCTCAACCCGAACACGGCTGTTCACCTTAGCGAAGGGAGTTGAGCGCCATGACCGAAGGCGGAACCTCGACCACCCCCGACCTGACCGACCCGCCCGCAGCGGCGGGCCCGGACCCCCGGCGCTGGCGGATCCTGTGGCTGGTGGGCATCGCCCAGCTCATGCTGATCCTGGACGTGACCGTGGTGGCCATCGCCCTGCCGCACATCGGTGCGGACCTCGGTCTGGAGCGCGAGGCCCTGACCTGGGTGGTCAGTGGCTACACCCTCGCCTTCGGCGGGCTCCTGCTGCTCGGCGGACGTGTGGCCGATCTGTTCGGCGCCCGTCGGATGGTCCTGATCGGACTGCTGCTGTTCGCGGCGGCGTCGCTTGTCGCCGGGCTGGCCGCGGCGGGTCCCGTGCTGCTCGCCGGTCGCGTCACGCAAGGGCTGGCGGCGGCGCTGCTGTCGCCCGCCGCGTTGTCACTGATCGTCACCATCTTCGACGGCGAGGAGCGCAACAAGGCGCTCGGTATCTGGGCGGGGCTCGGTGGCGGCGGCGCCGCGATCGGTGTGCTGCTCGGCGGCCTGTTGACGGCGGGGCCCGGCTGGCCCTGGGTGTTCTTCGTCAACGTGCCCGTGGGTCTGGTCCTGCTGGTCGTCCTGCGCGCTCAGCTGCCGCGGGAGCCCGCCCCGGCGCGATCCGGCCGGCTCGACGTACCCGGCGCCGTCCTGGTCACCGCCGCGACCGGGGTCGTGATCTACGCTCTGGTCCAGGCCGGGGACCGGGGTTGGGCCACGGCGACGACGGCGGTCCTGGTGGCCGTGGCGGCGGTGCTCTACGTCGCGTTCGTCGCCCGTCAGCTGACCGCCCCCAGTCCGCTGATGAACCTGCGGCTGCTCATCCGGCGCCCGGTGGCGACGGGCACGCTGCTCATCACGGTCGCCACCGCACTCATGATCATGGTGTTCTTCCTCGGCACCTTCTACCTGCAGGATTACCGGGGCCACGGCCCGCTGGCCACCGGCCTGTTCTTCCTGCCGGTGGCCGTGGCGACCATGATCGGCGCCAACGCCGCAGGAGGTCTGATCGGCCGCGCCGGCCCCCGCGCGCTGGGTGTGGGCGGCCTGCTGCTCGCCGCGGCCGGCATGACGGCCCCCGCGTTGTGGGCCGGCACCGCGGTCATGGTGATCGGAGTGGCGGTCGCCGCCGCCGGCACCGGGATCCTCTTCGTGGTCGCCTCCGCCACGGCTCTCGGCCAGGTGGAACCCCAGGAGGCGGGCCTGGCCTCCGGCATCGTCAGCACCTTCCACGAGTTCGGCGCCTCGCTCGGTGCCGCCGTGGTGTCGTCGATGGCGGCGGTGAGCATCGCCGGCGCCGGCACCGCCGGGTTCACCCGCGGCTTCGCCACCGGCGCCGTCGTCGCGGTCGTCGCCGCCGTGGTCACCGCGATCCTGACGCCGGCGCGCGGACGGCGGACCCCTGCGCCCGGCTGACACGTCACCCGTACCGGCTGAGAACGTCCTCGAGGTTGCTATGCAACGAGTTGCATAGCAGGATCACGGGTGTGGCACTGGAACACGCGATCCTCGTCTCGCTGCTCGAGCAGCCCGGGTCCGGCTACGAGCTGGCGCGGCGGTTCGAGCGCTCCATCGGCCGGTTCTGGACCGCCACCCACCAGCAGATCTATCGCGTCCTTCGGCGGATGGAGGCCGACGGCTGGGTCACCGCCGAGGAGATCGGCCAGGACGGGCGCCCCGACAAGAGGTGCTACTCCGTGACCGCGACCGGCCGGGAGGTTCTCACCGGGTGGCTGCGGGAGCCCGTCCAGCCGGAGACGGTCCGCCACGAACTGGCCGTGAAGATCCGCGGCGCGGCGTTCGACGACGATGCCGGCCGGGCTGCGCTGATCGCCGAGGTCGAGCGGTACCGCGCCGACCACGAAGCCACACTCCACCGCTACGTCACGGGCGAGCGGCGTGACTTTCTCGACGCCGGCGAGCTCGACGCGGGCCAGCGGTTGCAGCACGTCGTGCTGCGGGGCGGCGTCGCGTACGAGCGGATGGTCCTCGACTGGCTCGACGACGTCCTCGAAACCCTCCACGGCCTCGGCCGGTGACTCCCCAGGAAGGCGATGCCCCCATGGCGAACCCGTTGTTGCTGAACCCGCGTACCTACGACCCCGCGCACCTCGACGACGAGACCCGCAGGCTGCTCCGCGCCACTGTCGACTTCTTCGAGAATCGCGGCAAGAAGGCGCTGGTCGACAGCTACAACGATCGGGCCTGGTACGGCGACTTCCTGGACTTCGCCGCGAAGGAGGGCCTGTTCGCGACGTTCCTGACGCCGGCAGCCGATGGCGGCGGGGCGGCGGACAGACGCTGGGACACCGCGCGCAACGCAGCGCTCAGCGAGATCCTCGGCTTCTACGGTCTGGGCTACTGGTACACCTGGCAGGTGACCGTCCTGGGTCTCGGGCCGGTGTGGCAGAGCGCGAACGCGGACGCCCGCGCCCACGCGGCCCGGTTGCTCGCCGACGGTCACGTCATGGCGTTCGGCCTGTCCGAGCGCAGCCACGGCGCCGACATCTACTCCACCGACATGATCCTCACGCCGGACGGCGCGGGCGGATTCCGGGCCAACGGCGGCAAGTACTACATCGGCAACGGCAACGTCGCCGGCCTCGTCTCGGTCTTCGGCCGCCGCGCCGACGTCGAGGGGCCCGACGGCTACGTCTTCTTCGCCGCGGACAGCCGCCACCCCGCCTACCGCCTGGTCAGGAACGTCGTGAACGGGCAGATGTACGTCAGCGAGTTCCGACTGGAGGACTACCCGGTACGCGCCGAGGACGTGCTGCACACGGGCAGGGCTGCGTTCGACGCCGCGCTCAACACCGTCAACGTCGGCAAGTTCAACCTCTGCACCGCGTCCATCGGCATCTGCGAGCACGCGATGTACGAGGCGGTCACCCACGCGCACCGGCGGGTGCTCTACGGCAAGCAGGTCACCGACTTCCCGCACGTGCGGCGGGAGCTGACCGACGCGTACGCCCGACTGGTCGCGATGAAGCTGTTCAGCGACCGCGCCGTCGACTACTTCCGGTCGGCGAGCCCCGACGACCGGCGATACCTGCTGTTCAACCCGATGACGAAGATGAAGGTCACCACCGAGGGTGAGCGGGTGATCGACCTGCTGTGGGACGTGATCGCCGCGAAGGGCTTCGAGGCGGACACCTACTTCGACAAGGCCGCCAAGGACATCCGTGGCCTGCCGAAGCTCGAAGGCACCGTGCACGTCAACCTCGCCCTGATCGTGAAGTTCATGCCGAACTACCTGTTCCAACCGGCCGACTTTCCGCCGGTGCCGACCCGTCAGGACCCCGCCGACGACGAGTTCCTCTTCCGGCAGGGGCCCGCCCGCGGCCTCGGGGCGGTCCGGTTCCACGACTGGCGCAGCGCGTACGACGCGTACGCCGACATCCCGAACGTCGCGGTGCTCCGGGAACAGGCCGACGGACTCCGCGCACTGCTGCGTGCACACGCCCCGGATGAGGATCAGCAGCGCGACCTGGACTTCCTGCTCACCCTCGGCCAGCTCTTCGCGCTGGTCGTCTACGGTCAGTTGATCCTGGAGCAGGCCGAGCTGACCGCCCTGGATCGCCACCTGCTCGACGAGATCTTCGCGGTACTCGTCGGTGACTTCTCCGCCTTCGCGACGGAGCTGCACGGCAAGGCGGCCACCACCGAGGCGCAGGCCGCCTGGGCGGTGGCGCACCTGCGCCGCCCGATTCCGGACGCGTCCCGCACCGCTGCCGTCTGGGCGCAGGTCGAGGCGCTCGCCGGCGCGTACGAGATGCAGCCGTAGGGCGCCGCGACCAGGTCGGGCGCTGCGGACGGGCCGGGGAACATCGGCCCGTCCGCAGTTGCCCGGTCATGGCCGAGCGGGCACGGCCTCCGGTGGAGGTCGGTCCACGTCTCCACCCGGGCCCCTATTCCTGCGCGTCGAGGTCGCGCAGTGCGAAGCGGAGGTGCTCCCACTCCTCGTCGAAGATCACGTGGAGACAGTGCAGGACCGGCTCCTCGTGTTCAGGTGACCACGCGGTCGGCCGAGGCTCGGCGAGCAGGTCCGGCGTGACGCTCGCGAGGAAGTCCCGCACCATGGCCTGCCGCCCGGCGCGCAGCTCGAGCACCTCGGCGAGGTCGGGCCGCTCGGTGGCGAAGACCGACATGTCGAGCCCGTCCGTCTCGTACTCGGCGTGCGGCTGCCCGAGCGGATGGAAGGGCTGCGGCAGGCGCAGGATCGCCTTGCCGAGCCATGCGTCGGTGGCGAACGCGAGGTGCCGCAGGGTCTGCGCGAAGGACCACTCGCCATCGATCGAGACGTCGGCGGTGCCCTCGGGCATGGACTCGACCCGGTCGATCGCGGCTGCCCAAGCCCGTTCGAGCGCCGCCCACGCCGTGCGCAGGCCGTCGGGATCTCTGGCATGCTTCAGTTCGCGCCCGGGAAACCGCCGGTTGAGTTCGACCTCGACGAGCGGCACGACGTCGACACCGTTGATCAGCAGCGCACCGTCCGCCAGCCACGGCGCATCGATATCGATCCCGCGCACGTCGACGCCGCGCATCACCGCACCGGCCAACGTCGACCTGGTGAACCGGGCGCCCCGCAGGTCCCTGTCGACGAACATGGGGACGTCGCCCTGCGCCATGGCACCCTCCCTCCCGTTGGCGATCGCGGCGATGCTAGCGGGCGGGTCCGACAACGAATGCGAGAACGCAGCCACCCGAGTTCAACGAGCATCGACCGGCGCAGAGCAACCGAGCGGGACCATCTGATGCGACGTCGACGACGGTACAGCTGGTCACCACCGTGGAAACGGGTCCGTCCGGGGGCCAAGGACCTGAGGGGCACCGGGCAGGCGGACCGTCGATCGGACGAGCTCGGCGTTGCAGTACCGTCAAGGCGCCCACACCGGCGTCGAGCAGTCCGCGTCCGCCGGCTGGCGATGGTCCGCGGGGCACCCGACGAATCCAGGGAGATACCGATGCCGGAGCCCGAGCCCGTTCAAGGCACCCGTGCCGAGGATGCGGACACGCCAACCGAGACCGAGACCGACACCGAGACCGACACCGAGGCCGAGGCCGAGGCCGAGGCCGGTGAGCCTGCCGTTTACCCGAATCGGGCTGCCCGGCGCGCGAAGGGCAAGGTTGCCTCGCCTCAACCGTCTGGAAAGGGTCAGCGCTTCGGCGGCCGGGGCTCGGTCGAGAGCCCGCGCCAGTGGGGTAACCGCCGAAGCGGCTGACCGGTGGGCGGAGCCTTGGTCGGCACATGGCTCCGTTGCCCGTGGCGACGCCCGGTGCGGCCGTCCGGCGGAACCGGACGGCCCCGCCGAGCGCGGTGGCCGTTACGGGGTGGCGCAGATGGCGTGCGACGTGTTGTCCCAGTCGCCAGCGAATGTGCTACGGTAGCCCAGTTGCAGTTTTGATTTCCGTAGACGTTTCTGGCGCCTGATGGGTATCTGAAACCCGTCCAGGCGCTTTTCGTTTTTCGTGTCGTTTCGACGCTGGTGATCAACGCGGCGGCGTAGGGGTCCGCACTGTGCGGTCTCTGACAGCCTGCGAAGGAGTAGACATGACTACAGGTACCGTGAAGTGGTTCAACGCCGACAAGGGCTTCGGCTTCATCAGCCCGGACGACGGCGGCGCCGACGTGTTCGCCCACTTCTCCGCGATCTCGGCGAGCGGCTTCCGCAGCCTCGACGAGAACCAGAAGGTGGAGTTCGACATCACCCAGGGCCAGAAGGGCCCGCAGGCGGAGAACATCCGCCCGCTCTGATGCACACTCGCCGAACGGCGGCCCGACTGGTTCAGCGGGCCGCCGTTCGGCGTTCCACGCGCTCGCGCCACAGCATCGCGAAAACGTCTGATCGGTTCGACCCGTATGCTGACGAGCCGGATTCCTCATCGCCGTCGCAGAAGCTTCCCGACGACGTCTTACACCCTGAAGGGTTGATGACTATGACGCCGGCCTACTCGGGTCCTGCGAGGCTGATCCTGGCCGACGGAGTATGCATATCCGGTATGGCGTCTCTCGCTACCAACCAGCGCGGAGGACTCAACGGCTGGGGCGGCACCTTCCGTCCGGACGAGATCACGACGGACCTTCGCAACGCAGTCGAAGGGCTGCAACTGGAACTGCCCTACGATCGGATAGGGGCAGTCGCCGTCACCGGCATACGCAAGCTCCTCGCCACGCAGGTGCTGGTGTCGTTGGCAGGCCGCGGACCCGCACCATTTTGATAGTGCGCCGCACGGCCGCCGCGACCCGATCTCTTGTAGCCTCGCAGCAGGACGGCAGTATCGGGACGGCCCGTCGGTCGATGAGCGTTTCCCTCGCCGGGTGAACCCGTTGGTGGGATCCGCATTTCCGACACAGCCCTGACGGGCTACCGACAGAGCCGTGCCGCGCTCGTCGAGGCGGGCCCACCATGAGGCATGGCCATCACGCCGTCCGAGGTCTTCACGTTCGTCGCCGTGCGCCCGATCCAGCTCGCGACCGAGCAGGAGGGCCGGGTCGTGGTGATCCGCGACCCGCGGGCGGCCGACGCCGCCGACCGCAAGAAGCTCGTCGCCTTCGCCAAGCAGTACTCGTCCCGCGACCTGGCGGTGCGGGGCTGGTCCCAGCTCGACCTGACGCCGTTCGCCGGGCTCGTCGACGGACGCCGTCGCCTCGTCCAGGCGTACACGTCGCTCCGGCCGGCCGAGCCGGTGCCGCCGGCGGCGCAGCTCGTCGGCGACGCCGGGCTCGCCGACGTCGACCCGAACGACCGGCGGCGGTCCGACCAGCTCTGGGACGCCCTCTACGTGGCACACGCCACCGGCCCGGGGGCCGGCGTCCGGCTGGACGCACCGACCGCGGCCCTGCGCGCGCTGCACTTCCTGCGACTCCTGGCCGACACCCCCAACCCCAGCCGGCGGCTGGCGTTGCGGGCGCTCGGAGCCACCCCGGCGATCGCGCCGGAGATCGACGAGATCCTGCGTCCGCCGAGGGCCAGCGGCCGGGTCGCGACGGCGACTCCGGAGACCCCGGCGAGCGGGGCCGACCGGTCCGCCGCGGAGGCCGCCGGTCGGATCGTGGACGAGGTACGGATGACCCGCGACCTGCTCGACCGGCTCGGCGGGGCGACGGCGGCCCACCCGCGGACGGCCAGCGGTCCGGTCACCTCGTTCGGGGAGCTGTCCCGGCAGAACCTGTCGATGAGCACCACCGTGTCGGCCGGGGAGGTCCTCGGCGCCGACCTGGCGCCCCGGGTCGCGACCTTCCTCGACCGGGTGGAGATCGGCACGGACACACCGGTCGTGGAGGCGCGCCACACCCTCGACCGCCACCTCGCGGGCCTGGGGGAGCGGGCGCTCAGCCGGGCCGGGGACCCGGCGTTCCAGGACGCGCTGGCCGACCTCGTCGAATCGGGGGAGCTCGTCTTCCCGTTCCCGCTGCCGACGCCGCCCGCTCCCACGCCGGCCCCAGTCGACCCGGGCACCGCCGCCGACGTGGACGTGCACGGGCGCATCCGTCCGCTGGGCATCGGCGACCTCAAGGTGGTCAAGCAGACGCTGCTGGCGTACCAGCCGGGCGAGGTGGCGTACATCGAGAACGTGCTGGCCCGGGAGTCGAAGTCGCGGGTGCACCGGACGCTGCACCGCACCCAGGTCACGCTGGTCTCCTCGGAGGAGGAGACCCGGGTGTCCGAGCGGGACACCCAGTCGACCGACCGGTACGAGTTGAAGCGGGAAGCCGGCAACACCATCAAGGAGGACATGAGCGTCCGCGCGGGGCTCCAGGTGACCGCCTCGTACGGGCCGGTGGTCGCCACCGCCTCCGGCGACTTCGCGTACTCCACCTCCAAGGAGGAGAGCCAGAAGGCGTCGAGCACCTTCGCGCGGGAGGTGATCGAGCGGTCGGTCACGAAGGTCCAGGTCAAGACGCTCCGGTCGCGGACGGCCACCACGACCGACGAGACGGAGGAGACGAGCACCCACGGCGTCGACAACACCGGCGGCGCCGAGCACGTCGTCGGGGTCTACCGCTGGGTGGACAAGCGGTACCGGGCCCAGGTCCACAACTACGGCTCCCGCCTGCTGCTGGAGTTCGTCGTTCCGGAGCCGGCCGCCTTCTACCGGGCGGCGCGGTCCGGCACCCCCGTCGAGGTGGACGCGCAGCCGCCGGCGCCGTTCCTCAACGACCTGACCCCCTTCCTGCCTCGGCGGTACTGGAGCCGGCTGGCCGCCGACGACCTGAGCGAGGACAACTACCGGCGGTACGCGGCCCGGTACGGTGCCACCGGACTGACGCCGCCGCCCCCGGCGACGACCTACATCAGCACCTCGCTGATGAAGGACGGCCTCGACGAGGGCAAGTCGATCGCCATGACGAGCAAGGACTTCGTGGTGCCCGAGGGCTATCGGCTGGAGTCGCACGAGATCGCCGTCTCGGTGCTCTGGACGAACTACCCGAAGCTCACGGTGCAGGTGGGCGGGCGGATCTACACCGTCGTCAACGACGGGAGCGGGGGCCACGCCCGACTCGTCACCCGCCCGGCGGTGGCCGCGGGTGGAGCCGGAGGCACGCTGCCCGGCACGGCCACCGGGTCGGTCGCGGTCGGCGTGGCCGCGTACGACGTGCGGGCGTTCGCGTTGAACGTGCAGGGCGTGTGCCGCCGGGACGACGCCGCGTACGCCAGGTGGCAGCACCAGACGTACGACAAGATCCAGGCCGCGTACCAGGCGCTCCAGACGGCGTACGACCAGAAGTTGGCCACGGCGAACCAGGCGGCGCGGGACGCGGCCGTGGTGGGTCAGAACCCGGCGCTCAACCGGCAGATCGAGCAGACGGAACTGAAGAAGCTCTGCATCACGATGATGACCGGCCAGCACTTCGGGCAGTTCGGGGCGGTCACCGATCCACCCGACGCACCGACCCACCACCCCGAGGTCGACGTGCTGGAGGCGCTGCGTGAGGGACCGGTCGTGCAGTTCTTCGAGCAGGCCTTCGAGTGGGAGCAGATGACCTACCTGTTCTACCCGTACTTCTGGGGCAGCAAGCGGAAGTGGGTGCAGCTCACCGGTGTCGCGGACCCGGACCCGCTGTTCCAGCGGTTCCTCACCGCCGGTTCCTGCCGCGTCGTGGTGCCGGTGCCGATCGCGTACGTCGACGCGGTGCTCTACCTGTTGCAGTCCCGGGCCACCGACCTCGCCGACAAGGTGTGGGGCGGCGGCGACCCGCCCACCCTCGACTCCGACCTCTACGTCTCGCTCGCCGAGGAGTTCCGCAACCAGACCGACGACCTGAACGGTGCCGTCCCGGAGGGCGAGCCCTGGGAGTTCACCCTGCCGACCACCCTCGTCTGGCTCCAGCCGGACGGCACCCTGCCCAGCTTCGTCTGAGCGGCTCGCCATGGTGCGCTCCGCCCACGTCCCGCCGGGCGACGACGACTACCTCGACGAGGAGGAACGCCACCGGCGCTCCCGCGAGAAGCAGGACGAGGCCCGCCGGCGAGGGCTGACGCCGGACTGGTTCCTCGAAGCCCGGGGACGGCTGTGCCTGCCCGACCGGGGCGTGCGGGTGGCGGTCGTCGGGGCCGGCTTCGCCGGGCTGATGGCGGCCTGGTACCTCGACCGGTGTGGGGTGCAGGTCACCGTCTTCGAGGCGTCGAACCGGGTCGGCGGCCGGGTGATCACCGACCGTGCGTTCGTCCGCCCCCACTACGTGGAGGCCGGAGCCGAGCTGATCGGGGAGAACCATCCGCTCTGGGTGCTGCTGGCCGACCGCTTCCGTCTGCCGCTGCAGAAGATCCGTGAGTACCCGGGCGCCCGGCTCCGGTTCCAGGGCCGGGACGTCACCCCCTCCCAGCGGCGGCGGATGGACACCGAGGTCGCCCTGCTCCAACGCCGACTCGGCGCGCTCGCCGTCACCGTCAGCGAGACCGAACCGTGGCTGGATCCATCCGCGCCCGCCTGGGACCGGCTCTCGGTCGACCAGGGGCTCGCGCTGGCGCTGGGCGGCCGGCAGCCCGGCCCGCTCGCCCGGCAGTGGTTCGCCTTCACCCTCGGCAACGACAACTGCGCCCCGACGGTCCAGCAGAGCTTCCTCGGGCTGATCGGCTCGATCAGCGCGGCCCGGATGGGCAGCGACCCGCCCGGCATGCTCGGGTACTGGCTCTCCACCGAGACGCACCGCTGCGTCGGCGGCAACGACCTTCTCGGGGCCGCCCTCGCCGCCGACCTGCACCGGCGCGGGTTGATCCGCCTCGACACGGCGGTCACCGCCGTCCACATCGAGCCGGCTCTCGTGCCACCGGTCGCCGTCACCTTCCGGCAACGCCGGCCGGGCGGGCAGGTGACGACCGGCGCCTCCCGGTACGACTACGTCGTGCTCACCGCGCCGCCCACGGTCTGGAACGGCCTGACCGTCACCCCACCGTTGCAGGCCGCCGGCCGGACGTTGACCCACGGACCGGCGGTCAAGTTCATCACCCGCTACCCGACCCGGTTCTGGGAGCAGCAGCAGGCTCCGGAGCGGTACCCGGGAGCGCGGTGGGACGAGATGGGATCGTTGTGGGAGGGCACCGACAACCAGGGACTGGTGTACACCGCGGCGCGGCCGGATCCGGCGCAGGGGCCGTACGCCCTGTCCGTCTTCTCCGGCGGGCAGTTCGTGCAGCGTCAGGCCGACTACCCGGGCAGGGTCGCCACGATGTTCCCGCACGGACAGCCCACCGGGACGCTCTTCGTCAACTGGCCGGCCGTTCCCCACATCATGACCGGTTACGCCGTCCCCACCGTCGGCCAGGCCGCCCGGATCTTCCCGGCGCAGCTCCAGCCGCACCACGGGCACCTCTACTTCGCCGGTGAGCAGACGTCGTCGGGCTTCTTCGGCTACATGGAGGGTGCGTTGCAGTCGGGCGGACGGGCCGCCCGGGACATCCTGCGCCGGGTCGCGGTGCCGTGCCCCACGCGCCTCGCGCGCGGCTCGGACTACCGCGGTGGCGGCGGCGCGTCCGGTGGAGGCGGCGCCACCGGGACGTGGTGAATGGCACGGCTACCAGCCCCGCACACCGACCGCCTGATCGGTCAGTCCTCGCCGGTCGAGGCGATCCCGCCGTCACCGGCGGCCACGGGGTGCGGCAGCGGCCGGATCCGATCGAGCATGGACTGCAGGGATGCGGCTGCCCGGCTCGCCCGGTCCGCTGCCACGTGGTGGCCGGTCCGGGCATGCACCTCGGCGAGCCGGCGCCAGGTGTCGGCACTGAGTTGCCGCTCGCCGAGGCTGCGGAACAGCTCGACCGCCTCCGCGTAGCGTGTCGTGGCCGTCGCGTACTCCCCGATGCCCACGTGGATGTAGCCCATGGTGTCCAGCACTTCTGCCTCCGCGTGCCGGTCGCCCAGTCTCCGCGACACGGTGAGGGCCGCTTCCGCGACCGGTAGCGCCGAGCGATGTCGCCCGAGTTCGGCCAGGCTCCAGGCGATGCTGTTCATGGTCACCGCCCGACCGGGCTCGTGCGCCGCCCGGGTGAACAGGCGTAGCGCCCTCCGGTGGTTCCACAGGGCCGACACATGGTTTCCCCGTTCTTGCGCCAGGTAGCCGAGGCTGTGCCGGGTACGCGCCTGGCCGACCACGTCGCCGTGTCGACCGGCCAGCTTCAGAGAGCGATCGAGGTGGGCCTCCGCTCGGTCCCGTTGCCCCAGCCGCAGCAGAGCACGGGCGAGCCCACGGTGGCAGAGCGCCTGTCCCGGCTCGTCGGCCAGTCGTATGGTTGCCGCGAGCGCCAGCCGCTGCGCGGCGACCTGGTCGTGCCAGTGGCCCTGCCGTTGCAGGAAGGTGGTGAACGCGGTCGCGAGCCGCCAGGCGTGCTGGTCGAAGCCGTTCTCGGTGGCGGACCGTATCAGGGCCAGGAGTCCACGTCGCTCCTCCCCGAACCAATCAGCCGCCCGAGCGCTGTCGGCCGGTGCCCGGCTGGAGCCGTCGCCGACCTGCTCCGGCGCCCCCGGCGCGGATCCGGGCGGAGGTTCCCGGTGCGGTTCGAGGTGTCCGGCGGCGACCGAGGCGCGGTGCAGGAGCGAGTCGAACATCCGCTGCCGCGCGGCACGTCGCAGCGCTGGCGGATCCGTCTGCTCCGCCAACTCGGTCGCGTAGGCACGGATGAGGTCGTGCTGGGCGTACCGGTTGGGCCCGCGGTGCTCCACCAGATGCCGGCGCGTCAGATCGGTCAGGAGGCGGTGCGCTTCGCGGGACGGGACGGCGTTCAGGCTGGCCGCCGTCTCGACGCTCAGGTCGGGACCCGGGTGCAGGGCGAGCAGCCGGAACATCCGCGCCGCCGGCACTGGCAGGGAACGGTAGGACCACGACAGGACGGTCCGTACGTCGATGAGCGGATCGTCGTCGGCGTACGCGTCCAGCGGGCCGAGTCTGCTGACGTCCTCGGCGATCGCTGCCAACCGGAGGGCCGGTCGGGTGGCCAGCCGGGCGGAGACGATGGCGAGGGCGAGCGGCAACTGGTGACAGTGTGCGAGCACGGTCGCCACCGCGGCCGGCTCCGCCCGTACCCGGTCCGCGCCGATCCGACTGGCGAGGATCAGCCGAGCGTCGGCCGGGCCGACCAGGTCGAGCGGCACGGGACAAGCGCCCTCACTCACCACCAGGCCGGTCAACAGATCACGGGACGTGACCACGACTCGGCAGTGCGACGAACCCGGCAGCAGCGGGCGCACCTGCGACTCGTCACGGGCGTTGTCGAGCAGGATCAGGACCCGGCGGGTGGCGAGCAGGCTGCGGTAGAGCGCTATCTGCTCGGTCAGATTCACCGGATGAAGCGGCGGCGGAACTCCCAGGGCGGTGAGGAAACCACGAAGCGCGTCAGCCGGCGCGACGGCGGTCTGTGCAGGTCCGAAACCGCCGAGGTTGGCATAGAGCTGCCCGTCCGCGAACTCCGCCGCGACCGACTGCGACCAGTGCGTGGCGAGCGTGGTCTTCCCGACCCCGGCCGGGCCGGTGACGACGCAGATGAGCGTGGCCGAAGGCCCCGACAGTGCGGCGTCGAGTTGCGCGAGGTGTTCGCTGCGCCCGGCGAAGCTCGGCAGAGCTGGCGGGAGCTGGGCGGGCACCGGACGCGCTGCCGCCGCAGACGACACCGGATCGTCCGGACCCGGGTCGGGGCCCGAGAAAGCGCAGGAAACCAGATGGTCGCGGCCCTGGGCGTCGAGCGGGAGGGCCGCCGCCAACCGGCGTACGGTGCTCGGGCGGGGTCCGAGTACTCGACCTGCTTCGATGTCACGGATGTTGCGGACACTCACCCCGGAGCGGTGCGCCAGCTCCTCCTGGGTGATGCCCGACCGCTGCCGATGAGAACGGATCAACTCACCGAACATTCCATTCGCCCTTCCGGCGCGCTCGACGACACCGACGACACCGACGACTGTGGCACACCGGCAGGTCGGACGACCATCGCCGCATCGGTCGAAATCGATGAGGTGCGGTGTCGAGGGGCACGCGCGGAAACGTCGCGTCGCACGCCGACCGACTGCCGGTCAACTGCCGGTCGACCGCCTGGCTCGGCGCCGCACCGCCTTCGAAGATGGTGATGTCGGGAGTGAGCAGGCACGTCTCCCAGACCTCTGTTCGAGATCACCCGAAGACCATCCGGAGGGAACCAGGTGCGAAAGACGGCTAGGTCTGTGATGAGGCTCGGCGCCGTGAGCGGCCTACTGGCGATGCTGACGGTGACGTTCGCTGCTCCCGTGCAGGCTGACACTCGGAACGGCTGCAACTACCCACGTGTCTGCTTCTACAAGACACTCGCCGACGCGAACGCGGAGCGGCCAACCGCCACCTTCCAGGACAAGGGCTCCTGGCAGCGGTTGGGATCGCGCAGCTATGGCGCCTACTCCGTCTACAACAGCCGGAACGACGACGGCGCCCTGATCCACTTCACCAACGGCACGACCTACTGCGTGTTCCCAGGCGAGTACGCCCATCTGGCCGGCAACATCGGGACCGCCGACATGATCATGATCATGGATGCGTACAACTGCGCTGCGCCGCGATGAATTGCGATGGAGAGGAGTGTGCGACGTGACATCGAAAAGACGCCTCGTCGGGAGGATCGCCGCGACGCTGACGTTACTCACCGCCTCGGTGGTCGTCGTCAGTAGCCCGGCCAGCGCGAAGACCTGCTCCGTCACACCCAGGTCGGGGACGGTGGCGGTACGGGGTGAGAAGTCCGTCGACGGCCCACCCGACTTCTACCTCTACCCCGGCGAGTGGCTCTCGTCGGCGTGTTCGAGCGAGAGCGGGGGTTACTACTCGGCCTGCGGCGGAAGTGATCGCTGGTTCTGGGTCAACGCCGGCTTGTTCCCGAGGTACGTGGCTGCCGCATGTGTGCGTCTTGTGGTGGACCGGGGGTGACCGTACCTGTGACGGCACGCCTCCGACGCTACGGCGGACGCTGCCGTTGCCCGGACCGTTGCCCCACCCGCTGACGCCGCGGCAGGATGCGGCGGTGGACCAGCGCCCCGGGTGGCGACAGGAAATCTCTGCTGAACGGACTAGACATCCTCGGCGGCATGGAATACTCTTGCTCAAGTCGAGAGCAAAGATCCGTCAAGACGCAGACGGACCGCCCGGCCGTGAGGTCACGACGGGCGGCGGAAGGCGAAAACGATCCTCATCGTTTTCGGATAGGCAGTGGAAGCACGTCGATCCCGACGGGATACGCGCCGGGACCGCAGGTGGGGCCAAGGCTCTTTCGGGGCTTCACCTGATGTTCGCCGTACGTGCAGGGGCCATGAAGTCGCGTGGGCTCCGGCACCGGCGGACCGTACGACAGCACAGGAAGAGGAAGCAGAGGAAAGGGAGGGCCGCAACACCGTTGGATCGCCCGCCGTCCGGCATTCGAGGCTCGGCGGACACCGCAGTTTCCATCGAACGAGAGGTGGTCTCCGGTCACGCTTATGCGATCCTCGCACCCGAAGCCGTCAATGGCGGCTGGTGCGGATATGACAAACCGACGTTCCTGTCGGCAGATGGTGTTCTGACCCGTAACCCTGGGCCCCGGCGCGAAAGCGCCGGGGCCCTCGACGTGGAGGTGACATGGGGCAAAACCCGGATGACATGTTCGGCGACGAAAACTACCCGGCCTACACCATCGGCCAGGCCGCGGAGATGCTCGGCACCACGCAGGACTTCCTGCGCCGCCTGGACGAGGCGAAACTGATCAACCCGCACCGCTCTGCCGGAGGGCACCGCCGCTACTCCCGCTACCAACTGCGCCTGGCCGCCCGGGCCCGCGAGATGGTCGACGAGGGCCTCGCCCTGGAGGCCGCCTGCCGGATCATCATCCTCGAAGACCAACTCGAGGAAGCCCTGCGACAGAACCAGAACCAGCAGCAGGAACGCGGAGACAAGACTGACCGGACCACGTCCGATTGAGGCGCACGCGGCGGCGCGGCAGGCCACACGTTGTTTGTCGGGATGGCACAACGGGCTCCACCGTCAGCGGCTGCTGTCGGCGGGTTCTCCGACAGGAGCCGCCATGCGGACCAGAACGATCATCTCGACCGTCACCGCGTTCGTCCTGACTCTCACGGTCATGCTTCTACCCGCCGGCCCGGCGGCGGCCGACACCGCTTTGGACAGCTGCTACGACTCGACCACGCCGCAGCACCAGGACCCGGCCGCCTGGCCCGCGCCGGGCAGCCAGCAGACGACGTGGTCGTCGCCCATCAGCGTCATCCACGGTGACGCCTTCCGGGTGCGGGCCCAGGGGAGCGTCCAGATCGACCGCTGGGGCACCACCAAGAGCATCGCCGGCGAGCTACCTGCCGCTCCCACCGCCGGCGGATGGCCGGCACCCGGTGCCCCCCGGTACGCCCTCATCGCCCGCGTCACCGGGGGCTCGATGTGGGTGGAGAAGACCAGCCGGATCTACGGATCCAGCTCGTGGTTCCCGGTCGGCACCGACAGCGGCTGCATGTTGTTCTCCAGCAACGGCGACCCGGCGCCGCACCTGGTCTTCACCTTCAACGACACCAACCTGGGCGACAACGGCGGCGGCGCGGGAGTCGTCGTACGGCAGTGGTTCTGAACAGACGGCGGCCCCTCGCCGCCGCCGACTGAGCGCCCGGGCCCCGGGCTCAACCGGCCCAACCCGGTACGCCAGCGTGCCCTCGTGCGAGCCCAACCGGTTCCTGGTTCCGTCGCCGGTCGGGCCCGCACTGGGGGTCGCGTTACGGAGTGGTGGGAACGTTGGTCAGCCCGTTCACCGCATTGGTGACGGTGTTGGACGAGTGCACGACGTTGGGGTTCGAGGAGCATCTCGACGTCGAGGTGATGTAGATGGCGTACCTGCCCACGCCGCCGAGATCCGACGTGTTGTTGCGCCAGATGTTGCCGCAGCCGTAGCCGTCGATCAGATTGTGCGTCTCGTAGCCGTTGGCGAACGTGCCGGGCGACCGGAAGGTGCCGGTGTTGCCTTCGATGAGGTAGCCGTTGCCCTTGGCGTCGACCCACGAGTCGGCGGAGTTGGATCCCGACATGCCCTGGCCGTTGAACCGGTTGCCCCGGATCACGCCGCCCACGGTGCCCTCCTTGGCGTCCACGTGCTCGGCGGCGACGTTGGGGCCGATGGTGTTGTTCAGCACCTGCACCCGGTCCGAGCGGTCCATCCCGCCGGAGTTGCCGTGGCAGCCGAAGTTGGACTGCGATGAGCCGATGTAGACGGCCTCGCCGTAGCCGGCCTGCACGAGGCCGGTGTCGGTGATCGTGGAGTTGCGGATGATGCCGTCCGCGGAGGAACGGCGGAAATGCACCGCTTCCTCGTCGGTGTGGTGCACGTACAACCCGTCGATGGTGACGTGGTGGGAGTTGTCCAGCACGATGCCCTTCTTCGACTGGGCCACCGTGAATCCGGTCAGGTTCCAGTACGGCGCGTTGGACAACCAGAGGCCGTAGCCGGAGTCCCAACCGGCGGTCGGTGCCGGGCAGGACGGGGCGGTGCCGGAAGGGCCGTCGTTGACGAGGATCGCGGTCCGGGGGCCGGTCAGTGTGATCTTGGCAGAGGCGGTGCCGGCCCGCTGGGTGAGGAACGCCCCCCGGTAGGTGCCGGCCGCGAGCCGGATGGTCTGGCCAGGCCGGGCGTTGGCCAGGGCGGACTGTAGCTGGGCCGCGGTGGCGACGTCGACGACCGACCCGCTGGGCGGCGGTGTAGTCGGTGGCGGTGTCGTGGGCGGCGGGGTGGTGGGCGGTGCGGAGGTGGGCGGCGGTGTCGTCGGGGCCGTACCGCCGCCGCAGGGCCTTCCGTTGACGGTGCAGTTGAGGGGGGTGCCGGTGCCGGAGACGTTGAAGCCGAAGTCCTCGGTGGCGCCGGGTGCGATGTCGCCGTTGTGGCTGGCGTTGGTGAAGCGGTAGTGCTGTCCGCTCTGGGTGCGTACGGAGCTCCACGAGTTGGTGATCGTGGTGCCGCTGGGCAGGTCGAACTCGACGGTCCAACTGGTGCTGGCGGCGTCACCGCGGTTGGTGATGAGGTAGTCCGCGCCGTAGCCGCCGTTCCAGGTGGAGGTCTTGACGAAGCGGGCGGTCAGGTCGGGCGCGGCGGCGTTCGCCGCGGGCGCGAACACCAGGGCCGCAGCGCCGAGGGCGGCGACGAGGCCGACCGCGGCAACTGCTCTGCCGGTACGTGGGCGGGGCATCAGCAGGGCCTTCCGTTGACGGTGCAGTTGAGGGGGGTGCCGGTGCCGGAGACGTTGAAGCCGAAGTCCTCGGTGGCGCCGGGTGCGATGTCGCCGTTGTGGCTGGCGTTGGTGAAGCGGTAGCGCTGTCCGTTCTGGGTGCGTACGGAGCTCCACGAGTTGGTGATCGTGGTGCCGCTGGGCAGGTCGAACTCGACGACCCAGCTGGTGGTCGCGGTGCTGCCGTTGTTGGTGATGAGGTAGTCCGCGCCGTAGCCGCCGTTCCAGGTGGAGGTCTTGACGAAGCGGGCGGTCAGGCCGTTGGACGGAGGCGCCGTGGTGGGTGGTGGCGTCGTGGGCGGTGCGGTGGTGGGCGGTGCGGTGGTCGGCGGTGCGGTGGTGGGCGGCGGGGTGGTGGGCGGCGGGGTGGCGCCGCCGACCCGGGTGAGGAACAGCGACGGCCCGGTGTCGGTGCGGGTGGCGTCGACGCCGTGCCCGCCGGTGTAGTCGCGCTGCTCGTTCTGCGCCCAGTCGGCGATCGGCGTACCACCGACGTCGAGGTGGCGGTAGCCGGTGCCGCTCCAGCCGAACTGGTAGATCCGGGTCCGGTCCGGGTAGTAGGCGGTGTAGGGCGCGGTGTTCGAGCCGAGCTGCTTGCTCATGGCGTTGTTGAAGAAGACGTTGCGGGGTCCGGTTGCGCCGGACCACTTGACGGCCTTCTTGCCGGCGCCCCACCAGATCGGGAACCAGTTCGAGGTGTCCGGTCCGCCGCCGCCCTCCTCGCCGCAGTTGGCCGAGCAGTTGGCCGAGCGGTGGGCGTACGGGACGGTCACCGTGTTCAGCTCGAAGAGGTTGTGGCGCTCCCAACCGCCGTGCAGGTTGAGATCGGAGTCGAAGTCGTTGCCGATGACCACGTTGCCGGACGCCGACCACTGGAACGTGAAGTGGCGCAGGTTGCGGGAGACGTTGCCGGCGTAGAGCGAGTCCCAGACCCGGGAGCCGCGGAAGTAGCCGTTGCCGCCCTTGCCCTTGTTCCACGCGCCGTCGAGGTGGTTGTCGACGATCTGGAGGTTCTTGGCCTCCTCGGTGACGATGGGATGTGAGCCGGTCATCTGGGTCCGGATGCCGCGCACCCAGGAGTCGGCGGCCCACTTGAAGACGATGCCGTGCATCTGCGCGGCCGGGTCCAGGTTGCCGTAGTTGTGCGTGGCGGCCGCCGGGGAGAGCCCGGGTATCTCCTGGGTGAGGGAGAGCGACTCGATGCCGACCCCCAGCACCGGGTCGACCAGCGGCGCCGCCTTCGACGCGTACACCGTGCCGTCGATCGGGGTCGATCCGTCGGAGGTGGAGTTGACGGGTACGTCGTACTCCAGCGGCTTTTCCAGCGTGATCGTGCGGTTGGCCGTGTCGGCGGCGGTGATCCTGAAGATCTGCTGGCGCATGTGGAGGTTGAGCAGTGGATGCGGGGTGGGCAGCGCCTGCTGCTGGGCGTAGAAGTTGACCGAGTTCGCGGCCCGGATGTTGACCAGGGCGCCGGGGGTCAGGTGGGTCATGGTGGCGTTGCTGGCCAGGTGGACGACGGTGTCGCCGGTGCGCGCGGCGTACGCGGTGTCACCGGTCTTGCCGCGCAGCGCGACACCGGCCTTCCAGTGCACGTTCACCGTGCCCTCGAAGATGTCCTTGCGGTTGGCCGGCGCGGCGGCGTGGTCGCTGGCGTAGCTGGTGTGCACACCGCGGGACTGCACCCGGAACAGGCCGCGACCCGGCCAGAGCCAGCCGCCCTTGCCCTGCCCGAAGGTCATGGCGTCCTCGTCCCAGTCCGATCCGTCCGGGGTGAGGGTGTCGTAGCGGGTGTTGGCGTCCGGCCGGTAAACGATCCGGGTGCCGGTGGCGGGGTCCGCGCCTGCGCCGCGGATCACCAGGTAGTCGGCGTCGACGTGCAGTTCCCGACTGACGTTGAGCACACCGGCGGGCAGGCTGATCAGGCTGAGTCGGGTGTGGCTGGCACTGCCCGAGCAGGTCGACCGGACCGCGTCGATGGCCGCCTGCAGGCCGGCGGAGTCGTCGGTCCCGTCACCGGGGCGTACCCCGAAGGTGCCGGCCAGTTCGGCGGGGGTCACCTGGCAGGCGGCGTCGGGGTTGATCTGGCCGCTGCCGGGCAGGGCGGCGCCGCCACGGTATCCGGCGCGGCGCCAGTCGTAGAGGCCGCTCAGGGGAGCCCGGCGGTTGCCGGAGGAGAGATCAAGCGCGAGCGCTGCGCTGGCCGACGCAGCGCTCGTCGAGAAGGACCGCTGGCCGGGCGCGGCGAGCGCGACCGGCATGGCGGCGAGGACCACGGCTGTGCCCGCCAGGGGCGCGAGCCAGGGTACGCGGAAACGGGGCACCAGGACCTCCGGGTGTCTGTCGCCGTCGGAGAATCGGCGGGCGGGGCGAAGGGTGGGTGGCATCGTCGGATATCGACGAAGGTTGCTAGCCAGTTAACTGAACAGCGACCAACGGGTCAATGGTTGTCCTGCCGGTAACATAACTTCCACATACGTGGACATGCCGGGGACGACGTCCACGTATGTGGAAGCCGTGCTTCTTCTAAGACGGAGTCCTCGTATCAGGACGGCCGGGGTTATGCTGTGGCACCCATTCCGCAACAGACCAACGGAAGGCAGTGGCATGGCGGAGGAACGCATCCTGATCACCGGAGGGGCCGGAAAGGTGGCGACCCTGCTCCGGCCTCGCCTGGCTCGCCCCGGCCGTACGCTTCGGCTGCTCGACGTCGTCGAACCCGACCAGGGCAGGGAGCCCATCGCCGGCAGCGAAGAGGTCGTGATCGCCTCGGTGGACGACCTCGACGCGATGGTGGAGGCCTGCCGCGACGTCGACGCGATCGTCCACCTCGGAGGGCAGAGCCGCGAGGCCGGCGTCGAGGAGGTGCTGCGGCTCAACGCGTACGGCACGTACTGCGTACTGGAGGCGGCTCGGCGCACCGGCGTACGCCGCGTGGTGCTCGCATCGTCGAACCACGCGGCCGGCTTCCACCGCCGGCACGGTGCGCCGGCGGGGGGCCTGCCGGCGGACGTCCCCGGGCGCCCCGACACGCTGTACGGGTGGAGCAAGGTCGCGGCCGAGGCGGCCGGGCAGCTCTACGCCGACCGCTTCGGCATGGACGTGATCTGCCTGCGGATCGGACTGTGGTTCCCCAGGCCGCCCGGGCTGCGCGGACTGGCCCTGTGGCTGTCCCCTGACGACGGGGCGCGACTGGTGGAGGCGTGCCTGACCGCCGACTCACCCGGCTACCGGATCGTCTGGGGGGTCAGCCGCAACACCCGCCGTTGGTGGTCCCTGGCCGAGGGCGAGGCGATCGGCTACCACCCGAAGGACGACGCCGAGACGTACGCCGAGGAGCTCATCGCCGCCCACGGGGAGCCCGACTTCGACGCCGACCCGGTGCTCGACCGGGCCGGCGGCCAGTGGTGCGACGTGCCTCTCGGCGAGCGCTACTAGCGGATCCCCTCCCGGCGGAGGGTGGCGGCGAGTCGCTGGGTGTGTGTCACCACCGCCTTGACCACCCGGTCCAGCTCCTCGCCGTCGGCCAGTCGGGCGGGCATCGAGCAGGAGATGGCGTCCGTGGCCGGAATCCGGTAGCCGACCGGCGCGGCCACGCACGCCACCTCCTCGGTGCCCTGCTCCCGTTCGAACGCCCAGCCGCGCTGCCGTACCGCGTCGAGTTCTGCGTACAGCGCCGCCCGGTCGGTCAGGGTGTGCGCGGTGGCCTTCTCCAGGTCGGCCGGCAGGATCTGCGCCACCTCGTCGGTGGTGAGTTCGGCGAGCAGCGCCTGGCCGAGGGCGGTCAGGTGGGCCGGCAGGCGCCGCCCGACCCGGGAGACGACGCGGACGGAGTCGCGTGACTCCCGGCTCGCCAGGTAGAGCACGTGCGCGTCGTCGCGCCGGGCGTAGTGAATCGTGTACCCGACCTCGGCGCGCAGATCCTCCAGCGTCTCGTGGGCGTACGGCAGGGCGCGGTCGCGGTCGAGGTAGGCGGTGCCGGAGAGCAGCGCGTGCGGCCCGACCCCGAACGCCATCCCGGTGTCGTCGGCCTCCACCCACTTCAGCTCCCGCAGCGTGCGGACCAGCGCGTGCAGGCTGGAGCGCGGGTAACCCATCCGCTCCTGCAGTTCGGACAGGGTCAGGCGGGTGGGCGACGCGGCCAGCGTCTCGAGGATCCGCACGGTGCGCTCGGCGGACTTGACGGGGGAGGACTCGGCCGCGGCGCCGGCAGAGCCGAGCCGTCCGTTTCCCTGGGCGCCGTCCGTGCGGTCAGCGTGGTCATTGCTGTCGGATCGTTCGATGCGCGAGCGAGTGCGGGGCATGGGCTCCACCCTGACGGTCATTTGTTTCCGGCCTGTTGACCGTCATGGTAGCGGAAGCTAACTTGTTGATGCCCGAGTGCCACAAACCAAGAAAGCTTCCACATATGTAGACAGGAGGCAGTCTCGTGGCTGTCCGTCCAGGTCCAACCAAACTTGTCAGCCTGTTCGTCGTCGCCGTCACCGCCTTGGGGGTGACCGCCTGCGGAAGTGGCGACTCCGACGTGGGGCAGGACGCCAAGGCGCCGTTGGAGATCTGGGTCCGCAAGCCCCAGGGACCGACCGAACAGACCGCCAAGGCGTTGGCCGCCAAGTTCACCGAGACCAGCGGCATCCCCACCAACGTCACCGCCCTCTTCGAGGACTTCGAGACGAAGCTGCAGCAGGCCGCCGCGCAGAAGCAGCTTCCCGACATCGTCATCAACGACACCGGCCAGCTCGGCACGCTGGTCAAGCAGGGCCTGGTCCGCGAGGTCGACCGCGCCGACGTCGCCGGTGAGCGGGATCTGACGCCGGTGGCCTGGGACGCCGCCAAGGCGGCGGACGGCAAGCACTACGCCGTGCCCTTCTCCGCCCAGTCGTTCGCCCTGTTCATTCGCAAGGACTGGCGGGAGAAGCTCGGCCTGCCCGTGCCCAAGAGCTGGGCCGACCTCGACACCCTCGCCGCCGCGTTCACCACCCGGGACCCGGACGGCAACGGCAAGGCCGACACGTACGGCTACGCCGTACCCGCCTCCACGAAGCGCGGCTACACCGCGTGGTACTTCTCCAGCTTCCTCTGGGCCGGCGGCGGAGATTTCCTCACCGGCAGCCCGGGCGCCTTCACGCCGGGTATCGCCAGCCCCGAGTCGGTCGCGGCGGTCGACTGGTTCAAGGCCCAGTTCTGCACCGCCAAGACCGTCGCGCCGGGCGCGGTCACCATGGAGACCACCCAGGCGCACCCGGTGTTCGAGACCGGCAAGGCCGGCCTCTACTTCACCGGGCCCTACAACATGGCCCGCTTCGACAAGAACCTCGGCAAGGACAAGTACGAGGTGGTCCCCGCGCCGCCCGGCCCGAGCGGCAAGACCGCCTCGCTCGCCGAGGGCGAGAACGTCTACCTGATGGCCGGCTCCGACAACCAGGCCGGTCAGAAGAAGTTCGCCGAGTTCGCCATCTCCGTGGAGGGGCAGACCATCGGGATGGCCGGTGACACCGCCGGCAACTTCGTCCGCCTGCCGGTGAACGCGACGGTCAAGCTCGCCGACGTCCGTACCGACACTCGGTGGCAGACCTTCGACGAGATCTACCGGACGGTCGGCCGGTACGTCCCGGCGGTGCCGGAGTGGACGCCGTTCCAGCAGAAGGCGGCCGAGACGCTCAACGCGCTCGTCGCCAACTGCGGTTCCGACACCAAGGGCGAACTCGAGAAGCTGGCCGGGACGTTCGACGAGGAGCTGACCAAGCAGGGAGTGAAGGCGTGAGTGCGACCCGGGCGGCGCCGGCCCGGCGGGGCGCGCTGGCGTCCGCCGTGGCCGGCCGCCCGGGCCGCTCGCCGGGTACGCCGGCCGGCCCGGTGCCCCCGGGTCGCCGTGGCGGGTTCCCGGTGCGGATGGTCGGCCCGGTCAGGCGGCACCTGGTGCCCTGGCTCTTCCTCGCCCCCGCGTTGCTCATCTTCGCGGCCTTCAAGTTCGTGCCGATGGCCCGGGCCGTGCAGATGAGCTTCCACGAGGTGCGCCCCTACCTCGGTGACCAGTGGGTCGGTCTGGACAACTACCGACAGGTGTTCACCGACGACGCCTTCCTCACCGCGATCTGGCACACGGTCGTGCTCGCCCTGGGCCAGACCGGCGGCTCGATCCTGCTCGGGCTGGCGCTGGCGCTGGTGCTGGAGGGCGCCACCCGAAACCTGTGGCTCGTGCGGACCGCGGTCTTCCTGCCCACGATCGCGGCGATGGCCGTGGTCGCCGAGGTCTGGCGCATCCTCTACTACCCCGCCCCGGACGGCATGGTCAACGGGTTGCTCGGCTGGGTCGGGCTGGGCCCGTCACAGTTCCTCAACGCCGAGGACACGTCCCTCTGGTCAGTCATGGCGGTCGGCATCTGGCGGGGCGCACCGTACGACATGATGATCTTCCTCGCTGGCCTCGCGGGCGTCGACCGTGCCCTGTACGAGGCCGCGGCCGCCGACGGCGCCGGGCCGTGGCGACGGCTCTGGCACGTCGCCTTCCCGGCGCTGCGCCCCGTCTTCGCGATCCTGATCACGCTGGCGGCCATCCGCGGATTGCGGGTGTTCACCGAGATCTTCCTGCTGACCAACGGCGGGCCCAACGGCTCCACGGAGGTCCTGATGACCCTGATCTACAAACTCGGCCTGGAACGCAACGAACTCGGCGTGGCCGCGGCCGGATCGATGGTGCTGCTCGCGGCGACCGTCGTGCTCACCCTCGCGGTCCAGGCGGCGCGGCGTGGCGACCGGGGAGCAGCCCGGTGACCGCCGGCACCGCCGCCCGGCGGGCCGCGTCCCGGATCGGTGCGCCACGTCGCCCCGGTACCAGGGCGAATCGACTCGACACGGCACTCGGGTTCGCCGCGATGCCCGGACCGGTCGCGCGGATCGTGCGCATCCTGCTCTACGCCGTACTCGTCGCCGTCTTCGCCGGCCCGCTGCTGGCTCTGCTGGTCAGCGCGTTCGCACCGGTGCCCGACCCGACCCGGTTGACGCTGCTGCCGACCAGCCTCACCCTGGACAACTTCACCGCCGCGATCGAACGCGACGTGCTGCTCTACCTGCTCAACTCGTTCATCGTGGTCGGCGCCGGGCTGCTGCTGCAGGTGATGGTGAGCATCTCGGCGGCGTACGCCTTGGCCCGCAAGCGTTTCCCCGGCATGCGGCTGGTCTTCCTGCTGATCCTCGCCACGATGATGCTGCCCGAGGAGATCCTGGCCATCCCGCTCTCCCTGGTGCTGGCCGACGTGCCGGTGATCCACGTGAACCTCGTCGGCAGCCTGCTCGGGATGATCGTGCCGGTCGCCGCCTGGGGCTTCTCCATCCTGGTCATGACCGAGTTCATGCGGGAGATCCCCGTGGAGTTGGAGGAGGCCGCCCGCATCGACGGCGCCGGCGATCTGCGGATCTTCTGGTCGGTGGTCCTGCCGCTGTGCCGACCGGCCCTCGGTGTCATCGGCATCTTCGGCTTCACCATGATCTGGGACCAGTACATGCTGCCCCTGCTGGTCGCCCAGGACGCCAGCCAGTTCACCCTGCCACTGGCGCTGCGCACCCTCCGCAACGACGAACAGGTCGGGGTCGGCGTCCTGCTCGCCGCGTCGCTGCTCGCCCTGCTGCCCTCGGTCCTCGTGTTCCTCGCCATGCAGCGGCAGTTCATGCGTGGCCTCACCTCCGGCGCGATCAAGGGCTGACCCCGAACGCCAGCCGGGCCGCCGGCATGACCGCCATCCCGCGTTACCCGTCGAGACCGCACAGACAAGGAATTCCCATGCGCCTGCACGGCCTGCTCTCCTTCCCGCTGACCCCGTTCACCTCCGACGACACCGTCGACCTCGCCGTGTTCGCGGAGCACGTCGCACAGCAGGTCGCCGCCGGCCCATCGGCGCTCTTCGTGGCCTGCGGCACCGGAGAGTTCACCGCCCTGCACCGCGACGAGTACCGCGAGGTCGTCCGCACGGCGGTGCGAGTGGCCGCGGGTCGGCTGCCGATCTTCGCCGGCACCGGTGGCGGACCGCGGTGCGCTCGAGAGTTCGCCGTGATCGCCGAGGAGTGCGGCGCGGACGGGTTGTTGCTGCTGCCGCCGTATCTGGTCACCTCCACGCCCACCGGCCTGGTGCGGCACGTCGCGTACGTCGCCGGCGGCACCCCGCTGCCGATCATGGTCTACCAACGGGCCAACGCGGTACTCGACCCGGCCGCCGCCGTCGCGCTGCTCGACATCCCCACCGTGACCGGGATCAAGGACGGCCGCGGGGACGTCGACGCGATGCTCCGGCTGGTCACCGCGGTACGGACCAGCGGGCATCCCCGCGCCGCCGAGTTCGGTTTCCTCAACGGGCTGCCCACCGCCGAGATGTCCGTGCAGGCGTACGGGGCGATCGGGGTGGAGAGCTACTCCTCGGCGGTGCTGTGCTTCGCGCCCGACATCGCCACCGCTTTCTACCGGGCGGTGCGGGCCGGCGAGGACGAGACGGTGACCGCCCTGCTGGCCGAGTTCTACCTGCCACTGGTGGCCCTTCGCGATCAGGTGCCCGGGTACGCGGTCGCCCTGGTCAAGGCCGGCGCCCGCCTCAACGGCCTGCCGATGGGCCCGGTGCGTCCACCGCTGGTCGACCCCAGCCCCGCGCACGTGGAGCAGCTGGCGGGGATCCTCGACCGTGGTCGTGCGGTGCTCGCCCGGCTCGGCCCGGTGGGTGCCCCGGAGGTCGTCCACGCCGCCCCGGGGCCGGTGGCGGCGTGACCGGGCCGCACGCGGGTGAGCCGGGGAGGCTGCCGTGTCCGACTCGGTGACGGTCACCGGCGTCACGGTCACCCCCGTGGCCTTCCCCGACCCGCCCCTGCTCAACTCGGCCGGCGTGCACCAACCGTGGGCGCTGCGCGCGATCGTCGAGGTGCGGGGCACCGACGGCCTGGTCGGTCTCGGTGAGACGTACGGCGACGCGCCGCACCTGGCCCTGCTGCACCGGGTCGCGGCCGGACTGTCCGGTCTGGACGTGTTCGACGTCGCCGCGCTGACCCGGCACGTCGAGGCTGCGGTGGGGGTGACCGACACCCCCGACCGACACGGCCTCACCGGTGGCTCCAGCACCGCCAAGACCCTGGCCCGGGTGCTGTCCCCGTTCGAGGTGGCCTTCCTGGACCTTCAGGCGCGGGCGATCGGCCGGCCGGTGTACGCGCTGCTCGGCGGCAAGGCCCGGGACGAGGTGCCGTTCGCCGCGTACCTGTTCTACAAGTGGGCGACCCATCCCGGGGCGGAACCGGACGAGTGGGGCGAGGCCGTCGACCCGGACGGCATCGTGGCCCAGGCTCGGAAGATGATCGACAGGTACGGTTTCCGGTCGATCAAGCTGAAGGGCGGGGTGCTGCCGCCGGAGGAGGAGATCGCGGCGATCCAGGCGCTGCGGGCCGCTTTTCCGGAGCATCCGTTGCGGCTGGACCCGAACTGCGCGTGGACCGTGGACACGTCCCTGCGGGTCGCCGAGCAGACCGCCGGCCTGTTGGAGTACCTCGAGGACCCGACCGCGGGCATTCCCGGGATGGCGCAGGTCGCCGCCCGCGCGCCGATGCCGCTGGCCACCAACATGTGCGTGGTGTGCTTCGCCGACCTGCCGCCGGCGGTGGCCGAGGGCGCAGTGGGAGTGGTCCTCGCCGACCACCACTACTGGGGTGGCCTCGCCGCCTCTGCGCGACTCGCCAGCATCTGCCAGACCTGGGGCATCGGCCTGTCGATGCACTCCAACAGCCACCTCGGCATCAGCCTGGCCGCGATGACACACCTCGCCGCGGCGACCTCGAACCTGGCGTACGCGGTCGACACCCACAGCCCGTGGCAGTGCGGCGCGGACGTGGTCGAAGCCCCCCTGTCCATCGTCGACGGAGCTGTCACGGTGCCGGACACCCCCGGCCTCGGGGTCACACTCGACCGCGACGCCCTCGCCCGGATGCACGAGGACTACCGGCGCTGCGGCATCCGGGAACGCGACGACACCGCGTACCTGCGACGGTTCCAGCCCGGTTACGAGAAGCGGAGGCCCCGATGGTGACCGTCGCCGGACACGCCTACCCCTGGGACGTCGTCGGCGACCCGGCCTTCGCCGACCGGGTGCACGGGCTCGGCCTGGCCGGCGTGACGCTCGCCGCCAGCTACCACTCCACCCGGGCGGCGACGCCGCTGCATCCACGGCACCAGCTCGTCGACGCCCGTTGGGCCGCGCTGTACCGGCCGGTCCGGGACAGCGCCTGGGCCCCGCACCGGCTACGCCCCGGAGCGGCCGAGTGGATGGCCGAGCCGGATCCGTTCGGCGCGGCGGCCGATGTGCTGCACCGGGCCGGGATACCGGTCACCGCCTGGGTCGTGCTCACCCACAGCACGCGGCTGGGCAGCGCGCATCCGGACCTCGCGGTCCGCAACTGCTTCGGAGAGCACTACCCGTACGCGCTGTGCCCGGCCAACCCCCAGGTGCGCGACTACGCGGCGACGCTCGCCGCCGAGGCGGTGCGCGACGCCCCGGTGGACGCGGTGTCCCTCGAGGCGTGCGGTCAACTCGGCCTGGCCCACCTCGGGCACCACGAGAAGACCGACGACGCGTGGACGCCGGAGGCCGCGCGGCTGCTCTCCGTCTGCTGCTGCCCGGCCTGCATGTCGGCCTGGCGGGAGCGCGGACTCGACCCGGGGGAGGTGGTGAACCGGCTGCGTGCGGGCGTACGGGCCGAAGCCGGGCGTGGCGCGGGCGGCCCCCCTCCGACCTCGTCCGAACCGTCGGGCCAGGCGCTCACCGAGCAGGTGGCGAACCTGCTCCTGGCCACCCGGCACGCGGCCACCGACGCGCTGCGGGCGCAGGTGCTCGCCGGGCTGCGGGAGGTGCTGCCGGAGGCGCCGGTGACCCTGCACGCCCACCCCGACCCGTGGACCACCGGCCCCTCACCCGGGCTCACCCCGAGTGCCGCCGCGGACGTCGACGCGCTTCTCGTGCCGGCCTGGCCCACCGTGCCGGCGACCGCCGAGACGGTGGCCCGTGCCGCCTCGATCGGCCGTCCGGTCGACGCGTACGTGACCGTGCTCCCGCCGGCCGCCCCGGACGCGATCGCCGACCACGTACGACGGCTGCGCGACGCCGGGGTTACCCGATTCAGCCTCTACCACCTGGGCCTCGCGCCGGCCTGGCGACAGCGGCACTTCCTCGAGATCATGAAGGTGGCCCGTGATGACTGACCCGCAGACGATCCACGAGTACACGACCCGCGCCGCCGACGCCGCCCGCGTACTCGCCACCTGGACCGGCGTCGAACGCCGCGACGTGCTGCACCGGTGCGCGGATACGCTCGCCGCCGCCGAGGACACGATCGTCGCGGTCGCCGCCGCGGAGACCGGACTGGCCCCGGCGCGTCTCGCCGGTGAGCTCGCGCGCACCACCGGCCAACTCCGGCTGCTCGGCGACTTCGTGGCCGCCGGCCGGCACCGGGAGGCACTCGCCTCGCGGGGTGCCGCGCCGGGTGGAGCCGACGTGGTCACGGTGCCGGTCCCGCTGGGGCCGGTAGCCGTCTTCGCGGCCTCCAACTTCCCGCTCGCCTTCGGGGTGCCCGGCGGGGACACCGCCTCCGCGCTCGCCGCCGGCTGCCCGGTGGTGGTCAAGGCGCACCCGGCCCAACCGCAGACCTCACGGCTGCTCGCCGAGCTGCTGACCGCCGCCCTCGACCCCGCCCCACCGGGCACCTTCGCCCTCGTCGAGGGCGGACCCGAGGTTTCCCTCGCGCTGGTCACCAGTCCACCGATCCGGGCGGTCGGGTTCACCGGATCGCTGCGCGGTGGCCGGGCGTTGATGGACGCGGCGGCCGGCCGCCCCGATCCCATTCCCGTCTACGCCGAGATGGGCTCACTCAATCCGGTGTTCGTGCTGCCCGGCGCGGCCTGCGACGAGACCTGGGCGGCGACCCTGGCGACGGCGGTCACCGCCTCGGCCGGACAACTCTGCACCAAACCCGGCCTGGTCCTGCTCCCGGCCGACCCGGCCGGCAAGGCACTGGCGACCGCGCTCGCCGCCGCGGTGGCCGCGGCGCCGTCGCACCCGATGCTCACCGCGGAGATGGCCGCCGCCCACGCCGGGTGGCGGGATCGGGCCACCGCCCTGCCCAACGTGCAGCTCACCAGCGCCTCGCCGCCGTCCGCCGCGGACCCGGACGAGGCACGGGTGCCGCGCCCGTTCGTCGTCCAGGTCGATCCCGACCAGCTCGTTGGGGAACTTCTGGAGGAGCACTTCGGGCCGGCGGTCGTCGTCTGCGCGGCGCCCGTCGAGGCGTACCCCGAGATCGTCGCGCGGCTGGCGGGCAGTCTCACCGCGACGCTGGTCGTCGACTACACCGACCCGGCCGACAACGACCTGGCCGTCGCCCTGCTGCCGGCACTCGCCGAACGCGCCGGGCGGATCGTCGTCAACGGCGTACCGACCGGAGTGGCGGTATGCGACGCGATGCATCACGGCGGGCCCTGGCCGGCCACCTCGGCGTCCTGGTCGACAAGTGTCGGCACCGCCGCCGTGCGCCGGTTCCTGCGTCCGGTGGCGCTGCAGGGCGTACCCGCCGACCTCGCCGCCGTGGTGTTCCCCGGGTGACCCTCCAGCCGGGGCTGGTGTCGGTGACCTTCCGCCACCTCGCGCCCACCCAGGTGGTGGCGCTCGCCCGGACGGCGGGCCTGGGCGGGATCGAGTGGGGCGGCGACGTCCACGTGCCGCACGGAAACGACGAGGCCGCCCGGCGGGTCGCCGACCTCACCGCCACCGCCGGGCTGGCGACCGTCGGATACGGGTCGTACTACCGGCTGGGCCACTCGGCAGCCGAGGGTCTGGCACCGGAGACGGTCGTGCGGACGGCCGAACTGCTCGGCGCACCCGTCGTCCGGGTCTGGGCCGGGCGCCGGCCCAGCAGCGAGGCCGACGCCCACTACCGCGCCGGTGTGGTCGACGACGCGCGGCGCATCGCCGACCTGGCCGGCGCCGTCGGGCTCACGATCGCCTTCGAGTACCACCGGAACACGCTGACCGACACCCGTGAGTCGGCGACATGGCTGCTGGAGACGTTGGCCGGCCTGCCGGTCCGGACGCTGTGGCAGCCAGAGCCGGAGCGTGACCGGGCCGAGAACCTCGCCGACCTGCACGCCGTCCTGCCGTACCTGGCCAACTTGCACGTCTTCGCCTGGACACCGGAACGTCGGCGGCTGCCGCTCCGCTGCCACTACTCCGACTGGGCGGCATACGTCGCGGTGGCGAGGACCGCGCCCGGACAGCGGTACGCCCTACTGGAGTTCGTCGCCGACGACGACCCCAGCCTGCTGGCCGCCGAGGCGGCCACGCTTCGACACGTGCTGGCCGGGGCCTGATCGCCAGCGGGTGCCGGCCGGCCAGTTCGAGGTTGGCGTCCGCGGCGCCGGGGGACGGCGCTGCACTGGACGGCCACGGCTGGCGTCTGTCGGTGCGTGGGCCGGCGACGGTGGTCACCACGAACGCGGGTGTAGTTTCGGCCCGTGCGGAATGTCTGCGTGGTCGGGGCCGGCGCGGTCGGCGGTGTGATCGGCGCCCGTCTGGCCCTGGCCGGGCTTGCCGTGTCGGCCCTGGCCCGGAACGACACGCTGGCGTCGCTGCGTACGCACGGCTGGTTGGTGAGCTCGGGCGACGGCGGGCCGCGGGCCGCTCCGGTGGCCGTGGCCACCGAGGACGCGGCGGCACTGGGCCCGCAGGACGTGGTGATCCTCGCGGTGAAGGCGCACCACCTGCCGGCGCTCGCCCCCGTGCTGGCGCCGCTGCTCACGCCGGAGACGGTGCTGGTCCCCGCGCTGAACGGGGTGCCGTGGTGGTTCTTCCACGACTTCGGCGGCCCGCTGGCCGGCACCGGCCTGGCCTCGGTGGATCCCGACGGTGTCGTGTCGAAGGCGCTGCCACCCGAGCAGGTGATCGGGTGCGTGGTCTACCTCGCCGCCCGTACCCTTCGCCCCGGGCACGCCGTGCACACCGGGGGTGACGAGCTGATCGTCGGCGAGCCGTCGGGCGCGGTGTCCCCGCGGGCGGCGGCGGTGGCCGCGCTGCTGCGTCGCGGCGGGTTCACCGTGACGGTCTCGGAGGCGATCCAGCGGGACGTCTGGTTCAAGCTCTGGGGCAACGTGACCATGAACCCGATCTCCGCGCTGACCGGCGCCACTGCTGACCGCATCCTCGACGACGCGCTGGTCGCCACGTTCGTCCAGCGGGTGATGACCGAGGCTGCCGAGATCGGTGTGCGGATGGGCTGCCCGATCACGCAGACCATCGCCGAGCGCACCGCGGCCACCCGCCGGCTCGGGGCCTTCAAGACCTCCATGCTCCAGGACGCCGAGGCCGGTCGCGCCATCGAGCTGGACGCCGTGGTCACCGCCGTCCGCGAGATCGGCGTGCTGACCGGCGTGCCCACCCCGCACCTGGACGCGCTACTCGGTCTGACCCGCCTCGCCGCCCGGGAGCGCGGTCTGTACTGATCGGGCCGGCAGCGCCGCGACCACTCGGTGCCGGGCGGCGTCGGTTGGTCGAGCAGCACCGTGATCGTCAGTAACGCGACGATGCTCATCGTCGCCGGTGTCGTGCGATGTCGCCAGCTGTGGCGATCGATTACGCAATGACCGCCTTCAACGCCTTATGGCCATTATGGGATGTGCGAATAGTTGAGCGGCATGCCCCTCCGTCGATGCTGTCGGTGCAGAACTGATAGCTTTCCGTCACTGGCATTTCGTATCCTCGAAGGATCCGATCGCCAGCAGCGAAAGGGGCGGCATGCCGCGCCGTTCGAACCTCAGCTATCGAGATGCGCTACGACTGCTGGCACCGGGCAGCGCGCGTATCACCGAGACGGACAAGGTCGTCAACGCGGCGATCCTGGGTGCCGGCGCGCTCTCCCACGGTGCGGCGCTCGCCCTGCTCGGTCCGAAGACCACGCTCGTGCAGCTCGTTCGCGAGGCCACCGGAAACCAGGCCGGCCGCATCCGGTCCTCCGGCGGGAGGTCGTACTACGAGCTGCTGGAGGCCAGCCACACGGTGCTCGCCCTCTCCGCGTTCTTCGACGGCTTCCGGGACGAGGTGGGGCCGGGCTTCGACCGGTTGGAACTGACCGATGCGGAGAAGACCGCCATGGTGCCGGTCGACCGGCGGCAGCGCACTTTGCCACAGGAGATCGACGGCGGCTACTTCCCCCTTCCGTCCTCGGTCCACGGCATGGACGACACCCGCCGTGACGTCGAGGCCGCCTACGTCACCCTCTACGACGCCACCATCGCCTTCTGCGAGGGCCTCGCCGCCTGGCCGGCGGTGCGGCGCGGACTCGACCTCACGTCGCTGCGGTCCCGCGTGGTCGCCCGCAGCCTGTGGCACTACGAGGACCGCTTCGATCGGCTCGCCACGGACCTTCCGGAGTTCGGCTTCCGGATGGTGCGGCAGGCCATCGAGCACAACCTGATCGACAACCGGAAGCTGACCATCGAGGTCACGGAACGGTTGGACGCGCTGGCGGAGCTGTCCCACAACCTGGCGGGGTTGGCCGGGACAGCCTCGGCCGACCGCCCCGACCTGCTCCGCGAGTCCCTCGACCGGCTTGCCGGGTCGCTCGCCGCGGTGTTCCGGCAGCCGCTGCTGAGGATCAAGGACATCGACTTCCATCTGCGGCTGCCGACCGTGGAACGTGGCTTCATCAGCCCCGATTTTCGGGTCGCCGAGTACGACAAGCACGCCGCGCCGGAGCGGGAGCGCTGGTGGGAGGACCAGCCACGTAGCGGCGACCTCGTCGGTTTTCTCTCCGACTACCTGACCGACCCGGCGAGCCTGCACCGTCCGCTGTTGGTCCTCGGGCAGCCGGGCGCCGGCAAGACACTGCTGACCAGGGTGATTGCGGCCCGGCTGCCGGCGAACCGGTTCACCGCGATCGTCGTGCCGCTGCGCCGGATGTCCGGTGACGCGTCACCGTCGGAACAGATCGAGTCCGCGATCGAGCAGTTGACGGACGAGCGCATCCGGTGGGCGGACCTACGCCGGGCCACGAACACCACCACCGTGGTGGTGATCTTCGATGGCTTCGACGAACTGGTCCAGGTCACCGGTACGGCCCACTCCCAGTACATCGACCGGGTGGCCGAGTTCCAGGAGACCCAGTGGGATCTCGGCTACTCGGTCATCCCGATCATCACCTCGCGGATGCTGGTGATGGACCGCGCCAGCGTTCCGCACGGCACGGTGCTGGTCCGCCTCGAGGACCTGACCGACGCCCAGGTGACCACCTGGGCGGCGGCCGTCAACAGCGCCAACGAGGACCGCTCCGGCTACCGCCGACTGTCGGCCCGGGACCTGCTGTCGCACGGCGAGCTGGCCCGCCAGCCGTTGCTGCTCACCCTGTTGGCGATCTACTACAACGAACACCGTGTCGACCGGCGACGCGACCTCGGCATCTCCCGGTCCGACCTGTTCACCGGCCTGCTCACCGCCTTCATCCGTCGGCAGATCGGCGAGAAGGCCCCCAACGCCCTCCCACAGCACGAGCGGGAGGCCCGCGAACACCGGCTGCGGCGTGACCTGGCCATCACCGCGTTCGCCATGTTCAACCGCAACCGGGAGCTGGTGAACCGGGCTGCGCTCCGCGCCGACATCGAGTGCTTCGGCTCCGGTGTCGGCGACGGCTCCCGGTTCGAGCTCGCCGACGTGCTCGGGCCCGAGCAGCTGGTCACCGCCGCCTTCTTCGTGGTGTACGGCCCGGACGATGTCCAGGGCGAGGACGCCCGCCGCACGTACGAGTTCCTGCACGCCACGATCGGCGACTTCCTGATCGCCGAGTACGTCATCGGGTCCCTCCGGCAGCTGGCCGACCTGCGCCGGCGTACGCGCACCCCCGCCGGCTTCGGCTACCAACTCGACACCGGCCATTTTCGCGCGCTGCTCTCCCATCAGCCCCTGGTCAAGCGGGAGGCGGTGGTCGGCTTCGCCAAGGAACTCAGCTCCCGGCATCCGGAGGAGCGCGGCGCCATCGTCGACACCATCGCCGACCTGCTGGCCGAGGCGCGGCAGCGGAGCAACCTCGCGGGGGTGGACGGCTACCGACCGTCCCCGTACGACCCGGTGCGGCTGCTCGCCGCCTACACCGCCAACCTGGTCGCGTTGGCCGCGCTCGTGTCCGCCGACGGCGTGCCGCACACCGACCTGATGGACGAGGAGACCTGGGTTTCCACCGTACGTCTGTGGCGGGCCGGTCTGGACGAGAAGGGGCAGCTGGCGATGATCAGCTGGCTGGGGCGGGACGCCGACGGCCGTATCACCGCCGAGCGGCGGCGCGAACGCCGGGGGGAGGCGGTGAGCGTGGCCGCCGAGGAGGCCCGGCTGCTCGGCGACATCGCCACGTACGGCCAGTTGCAGGCCGGTGCGAGGACGTGGCGCGGCCGGCAGCCGCACAGCTTCGAGGCCGGCCGGTTCCACGCCGACCTGGTGTCACTGGCCACCCGGCGCTGGCCGGTGCCGTCACTGCACCAGCTCATCCTGTACGACGAGCGGAGCTATCGACGGCTGTGGGAGCGTGCCGTCGAAAGTCCGGATGCGGTGTCCAGTACGAGTGCCACGGTGCTGCTGGAATGCCTCGCCGAGGACGGCGCGCAGTTGCCCCGCGAGGTGGTCGGCGGGCTCACCCGGGTGGCGCTGACCCGGCTGCCCAGGTCCGTGACCGCGCCGCCCGAACTGATCATCTCGTGCCCGTACCTGATGGACGAGTTCCCCGAGCTGCTGGACTCGATCGGCACGCCGGAGGACCATGCCGTACTGCACGCGCTCATCCTCCGGCACGGGCTCGGCCGGCTGCCGGAGCGGTACGTCCCCCGGGTGCGGGCGGTGCTCGCCACCATCGAGGAACGCCTCGCGGAGCTGCCCCTGGAGGACGGCGTGGTCTCGGCCGAGATGGCCGAGCAGTTCGCCGCCGCGCGGGTCGACAACCGCACCGCGCTGTGGCTGCTGATGGCGTTGAGCGAGTACGCCGACCTCGCCTGGCGGAAGATCCCGCCCAGGACGATGGCCGACCTGCTCGCACACCGACTGCCGGACGAGTTCCTCGACGAGACGAACCTCTGCCGACTGCTCCTCGACTATCTGCGGGCGCACGGCCCGGTGCCGGCGAAGGCCACGTTGACGGCCGCCCTCGACACGCTGCGCGTCCTCGCGGCGACCGGCCAGGACCCGGTCGCCGATGCGGTCTGACCGTGCGCTCCGCTGTGGGCGCCACCCGAGCCGTCACCACCCGTTCGGAGGCCCCGATTGTCACATCCGCCCACGCGCCGCGAGCACATCGTCCGAGCCGGAAGGAGGAGCCTGGCCGTCGACATCGCCGGCGCGGAGCGCGGCTGGCCGGTGTTCCTGATGCACGGCACGCCCGGCAGCCGGAACGGGCCGCGACCGCGGTCGAGTGTGCTCTACCGCCTCGGCGTCCGGCTGATCTCCTACGACCGGCCGGGCTACGGCGGTTCCAGCCGGCTGCAGGGTCGTCGGGTCGCCGACGCCGCCGCTGACGTCGCGGCCATCGCCGACGACCTGGGCATCGACGAGTTCTCGGTGGTCGGCCGCTCCGGTGGTGGCCCGCACACCCTGGCCTGCGCGGCCCTGCTACCGCAACGGGTACGACGCACCGCGGTCCTGGTCGGTCTCGCTCCGGCCGGCGCGGCCGGACTGGACTGGTTCGGCGGAATGACGGCGGCCAACGTCCGCGACTACGGCACCGCCGAGCACGAGCCGGTTCTCGCCGAACAGTTGCGCCTGCGGGCCGAGCGGACGATCGACGATCCCGGCTCGCTGCTTGCGTTGCTGGTCGAGCAGATGACCGAGGCCGACCGCCGGGTGGTGGCCGGTGTGCCGATCCGCCGGCAGTTGACCGACGCCTACGCCGAGGCGCTACGCCGAGGGCCGGACGGCTGGATCGACGACGTCCTCGCACTGCGCGCCGACTGGGGTATCACGCTGACGGGGATCCAGATGCCGGTACGGCTCTGGCACGGCGCCGACGACAACTTCGCCCCGGCCAGCCACACCCGGTGGCTGGCGGAGCAGATTCCCGGCGCACAGCTGCACGTGCAGCGACGCAGCGCGCACTTCGGCGCGGTCGAGGTGCTGCCGGAGATGCTCGCCTGGCTGACCCGCCCCTCGGAGCGGGCCGCGGTCAGATCGGATGCGGGTCGATGATGCGCCGTTGCAACCGGTTCTGGCGTACGGCCTCGACCGCGGGGTGGTTCTCGCCCAGCCGGTCGGCGAGGTCACGGGCGACCGCCTCCACCTCTGCTCGGCGGCCGGACACCGTACGCTCCTGCATCAGCACGAGGTTCGCCCGGCAGCGCAGCGCGTTGGGATGGTCCGGGCCGAGCACGTGCGCGAGACCGTCGTAGGCGCGCCGTACCAGGCTCAGCGCCTCCCGGTCCGCCACCTCCCGGCCTTCCGGCGGGTCCGGCTGCTCGGCGATGCAGATGCCCTGGTTCATCCAGCCGGAGAGCGGGTACGGGTGGTCGTCACCCAGTGCTGTGGCGAGCGCGTCCGCCGAGCTGCCGGCGAGCCGCCGGGCCTCGACGAAGTCTCCGGCCCGGCGGGCGACCATGGCCAGGTTGACCAGGCAGACCAGGGTCAACGGGTGTTCGGGCCCGAGATTGCGCTGGTAGACGCGGTGCACCTCGGTGAGCTCCCGGCTGGCGCGCTGGAAGAGGTCGACGGTGAGCAGGTTGATGGACAGGCTCAGCCGGCAGGTCAGCGTCTCGGGATTGTCCGGCCCGAACCGCTCGTTCAGCAGCTCGTAGGCGGCTTCCAGGAGCTTGCCCGCCTCCACCGCGTGCCCGGCCGCGCGTAGCGACACCGCCAGGTTCGTCTGCGTACGCAGGGTCATCAGGTGTTCGGCCCCCGCCGTGTGCAGCAGGTCCCGGTGGACGCTTCTCAGCCGGGCGATCGACTGCTCGTAGTCGCCGATGTCGCGCATGTCGATGCCGACGTAGGCGGAGGAGGCGAGCGTGTCCGGGTGGCTCTCTCCCAGGATGGCACGGCGCCCGGCCAGCACCATCTCGTCGTTCTTGCGGGCCTCCCGAAAGTCGCCCATCAGGCGTTGGGTGCTGGCGAGGTTGTTGAGAGCGGCGAGGGTACGCGGGTGCTCCTCGGTGAAGTTCCGCTTCCAGGCGTTGAAGGTGATTTCGTCGAGGCGCAACGCCTCGCTGTACATCCCCAGACCGCGCAGGTCACGCGCCAGCCCGCCCGCCGTCATCAGGGTGTGGGGGTGATCCTCGCCGAGCAGTTCCCGTTGAGCCGCGAGCACCTCCTCGTCGAGGGCCCGGGACCGCGTGAACTGCCCGAGGAAGGCGAGGATGTTGGCGAGATTGAACTGCAGGTGCAGCAACTGCCTGCGCAGGTCCTCTCGCGCCCGCACGTCGGTCTCCTCGCCCAGCATCTGTTCCCAGGTGCGGGCGACCTCCTGCCCGAGCCGCCGGCCGGTCTCCAGATCACCACGCAACTGCAGGTAGCGGACTCGGTCGATCATCAGGGCCCGCACCTCCACCCTCCGGCTGAGCGGCGCCTTCGACGCCTCCAGGTGAGGCCAGATGACCCGGAACCGCGGCCACCCGTCGGGGTCGTCGACCTCGCCCTCGGGCCGGGCGGCGGCCAGCACGAGGTGTACCTGCCGGCGTGCCTCGTCGATTTCCTCCGTCGTCATCCGGGACCGGACGGCGTGCTGTAGCAGGCGGTGCATGAGCACCAGTCCGCCCCGACCCCGTTCGCCACCGGACGGGTTCTCGGCCCGGAGGTCGACCCGGACCAGGGCGAGCCGGTTGGCCTGCTGCACCAACTGCTGGCGGACCAGTCGCTCCTTCGCCTGCGGATGGAACGGGACCAGGGCCTCGGCGAACTCGTCGCTGTAGACCAGGTCGGCCGAGATCTCCGGAGCGAACACCGAGCAGAGCTGCAGCACCCGGTAGGCCGCCGGGTTCCTGGTCCGGAGGTGGTTGAGGGACAGTTCCCAGGTCGCCTCGACGGAGACGTTGCTGTTGGGCTCCATCACCGCACCCGGACCGAAGCGGGCGATCTCGGCGAGGTAACTGTCGACCGAATGGCCGGTGTCGGCCAGCCAGGCCGCCGCGGCGGTGACCGCGATCGGCAGGTCACCCAGCAGAGAGGCGATCGTGTCGGCCTGGTCGGCCCGCATGGTCGGCACCCGCTCGGTGAGGTGCTGGATGCTCTCCGGCCGCTTGAACACGTCGACCTGCACGGTGGTGGCCCGCTCGACCCACTGCAGGTTCCGGGACGTGATCAGGACGTGGCCCTTGCCGTCCGGCACGTACGGCAGGACGCCCTCGACCTCGTCGGCGTTGTCCATGATGAGCAGCCACCGAAGATCGGTGTGGCGCAACGCCTGCAGCACCAGCCGGGCGTTCTCCCGGTTGGAGTCCGACGAGGCCACGCCCAGGTAGGGCGCCAGGTCACCGATCGCGGACTCGATGAAGGGCACCTGATCGGCGTCGATCCACCACACCATGTCGTAGGCGGCGCGGTAGCGGTGGGCGTACTCCAGCGCCAGTTGGCTCTTGCCGATGCCGCCCATGCCCTGCAACGCCACCGGACCGGTACCGGCCAGCACCACCTTCGGGCTGCTGCGCAGCAGCGTACGCAACTCCCGCAGGTCCTCCTCCCGGCCGGTGAAGCGCTTGTTGCGGCCCGGCACCTCGAAGACGGTGTTGTCGCGGCCGGGGAACCGGGGGCCGGTCGGCAGTTCGACGTCGGCCGTCACCCCCTCCCGCCCGACGAGGCGGAGGATCCGCGCGGCTGCCGTCCGGGCCTCCAACCCGGCCACCGAGGCGGTGTGCGCGGTCGGAACGTTGGCGAGCCGCCGGACGTCCGCGACGTAGACGACCAGCGGCACCTGGTCGGGCGACCGGTCCGGCGCGGCGAGCACGGCTTCCTCGGTGGCGTTGGCCTCCGAGACGATGATCAGTTCCCGGGCGGTACGGGGCGCCTCGTCGTCGGCGAACCACGGGTCGGTCACCCGTACGTCGGCCGAGACGAGCAGGTGGCCGATCCACTCCGCCCACACCCGGTCGTAGGGGGCGTGCCGGAGCAGGATCTCGTTCTCCACCGACGTGCGGGTGCGGGTGAACCGGGCGTTGACCCGGTCTCGTACAGCGCCGCTCATCGGGGGCAGCGACTCCACCTCGCCCCGGGTGATCTCACGGGTCAGGACCTCGTACGCCGACAGCAGCGAGCCGTTGACGCCGGGCTGGTCGGCGAAGGTGGCCAGCAGCTCCTCGTACGCGTAGAAGGCCTGGTAGGGAACCTGCGTCCGGGCCCAGTACCGGTCGCGGTCGGCCTCGCTCATCCCGCTCGGCAGGCCGCTGAAGCGCTGCCGGGCCACGGCCCGGCCGGTGTCCGCCTTGATCTTCTCCGCGGGGTCGATCCGCATCGGCACGGGCAGGACCCGGATCCGACGCGAGCCGTACCGGTGCTCGACCAACCGGGCCACCTTGGCCGCTCCGATGATGCCCTGCTCGCTGAGGGTGAAGCAGGTGACGAGCACGTCCGGCAGCTGGATGGTGCAGATGTCGGCGACATCGGAGAAGCCGGTGCGGCTGTCGATCAGGACGTAGTCGTAGTTCCGCTTCATGTCGGCGCGCAGGGCGTCGAAGAAGTGGCCGCCGCCCTGCCGCTCGTAGAACTCGTCCCAGTTCATCCCCGCCAGGGCGCCGGCGTAGTCGTTGTTCTGCTGGCCGGCGGACAGGAAGTCGAGGGCCCCGTCACCCGGAAAGGTGGACCAGTTCAGCGAGAACGAGTACTTGTGCACGCGGGCGTACTGCTCGTGCCAGCGGTCGTCGCCCTTGTCCTGCTTGGTGGTGGTCGCCCACTCGTACTCCCTGATCAGGTCGATCACCCCGCCGGTGCTCTCCAACGCGTCGCGGTCGATGAACGGCGCGAAGAAGCGCGACAGCCCGGGGGACTCCAGGTCCCAGTCGACAGCCAGGACCCGCTTGCCGTTGGCGGCGAGGATCCAGGCGACGTTGGCCAGCGCCATGGTCCGGCCGGTGCCGCCCTTGTAGGAGTAGAAGGTGACGACCTGTCCCTCGCGTCGGGTCATGTGTCCACTCCTTCGTCGGGCGGCGGCCCCTCCCAGAGCCGGGGTTTGCTGATCGGCCGCCCCGGCGGCGGGTAGGCCCGGTTCGCGTCCAGATAGCGACGTCGCATCCGTTCGACCAGGCCGTGGAGCCCGGCTCGCCAGTCGTCGTACGTCGTGATCGGCAGCGGCCGTGCCGTCGCGGGAAACATCGCCCCCGCCCGCTTGAGCAGCACCGTGCCGTGCGGGCGACCGCCGGGTACGGCGTCTTCGAGGATCATCACGACGCCCACCCAACTGCGGAGGCAGTCCACGGCCGCGCGGACGGCCTCTTCGCCGTCCTGGGTCTCGACCACCCGTGGATCGATCATGAGCAGGCCCGGACAGCCGCGGAACAGATCGGCGTCCGGCACGAAGTCCCGGACGTCGATCGGCATCCGCAGCCGCTGGACCGTGTCGGTCACATCGTCGGCCACCGGCGGCCGGTCGCGGAAGGGCCGCCACCGACCGGCATGCGTGTCGAACCGCCCGGTGAGCCGGCCGGGGCCCGGCGGCTGCTCGGGTGCGAGTACCACGGCCAGGAAGGGCACCTCGCTGGTCGGGGACAAAGGCATGTCGGTCGGCCCGGACGCCGGCTCAGCCGGTTGCAGCGGGGTCTGCTCGGCGGTGCCGACGATGTGCTGGGCCAGCCGGTCCAGGATCTCCTTGTAGGCGTTCTGGAATCTCTGCAACCGGCAGAGTGCGCTCATGCCGTTGGCGGCGTAGGCGTCCACGTCGGCGGCCATCGCCAGCGCCCGGGCCTGGTCGGACGCGTGGATGGTCGAGGGCAGCGGGGTCCACAGAACCGGAAGGATGTTGTCCCCGTCGACCGGACGACCGGCCCGCACCAGCCGCTGCCGGAACCACTCCCGCTCCCGAAGCGAGTCGTCCCTGTTGAGGTAGTCCGGGGAGTACAGCGGGACGAACACTTCCGCCTCGGCCAGCGCTACGCGTCTCTGCTCCGCCCGGTCCTCGTGCGGGCGCACGATGAAGTCGGCGAAACCCCGCCGGCGCAGCCGGGTGCCCGGGCGTCCGTCGATCGCCAGGTTGAGATCATGGTAGAAGCGACGGACCCAGTGGTCGCCGAGAGTGCGGTCGTTGTGCGTCGGTGGAGGGACGTAGCTGAGGAAGAAATATCGTGCGCCGGCAAGGACAGGCCCCTCATGACTCACGTCGGCACGACCCGCTCAGCGCGGTAAGAGCGTCCGACCGCCATCCGGCAATGATCACGGGCTGCTCTCCAGTCGACACGATGGGGAGTGTATCGATCAGAGTAGAGACGTTGTCTGCCGGTGACCAGGCCCTCACCGTACGGCTTGGTGATCCATCCAGGTGATTGCGGTTCGCACCGCCGCGGGTATCGGCAGCAGACGCGCGACAGCGGCCCCGACCGTTCCGCTGCGGGTGAAGTCGGCCCGGTCGAGTTCCTCACCGATCGCGGCGAACGGCGTCGCGTCCAGGTGCGGGGCGCGGAAGTCCAGCCTTTCCCGCCGACCGTCCCGGAGCACGTAGCAGCGGTAGGGACGGTACGCCGGCGGGTGGCGCAACCGGTACTCCGCCAGGTGCAACGCGGTGCACGCCGAATACCCGACGCCGAGCAGGAGGGTCCAGGCGCCGACGCCGTCCAGGGCTGCCAGCGGTGACCGGTCACCGAGGTGGGAGTCGAGATCGTGGACGCTCATCAGCGCCTCCGCACGGGGCCCCCACGCGCTGAACGACGTCTGCGGATGCCGGCTCCGCACCGCCCCGGGCAGCCGGCGTACGTGTTCGGCGAACGCGCCCACCCCGAACGACGGCGTGCTGGCCGGATCGAAGCCGGGCATCTGGTCTTCGTAGGCACGGCGCTCGTCGTCGGTCATCCCGGCGGTCGCCGCGCGGTACGCCGCGCTACTGACCGAGTTGTTGGGGGTCTGCGCCGGCACCACGACGGTGCCCGTCGGCCCGACGGCCGTACGGAGCGCCGTGGCCAGGGTGCCCGCGCCACCGACGACCGGCCCCACGGCACGCATCGCGCAGTGCACGAGTACGACGTCGCCGGGCTTGAGCCCCAGGCGGCGCAGCTCGGCGGTGACGGCGCCCAGCCGGTGTCCCACCCGGTCGGCGGCGGTCACGTCGGCCACGTCGCCATCGAGTGAGCGACCAGCCGGAGCAACCGCGAGCCCGCCGGGGTGAGCACGTCCGCCCGGTCGAGGGCGCCGATCGCCTCGGCCGTCCAGTCGCGGTACCGCCGGTAGACGGCCTGCGCCCCGTCGATCTCACGCTCGGTGCGGATCCGCCAGATGTCGGCCACCGCCGCGTGGGCGTAGATGCCGTGCAGCACGGCCTCCGCGGGACGCGGGTCGGGCCGCCAACCGACGACGATGCCGGTCGGCCGGGTGCCCTCGACGAGGTCGCAGATGTCGAGCAGGGCGTTCATCTTGCTGTGCTGGAACTCGTGCACGAGCAGCACCGCCAGGGACCCGGCATCGGTCTCCGTCGCCGCGACACCGCCGAAGGCCTGCCGCGCGGTCGACGCCTCGCTCACGCCGTCGCCGCTGCGCCGCAACGGCACCAGGGCCCGCAGGCCGGCACGCAGTTCGTCGGCATGGCCGGGGACCTCGTCGGTGATGATCTTCCAAGCAGCGTCGAAGGCGGTGGCCCAGCGGGCGGCGCCCGCGTCGTCGAGCCGCCCGACGGCGGGCAGCCGGTGGCAGTCGCGATGCGGGTCCCCGTCCTCGAGCAGAACCGTCACGCCGTCCGCGACCAGTGCTCGGGTCGGCTGCCACCGGGGTATGTCCTCGTCCGCGCCGGTGGGGACCACCACCGTCACGTCCCCGGCGGTCACCCGCAGCGAGCCCGGTCCGACCTGGACCTCCGCCGTGCCGTCACCGACCTCCGGCAGCAGTACGGTGCCGATGGTCGGCAGGTGCAGGCGACCGGCCCGTACCGGCACCACCAGGCTCACCGACGTGCCGGCGTCGCTCGCGGCGGCCGCGGCGATCGCGCCCAGGTAGCCCGGCCCGTGCCGGGCGCCGGTGCCGGTTCCGGCCAGGCAGTCGACCGCCCACGCGCGCACGTACGGGTGGACCGCGACGCGGGCGACGGAGTCCGGTGCCTGCCGGTCGAGCTCGGTCAGCGCCGCCCAGCCGTCCGCTCCGGCCCCGCCGTCGGGCAGGCCGTCGGCCACCCCGCGAAGCAGTGCACGGACGATGGCGGTCTGCGCCTCGACGAGCTGACGGATCGCGACCCGGTCGCCGGCCGACGCCGCGAGGCGGTCGATGAGGTCCTCGGGTAGGTCGCCGTCGAGCCGGACCGGCGTGGGCGCCGGCGGATTGTCGTTCACGTGCACGATCAGCTCTTTCAGATCGGCGCAGTAGACGCTCGGATGGTCGAAGTGCCCGGCACCGTACCGGTGGGCGAACAGACCGCCGCCACACTGGTCGACCACCGGGCAGCGCCGGCACTCACCGCTGAGCCCGGTGCGGCCCGAGCGGCGGCGCGCCAGTTCCGGGCTGGCGGCGACGTCGTCAGCCGGGTGGGAGAAGACGGTCATGCCGGTGGCCGGCGCGCCGTCGTACGCTGTCTTGAGCGAGTCCGCCTGCTCCCACTCGCCGTCCGTCTCGACCACGGCCAGGTCGACCGGGTCGAGGCCGAGCCACTCCGTGCCGCTAGGTCCGCCTCCGGCAGTGGACAGGAGTGAGTCGAAGAGGCGGACGGGGACCGGGCGTCCGTCGGCGCGCCAGCGGTCGTAGACGGCACGAAGCCAGCCGGCGTACGCGGTCCCTCCAGTCGCCGGCCGCCACGGTGGGGTCTCCCAGGTGGCGTGGGGGAGCAGGAAGTCGATCCGGGGAGGCTCCTGGGCGAGCAGCGACTCGTACACCTCGACCGGGTCGTTGCGGACGTCCACGGTGCACAGCAGGCCGGACCAGAGCCGCCGGTAGGTGGGGCGGCGGAGCAGGGCGAGGGCCCGCACCACCTGATCGTGGCTGCTGGCCCCGTTCCGGAACCGTCGATGCAGGTCGTTGGCGGCGCGACCGCCGTCGAGCGAGACGCCGACCGCGACGTCGTATTCGGCGAGCAGGTCGCAGAACCGTTCGGAGAGCAGGACTCCGTTGGTCTGCATGCCGATCCGGAGTCGGGTGACCGGACCGATCACGCGGCGGAGATCGGCGAGTGCCCGGCGCATCCGCTGGGCACCCAACAGCAGCGGTTCCCCGCCGTGCAGGATGACCGAGACGCTCGACAGGCGGTGCGTGGCGGCGTGTTCGGCGATCCGGTCGGCCGCCGCCCGGAGCACCTCGGGCGTCATCCAGGGTGGGCGTCGGCGCCAGCTCTGATCGGCGTGTTCATAGACGTAGCAGTGGTCGCACGCCAGATCGCACCGGGAATGCACCTTGAGCACGAACTCGGTCAGCGCCGCGCGGGCCGGTCCGGGGGACATCGTCGGTCAGATGAACGACGAGAACTTCGCCGCGGGGACCCGGGTCTGATCGAGGTGCGCCGCCATCACCCGGCGCACGATCGGGGAGACGTCCTCCGCGGAGAGCCGGTCCAGCGGCTCCGCGCGAACCCTGCCCAGCGACACCGGGGGCTCATCCTGGCGCATCGATGCGGTTGTCATGAGTCTTCCTTAGGTATCCGTGTGCGCGCCAGGCGAACACATGAAGCGACGGCCTACCGTAGTGCGTCCGTGTGTTGATCACCATCGACTCACCGGTGCGACACGGTGCTCATAAGACTGAATGCATGACGGGCGTCGACTGTCATGTCGTACGAGCGGCCACGGGTTCAATATTATGCCCCTTTCTGGGTATCCGGCATGATTCGAAAGTCCATATTTTTGCAGAAATAGTCCACATGACGGTGGCAGGTATGTCTCCGGTGCGGGCGTCCGATCCCCCGAGCCAGGAGGCGACCACCGCGTCTCGATCATGGCCGCCTGACGCGGGTGTGAGCGGCGCAGCAGGTGCCGGGACCAGCCTCCCAGCCGTCGCCTTACGGGTTTCCATCGATGGCACGTCGGGTGGTCCCGCTGCGACGATGTCGAGGTGGCCCTCAGCGCTCGGCCTTCGCGGCCCGCGTCGCGCCGTCTCCGATCACGGCTGAGCCGTCGCTGGGTGATCGTGGTGGCGGTCCTGCTCACCGTCTTGTTGGTCGCGGCAGCGGTCGGTTGGGCGTCGCTGCGCTTCGACGCCCCTATCCGGCCGGTCGAGGGCACCCCGTTCCGGTTGCGTGCTCAGGACGGGGTGCCGACGCAGCAGTCCGCTGGGATCGTGGCAGGGCTTCGGGCGCACCAGGAGTACATGCGTACCGTCGTGGGGTCGGCGATCGAGCAACCGGTCGAGGTGCGCGTGTCGTGGTCGCGGGGCTGCGAGCTGGGACTGGGTCCGGCGTCGGTGTCGACGGCGTGGGCGAAGCGGGGTCTGCTGTGCCTCAACGCCGCTCATCCTCGGTGGAAGACCGAGGCCGTCCGGTTCCGCTGGTTCCCGGCCTATGTGTCCGCTCACGAGGCGGTACACGCGTGGCAGGCCGAGGTCGGTTGTCACCACTCCGCCGATGGCCAGCGGTGGCAGTGGTTGTTCGAAGGTATGTCCGACGAGATCGCCTTCGCCGCGCTGGTGCGGGCGGGGCTGATCACCGACACGGAGGCCGTGGACCGCATCCGTCACCTGGGCGGCGTGGATGCCGGGCTGGGCAGCCTACGCCAGTATGAGACACCCAACTCCCGTACCGGTGCGGCCTATCCACTGTTCCACCTCGGGGCGCGGGTGCTGGTGCGGGCCGGTGCCGGCCCCGGAAGTTTCGCCGAGTTCTGTCGCGCCGAGGCGAGCGGCCGCGACTGGCGGCAGGCGTTCGCCGATGCCTTCGGCCTGACACCGGACGAGCTGTACGCCCGGGTCGAGCAGGAACGGGTCCAACTGGCCGGTTGAGTTGGTCGTCATCCGCCTGCTGTGTGGCCTCTTCGACTAGGTCGAGTGGCAGTGGGCGTTCATGTCGCCGTTCGGCGCGGCCGCGGCACAGGTCAGGAGGTGGCTCGACGTGAGGTCGCCCGGTGCGGGGTGGGCGGCGGATCGGACCGCCCACCCCTGGCCATCAGGTCAGTAGCGACGCAGAACGCGCTTGTCCGCGTCCAGGCCGCGGTCCAGCCTGATTACGATGAACTCGTTGTCGTCGGGCCGTCCGGCCGTCCGGCCCGCGGAGAACGGGAAGTTGTTGTCGTTGAGGACGGCGAGCGTGCGGTCGTCGAGGATCACCACGTCCTCGATCGTCTGGAACGGGAACGTGAAGGTGTCACCGAACCCCCCGACGTGCCGCGGGTTGGCGATGTTCATCAGGTCGGCGACCAGCGTCTTGTCGAGGCGGCCGTCCCGGTTCCGGTCGCGCTTGTCGGCGAGGTAGATCTTCTTGACCTTTGCCGTCTCCCCTTGGCCGTTGTCCCGCTCGATGATCAGGAAGCGGTTGCGGTCGACCACGATCGCGTCACCGATCGCGTGGCCGGGAGCGTCGAGCGCGTAGGTCCAGCGCCGACCGGTGTACGTGTTCGCCTTGATGTCGAATTCGTGGAGCTGAAGGGTGCCCTCCGGGTCTCCCTTCACCGTGCCCTCGAGCAGCGGGTAGAGCATGGCACCGTCGGGCGACTGCGCCATGCCCTCGAAGCCCTTGCTGCTGGCGAGGTTGGCCGGCGTCGCACCGCGGGTCGGATTCTCGGGAGCGAACACGCCCGGCAGCGGAACCGGCGCCTGCAGTAGGCGGCCCGCTCGATCGAAGTGCAGCAGGTACGGGCCGAACTCGTCACCGATCCAGTACGTGCCGTCGGCCGTCCGAGTGATCGACTCGACGTCGAAGTCGGCGCCGGTCAGCACGCGATCGGCGCGGGTGAGCGCGAACGGCACCTTGCCGTACGGGTCCGTCAGGTTGACGCCACCGACCACGTCGACAGCGCCGCGGGCGAAGTCCGGCGCGACCCGCTGGACACGCAGCAGGAAGTCGGCACTGTTGGCCTTGTTGCCGAAGCCGTTGTCGGACAGCACATCGAAGGTGCCGTCGGTGTTGCGCAGGACGCCGCTGAACCCCTGGATCGGTTGGTCGGCGAACGGCGGGACGATGCCGTTGACGGGTGCAGTGCCGAGGGAGGAGCCGGACGGTTCACTGCCGGGAACGAAGGTCGCTGCCGGCAGTGCGGCGAACCTCAGCAGCTCGGCCCGGTCCCAGGTGCTTCGCTCGGTTGCCGACGCGGCCCCCGGCAGGGTCAGGGTCAGGGCGGCCACCGCGGCAACCAGGCCCACCCGCTTGCTTGTCGCCATCGGTTCCTCATCTCTTCAAAATCGACCAGGTGCATCTCGGTCGTGATCCGAGAGCAAGGTAGAGGGGCGCAGTGAATTCGGATTGACCACGAGGGGGACGTTTCGCTTGCCGCCGACCCGGCCACGCCGTTCACGCGGGTCTTCGACCGCGCAGGCGGCCAGCGGATCAGGGAGCGGTTACGACTGTCTGCTGGTGGGGCGTGGTGGGGGAGCCAGCAGCCGCATCGGCGCCACGGCGGCCAGTGGGGGAGCGTCCGGGGTGGCTACCGTACGGGGAAGCAGCGCGGCGAGCCCGGCGCGCGTGGCCACGACGATGAGCCGGTCGGTGCGTACCAGTGGCCGGCGCTCCGGCAGCGACCAGATCGTCTGTCCGGCCCGGCCGGTCCGCATGGCGATCACACGCACCGCACCGGGTTGCGCGACCTCGTGGCAGTACCGACCCTCGAGGTCGGAGCCGGCGCCTACCGGAAGGTCGGCGACCAACAGCACCCGGCGGCCCACCGAGATGGTGTCGATGACCTCACGACCCATCATGGCGGCCGCGAACGCGGGCGCCGCGAGGTAGGACACGCTGCGCGACTGGTTGATGCCGAAGGTGCGTTCTATCCGTTCTGCGAAGCCGTCGTCGAACAGTCGTAACACCACCCGCAGCGGCGTCACGGTCGCCGCCGACGCCGCGTGGTGTGCCTCGTGCGCGGAGCGCCCCGACAGAGCGGTCTCCAGGTTCGTGACGTCGTCGGAGGTCAGCACGACCAACGCCCGGCAGGTGTGCACCGAGGCGGCGCGCAGCGTCTCCGGACGGGTCGCGTCCCCGACGATCACGGGCAGGCCCAGCCCGCGGGCGACCGCCATGCCGCGGGCGCTGTCGGTACGGTCGACCGCGACCACCGGGATCCCGAACGAGTGCAGTTCCTCCAACACCCTGGTGCCGATGTTGCCCAGTCCGACGAGAACCACGTGGTTGTCGATCGGGTCGGTGAGCCCTCCGGCAGCCACCGCCAGACGGGCATGTACCAGCGAGTCCACCATCAGAGCGGTGACCGTGGGCAGCAGCGCCAGCCCGGAGATCACCAGCACCACAGCGGTCACCTTCTCCGCCAGCGGGGCGCTCGGATCGGCCTCGGCGCTGCCCAGTGCGGTGAGCAGCGTCAGGTAGCCGGCCTCCACGGGAGCAAGGCCCCGGGTGTACGCGAGCGACGCACTGGCGACGGCGAACAGTCCGACCGTCGCGGCCAGCGCCAGCCGCAGGTTGCGGCTGAACACCAACGCGACGGCCCGCAGAACCCGGGGCCGCCGGCGCGGCGGAGTCGTCCGCCGCCGGCCGTAGGTACGGACGAGGACCAGGTCAGCGGCCGCCTCGTCCGCCGGGAGGACGACCGGTTCCGGACCGTCGGTGTCGGCCAGGCCGCAGACGATGTCCGCGCCGGTCGGATCGAGGGCTGACCGCACCGCGGTACGCACCAGTTCGTCGTCGGGCAGCCGCAGGTACGTCGGCGTCTCATCGCCGAGCGCTGCGGCGACGAAGGCCGGCGCGGCAATCTCCGAGCCGGACAGCACCGCGCAGTCCCCGAGCATCGCGGCCACGCCCTGACCGAGCACCGGATTGAACAGGCGCACCACGAGCCGTACCTCCGGAGCCAGTTCCCGGACGACCATGGCGGCGTCCACGTTGGTCACGTCGTAGCCGTTGACGAGCGCCACAGCGGCGGCGTCCCGGACGCCGGCCCGGTCGAGCACCTCACCGGTCAGGCGACGCGCCACGATGACCTCCGGGCGTAGTGCCACCGCTCCGGTCTCCGGTGCGAGTTCAGCGATGTCGGGCGCGTGGTTGTCGGTCAACGAGGACAGAACCACCGTGACGGCGACACCGTAGCGGTCCACCAGTTCGGCGACCAGGCGGCGGGCCAGCGCGCCGTCCCCGCAGACCACGAACCGCTGGCATGTCGGGTCCGCCTCGGGTCCTTGCCTGGTGTCATCGGACACGTCCGCATGGTAACCAGCCACCGCTCCTCCGTGCGGGCACCACCGACCCCCGTTCACCAGCGACGAAGTCATCGATGTCGATCGCGGGGAAGGCCCGACGGCACCCTCGTCATCCGCCCTCACCGTGTCCTCGACTGCGCCGCACGCTGGTCCGGGCCATCCGGCACACGCGGCCCTTGCGTCTGGTCATGGATCTTGCCGACGTCCGGGACGTCGACCTGACTCCCGCACGCGCAGCCTCACGCATCACCGCGCCAGGACGGCAACGCACCAGGTGATCAGTCCGGTCAGCACCACCAGTGCGGTCACGGCGGCAACCCGTGCCATGTGCAGGACGGCGGTCGCATGGGCGGACACCCGTTGGCTGGTGACGCCATAGACGGCGACAGCCGCGGCGAGCAGTGCTGTCAACCAGGCCAGGAACACCATGGTCTCGTTCAGAGGTGGATTCACCGGTCGCCTCCCGCAGCAGGGTTGCTGCCAGTCAGTGAACGCCGGCCGCGCCGTGATCAGACGGCCTGGCCGTGAACATCGAGTGGCCAGTCGGGGCGATCGCCAGCAGGTCGAACAGGCGTCGACCGGAGCCGGACGTGCGGAGGTGGACCGACCTGTCAGCGGATCGGAGCGAGGACCCGGTCGGATCCGGCCTCGCCCATGTACCCGGCGTCGATGTCGCCTGCCGCGTCGATGCCGGCCGGGCCCTGCGGGAGGATCCGGTCCAGCCACCCCGGCAGCCACCAGTTGGCTCGGCCGAGGAGCGTCATGGTCGCCGGTACCAGCACCATGCGCACGACCGTGGCGTCGATCAGGATCGCTGTGGCCAGACCGAGCCCGAACATCTTGGTCGACGGGTCCTCGGCGACGGCGAAGGACAGGAACACCGCCACCATGATGAGGGCGGCGGACGTGATGACCCGGGCGGTACCCGAGATTCCCTCCACGATCGCGGTTCCGTTGTCCCCGGTGCGCAGGTACTCCTCACGTACGCGCGACAGGAGGAACACCTCGTAGTCCATCGACAGACCGAAGAGGATCGCGAACAGGAACATCGGTAGGAACGACACGATCGGTACCGTGGCCTCCAGCCCGATCAGGGCACCACCCCAGCCCCACTGAAACACCGCCACCATGGTGCCGTAGGCCGCGCCGATGCTCAGCAGGTTCAGGAGCACCGCTTTCAGCGGTACGAGCACCGACCGGAACACCAGCAGCAGCAGGACGAATGACAGCGCCAGCACGGCGGCGACGAAGATCGGCAGACGCTGGCTGGTGCGCTGGCCCACATCGGACAGGCTCGCCGCGGCGCCGCCGACATGGGCCCTCGCCGGACCCGGTCCGATCACGCCGGGTAGAACGTCGGCGCGCAGCCGGGCGACGGTATCGGCCGTGGCCTGCTCCTGCGGGCCGGTGGTCGGAAACACCACGAGGGTCGCGATCCCCGTGGCCTCGTCGACCCGCGCGGGCGCGACGGACGCAACGCCCGGATCGGCCCCGACCGCTGCGACGAGCCGGTCCACCACAGCGGGAGCACCGGCAGGATCTACGGCAAGGACGAGCGGACCATTGGTGCCCGGGCCGAAGCCGTCGGCGACGAGGTCGTAAGCGCGGCGCTCGGTGCGGTTCTGCGGCAGCGTGCCGTCGTCGGGCAGGCCGACGCGAAGGCCGAGTACCGGCAGCGTCGCGGCCAGCAGCAGCCCGGCAGCGCCGACCGCGTACGGCACCGGGTGCCGGTTGACATGGCCGATCCAGCGCCGCCACCCGTGTGCGGGAACGGCGCTCGCCCCCGTGACCCGCCACCGTCCGAGCCGGACCGGTCTCCCGAGCCGGGCGACCCGGCTGAACCGACCGACCCGGGCGAGGCGTGGGCCGGCGGCACCGAGGAAGGCCGGCAGCAGCGTCACCGACGCGACCACCATGATCAGGACGACGAGCGAGACGGCGAGCCCGCCCACCGTCATGAACGGCACGTTGGCGACCGCCATGCCGAGGATCGACACGACGACGGTGCCGCCGGCGAAGACCACCGGTCGCCCGGCAGTGGCGACCGCTCGCCCGGCCGCCTCCCGGGGCTCGACCCCGCGCGCGAGATACTCGCGGTGCCGGGAGAGCACGAAGAGCGCGTAGTCGATACCCACCCCGAGACCGACCATGCTGCCGAGGACCGGTGCGAAGGTGGGGATCTCCGTCATCCCGGCGAGGACCGTCATCGTGGCGACCCCGACGGTCAGACCGAAGACCGCCATGCCGATCGGCAGCGCGGCAGCGAGGAGCGACCCGAAGGCCAGGAACAGGATCGCGGCAGCGGCGAGAATGCCGATCAGCTCACTGGCGCCGCCGTCGGCATCGGAGAAGACGTAGAAAAGGTCCCCGCCCATCTCGATGCGCAGTGGCATCTCGCCGCGCAACCGCTCGCCGAGACCGACGAGAGCGTCGAGGTCGCTGGTCGCCAGCTGGCTCTGGTCGGGGTACTGCACGCGAATGACGGCGATGCGCCCGTCAGCCGAGACCAGGCCGCCGCGGACAGCGGCGTTCCCGCCCAGGTCGAGCGCCCCCGCCGGGTCGCTCGTACCGAGCACGTGCGGGAGTCGCGTCACCTCGGCCTGCACGTGGGCGAGGGCGGTGCGCGCGGTGCCGTGGTCGAAGAACGTCGCTCCGCTGTCGAGCGGAGTGACGACCACCTGGGCGGTCATCCCTGCCTGACCGGTGCCGGCCCGCGCGATCAGCTCCGCGGCTCGTTGAGAATCCAGTCCCGGAACGGTCATCGAGTCCGCGGTCCGCCCGCCGACCGCGACCGCGGCGACGACCGCTAGCGCGGCGACGAGCAGCCACGCCGCGATCACCCGCCACGGATGGCGGGCGGCACTCCCGCCCAGACGGAGAAGGGCTTTCGTGAGCATCGGGGCCTCCAACGATCTCGTCGGCCGCGTTCGCGCGGCCACCGATCACCAGGTTCGTCGTGACAACCCCGCCGGACATCGGCTCGCGAGCCGCGGATCTGCCCGTCCCCGGACGGAGCACGCTCCGTTCTTTCGGCCGATGCGCGCCACGGCGAGCTCCCTAGGCTGAAGACCGTGCTGCGAGACGACCTGCGAACCCTGTGGACCGAACCACGGCCGCCCGACGCGCCGGGCCGGGTGTGGCGGGACTGGGCGCTGCTCGCCGGGGGCCTGGGCGCTGTGATGCTGGAGGCCATACTGCGGGAGGACGCCGTGTGGCGGCCGGTGGCTGTGGTGTTCGCCGTCTGGCTGTGCGTGCTGCCCCTGTGGCGCCGGACCCGTCCGCTGGCGATGGTTGCCCTCGGGTTCGGCGCGATGGTTGTGCTCCAGGTGGCCTCGCTGGTGGCCGCCCCACGGGAGCCCGTCGGCCTGTACACCAGCGGCCTCTTCGTGCTCGTGCTGGTGTACGCGCTGCCCCGGTGGGGATCGGGACGGGAGGTCGTGCAGGGAACCGTGGTGATTCTCTCGGTCTTCGCGCTGTCGGTCGTCACGGACGACACCCCGGCCGTCGACCAGGTCGTGGGCTTGGCGTTCCTGCTCCTGCCCGCGGTGATCGGGGCGTCCGTGCGGTTCCGGTCGACCGCTCGGCAGCGGCAGCTGGAGCGGGTGCGCTCCCGCGAGCGGGAGCGACTTGCCCGGGAACTGCACGACACGGTGGCCCACCACGTCTCGGCCATGGTGATCCGCGCCCAGGCCGGCCGGGTGGTCGCCGGCGCGGACCCGGCCGCTGCCGTCGAGGCGCTGGAGGGCGTCGAGGAGGAGGGCGCGCGCACGCTGGAGGAGATGCGTGCCATCGTCGCCGCACTGCGGGAGGGCGGGACCGGACCGGAGCTCGCGCCGCCCGCCGGTGTCGCCGACCTGGAGCGCCTGGTGCGCTCCCCGGGGGGTCGTCTCCGCGTCGACCTGGAACTCGACGGCGAGCTGGACGCGCTGCCCCCGGCCGTGGACGCGGCGATCTACCGCATCGTGCAGGAGTCGGTGACCAACGCCATGCGGCACGCGGTCGACGCGACCGAGGTCGTCGTCCGGGTCAGCGGTGAACCGCACCGGGTACGGGTGACGATCCGGGACGACGGCGCGCGTGCCGGCCGTGGTCGCGACGGGTACGGCCTTGCCGGGCTGCGGGAGCGGGCTGCCCTGCTCGGCGGGCAGCTACGGGCCGGTCCGGGTGCCGACCAGGGCTGGCGGGTCGAGGCCGAGCTGCCACGAGGGAGGTCGAGTGCCCATCCGCGTGCTCATCGCTGACGATCAGGCGATCATCCGTACCGGGCTGCGGATCATGCTGGACGCCCAGCCCGATGTCGAGGTGATCGGCGAGGCGGCCGACGGGCGGCAGGCGGTGCGCATGGCGCGCGATCTGCGACCCGACGTCTGCCTGTTCGACATCCGGATGCCCCTGCTCGACGGCCTGGAAGCCACCCGGCTGGTCGCCGGTCCGGGCGTGGCCGATCCGATGGTCGTGGTCGTCATTACCACCTTCGATCTCGACGAGTACGTCTACGGCGCCCTGCGCGCGGGGGCCCGCGGATTCCTCCTCAAGGACGCCGGACCCGAGCTGCTGGTGCAGGCCGTGCGGTCAGCTGCGGACGGGGAGGCCCTCATCGCGCCGAGCGTCACCGTGCGCCTGCTGCGGGCGTTCGCGGACGTGCCGACCGGTCGGCCCGCTACGCAGCCGATCTCCGCGGTAACTGCACGCGAGGAGGAGGTGCTGCTCGCCGTCGCCCGGGGCCTGACCAACATCGAAATCGCCGACGCCCTGCACATCAGCCTCAGCACCGTGAAGACGCACCTGGCGAGCCTGATGGCAAAGCTCGGGGCCCGCAATCGGGTGGAGATCGCGATGTGGGCCTACGAGACTCGCCGGATCATCCCGGGAACCTGAGCCGGACCGCTTGGAAGCGGTGCCAGCTCGCCAATGGTCGCGCTCGCATCAGGTGAGCGCACATCCGAGCCCTCGCTGACGGCCTGCCCCTGCCGGAGACCACACGTCGGCTCGTCCACGCCATCCTGCTCATGCTGCGATGGAACGGCCCATCCCCTGACGTCGGGCGGGCAGCGACCCGGACGTCAGCGTCGACCTGACGGGAACAATCTGCCACCCACTGCGGGCGGGTCGGTAGGTGACCGAGGGGCGACAGTTGTGCTCACGGGTGCGGTGCCGCCTCGGTGATTGCCGACCACAGGTCGGTGTCGAAGCTGGTACGCCCGCCGGCGGGGGTATCGCCGAGGCGCACGACGACCAGGCCGCGCGACGGCACCACGTACAGCTTCTGGCCTCCGGCACCGAGCCCGACGGCCAGGTCGGCCGGAGCGGTGGGGATCAGCGACCCGGCGCGGGGGCTGGTGTCGCCGGGCAGCAGGTGGTTGTCCTGGCCGTTGAGCCACCACAGCGTGCCGTAGGCGTGGTTGAGGTCCTGGCTACGGGTCAGCATGGTCTCGCACCACCTGGTCGGCACCACCTCACGCCGCTCCCAGTGACCGCCGGCCAGCACGAGCAGGCCGAAACGGGCGAGGTCGCGTGCGGAGGCCACCAAGCCCTGCTCGGCGTTGCCTGCGGGCTTACGCCGCGCACGCCACACGGCCGCCGCCCCGGTGGGGCCGAACAGGGCAGCGTCGGAGAACTCCTGCAGGCTGCGTCCGGTCGCGGCGAGCAGTACCTGATGCAGCTTGGCGTAGGCGACGGTGTTGTACGACCACACACTGCCGGGTGCGGCGAGCGGGCGCAGGCTCTCGTCCAGGCCGCTGGTCATCGTGAGCAGGTGTCGGCAGGTGATGCCGGATTCGGCCGTACCGGCCCGACTCCATCCCGCGCCCAGCCACGACGAGACCGGATCCGAGGGCCGTAGCCGGGTGGCTGCCACCGCAGCGCCGAACAGCATCGCCACCACGCTCTTCTGCACCGAGGCGACGTCCCGCGCCGTCGAGGCGTCCGTGCCGTTCCAGTACCGCTCGGCAAGGATCCGGCCGTGCTCGACCACGACCAGCGCCGTACTGTCGCGCTGCCCTGCCAGCTGCAGCACACGGTCGAGGGCTGGCTGATTCCAACCGCGCGCACCCGGATCGGCGTCAGCCCACTCCGCGTCGGCGGGCGGGAAGTACATGCGGGGCACGGCGCGTTCCCTCGCCGGGTCCGGGCTGGTCCCAGCATCTGCTGGGTCCGTTGCGGCGCAAGCGGCGGCAACCATCGCCAAAGCGCCCCCGGCGGCCGAGACGAGGGCGAGGGCGCGTCGACGGGACAGGCCCGTGCCGGCTGCGTCTGGTCGTCCGGTGGTACTCGAACCCATGTCGTCTCCTGTCGCCGTTGTCCGCCACCGACGAGCGGCCGTCAGTGCCGTTCAAGCGTCGGAGCTGGCAGCTTCTGTCAGGACAGCTTCAGGCCCGTGGGTCAGAGATGGGCAAGTGGCGGGTCAGCAGTCGGTAAAGGAACCGACGTCTGGCGGACGACGGCCGGCTGGCCTCGGATCGATCGGTCCGTAGCCCCTGGTCGGATCCTGACTCCGTGCGGATGCCCGGATCGCGGGGCCGGTCGTGGTGACCTGCTCACCTGCTCGCCGGGTTCCACCAGCCGGTGCTGCAGGGCGCTTGAAGATGCTGGTCCAGAGCCAACAGCGCGTGCGCCCTCTCGGCCGTCCAACCGGTCCGCGTGACGACCGGCTCGACCGACTCCGTCGCCCGGCGGCGCAGGTCCGTCGCGGGGACAGGCGGCGATGCCAGGAGGCACGCGGCCTGTACCCGGGCGAGCGTGCCGTCGACATCGTCGGTGTCCCGGGCGGGCAGAAGAGCGGCCAGGGTACGCCGGTCCCGGTCGCGTACCGTCATGTCGCATCGCTGTGCGGCATGGACAACGGCCGCGCGGTCCCGCACCGCGGTCGCGGTGCGGTCCGTCATCGCCGCACGGATCCTGCCGCCGAGCAGGGACGTGATCGTCGTCGAGCAGCGCTTCGTCATGGCTGCGGCGAGGCCCAGCGCCGCGATCCGGACGTCACCGGCGTCACGCGACCCGACAGCGATGGGGTCCAGGTCGATCGCCGACAGGAGGTCGGGCGCGGTCGCGACGGCGAGCAGCACGCGGTCGCCGGGAGCGAGGTCCGGGTCGGACCAGTCGACGAGCTCCTCCACCGGGACACCGGAGGCGGTGAGGGTGTGTACGACGGGCAGTGCGGCTCCAAGGTCACCGGCTTCCGTCGTGTCCGGTAGTCGCCCCTGCCACCGCACCACTCCGCGGAGCCACCGCACGAGCCCGGGCGCGGCGGGCAGGGGGACGCCCGCGGTGTGGGCCGAGTCGATGATGTTGACGATGCCGCTCTGCCCCAGCGTGGTCGCGGTGCCCGCCGGGTCCTTCTCGGCCACGGCCAGGGCGGCGCGGAGCGCGGAGCGGACCGCCTCGTGGGAACCGGCGACGTTGAGCAGGGCAGACAGCGTAACGGCTGCGGTGATGTCGATCGTCGCGCTACGGGTGATCTCCGCCGACACCGCTGCCGCGAGGTCCGGAACCCGTCGGGCCACCGCCGGCGGCGTCGGGCACCGCCGGCCACCGGCCTGGGCCACGAGCGTCGCCTCGGCCAGCCGGGGCAGGGCCGCCTGCACGGCCGGGGTTTCGCCGGTCGACGCCGCGGTGGGTGCGGGCGGGCACGCGGACGACCGGGCCGCCCGGTCGCGCAGCGCCGTCCACCGCAAGTGCGGAGCCCGCGCGAGCACCTCGGCGGTGAGTCGCAGCCCGTGGACCGTTGTGGACGGGTCGGCCGGCCCTCCGGGCTGCTGTGCGAAACCCCCTGACTCCGTCGTCCGTGCCTCCAGGGCCGCCAGCGTGTCCGGCAACACCGGACCGGTTCCGGTCGGCGCGGTGACTCCGGTTCGCAGGCCCAGCCACGACAGGTAGGGATCGAACGGGGGCCCGTCGCCCTGCTCCACCGGTTGCCCGTCCAGTCCCGTCGGCAGACCCCGCAGAGCCGCGGCCGGGACCGGCTCGCCGAGCGCCCGCAGCCCGGCCAGTGCCTGGAGGGTGACCGTCGCGCTGCCGACCGCGGTGGGGTCGATGACGATCGGGCCCCCGCGCCCTGGTCGCACGACGTCGCGCAACAGCGTCTGCAGGCTCGCCCGCTGGTCGGGCGTCAGGACCGGCGGTGCGGGTGCGGATGTGGCGTCCGCCGGAGGAGAGGGGTCCGGGGTGCACGCGGTAGCGACGAGGAGCGCGACGGCCGAGGCCACAGCCCCACACCGGCGCCGGAAACCGTGATGCGGAATGAGGAGCGGAGTGGCCACGTCGTCCACCGTCCAGGCAGCACGACGTCGAGGTCGTGCATCAGCAGTGACGGCATCATCAGATCGCACGCAGCGCTCATCGACCACTGTGCGATCGCCCAACGGGCTCGGCGCCGGCTTTGCCGTCGTGCACAACGGCCGGTGCCGCCGCACACATTCCTCCGCACCGACGCTGGGCATCTGCCCAGTAGCAGCGGCTCCGGTCGGTCGATCTACTGGTGGACGTCGAAGCTCTGCCGCCGGTCCCGGATGTCATGCCGACACGGGGACCCGACCATACGGATCGCCATGGTGAGAAGACTTCCTGTCGGTGCACCGCTGTCCCTGCTGGCCGCCGGTGTGGTGGTCGCCCTGTCCCTCGGCTCGTGCTCCGCGCCCCCCGACCAGGCAGAGCCGCTGATGGACCCGAGCTGGCGTCGGAACGCGGCTCAACTCCTGAGCGACCTGGTGGTCCTGTCACCGGCGGCGGCGTCGTTCACCGAGCCCGTCGAGCGCGACGCCACCGACATCGTCGCGGCGGCGGCGGCCACCCTCACCCACCCCGCCCTGACCGGACCCGACCACCCCACCGACCTCGACCCACGGCTCCGGCAGCGCACCGTGGCGACGCTGGAGGCCGGTGACACCGGACTGCGGACGATCGTTTCCACGAACGCGGACGACGCACTCAGCTCCGCGGCGCTGCGAGCCCGCGCGGCGGAATCGATGTCCGCGCCGGGGATCGTGTCCGACGCCACCGTCAGCGTGCTGACTTCCGCGGTCCCCCCGCGCGATCCCGACGCCGTCGTCCGCTGGCGTTTGCAGGCAGCCCGTTTCCTGGCCCGAATCGCCCGCGTCGACCCCGATGCGCAGACCGCCCGGTTGCGGTCGGCGCTGGGCACCCCGCACCCGTGCGCCGCCGTCGCCGACGTCCACGCACTCGGTGCCGTCGCCGAGACGTACACGCTGACCGGCGGCACCTGCGCCACCAGCGCCGAACAACAGGCGCGGCTGCGCACGGTCCTGACCGAGCTACGCGATCGGCTGGGCGACGACACCCGGTGGAATCCGCTGGACCCACCACTGCTGGTGGGCCTGGCGCACCTGGCGCACCACGGACAGGTCGAGCGCACCGCTGCGGGCCAGGCGGTCGACGCTGCCGTGGCCGCGCTGCGGCAGAACCCGCGGGGGGTCGTCGCCGTCACCGGGCAGTCCGGGCCGCTGCAGGTGTTGGACGCCGCCGCCGTCCTGGGCGTCACGGTCGATCCGGGACCGGCCCTACCCGCCCAGCTGCGCCAGGTGCTGCGCTGGCAGGGCGCCTTACCCGAGATCCCGTCGCGGCTCGATGCCGAGGAGACCGTACTCGGCCTGCGTGCCGCCGCCGACCTGCTGGGGGAGCGGTTCGACACCCACCGCTACCTCGACCTGAACCGTCCTGAGCTGACCCGCCAGCAGCGCTTCATCCTGGCCCGTGCCTTTCAGCCCGCCCGGGCCGCCGAGTGGTCCGACCCCGCTGGTCAGGAGCCCCTGGCGCGGGTCCTGGCGATGACCGGCGCCGAGGACCCGTGCCGGACCGGCCTGGCGGACCTGGTCCGCCGGACCGGTGTGGCGACCAGCCACCCGGCCGTCACGACGCGTGACCTGCTCGTCGCCGCGATCGCCGTCGAGGCCGCCCGGCCGTGCGTGAACGGCACGGAACGGGAGTCGGCGCGCACCGCGGTACGCGACGGCCTGCGGCGTGCCGAACGCGACCAGCACCGCTACGGACTGCAGGGACAGCCCCCGGACCCGCTCTCCACCTGGTGGGCGTGGGAGACAAGCTGCCTGCTCGACGGCCATCTCGACACCGACCGGACCGAGGTGCGCCGGTGGCTGGAGCGGACCGTGGCGGTCGATCCACCCTCGGTCAACACGACGGCCACCGCGATCTACGCCGCCGTACGCCTGGACGCCCTCGCCACCGCCGGCTGCTCCCCACCCTGGTGGGACCTCGGCTAGCCGCCCCCTACTCCCGCCCGATCGGCCCCCACCCTCCTGACGCCGACCGGTGGGCTCACCGTCACCACCCCGAAGTTCTCCCTCCAGGCCCCCAGGGGCCCGACGAAAGGACACCTCCATGTCAACCCGTAGATTCGCTACCGCGCTGGCCGGTGGAACCCTCGCCGCGCTCGCACTCGTCGCCACCGCCGCGACCCCGGCGATGGCCGACCGCTACCGGAATCTCGACTGCACCGAGCCGTCGGCGAGAACGGCCTCCTGCACCATCGCGTTCGGAGACCAGGCCTACGCGCCGCTGGCGAACGGATCCCCCCAGGGCTACATCGCCGCCTTCGACGACGAGGTCTACATCGCCGACTGCGTCGTCGACGTGTTCGGCTACTGCCACCCGGGCACCAACGAGATCAGCCACACCGGTCTGTCGTCGGCGCACTACAACGTCGTCAACGCGCCGGTCGCCACCCTGCCGACGATCATCGTGGACGACAAGATCGAGGCGAAGAGTGCCGTCAACGGGACGGTCCAGATCGACGCGTTCGGCCTCCAGGCCGGCTTCATCCTCGACAACGGGGTCCTCACCCGCAAGGTCACCTCACGGCCGTCGACCAGGTCGATGCGGCTTCCGTTCACCTTCGAGTACGTCGCTGGGGCGCTCGCGTCGAAGATCGTGCGCAACACGACGGCGACGTTCCAGGCTCCCGGGACCGAGGGCGGCGTTCCGGTGGGCGCCCGGGGCGAGATTCCCCTCCGGATGCCGGTCTAGCGGGATGACCCCCGCGACCTCCACCTCGTCTGGGAAGGATCACCAGTGACGTCACCGGGCACCAACCCGCTCGTCCGCGTCAACCGACGCTGCACCCGCCTCGCGAGCGCCGTGAGCGTGGCGGTCCTCGCTGTCGCGCTGCCGCTCGCGCCGGCCCTCGCCGCCGGCCAGGCCACGGTCACGATGAGCGGGCTGCACACACTCACCCCCGGCGCCCTGCCCGACGGCACGGTCGTCCCCCTGAGCGCCTCGTTCCGGGAACAGGTCCGCTACCCGATCAGCGCGCCCGGCCGAGGCACCATCCAGGGCGAGATGAACGGTACGTGCGGAGGAACCACCACCGTCAACCGCCCAACGGCCACCATGGCGGCCACCTTCACCCTGACCGGCCCCAGCACCGCCGACTTCAGCCTGCTCACCGACCGTGGGGGCGTCAGCATGACCAACCAGTCGGCCCGGCAGATGACGGTGAACGTCGGACCCGGCGCAACACCCCTCGCCATCGACTTCGATGACTACGCCGTGGGATTCAACTGGGTACCCGGCACCGTCCTGACCCGGCACGTCCGCCAGATCTGCCGGTACGCGAGCGTGTCCCATCCCTTCGTCGCCACCGCCTACGACCGCCACACCCTCAACTAGCCCCGACGGAGCCCACCCATGCGCTATCGCCCATCCGCGTCGGCGGCTCTCGTCGCCGTGTCGATCACCGCTGCGGTCCTGACGCCCTCGGCCGCCTCCGCCGCGACGGTCCAACTCACCGACCGGGACACCGTCACCGTTCCCATCACCGGGGGGCCCGGTGAGATCTCGCTGTCCTCGATCTCCAAGCTGTCCAGCAACGCGGGATCGCTGACCACCCAGGCGGACAGCCAGCCATATCTGGCTCAGGTCCTGTGGCAGAGCGTCCGTTACCACCGGACCACCATGACGCTGACGGTCGAGGGAACCACCGCCCCCGGCTGGCTGGCGCGGGTGCCGCACGCGGCACTCGACGTCGTGGACGGCAACACCCTGACCGTCTACTGCCGGAGCACCGGCTCCAGCAGCCCCGAGGGCTGCCCCGTCAAGGCGACCGCCCGCTACCAGCCCGGGTCGACCTACCGCCACAACACCACGCACACGGTCGACCTCGGCCTCACCGGGGTCTACACCCTGTCCACCACCATCGGAGCACCACTGTGAACCGCGACAAGCGTCGGCGGACGCCGGCCCGTACCCTCGCGGCGCTCGCGGCCGCGACCGTCGTCGCGGCCGGCACCCAGGTCGTCACCCAGAACGCCGCCGCGGCCGCGGACAGCCCCACCTGCACCGCGACCACCTGCACCGTGCTCCCGCACCGCTGGGCCCGCAAGGTGCTGGACCCGGAGACCTGCATGGGTGTCCAGGTCCGCGAGCGCATCCAGTACCCCGCCTCCATGACCGGCCGGGGCACCATCCGTCCCCTCGCCGGCGGCGAATTCGGCTACGGCTACACCGGTCCGGGCACCAGACCCACGAGCGTGTCGCTGGCCGGCACCATCCGGGCCCAGAAGTACGAGGCGTGCGGCTCCGAGCCCGAATTCGCCCTGCTCGCGCAGAGGATCGAGCAGTTCGACACGATCCTGCTCACCGACATGGGCAGCGTGTCGGCCAACTGGACCGGGACCACCCTCGGAGCTCGGCAGACGATCAGTGGCAACCAGGTCAGCCTGTACAAGGCCAGCGGCTTCTACGCCGAGAAGGTCGCGTTCACCTCACAGCTCGACTTCACCGTCGTCGCGGGCAGCACCCTGATCCACGACGTCTTCACCCGGTTCACCTACGACGGGCTCGGCGTCTACACCGTCAACGTCCACAACGAGCAACCGATCCGGCGGTAGATCCGCCCACGTGCCGGCTCCACCTGCCCGCCACGGGTAGGTGGGGCCGGCACGGACATCTCGCAGGGCGGTGGCCGGCGGCGATCGCGGGTCTCCAGCGGGGCTACTGGCTGTCTGGGGCCAGTCGGTGCAGGGTCAGCGCGCTGGCCAGCAGCTGGATACCCCGCACGGAGGTCGGACTCACGCCGGTCAGCCGCTCGATCTGGCGCAGCCGGTAGTCGAGGGTGTTGCGGTGCACGTGCAGGGTGCGGGCGGTGGCCTGTTTGTCGATGTTCGACTGGTACAGCATTTCGAGGGTGCGGCGCAGCTCCGGACCCAGGCGGTCCAGGACCGACGTCAGCGCGACCCGCTGCGCTGATCCCGCCAGCATCCGTTCCAGCGCCACGTCCGCGGCGGTCACGACGGCCCGGGGATCGCGGGCGGCGACGGCGAGATCGCGGATCACGGTGGCCTCCTGCCAGGCCGCGCTCACCCCACCGGGCGTCGTGGCCAGGGCCACGCCGCAGACGGCCTCCCCGGCCGGATCGTCGGGACCCAGGGTGGCGAGCACGTCACGGCCGCCCCCCGCCGGATCGCCGCCGTCGTACGGGGCCACCAGCACGAAGCATTCGCCGTGGAGCACGCCGAGAACATGACGAGCGGACCGCAGGACCCGGTGCAGCATCGCCGTGGCCGCCGGCGCCCCACCGTGACCGTGCTCCCGCACCAGGACCAGCCACGGGGTCGTGGTCGGTAGCCCGAGGCCCTGCGCTCCGGCGACAGATAAGCGGCCGTCGAGCCAGGATCGACACACCGCGGTCTTCAGGTCCGCGAGGTGCCCGTGTTCGGCCAGGCCCTGCTCGTAACCGGACAGGAGCAGGTCCGCCAGACGTGGGCCCTGATCGCGCATCACTCCGGCCACCGCCCGCAGGGTGGGAACGTCCCGCACGTCCGTACGAGCCCACAGCACGTGCGACATCGCCTTCTCCAGCGCACCGACCGACTCGAGAAGCTGAGCGCGGGGGAGTCGGTGCCGCCCCTTTCGCCGGCCCGGCTCGACGAGCAGGCGCATCGCGTCGTCCTCGGGTTCGACGTCTCCACCTGCCCAGGCGAGCATCCGGTGGAAAGTCTCGCCGACCGCGTCACGGGTGAGGTTCCAATCCGGCCCTTGGCCGGCGTAGACGGCGGGAGCCACCTCGGTCAGCGCGGCCATGGCGGCATCCAGGAGCACCCCGCTGCTGGCGGCGAGCCGTGCCAGGGCAGCGGTGTCGACCTCGGTGCAGCCAATATGCGATGTCACAGGCATGGGAACCCCCGGAGGATCAGGCCGCAACAGGTACGTGGAGCGTCCCGCCAGCCGCTCACCTTCCGCTCACGATCCTGGTTTGTCGGCTTCGCCGGCAGATAGAGCCCGCGACGCGTCAGCCTGCGACCTGTTCCGTTGCCGCAGGAAAGCACCCACGAGAGGGAAGTGACAGGCCCACGTTCTTCAATCGGGGTCGGGCGCCGTGGCCGCGTGCGCGTCCGGCACCGACCCGATCGCGACGTAGTGGGTGCGTGCGCGGATGCGCTGGTTGTCCACGAAGGCCTGAGCGGCGCGGAGCCAGAGGGTCGGGGCGAAGTCGAATCGTGCCAGGGCCTGCGGCTCACCTGCGGCGGCCAGGATGCTGGCGAGCAGGACGCCGGTCTCCGCGGGATGGATGCGGGGGCGCGGCAGACGCAGCAGCTCTCGTACGACGGCGACGGTGGGTCGGGGCTCCAGCGACCAGCGGCAGCAGTGCGCGGAAAAGATCTTGAGTACGGCTCCACTGCGTTCCGCGACGTCGACGGCGGCTTCCGCGTCGCGCAGTGCCTCCCGGTGTCGGCCGTACCGAGCGTGCAACAGGGCACGCACGCGCAGCACGTCGGAGTCCAGTTGGTGGCCACCCGGCACGAAGGAGGCGAGCTCGGGCTCACGATCGTGCAGGTCCCCGGACCAGAACCGGTGGACCAGGCCGACAGTGCGCAGCCACGTCCGCTCGGTGTCGGTGAGCCGGTGGGAGGGGAGGGCGGCGGCCTCGGCGAAGGACCGCGACGCGGCGGTCAGGTCACCGAAGGCCCAGTGGTGGGTGATGATGTTGGCCCGCGACGGAAATCGCACCGGCAACCCGTGTCGCTGCGCCAGCGCCTCGCCGGCCCGTAGATCGTCGATCGCGTGCGGGTCGCCGCCGTGCATTCGGACGACGGCCCGGTTGTTGAGCACACTGGGCTGCGGGTCGACCTGTGGATCGTGCAGAAGCGCCGCGCGGTCCGCCGCCCGGCCGGCCGCCTCCTGGTCTCCGGCGAGAGCCAGCAGGGCCGCCCCGACGGAGAGCACCCGGACGGCCGCCGGTGACGGCGCGCTCGACATCGCGCTCCGGACCGCACGGCGTATCCCCGCCGTGGCCGCCTGCCCATCGCCACACGCCCACGCAATCCAGCCGAGCACCAGGTCCGCCTTCGCCACCTCTTCCGGGCCACCGTGGCGGAGCAGCAGGTCGCAGGCCTGTCGTAGCTCGTCGATTCCGCCCACGCACTGGTGGTACAGCGCCTCGCCCAGATTCAACAGCACGTGGGCGCGGACCAGGTCATCCTCCGTGGCGAGGGAGAGTGCGGTCCGGAGCCGACCGACGGCGGTGGAATAGTCACCGCGGGCCAGAGCGAAGGAGCCGGCGGCCCGGATCGCCGCAAGCGCGCGAGCGCGGAACGGGTCGTCCATCCGCCCGCCCGGTGCGACTATGGCCTGCTCGTAGTGGTGCGCGACGGCGTCGATCGTGGTGGCACCTCGGTTGGGCAGTGCCTCCCACCACTCGGCCGCCCGGCGGTGCCCCAGCGCCTTGCAGGAACCATCGATCTCCTGGTAGCCGACGGTACGCAGCGCGCCGTGCGTGAAGGTGAACTCCGCCTCGTCGTCGATTCGCGAGTCCGCGGCGCGGCGCAGGAAACCGAGGCGGCACAGCCTCCGGGTCGCCGCGGTGACCTCGGGCGGCGGTTGGTCGGCGGCCCCGATCGCGTCTGCCACCGCCTGGATCGCGCTCGTCCACGCCGTGTCACCGATGATCGCCGCCGCCCGGAGGACCGTGACGTCGGCCGGTGGCAGGGTGGCCCATCGGTCGCGGATGACGGCCTCGAGCCGGGTGGGCATCGGCGTGGGTTCCGCGAGGGCGCCATCGGCGCCGGCATGGTGGGCACCTGTCGAGCGGACCAGTTGCTCGCAGAAGAGCGGGTTCCCGCCGGCCCGCTTCGCGATGTCGGACACCGTCTGCTCCGGGGCGGCGGGCAGCAGCCGACTGACCAGCTCGCGGCAGGCGTCCAGGTCCAGAGGAGCCAGCGCCAGCGCGGTGCCGTCGGTGCCGCCGGCGGTCCAGGTCGGACGGGTGGTGATCAGGTCCAGTCTGCTCGTGCACACCACCAGCAACGGCCGATCACCCAGGGTGAAGATCACATTCGCCAGGAAGTCGAGGAAGGCGGGCAGCGCCCACTGGATGTCCTCCACGACCAGGGCCAGGGGCTGCTGGGTGCGCGCCCGAAGCACCTGTTCCCAGGCGTGGCTCGCGTCGATCGTGTCCACGCCGTCGTGCTGGCCGCTGATACCCAGCGCCGCGGCCAGCATCCTCGAGGTGCCGGGCAACCCCGGCCCGAGATGTCGGCCGACCGCTCCGACAGCCCGTTCGGTGCTGTCGGTGACCCGCACACCGGCCTGGGCGGCCAGCATCTCCGTCAGCGGCGAGAACGCGCCGGCGGAGGGCTCGGGACGACACCGCGCCGTCCAGACGGTCACTCCCTCGAGCGCGGGCGTGGTGAGCAGCTCGCCCACCAGGCGGGACTTGCCGATGCCCGGTTCACCGAAGACCGTCACCAGATGCGCGACCCGCGACTGGAACACCCGCCCAGCGACCTGCTGGAGCAGGGCGAGCTCACCGTGCCGGCCGACGAAGTCCCGTGTCCGCTGAATCCACAGCGGCGTGAGCGCTGGTGACGTACCCACGTGGCCCGGCAGTGTCTTGTTTTCCAGTATCGACTGGTGGATGGCGCGGACCCACTCGCCCGGCTCGGCGCCGAGCTCACGCCGAACGTTCGCGCGCAGGCGGGCGTAGTACGTGAGCGCCTCCGCATCTCGACCGCAGGCGCGCAGGGCCAGCAGCAGCAGGCCGGCCGTTCGCTCGCGCAGCGGATCCGCGGCGGCCGCCACCTCGATCTCGGCCACCACCTCCCGGTGCCGTCCGAGCCGCAGTTGCCACTCCCACCGAAGCTCCTCGGCGGACCGCCGCTCGGCCTCCAACCGCACGGCGTTCGGCAGGTCGCGCAGCGCGGGAACGCCGTCCAGGACCGGTCCGCGCCACAGTTCGGTGGCCCGCCGCATGGTGGTCACCGCCTGCTCGACGGCGCCGCGACCGGCTTGACCCCGGGCCAGGGACACCAGCTCCCGGAACTGGCAGGCGTCGAGGAGGTCGGGCGCGATGATCAGCCGGTAGCCGCCGGTTGCCGGCTCCCAGCACACGTCGATCCCGCAGGTGCCGTCCTCGAGGGCGGAGGCGCCGGTGAGACGTCGGCGCAACTCATGGACGCGTTGGTGCAGCGAGTGTCGCGCTCGTGCGGGAGCGGTGTCCGGCCAGACCGTCTCGATGAGCCGTTCGGCGGAGACCGGACCTGCGCTGTGCAGGGCCAGATAGCCCAGCACGGCCCGCTGACGCGCACCACCGACAGCCACTGTCTCCCGGCTACGCACGAGCCGCAGCGAGCCGAGGATCTCCAGCCGGGTCGTCACCACCGGCCACCGGCGAGGTCCCGGAGGGTCGCGCCACGCACGCAAGACAGTATGCCCCGGCCATGCCGATCTCGACCAAGTCCCTGACCGCGCGTTGAGGCTGTCCCAACGGTGCGCGGCAAGGTCGACACAAGTCAGCGCCGCTGGTGTCTCGGGTCCGCCCGAGATCGGCCGTCCGCGGCGCGCTGCCGGTCCGCCGACCGCCCGGCCCAACGGCGATGGGTGACACCGGTGGCGCCGTCACCGACCACCCCCACGGCGTACGACCCTCGCAGCTAGGCGATGTAGACCAACAGGGGTGGACCGAATTCGCCCTTGCATTCCAGAGCCACCGTTCCGGGCTCGGTGAACGTCATGCTCAGCGACCCGCGCGGCTTGACGATGCCGGGCGCCTTGACCGTCGCGGGCAGCCTGCCCTGCACCAACCGGAAGGTGCACGCCTTGCCTCTGGTGTTGGTCCACACCACCGTGTCGCCCCGGGCGATCTGGAGACTGCCGGGGGAGAACTCGACGTCGAAGTTCCCGGCACCGATCTCCACGGTGTGTCGGGTCGGGGACGGCGGTGGTCCCTCCGGGACGGGCGCCCCGGCAAGCGGTGAGCCGAAGTTGTCGACGATGCCCTTACCGACGGAGAAGAACCCGGCGATGCCCGTCCCGACGAGGAGGAAGATGCCCACGACCCACGCGACGGCGAAGCCGAGGGCGATCTTCTGCCACAGCGGTCGACCCGGTGTGCTCACCCGGGAGCGTGTGGTGGCGTTGGTGATCGAGCGGGCCTGCACCGTTCCTCCCCGCACCACCCCGACCACGGTCACCTGTTCGCCGTCGGAGAGCCGGCCACGAACGTCGTATCCCCGCATCTCCACCGACACGGACTGCCGGATCTCACCGCCGGCACCGGCGACATCGACGCGGAAGGTCAGGATCTGGGTGGGATCGCTGGGCATGCCGGAGGGCCGTTGCTGCACGTGCCGGGCGACACCATGGACGGTGACCCGGCGACCCTCCAGCAGCGGCACCGGCCCGTGCCCCGGCCCGCCCACACCGCTCGACTCGCCACGGTACTCCCAGGCCTCCCCGTGGCGGTCGTTCCCCGCCCGCCGGCTGGCGACGGGAGCGACGTCCTCGTCCGGCTCGTATGGACTGTGACTCATCTCGTGACCCGCCGTTCCCTGACCGTTGTCCGTCGAGCTGACCGCGTCGGGTCCCCGCGCCCGTGTCGCACGGGTGCCAGAACCGATGTTCGACGGTACGAGGGGCTGGGCTGCTCCGTCGTGAGTAGCGCACTACTCACGACGCCACGCCCCATGACGTGGCGGTCCGTGAGCATCGTGACGGGGCTACCTCATGACGTGGACCGCCTGACAAGTCGCCACCGACCCGCCTTACTTGCGGCGGCGACGCGGCTCAGTGGCGGCGACCGTCAGATGGTGAGTGCGTTTGTAGTCGCTCTGCTGGGTGGGAGGCTGCTCGGGCTTGCTGCTTCTCGGTCACGCGGGTGCTGGTTGGGTCGTTGGCGTTGTGGGGTGGGCGGGGGCCGAGTCCCTGCTCGTACTGGCTGCGGGGTGTGGCCTGCGTTCCTTCTCCGGGACGGGGGGAGGGGCGAGTCTCGGACGGCGTTTGTAGTCGCTCTGCAGGGTGGGAGGCTGCTCGGGCTTGCTGCTTCTCGGTCGGGCGGGTGCTGGTTGGGTCGTTGGCGTTGTGGGGTGGGCGGGGGCCGAGTCCCCGCGCGTGCTCGGCGCGGGATGTGGCCTGCGACCCTTCCTCGGGACGCGCCGGTGGGGTGGCGTTCGTCCTCTCCCCGCCCGGCTTGCGACTGCCGTCCGACTGGGTACCGAAGCCGGTGGGTGGGACCGTGTTGGGCTCCAGGAGCCGTCCGTTGACGGTGCCGTCGGTCGCGGTGGTGACCTTCTGCAGCTTCCCGTTCCCGTCGGTGCCCGTGGCGGCCGTGAGCCGGCCGTCGTCGCGGACCTGGTAGTGCTGCGGAGTGCCACCCGGTTGGGCAGGACCGCCGAGGAGTTCCCCGCCGTGCACCATGAATGTGCTGCTGTGGGGCACCGTTTGCATGGGCCGCTGCTGAGCGTCGTAGATGCTGACCGGCATACCGGTCACCGAACCGCTGAGCTGACTGTTGCGGAGGTCGAGCGGGACCCCGCTGGGCTGCGTGCGGTTGTGCGGGTCGGCTCCCTGCACGGTCGCGACCCCTTGGTATCCGCGCCTGAGGGTGTTGCCGTTGGCATCCTTCTCGTCGAAGCGGAGGGTATGACCCCTGCCGTCCTTCACCGGTTCCAGCCGGTGGTTGGAGCCTGAGACCAGGAACAGATCCGATTCGGCCTTGGTGGGCGCGGGCCCGCCGGTGGTGACCGGGTGGTTCTTCCGGTCGACCAGCACGTCGCGGTCCCGGGGGATGTTCAGGGGGATACCAAGCGGATCATGGCGTGGTTTCGGAGTCATCGGATCGTCCCTTCCTCGGTTGGCTCACCACGGCTGTGGCCCGCCCCGTCCGGGCTATGAACTGGTGGTCGTTCGGGTCCGCGCCGGATCACCGATGCCGTCACGGGTTCGCCGCCGCTTCATGGTGGCCGGGTCCGTCCACCTCGTCGGGCGATGACGGCTGGATCCGGTCCTCCGCGGCCCGCAGCCGAAGCAGGTTCGCCCGGATGAACGCCGGGCGCTGCCCGGAACCGTGCATCGCATGCTGGGCGTAGCAGAACGTCGCGCGTCGGTGCGCCGCAGACAACCGCTCGGTGGCGAGTCGATCGGCGGTGCCCGCGTACGCGTCTATCAACGTGTCGGCCATGTCCTGGGCGAGGCGGAACGCCGATTCCGCCGTCGAGTCGTCGAGTTTGGCCGGCCAGTAGTGCTGGGTGTCCGGGTCGAGGACCGCGCGCACCGGGTGGCGGAACCGGCACGGCCCCGGTGCGGCACCACAGACGGTCGTGCAGGACGGCAGCGGGTCACCGTCCCGGGTCAGCATCCGCGCGGTGAGCTCCTCGATGATCGGTTCCCCGTTGCTCGCGGACCGTTCGTCACCCACCGCGACGGCGGCCAGCACGTCACCGAGGGCGGCGGTGAGCGTGCCGGTCACCGCGTAGGTCCAGCCCGCGGTACGGCCGTCCCGGCCGATGAACCAGTCGGCCGCGTGGCGAGCCAGGCTCTGCATGCTGTCGGGCACCGACAGGTGCGACGGAAACGTCGGTCGCACCGCCGCGACCACGTCCTGCCACACCGTCATGACCACGGCCGGTGCCTCCAGCGTGGTGTAGACCGTTGTGCGGCACGCCGCCAGGACGTGGGGGTCGAGCAGCGCCCGCCGGGCCCAGGCGCAGCCCTCCGGGTGCGCGGCGCACGAGGCCCCACAGGCGCCCGTCGGCAGCGGTTCCCGCACGTCCAGCCGTCGGCGCACGCCGTTCATGTGCGAGGCCACCTGCTGCCCGCCCGGCATGGGCAGGTCACCCTGCCCCTTACGCTTCGGCACGTGGACCAGCACCGGAGCGTCATCGCCGGCGCTGAACACGGCTGCGTCGCCGCGGTCGAGCGTCGTCAGCGCGGTCGCCTGGGCCTTGGTCATCGCCATCGCCCCGGCCACCGCCTCCCGGTCGTCCCGGGCCACCAGGCGGTGGATGATCTTCAGTTCGGTGTTCTTCACCACGTCGGGCGCCAACCGCACCGGAACCTGGTCGGCGATGAGGAATCCCTGTCCGTACGCCCGCATCTCCGACAGCATCTGACTGAACGCCTCGACGAACTTGCCCTTGGGGTTGGCGGTGTAGGCATCGGTCTGCGGCGGGGCGGCGGTGAGCAGTCGGTGTGCCTCCTCCACCACGATGAGGTGCCGCACGTCGTCGGTGAGCGCCTGCTGGCGGCGGTGTTCGTAGAGGTGGACGAGCAGGCTGCCCATCACGAACGCCTTGTCGTCGTCGTCGCCGAGTCCTTCCAGCTCCAGCACGGTCGGTCCGGCCAGCAGGTCGGTCAGCGGCGTGGAGCGCTGCACGTCCAACATCCGCCCCCGCGCGCCGGAGCGCAGGCTGTTGATCCGGGTCAGGAGCGCGGCCTGGATCTCGTCGCGGCTCTCCGGCTTGTAGCCCAGCGTGGGCACCACCTCGGTGACCTTCGACGCGAGGTCGCCCAGCGTCGGCGCCGGGACGCTGTCCGGGTCGCCGCCGTCCCGTACGTTGCGCCCGGAGCCCAGGTCCCAGCCGCGATCGGCGTAGACCTCGACGAGGCAGCGCTCGAAGACCTGCGGCAGCGGGGCCCACATGGCGAAGCTCGACGTGAACACCGAGCGCATCAGGTCGATGTGCGCGCTGACGTTGGTGCCCGGGCCCAGCTCGAACGGGTTGAAGCGCAGCGGCGCGACCGACTCGATGCCCGGTGTGTAGACCCGCAGGTCACCGCGGAACGTCGGGTCGCCCAACAGCGCCCGGTACTCGGTCTTGGCCGGCTCCAGAACCAGGAACGGGATGCCGGCCGTGTGAATCTGCCGGAGCAGTTGGAACACGGTGTTGGTCTTGCCGGCGCCGGTGACGCCGGCGACGAAGCAGTGCCGGGTGAGTTGGGACACCGCGACCCGGTACTCGTCGTTGCCCGGCAGCCCACGGTGCAGGACCGCGCCGATCGACAACGCCGGCCCGGTCGGCCGGGTGAGCACGCTGTCGAAGTCGGCCACGGTGTCGATGGCGAAGCCGGGGGCCTCCTGCGTCGGGAGACTGACGTACCGGGCGAGCTCCACACTGGACAACAGGCTCTGCGCCGCCCACGGTCGGTGCAGAGCGGAAGGGCCCGCGCGGCCGAGAGCGTCGGGCAGGGACCACCGGTACGCGGCCTGGACCGCCTGCGGGTCCTCGAAGACGGTGACGCTGTGGGGCTCGTTGTCCTGGCCGCTGAAGTGTCCCTGCCACAACGCCGTCAACAGCGGATACGACTCCGGGGTGCCCAGCAGGTAGACACCCACGCGCCACACGCCGGTGGACGCGGCACCGGCCAGCGCACCGAGGTGCGCGGACAGCAGGTCGGTGTAGTGCTCCGCGAGCGGTCGTACGGCGTCGTCGTTGGCGACGATCTCCGCAACGCTGCGCTGCTCGGCCAGCGTGTCGTTGCGGGCGTTGATCCGCTGCTCGTCGGCCGCCGGTTGGGCCAGGACGAGCGCGAGCCAGCGGTGACCCGCCATGCCCACGCTCAGGCGATCCAGCGGCGACAGGTGGTCGTCCGGCCGGGTGCGCCGTGGCGGCGTGCCCGTCTTGCCGGCCGGTGCGACGTCTGACGCCGCCGGGGTGCCCAGCACGTACCCGCCCCGGGTCAATCCGGAGAGCAGCCCCGGCCCGGTCTCGTGCACGACGGTCGGGTAACTGGCCCGCAGCAACCCGGCCACCACGTTGCCCCGGGATCGCTGATCGTTGACGTCGAGCTGCGGTCGGGTGGACCAGGAGCCGACCTGTACCGACAGATCCCGCCCGTCGCTGCCGATCGCCAGTGCGACGGGCATCCGACGGCTCTGCAGGCCGACCAGCAGCTCGAAGAGTCCCCGCCGGTCCGCGGCCGGGTCCGACGACTGGTCGAGGGTCTGCTCCTTCGCCTTGCGGCGACTGCCGACCCGGGTCACCCGCAACAGCGCGACCGAACGAGCGACCGTACCCGGACCCGTCCACGTCGCGGCATCGGCCGGCCCCGGCCGCTGCAGGTCGTCGATTCGAGCGGTCAGTGGGGCGCCGTGCCCGCGGTGCGCAGACATCACCGCCTCCGCGGCACGGGACGGTCAGCCGTTGGATGCTGATACGGGAAGTTGTTCTCGTCTCCCGCAGGATGAGCCACGAGCGACCTCCTGGTGTCAACCGCTGATGGCGCCGACGGCTACTGGATGATGCCCCGCACGGCGTTGCTACCGCGAAGGGTGAAGACGAGGTTCAGAAGACGGGGGTGGAGTTCCCGCATCTCGGTGAGGCTGGCGAAGCCGACGAGCTTGACGCTCGGAATGGGGTGTCCGGCCTCGAAGGCGGCGAACACGAACGTCCCGTCGTTGGTGATGCGTTGCAGTAGCGACCGCCGGATCGTGATGTTCGTGACCCGATACAGTTCGAGGTTGTGGTCGTGGCGAATGACGATGCCACGTCGGGTCTGGATCCGGCCCTTCGCCAAGGTGTAGCGAGTGGTGAGAATGATGGCTGCCTGGACCGCGACGACGGAGGCGCCCACGGCGAAACAGCAGAGCACCAGCAACCACGAAGGCGCGAGTGGACGACGGCTGAAATCCTGTTGCCAGGACAGCGTGTAGTAACCCTGTACGAGGACGTACCCGCTGAGGACGGCCCACCAGAGTGCTGCGGCGAGCTGCCCGATGTAGGCGGAGATCCGGGGTGGCGACGCGGTCCGGACGAGGTTCTCGAGCAGGGTCAGGGGAGCCCGGACAAGCGGGTCCGTGGATGCTTGGAGAGCCTCGTAGGCGCCGAGAGCGCTTCTACCGTACTCGCCGTCGACGCGACCTGCGGCGACGGCTTCGGCTTCGGTCACCTCCGCCATGCCGTCAGCCGCGCCGGCATGGTCGGGTTTACCCTCCAACGCCAGCGAGTACCACGCCCGAGCCGCGCTCATCTCGCCCCGCTCGAAGCTCATCCTGCCCAGGTAGTAGGCCGCGTTCTCGACGTCACCACCGAGGGCGTACGCCTTGCGGAACAGATCCTCCGCCGCCGGTCGATCCTCCTGGGCCAGTTTCACGGCGGCGAGCCCGTACACCGCCTGGGGCACGTCCTCGCCGTCGGCGAGCGCCTCGTTGAATGCTTCCTCCGCGTCGGCGAGCCGGCCGTCACGAAAGGCGACGCGCCCGCGGGCCACGGCGCTCGCGGTGGTGGTCACCGTCCCAGATCCGGGGTCTGATGGGCCGCGCCGCCGTGGTCGACGTGCACCAGGCCGTCCTTTCCGGTCTTCTGCCCTTTGTTGGCATCCTGGCTGCTGTGCCCGGCGGCCGGGGACCCATGGGCGGTGGGAACCTGTTGGTGGGGGTCGAGCGCCACCCCGGACGAAGGTTGCGCGCCGGGATCCAGCGTGACACCGGTGGCGGGTGTCTCGGTCTTGCCCGTCGTGGCCTCTGCCTTGCTGCTTCCGAACTCGGTCTTGACCGCCTCCTTGATCTCCTGCTTCACCTGCCCGGGCACGTCCTTGAAGGGCCCGAGCTGGTCGGACACCTTCTCCTTGACGGCCTCCTTGACCGGTTTGAGGGCACCGTCCTTGGCGCCTTTCGCCGCGGAGGTCGCGACGTGTTTCATGATGGCGTCGGCCTGGTGGGGGATCTGCTTCTGGACGACGCCCTTACCGGCCTCCACTGTCACCTCGGCCATGGCCTTGCCCTCGAAGACCGCTCCCTTGACCATCGCGCCGATGCCGGCGCCGGTTCCGGTGACCTCGGCGCCGACGATCTTCTGCGCGATCGCCAGTGAGATGTCCTTACTGGTCTGACCGGCAGCGGCTTCGAGCACGCCCTTGCCAAGTCCCCCCCACCCCGCCGGCGATCACCCCTTCCGCCATGTCCGTGACCAGGTTCTTCTCGAGGGGCTTGGTGGATTTGACGATCCGATCGTGCTGGGCGAACGAGCTCAGGTCGGCACCCATCGCCGTGTGCTGGTCCGCCGTCAGAGCCCCGAGTTGGCTGTGGCTGAGGGCCTGGATGTGTTGGGGCGTGAGGTGCGCCATCTGTTGGGCAGGAACGAGCTGCAGTTCGCGCGGAGAGAGTTCGGCCAGTTTCTGGGGACTTATGTCCTTGACGACAAGGTGTTTCGCCATCTCCTGGCGCGCCTGGAGGTGTTCGACGGTCTGCTTGCCGGCCGCCAGGGTGCCCTCCTTCGGGGGCACCGACTGGCCCATGTTGTTCACCGCCTTCTGCAGGGCGGCGACGAAGTCCGCGTTCGAGTGCGGAGTGCCCGAGGCGGGTGGTGTCGGAGCGGGCGAAGCGGGGGCGTTGGCGCTGTTCGTGGGTTCGGGCATCGCTCCTCCAGACAGTTACCGGTGTATCTCGATGGACCTGCAAGCTGGGGCGTCGGCGGCGAGAGTGTCAGATCACCCTCATTGGCCGGCGTTGACGGTGAAGACCGCGTCAGGCCGATCGGCGCAGGAGAAGGTGTACCGGCCGCGTGCGGCGATGCCGATCTCGACCAGGCCACCCCGGTCGATGTTTTGGGAGATGTTGAGGGGATCTCCGCCCCGTAGGGCACAGACCCGGTCCGACGTGTTGCGGATGACCACCACCGAGGGGCCGCTGGGCGTGACCTCCGCCGGTTCGAAGCCGGCGCCGGTGAACCTGGTGCTCGGCGATCGCTGCTCGACGTGGTCCGGATACCACTGGGAGTACCACACCAGTGCGACGACTGCTGCCGGCAGCAGGACTCGCCACAGCCCTGCCAGCTCTCGAAGCCTCGCCATCATGTCCGGCGGAACCTGCCGTGCGTGGACAGGGCTGAGCGTCGTCGCGACGTGCCGGCGGCATGGTCCTGTCCTCCGAACACGCCGCTGTTCGACCTGCTGATCCGGGCCGAGGCGTCGTGCGTCCGTGCCGCACCATCGGTACGGCACGGCGTCGCGGTCGCGCTGTCGTGCCACGCGCCGGCGGGGTAAACCACGGATCCACTCCTCTGTAGCTGGTGATGTGCCTGCGCTCGTTCGAAGCGCCGGCCGGCTCTGTCAGTGGCGGCTACGCGACCGGCTGGTGGGTGTCTCAGCCACCTCCACCAGGAGGGGCGGTAGAGACGGGTTCGTCGCCTGCGGTCACGGTGACGACGATCGTGACGGTGGTTCCGCGTACGCGTGCGGTGCCCGCCGTTGGTCGCTGTTGCTCCACCAGGCCGGCCTCACTACCCAGGGCCACCATGGAGCCTTCTTCGACCCGAACGCGGAAGTCGGCGTCTCGGAGGATGTCGACGGCGTACGGCTGGGCCATGCCGACGATGTTGGGCACCTCGACCAGATCCGGCGACGGCGACGGCGATTTGCTCCTGGTGGGCGAGGGCTTCGACCGGGTCCGCGAGGGGCTGCTCGCCGGGGATGGCGCGGCCGTGGGAGATGTTCCTGCCGAGGTGCCGGGTGTACCGGTCGGCGAGGGTGTGGGCGTGGCCTCGGCCGAGGCGGTGACGTCGGGGGCGGCGATCAACGGCTCCGGCTCCGCAGCGCAGCCGGTCACGGCCGTGAGGAGCAGTCCGAGGCACATCGTCGTGACCCGTCGCCGCGTTCCTGCTACTTCCATGAGCTCCACCATCGATTCCTCTGCTCAGTGCGTCGACGCGGCAGGGACGGCTCGGTCGACAGCGCGGAGCTGCCCGCGCGGCAACGCCGGGACGGGTCACCTCGGAGGTCACCTGTTCCGCGAAGGTACCGGCGGCCGGCACGGGATGTCGTGAGTAGCGCGTTACTCAGTGCGGGGGAGGTGCGGGCGGGTGAATCTCCGCCGACGGGGCACCGCTGCACTCCGACTCGCCGGCGCGCCCTGCGGCATGGTCGACGGCGTCGAGCCGGGAGATCACCGGAGTGCGTCGCCGTCCGGGGCGGGGTCTTCGGGGATGGCGAGGGCAGCCGGCAGCTCGCTGCGGCCGCGGATGTCGAGCTTGCGGTACACGCGGTGCAGGTGGTTGTCGACGGTGCGGACCGCGACACCGAGGCGCTGCGCGATCTGTTGGCTGCTGTGGCCGGCGGCGGCCAGGCGGGCGATGTCACGCTCGCGGGCGGTCAGAGTCGGGGTACGACAGGCAAGGACGGCAGGTGTGACGGCACCTTGGCATCGCTGCGCGAGTTGCCGGCAGCGGTCCGCGGCCCGGTGGGCGCGTGCTGTCCGGCCGAGGTGCCGCCATGCCTCGGCCGCGTGCGCGGCGGCTTCGGCGGCGTGCAGTGTCATGCCGATGGCCTCGAAGTCCGTGCAGACACGGTCGAGGGCCGCGCCGTCGTGGGCCATCAGTGCGGCCGCGTGGTCGGCGTAGAGCGCGACATGGGGGGCGTCACTTGCCGTCCTGAGTTCGGCGAGTCGGTCGAGGACCGTCGCCGGTTGACCGAGTCGTACCGGCACGTGCAGCAGATCCACCTCCCACAGCCGCGCCTGCTGCTGTCGAGCGTCGTCCGCCGCGCGCACCGCGCAGGTGACGGCTTCGGCGATCCGACCCTCGGCGGCCAGGATCCACGGCTGGGCCATCTGGAACGCCAGCATGTGGAAGATCCGGTACCCCTCCACCCGCGCCAGGTGCGCCTGGTCGAGCAGCGTCTGCGCCCGGGTGACGTCGCCGAGCAGTGCCTCGACCGTTGCCCACTCGCCCAGCAGCATCGCGGGAGGTCCCCACGGGCTGCCGTCCCGGGTGAGGTCGATCGCCTCCCGGAAACACCGACGTGCCGACCGCAGTCGTCCCTGTCGCGCGGTCGCCCGGGCGAGGAAGAGCAGCCAGGACAACTGGTCCGCCAGCCAACCCGAGCGCTGCGCCTGCTCGTACCCGGCCCTCGCCTGGACCTCCGCCTCGGCCAGGCGCCCGGCGAACGCCCGGGTGGTGCACTGCCAGGACAGCAGCCCCGGCCGCAACCAACCCAGGTCGTCGTCATCGGGCAGCACTGCCAGGGCCTGCTCGCTGAGCCGCAGTGCGGCGTCGGGCTGGCCGTGGTGGAACCGCTGCACGCAGTCGGCGTACAGCACCATGGCGGTCGTGTGCGGGCTCGGCGTGCTCGGCTGGCCGGCGCGGGAGGTCGCCTGGGCGTAGGCGGACCAGTCGCCCTGGATCGCGTGGAGGATCGCTTGCACGGCGGCCAACTCCGCGCGTACCACCGGCTCGGTCGTGGCCTGCTCGGTGCGGGCCAGCAGATCCAACGCGTCGGTGGGCCGGTCCAGCCCCATGAACATGTTGAGCGCCCGCAGTTGCACCGAGCGCAACTCGTCCAAACTGGAAACGCCGGCCTGGGGCACGACGCTGAGGAGCCGCTCCGACTCGGCGGTGCGGCCGCTGTACCCCAGCGTGGCTGCCAGGACGCGTCGCGCGGGTGCCCCGCCCCCGCTGTCACAGGCGGCGCGGGCCAGCCGTGCCGCCAGGGTGAAGTCGATGGCCGAGAGAGCCCGCCCCGCAGCCGCGAGCAGGAAGTCGGGATCCTTGAGATCACCGGAGTCGAGACGCCAGCTGCTGACTCGCAGGATGTCCTCGCGGCGACGCATGCCGGTCGCCTCGACGGCGGTGGCCAGGTCCCGGCAGTGCTGCCGCCGGACGCGCGGGGACGTCTGCTGGCGCAACACCTCTGCATAGATGGGATGCGCCAGTCGCACGTGCACGCGCTGGTCGTCGACGTCCCACCGGACCAGGTCCCGGCTCTCGAGATCGTCCAGCGCGATCGGATCGACCAGTTTCTCGAGGATCGCCAGCCCGAGTGGCTCGCCGTGGGCCAGTAACTCAGCCGCTCGTTGCGCCGCCGGTGACAGTTGTCCGATCCGATGCCGTACGAGATCGGCCAACGGTGCGCTGATCTGCAACGGCCCCTGCCATCGCCATATGTCGTCGATGACGACCAGGGTGCCCGACGCCAGACCCGCTTCGACGAGCTGTTGGAGCCAGAGGACGTTGCCGCCGCTGTGCTGCCAGAGCCAGCGGACGGTGGCCGTCTGCACCGGTCGGCCCAGCGCCGTCTCCAACAACGAACGAACCGCCTCCCGGGTCAACGGGCTGAGGTTGATGCGGCTGGCGTAGTCGCCGCGGGTCAGCGCCGCGACGGCGTCCGGAAGTTCGACGCCCGACCGCGCCGTCAGGACGATTCGAGCAGTGGCGCGAACGGCCAGATGCAGCAGCAGGGCAGCGGAATTGCCATCGAGCAGATGCACGTCGTCGACGAGAAGCACCCTGTCTCCACCACGACCCGTGGTGAGCAGGCCGTCGGCGAGCACGCGCAACAGATTGTGCCTACCCTCAGCCGTCGGCAGCTCCGCAGGAAGCAGGTGCGCCAGCGCTCCGAACGGGATACGCACGGCACTGGCCGTGGCCACCGCCACCAGAACCTGCTCGTGCGGAATCTGGAGCCTGCTCAGTACCTCACGCGCCAGCCGGGTCTTGCCGACACCCGCGGGGCCGACGATCAGGACGGTGTGCGGCGTGGGATGGGTCATCAACGCGGCGATCTCTGCCACCTCGGCATCTCGACCCGTCAACGGCCAGGTGGGACCGGACGCCAGGGACACCTCATACCTCCTGTGCGCACCCTACGGCTGACATCCGTACCCTCGGGTTGGTCTATTCATATATATCCTGCCCCAACACCCCCAGTGACGCTTCGCGATCTTCACTGCCCCAGCGGTCCTGCTCACGCCACTACCCTGGGAAACAAGCCCACAGCAGGTAACGGTCGCAACATCGGCATTGACGTGATCCTGAGGGGCTTCCATCGATGGCACGTCGGGTGGTCCCGCTGCGACGATGTCGAGGTGGCCCTCAGCGCTCGGCCTTCGCGGCCCGCGTCGCGCCGTCTCCGATCACGGCTGAGCCGTCGCTGGGTGATCGTGGTGGCGGTCCTGCTCACCGTCTTGTTGGTCGCGGCAGCGGTCGGTTGGGCGTCGCTGCGCTTCGACGCCCCTATCCGGCCGGTCGAGGGCACCCCGTTCCGGTTGCGTGCTCAGGACGGGGTGCCGACGCAGCAGTCCGCTGGGATCGTGGCAGGGCTTCGGGCGCACCAGGAGTACATGCGTACCGTCGTGGGGTCGGCGATCGAGCAACCGGTCGAGGTGCGCGTGTCGTGGTCGCGGGGCTGCGAGCTGGGACTGGGTCCGGCGTCGGTGTCGACGGCGTGGGCGAAGCGGGGTCTGCTGTGCCTCAACGCCGCTCATCCTCGGTGGAAGACCGAGGCCGCCCGGTTCTGCTGGTTCCCGGCCTATGTGTCCGCTTGTGCGCGCCAGTTGTCAGGATGGGCGATGTAGCGGCGTTCGGTGCCCAAGGATGATCGGTGCGGCCACAGCCGCCAGCGCCGCGCCGAGCATGGGAAAGACGATGAACACCCATAGCTGCCGCAGCGCCTCGCCGCCCTCGAACACGGCCGGCCCGAGTGATCGTGCCGGGTTGACCGACGTGCCGTCGAGAGCGACGCCTACCAGGTGTACTGCCGCCAGGGCGATACCAATGGGAAGGCCGGCGACGGCGGCGTGCTCAGCGCGACTGGTCACCACGAGCACCACCAGCACGAACAGGAACGTCAGCAGGGTCTCCAACAGCATGGCGCCACCGAGGTCGATGTGCTGGCCGTATCTGTTGGTGCCCAGCGTCTCCGTCTGATCTGCCACGCCACCCCAGCGGGTGAGTCCGAACAGCAGAAAGCCCGCGACGGTCGCGCCCGCAAGCTGGGCGATCCAGTACGCCACGGCACCGAAGACCGATATCTTCCGCGACAGCAGTACCCCGAGGGTGACCGCCGGATTGACGTGGCTGCCCGACAGTGGACCAATGGTGTAGACCAGCGCCAGGATAACGAAGCCGAAGGCCAGCGCGACGACGACCACTCCGCCTTCCACCCTGGCGGCGATGGCGCTGCCCACACCGATGAAGACCAGCAGCAGCGTACCCAGGAACTCGGCGCTGAAGCGGCGGGCATCGTCCATGCCGTCAGCCTAGGCACGGCAGTCCCGGCGGGTGGGCAGCTTGTGAAACACCATGGCGACGGCTGACGAATACGTCCGCGACGAACCGGGTTGGCCGCCGCAGCAGTCACCTCGGTCTGCCACCGGCTACGTGGCAGTGCCAGCGGAGCGGGATTGCCCGGGCACGATCGGAGCGCCGGCCGAGTTGCGCTGGTGACACCGACGCGCCAGCGTCATCGGCCGCGATATCGCGATCGGTGGCGTCGGTAGGCCACGATCGCGAGGGTGGCTGCGGTGCCTGCTGCGGCCAGGGCCGGTGCCGATCTCGCACGCATGAAGCTGCCGACTCTGGTCGCCGAGGTCTGGGTGGAGGTCACCAGGGCTGACGTGGCCTTACCGGTGGTCTGGGTGCCAGCTTGCGCTGAGCCCCGTACCGCGGCGAGGGCTTGTCGGGCTTTCTGTTTGACGGCCTCTCCGCGGGGGGAGACTTTTTGGCTCGCCGTGCGGGTCAGGTGGGTCGCCGTGGTCTTCGCTGATTCGCTGGCCTGGGTGAGGCGGTGTCGAAGCTGACCGGCGGCGGTGGTGGCCTTGGCGCGTGCGTGGGTCTTGAGGTCGGTCTTGGCGGCGAGCGCGGCGACGGTCTCGCCCAGTTCCGCGCGGGTGTGTTCAATGTCGCGTCGGGTCTGTTCCGGGTCGTTGCTTGCCGCTGGCAGGCTCATGGCTTCCTCCGGCTCGCTGCGCCGCGGATCGTCTCGGCGTCCGCGCGCACGCTGTCCCTGGTCGCCGTCGGGGTGGCGGGCATGGCTTCGGCGACCTGCTTCTTGCCGCGTAGCGCCGCGACGGCGGCAGCGGCGGCCAGGATCAGGGTGACGATCAGCGCGGCCAGCGCGTCTGGCATGACCGCGGCCAAGGCCAGCACGATCGTGGCGACGGCGGTGCCACCGGCGTAGAAGCCGAGCGCGGCCCCGCCTCCGAGTAACCCGGCGCCGACGCCGACGTGCTTGCCCTTCGCGGTCATTTCCGCCCGTACCATCGCCAACTCGTCGCGCACCAGCCTGGTGATCTGCTCGGTCGCGCGCTGCACCAACTCCGCGACCGGCGTGTCAGCAGACGCGGCACCCGACGTGCGGCTTGGAGGTTCTTCCATGAGTGCCCTCAGCTCTCGAGCCGGGATGGACCAGGTCAGCCGTGCTGCGCCGAGGGCATGCGGCGCATCGAGCCCTGCGGCGGGCCGTCGGAGCCTCCGCTCGTCGGCGGTACGGGCGTCTCGGCCGGCCGCCTGGTGGGATCGCCGCCCAGTAAGCCGGCCTCCTCCGCCTGTTGTCGCCGCCGCAGCGTCAAGGCCCCCGCCGATCCGGCCAATGCCCCGGCCGCGAAGGCAAGAATGAGCGCCTGCGGAGAGATCGAGCTCTTCTTGCGTGTCATGACTGCCTTTCCCACGCCAACGTCATTGCCTGTTCTGATTGTCGGGCTCGGTCACCCACCTGCGGGGCTTAATCGGCGCACGTGATGAGTGCGAGTTCCCTTGCAGGCCCGAGAAGGCTCTGTTGCCGGCTCGTCAGACAGCGCCGCCGCGCGGGCTGGTCGGTCAGACCGGATCTCCGCCTGCTCAGGGCTCGCGGTCCTCAGGTTGGCCCGTGACATGATGACGACCATGGGGAAACAGCAGGACGTGGGCGGGCCCGACCGTCACAGTGGGTCAGGTGTCGCCGCGGACGGCGCGACGGAGGGCGGCGTCGATGCGCGGCTGGCCGTCGCGCAGGACCCCGCAACGTCACAGATGACCCTCATCGACCTGGCGGCTGACCCGTCGCCCGTGGTCCGCAAGGCGGTCGCGACCCGCACCGACGCGCCCGCGCAGGCGCTGCGACCACTGACCCGGGACCATGACCGGGACGTCCGGGAGGCCGTGGCGAGGAACCCTTCGACCTCGGTCGCCAATCTCCTGCGGCTGGTGAAAGACGCCGACCGGTGGGTCCGCTGGGCGGTTGCCGGCAACCCGGCCTGCGACGAGTCGATTCGCCGGGTGATGGCGGAGGCTCCCGACAAGGAGCTTCGCGGTCTCCTTGCGGAGACCCGCGACCTGGAGCCCGAGGTGGCCGCGCGGCTGGTCGACGACGTCTCACCGGAGGTACGGGAACGACTCGCCACCCACACGCACGACCCCGACGTGATCACCGCCCTGATGGCCGATCGCACCGCACGGGTACGCAAGGGGCTGGCCCGCAACCCGCGAACCACCACCGCCCAGCGCAGCGCACTTGCCCAGGATCCCGTGGTGGACGTCCGCGTCGCGTTGGTGCTCGCCCTCGAGCTGGACGAGGCCGATCTGCGACGCCTGGTCGACGACCGCTCGGTGCAGGTTCGGATGGCGATGGCGACGTCGGAGGTGGTCCCGCCGCACATCCGCCAGGCGCTCGGACGCGATCCCGACGAGATGGTCGCCGACGCGGCGCGGAACTTCCGCCCCGGGTCGGCCAACGCCTCGGTGGTACGGGCGCCGCGCATCGGTCACCGGACCTCGGGACCCGGCCGAGGCCGACCGGGCGGCGCCCGGCGCTGACCCGACGTCCGGGACGTCGAGTCGACCACCCGCCGGGTGAGCCGGCCGGACACCGGCACTGTCAGGTGACCCGGCCGGTCACAGGTCGCGGGCCTGGAAGGACAACCCGGCAAGCGCGAGGACGAGGGCGATCCAGAGACCGGTCCAGCCCAGGTACGCGGCGCTGGGCGAGGCCATGCTCAGAAACGGCGACTCCTCGATGCCCGAGCCGACCTGCAGAAGCAGCGACGGATCCTGGAACGCGTTCATGGCCCCGCGCCAGAGGCCGTCGGTCGGCAACAGCATCCGGGAGACGGTGCCGACCCGGGCCACCCCTTCGTTGTCGAGGGCCTCGCCGACCGAGCCGACCACACCGGCGATCCAGGTGGCACCGAAGAGTCCGACGGCCACGATGCCCGACGCCATCGGCGAGATCGCGGTGGACAGCAGCATGCCGAGGGTGAGCAGCACCGTCGTCTGTGCCGCGAGCAGCGCCAGACCGGTGACCGGGTGCGGCGGCCAGTAGTCGACGGTGATCCGGACGATGAGCAACTGGGCCAGCCCCGCTACGGCGACGAAGCCGCTGCCGAAGGCCACGAGGCCCAGCCACTTGCCCACCAGCACCGCCGCCCGGCGGACCGGACGCGCCAGGACCGCCAGGGCGGTCCCCGACTCCATCTCACCGGCCACCGTGGGGCCGGCGAGGAACGCGGTGCCGAGCGCGGCGATCAGGCTCAGACCGAACATCACCAGGTTCAGCACGGTCGAACCGACCGCCCTGGCCTCGCCGGTGGTGAGACCGCCGAACTCCGCGTCGAGGCGGGCGAACCCCCAGGCGCTGAGCGCGAGCAGGACGACGGTCATCACGACCAGCGAGCGCAGCACCCGTCGTCGTGCGGCTTCCTGCAGCGTGAGGGCGGCGACGGTCAGCACGGTACGGACGATCATCGGTGCTCCTCGGTCGGACCGGTCCGGAGGATGTCGAGCAGGCGCTCCTCGAGGCTGATCCGGGTCGGCTCAACCGCGTGAACGCGTACGCCCAGGCCGACGAGATCGGCCACCAGGTCCGGCACGGTGGTGGTGTCCGGGTCGGTGGACAGCGCCACGGTGAAAAGGTCACCGCTGCGGGTCAACCGGCCGGCAGCGGCCAGCCGGGCTTCGGCGGGCGCGTCCACCCGTCGAGCCGCAGGCGCAGCTCGCGCTGGCCGAGCAGCTCCGGCAGCGTGCCGGAGGCGGCGACCCGGCCCTTGTCGAGGATCACCACGCGGTCGCACACCCGCTCCACCTCCCCGATGAGGTGGGAGTTGAGCAGGACGGCGACCCCGCGCGTCTTGAGGGAGAGCAGCAGGTCCCGGACGTCGGCCCGGCCGATCGGGTCCAGCGCGCTGGTCGGCTCGTCGAGGATGACGAGCTCCGGGCGCGCCACCAGCGCGACGGCCAGACCGAGACGCTGCTGCATGCCCTTGGAGAAGCCACCCACCCGGTCGTCGGCGCGGTCGGCCAGGCCGACGAGGGCCAGGCACTCACGACGTTCCGCATCCGACACGGCGATGCCGGCGAGCCGCACGTGCAGGTTCAGCACCTCGGCGGCGCTGAGCCAGGGCTGGTAGCGGAAGAGCTCCGGTAGGTAGCCGACGCGGGCCCGGGCCTGCGGGTCCCGCGCCGGCCGCCCGAGCAGCAGCACCTCCCCGGCGTCGGGCCGGACGAGACCGAGCAGGATCTTGATGACGGTGGTCTTGCCGGCACCGTTCGGGCCGAGCAGACCCAGCACCTCGCCGCGCCCGACGGTGAAGGACACGCCGTCGACCGCCGTCTGCCGCCGGTAGCGCTTGCGGAGACCGGAGCACCAGGCCGCCGCGGCGGGAGGAAGCTCGGCGAGCAGGCGCTCGGCCCCGTCGAGGGAGGCGCTCGATCGGGCGCCGGTACCCGCGGTCACCGTCCGTCCAGCCCGCGTGCCACCGACAGCACCTCGTCGGCGCTCAGTGAGCCGGCCACCGCGGTGACGACGCCGTCGTCGACCCAGACCACGCCCGCCAGCAGGCCGTCGCGGGAGGTGAGCACCGTGGCCGGCATGCCGTCGACGTCGGCGGTCGCGCTGGTCAGGTACCGGGCGTTCACCGGCAGGGGGAGCGTCGTTCCGGCACCGGAGAAGGCGCGCAGCTGCGACGCGACGGGCTCGGGCAGGCCGGGCAGGGACAGCAGGTATGCGGCGGCCGTGTCGAACGGGACGCCCTCGGAGTAGGCGGTGGGGGCGACCGCGCGGGCCACGACCAGGGCCGGTACGCCCCGGGCCTCCGACCACACCGCGGCGACACCCGGACCGGCGGTCAACCGGAACCGGCTGCCGTCGAGGCCCGGCGGCGGCGTCGGCAGGGTCTCGCCGACGCCCGCGGCGGTCCGCGCCGCCTTGTCGGCCGAGAAGGTGAACACCGCGCTCACCCGGTCGCCGACCCGGAACGCCGGTTGTCCCGTCACGCCACGCGGCAGCGTACCCACCCGTGGCGCGGGAAGTCCGGTGGCCTTCTCGGCGGCGGCGGCGTCGGAGACCGCGCGGACGTCCACCTCCTCGGTGATCTCGACCTCGCCGTAGGCCGAGAGGTCGGGCAGTGCGACCAGGTCCGCCTGGGTGAACGTGACCGGGGCGACCTGCTCGGTCCGGAAGATCGGTAGCCAGTTCGCGGCGGCGGCGGCCCCGGCTCCCGCCAGGAGGGCCACGACGGCGAGGCCGGCGACCACCGGGCTGCGCAGCGCTGCCCGCCACCGGCGGGCGGGGGCGGTCGCGGTCGTGGGCCGCCCGTGGCGCCCGTCCGCGGCGACCGTGTGCGACAGCCGGGACCACCCGGCCTCGACGTCGAGGTCGAGTTTGACGTCCAGCGCGGCGCCGGTCAGCGCCGCGTCCTCACCGGCCGCGGCCAGCTCGGAGCGGCACACCGGACAGTCGGCGACGTGCCGGCGCTCGGCATCGGGGACGCCGGCCGGCTCGTCCACCAGCCGGCGCAGCGTGCCGTCACTGGGATGACGCATGACGAATCAACTCCTCGCGAAGGGCGGACTCGGCGCGCCGCACGGTGGTGCCCACGCTGCCGGGGGAGAGGTCGAGAGCGGCAGCAACCTCGGCGTAGCTGAGGCCGCTGTGTCGCAGGACGAGCGCTACGGCCTGCTTACGGGGTAGCCGCGCCAGCGCCGCCCGCACGCGTCGGCGCTCGTCGAGCGTCACGACCGTGTCGGCGACATCCGGCAGTACGGCGCCACCGTTGTCGGCGGCCTCCTCACGAGCGGCGCGGCGGCGGCCGGATCGCAGGTGGTTCAGCGCGGTGTGGGCGGCGGCGACCGACAACCAGCCGATCGCCTCCCCGGCCGGGACGGAGGAGCGCCCGAACGTCAGGTACACCTCCTGGGCGACGTCCTCGGCCTCGTCCCGCGATCCGAGGACGCGGGCGGCCACCGCGACGACCCGGGGATAGGTGGAGCGGAAGACCTGTTCGAGGTCGGCGCGTACGGCCCCTCGTCCGGGAGTCGACACGGCTACGCCGTCCTTCCGTTCGGCTCGCCGGACCGCCCAGCCACGACCGCCACGGGCCAGGAACGCCGGCCGGACCGCGGCCGCCGCGCTTCCACCGTGACCTGGCAGCAGCTCCACTTTCTCGTCCACATACTGACAGCACCGCCGACGGCCGGCATGTGACATCTGGCGTCGAAGCGCGACGCCCATCCGACCGAAAAGGCATGAAAGACGGTTTCGGGATCCTACGGTGGGTTATCGACCGAGTACGCGTACGACGATCCGGAGGAGCCGATCATGCAGATGACCGCGACCGACAACCATGCCGTCGCCCAGGCGGTCCACGACGTCGGGTCGGCGTTGTGGTTCGGAGGCACCGTCATGGGTGTGGCGGGGGTGAACAAGTCCGGCAGCGACCTGACCCAGGGCATCGACCGGATCCGAGTCGCTGAGTCCGCGTGGGCCCGGTTCAGTCCGGTGCAGTGGGTGGGCATCGGCGCGACCCTGCTCGCCGGGTTCCAGCTCACCCGCGTCGGCGGGCGGCGGATCGCGTTGCAGAAGGGCTTCGCCTCGGTGGGTGCGCTGAAGGCCGGCACGGCGGTGCTCGGGGCGGCAGCCACCGCGTACGCCGCCTACTGCGGCAACCGCATCGGCCAACTGGCCGAGGAGGCCCAGCGGCGCGGTGAACAGCTCGAGGTCAAGGACGCCACCCTGCCGACTCCGAAGACCCCGGACGAGATCGCCCGGTGGCAGCGGCGGCAGCGGCTGACCCAGTACGCCGTGCCCGCGCTGGCCGGCGCGAACATCGTGCTCGGCTCGTACCTGGTCCAGTCCTACCGCACCGTCGCCACCGCCAAGGGCGTCCTGCGCCGCCTGCTGCCGGACTGACCGGACCGCCGGCGGCGACAGCACCCCGACCGGCGCGGCGGACGCCGAGGCCGACCGGGACCGCGCCGCCGGCGACGCGTGACCTGACGAGACACCAGCGGCACGCCCCGTCGCCCGTCCGGAGGCGGGGCGGGTCGCGTCCTGCCCGGCCGGCGTCAGCGGGACTCGACCCGGTCGGTCAGGCCGGCGGCCGTCAGCCGGGCGAACTCCTCCGGGTTGTCGAGCATGACGTCGTGCCCGGCGGCCGGCACGGTCACCACCCGCACCCCGGCGGCGGCGAGTCCGTCCGGGTCCCGTACCGGCGAGCCCTGCCCGCCCTGGATGAACGTTCGCGGGATCGCGAGGCGCACCAGCATGTGGCGCATGGTGGGTCGGGTCGCCGCGACCAGGTGCACCGCGCTGCGGTGCAGGCCGACCGGGTCGGCGAGGCGCATGGTGGCGGCCCAGAGCGGTCCGACCTGGTCGAGGGTCTCGCCGAGACCGCCGGCCAGGAACTCGGCCTCGGTGTACGTGTCGATGCCGCTGCCGCCCACCTTCGGGGCCGGGCTCGGCTCCAGGTTGGCCTCCACCAGCACCAGCCGGCCGACGAGGTCGGGCCGGCGGTGGGCCAGCACGATCGCCACCGCCCCACCCATGCTGTGTGCCACCACGTCCGCCGCCCGGACCGCGGCGGAGTCCAGCGCGGTGGCGAGGGTGGCGGCGTGCTCCTCCAGCGTGTAACCGAAGTCCGGTGGTCGATCGCTGAGCCCGTGGCCGAGCAGGTCGACGAAGAGCGACCGGTGCCCGGCCAGAGCGGGATGGGTGGCTGTCGGGACGAAGTACGGCGCGGCCATGGCCCCCAGACCGTGCAGGTACACCCGGACCGGCTCGTCTCCGGGCACCTCCACCCACCGCATCCGGGCCCCGTCCGGGCCCACCGTCGCGTCACGCATCCGCCGTCCGGCACCTCCCTGCCCAGGTAGCTCGGTCTGGCGACCAACGGCAAGGGCTCTACCCGGCGGGGGCCGCGTCGAACGTGCCGGCGAGACGAGTGCCGGTGGGCCGAGGGGCCCACCGGCACTCAGAAGTCTGGCGTGGGTCACGGAGCCCACGGGGCGGCGACGGCCCAGGTGCTGTCGGTCGCCCAGAGGTTCGGAGTGTTGTACGCGGCGCCGCCGGCACCGTTGCTGAGCCACACCTCCGAGTCGTAGTGGCGCAGGTACGAGCCGCGGAAGTTGTACGACTCCAGTGCCACTCCCGTACCGGTCAGCCCGGTCCGGGCGCACCAGGTGGCGTCGGCGCGCAGCAGCGCCGAGCCGTCGTCGGGTGAGATGCGTACCCGGGAGAACGCGTGGCGGAGGTACTGGCCGGGGACGTTGACCGACTCGAAGGAGTAGCAACCGGCGTCGGCGAGACCGCGCCGCACGGTGTAGGTGGCGTCGTTCCTGAGCAGGGCGGGACTCCCCGCCGTCACGACCTCCGTGTACGCGAGGCTGTCCCGGTGCCGCAGGTACCGGTCGGTGTGGCCGGGCGTGGTGACCCGCAGCGACACGCGGGTGTCGACCGGCAGCGTGACCGGCGCGGAGTTGTTGAGGGCCTTCGACGCCTGGATCAGGGCCTGGTTGGCCGCCCGGACCCGGGCCTGGTCCATCTTGACGACCTGGCGGTCGTAGGTGAGGAAGCCGTTCAGTTCGCCCTCCACGTCGGTGATCTCGGTGTACACCGACGCGCTGAGGCCCTTGCCGATCATCAGGTTCCGACTGCCCTCGACCAGTCCCACGTACCGGTCGGTGAGGGCGGTGGAGTTGGGCTGCCACTCGTACGCCAGGAAGTTGCCGTTGGGGCTGTACTCGTGGCCGGGTGAGCGCAGTCCCAGGCCGCCGAACTCACCCAGCACCGCGATGCGGGTGCTCGACGGCGCGGGGGAGTCCGGACCGACGTAGACGTGCCAGTCGTTGATGTCACCGTTGCCCGGGTCGCCCAGGGACTGGCAGCAGTTGTGGCCGCTGTGGGTGTTGACCAGCCGGGTCGGGTCCTGGTTCTTGACGTTCTGGCCCACCCGCCGGGTGTCGGCCAGGGCGCGCTCGCCCCAGCCCTCGTTGTAGACCGTGTAGGCGACCACCGCCGGTGAGCTGCGGTGCTCGTCGACGATCTCCCGGGCTTCGGCTTCGAGCTGTGCCTGCTGGGCGTCGGTCGGGTTGATGTCCTGGGCGGTCAGCGACGGCACGTCCTGCCAGACGAGCAGGCCGAGGCGGTCGGCGTGGTAGAACCAGCGTTGGGGCTCGACCTTGATGTGCTTGCGGACCATGTTGAAGCCCAGGTCCTTGTGCTTCTGCAGGTCGAAGGCGAGGGCGGTGTCGGTGGGTGCCGTGTAGAGACCGTCGGGCCAGTACCCCTGGTCGAGGGTTCCCACCTGGAAGACGAACTGGCCGTTGAGCTTGGGACGGAGCACCCCGTTGACCAGGCCGGTGCTGATCTCGCGCATGCCGAAGTAGTGCACGGTCTGGTCGACCTGCGTCCCGGCGGCGTTGCGGAGTGTGACCCGCAGGTTGTAGAGGAACGGGTCGTCCGGTGACCACCGGCGGGCGTTGGGCACGGGGACGGAGAACTCGGCGAACCCGCCGGTGGCGGAGCCGACGACGGTGCCGCCGTCGAGAGCCTGGGCGAGGACGCTGTGCCCGGTGGTGTCGCCGCGGGTGAAGACCCGGATCCGCAGGCTGTTGGTGGCGAGGTTCGGGTAGAGGTCGACGCTGCTGATCGAGGTGGTGGGGGTGGGCTCCAGCCAGACGGTCTGCCAGATGCCGGAGGTGGGGGTGTAGAAGATCCCGCCGGGGGTCTTGGTCTGCTTGCCGATGGGCGGCAGGCTGCCGGCCTGTCGACTGTCGCTGGGGTCCCACACCTTGACCAGCAGTTCGTTGCTGCCGCCGTTCAGGTACGGGGTGACGTCGAAGGTGAAGGCGTCGTAGCCGCCGGTGTGCGCACCGACCCGGGTGCCGTTGACCCAGACCGTGGCCTGCCAGTCGACCGCTCCGAAGTGGAGCTGCACCCGCCGACCGTTCCACCCGGCCGGGACGGTGAAGGTCCGCCGGTAGAACAGGTAGTGGCGGTCGTCGCCGGCCGACCGGCCGATCCCGGACAGCGCGGACTCGACCGGGAATGGAACGTTGACCCGCTCCGGGAGGGTGACGCCGAACGAGGGTGCGTCGTCGGTGGTCGACTGGCGTAGCTGCCACTCGCCGTTGAGGTTGAGCCAGTCGGGCCGGGTCATCTGTGGCCGCGGGTACTCGGGCAGGGGAGTGCCGGCGAGGGCCTGGCTGGTCCACGGCGTGGTCAGCGGTGGTGGCTTGGCGGGCGCGGCCTCGGCGGCCGGCGCCGGGACCAGGAGGCCGGCGGCGATGACCGCGGCGGCGAGGGCGGACAGGCGGGTACGGACGGGCTGTCTCATGGCGGTTCCGTCTCAGAGGGGGCCGGTGCGGCGGCGGCGGACGGTGGACGGTGCCCGGGCGGCAGGACGGATGTCGGATCGATCAACATTGATGGTGCTCGAGTGATCTTATTGACATTCGTCGTTGCGTGTATAACGTTATAGGCGTCCCGCGGGCAACACGTCAATGCCCCTTCGTCAATGTCTCCGGTCGCGGTCGTCGGCGAGACCGCGTCCCGTCCCCGGGTGGACCTCCCGCGCCGACGCGCCGTGTCGACGCCGGCTCACCTGCCACCACCGCGCACGAGGAGCACCGGAATGACCATGAGGATCCGCCGTCTGGCGAGCGCGACCGCCGTCCTGGTGGCCGGCGCCGCCCTGCTCGCCGGCTGCACGAAGAGCGAGAGCGAGGGGACCCCCGCCCCGCAGGGCACTGCGGGCCAGCAGGTCGTCGCCAGCAGCACCCCGGGCGGTGCGGGCTGCACCCTGCAGCAGTACGGGGCCGAGAAGCTCGATCTCACTAACGCCGTCGTCGGCTTCTCCCAGTCGGAGAAGGAGGCCAACCCCTTCCGGATCGCCGAGACGCAGTCGATCCGTGACGAGGCTGCGAAGATCGGCGTCAAGAAGCTGCTGGTCACCAACGCCCAGTCTCAACTGTCCAAGCAGATCAGCGACATCCAGGACATGCTCGCCCAGGGCGCGCAGTTCCTGATCGTCGCCCCGCTCAACAGCGACGGCCTCGAGCCGGCGTTGCAGGCGGCCGCGGCGAAGAAGGTGCCGGTCCTGACCATCGACCGGAAGATCAACGCGCAGCCGTGCCGCGACTACCTGGCCTTCCTCGGTTCGAACTTCGTCGAGCAGGGCAAGCGGGCGGCCGACGCGATGATCAAGGTCACCGGCGGGTCGGGGAAGGTCGCCATCCTCCTCGGTTCCTCCGGCAACAACGTCACCACCGACCGCACCAACGGCTTCGTGGACCAGGTCAAGGCGAAGGCGCCCGGGCTCCAGATCGTCGCGCAGCAGACCGGCGAGTTCGCCCGCGACAAGGGCCAGGCCGTGATGGAGCAGCTCATCTCGAGCAACCCCGACATCACCGCGGTCTATGCCGAGAACGACGAGATGGCCCTCGGCGCCGTCACCGCCCTGCGCTCGGCCGGCAAGAACCCCGGCAAGGACGTCAAGATCGTCTCCATCGACGGCACACGCAACGCCGTCCAGGCCATCGTGGACGGCACCATCAACGCCGTCATCGAATCCAACCCGCGGTTCGGCCCGCTGGCGTTCAAGACCGCGCAGGACTTCTACGCCGGCACCCCCATCGGGGAGAACGTCATCATCAGCGACCGCGAGTACGACTCGGGCAACGCCCGGGAGTCCCTGGCCAGTGCCTACTGACGTTCCGCCCGGTCCGGTCCGATCAGGCCGGACCGGGCGGCCCTCCGTCGTCCCAGCCGAGGGGGCAGCACCATGACCGACAGCGCCGAGCCCGTGCTCGAGGTGCGCGACCTGTCCAAACGCTTCCCGGGCGTACGCGCCCTGGAGGCGGTGACCTTCACGGTGGCACCGGGCGAGGTCCACGCCCTCGTCGGTGAGAACGGCGCGGGCAAGTCCACCCTGATCAAGGTGCTCACCGGTGTACACCGTGCGGACGCCGGTGAGGTCCGCTACCAGGGCCGGCCCGTCACGTTCCGCCGCCCGCTCGACGCCCAGCGCGCCGGCATCTCCACCATCTACCAGGAGGTGAACCTCATACCTCTGCTGAGCGTCGCCCGGAACCTCTTCCTCGGGCGGGAGCCCCGGCGCTTCGGGCTGGTCGACGTGCGGCGGATGAACCGCGAGGCGGCACAGACGCTCCGCCGGTACGGCGTCGACGTCGACGTGACCCGACCGCTGCGCTCGCTGAGCCTCGGCGCCCAGCAGATGGTCGCGCTCGCCCGTGCCGTCGCGGTCGACGCGCGGGTGCTGATCATGGACGAGCCGACCTCGTCCCTGGAGCCGCGCGAGGTGGAGACGCTGTTCCGGCTGGTTCGTCAGCTCAACGCCGACGGTGTCGCGGTCGTCTACGTCAGTCACCGCCTCGACGAGCTCTACCAGCTCTGCGACCGGGTGACCGTGTTGCGCGACGGTCGGGTCGTGCACACCGGGCCGTTGGCCGACCTGGACCGGCTCCGCCTCGTCTCGACCATGCTCGGCCGGGACCTGGCCGAGGTGCGGCAGGAGGGTCTCACCCGGTTCAAGGCAGCGCATCCTCTGCGGGACGCCCCGCCGGTGCTCACCGTCGATCGCCTCCGCAAGCGGCACGTCCTGCGCGACGTCTCCTTCACGGTGCGCCCGGGCGAGGTCACCGGGCTGGGCGGCCTCCTCGGCTCGGGTCGGTCGGAGACCGCCAAGGCGATCGTCGGGGCGCTCCCGCTCGACGGCGGTGAGATCACCGTCGCCGGGCGTCGCCTGCGCCGTCCCACGCCCCGCCGGGCCATCCGCGCCGGAGTCGCCCTGCTTCCCGAGGACCGCAAGGCGGAGGGCATCGTCCCCGACCTCTCGGTCCGGGAGAACATCGTGCTGGCCGCCATGCCCCGGCTGGCCCGCGCCGGGATCGTGACCCGCAAGCAGCAGGACCGCCTGGTCGAGACCTTCATGACGCGCCTACGGATCCGCGCCTCCAGCCCGGAGCAACGGGCCGGTGACCTCTCCGGGGGCAACCAGCAGAAGCTGCTGCTGGCCCGCTGGCTGTGCCTGAACCCGAAGCTGCTCCTGCTCGACGAGCCGACCCGCGGCATCGACGTCGGCGCCAAGGCGGAGGTGCAGGAGCTGATCGGGGAACTGGCCCGCGACGGCCTGGGCGTGGTGCTGATCTCGTCCGACCTGGAGGAACTCGTCGAAGGGGCCGAACGGGTCGTCGTGCTCCGGGCCGGCGCGGTGGTCGGGGAGCTGGCGGGCGACGACGTGTCCGAGCACGCCATCATGTCCGCCCTCGCCACGGGGGAGGGACCCGTCGATGACCGTTGAGCCCGCGACCCTCACCCCGGCCGGTCCCGACCGTGCCGCACTCACCCGTCACCTCCAGCACTACGGGGTGTACGCGGCGGTGCTCGCGCTCCTGGTCTTCAACGCCCTGTTCACCGACAACTTCCTCGACCTGGCGAACCTGCGTACCCAACTGGTCCAGGTGGCGCCGGTCGTGATCGTCGCCCTCGGCATGGCCCTGGTGATCGGCACCGAGGGAGTGGACCTGTCGGTGGGGTCGGTGATGGCCCTCGCCGCCGCCGTTCTCCCGCTCTACCTGGGATTCGGAGCGTGGCCGGCGGTCGCGATGGCGCTGCTGGCCGGCGTGGCGGCGGGCGCGGTCAACGGAACGTTGGTGGCCGTCGTCGGTCTGCAACCGATCGTCGCCACCCTGGCCCTCCTGGTCGCCGGGCGGGGGATCGCCCTGGTGCTCGCCGACGGCCAGCTCAAACAGATCAACAACCCGCAGGTGCTCGGGTGGGGCACCGGCGACGTGCTCGGCGTGCCGGTGGTCGTCGCCGTCGCCGTGGTGCTCGCCGGCCTCGTGGGCTTCGCCGTGCACCGCACCACCTACGGCCGGCAGCTCGTCGCGATCGGCGGCAACCGCCCCGCGGCCCAACTGGCCGGCCTGCCGGTCCGTCGGGTCCTGGTCGTGACGTACGTCCTCAGCGGGTTGTTCGCCGCGCTGGCCGGTGTGCTGGCCACGGCCCGGCTCACCGCGAGCGACCCCTCGGCCATCGGGAACCTGATCGAACTCTCCGCGATCACGGCGGTCGTGGTCGGTGGCACCCCGCTCACCGGCGGCCGGGTCCGGGTGCTCGGCACCGTCGCGGGAGCGCTGCTCATCCAGTTGCTGCGCGCCACCCTGATCAAGCACGACGTGCCCGACTCCACGGCGCAGATGGCGCAGGCCGTCATCATCCTGGTTGCCGTGTACCTGGCCCGTGAACGGAGGTCGCGATGAGCGCCGACACCACCGCCCACGTCGCGGCGGCGGGCGACACGCCGCAGCTGCCCGTGTCGCGCGTCGCCGGTAGGGAACGCTTCGCCGTGGCGGCGCAGCGGCACGGTGCGCTGGCCGTCCTGCTGCTCGGCAGCGCCGTCGCGGCCATGACCTTTCCACCGTTCGCCACCGCCGACAACCTCGCCGGCATCGCGATCCAGTCGTCCACGCTGATGATCGTCGCGGTCGGGATGACCTTCGTCATCGTCACCGGCGGCATCGACCTGTCGGTCGGCTCCGTGTTCGCCCTGGGCGGTGTGCTCGCCGCCTGGGCCAGCCAGTGGGGAGTACTGCCGGCCGTGCTCCTGCCACTGGTCGTGTGCGGCGGGATCGGCCTGCTGAACGGGCTGGTCATCGCGTACGCCGGGCTGGCCCCGTTCATCGTCACCCTGGCCAGCCTGCTCGGCGCCCGGGGTCTGCTGCTGGCCGTGACGGACGAGGGTGCGGCGACCTATCTCGTGCCCGCCGGTTCGGTCCTGCTGGACCTCGGGCGGGGAACCCTGTTCGGGCTCGGCTGGCCGGTCTACGTGGCCGTGCTGCTCGGCGTGGGTGGCGTCCTGCTGTTGCAGCGGAGCCGCTACGGGCAGGCGGTGTTCGCCATCGGCGGCAACGAGGAGGCCGCCGCCCTGATGGGCCTGCCGGTTGCGCGCGTGAAGGTCGCCACGTACCTGATCAGCGGTCTCCTCGCCGGCCTCGCCGGAGTGCTGAACGCGGCCCGGCTGGGCTCCGGGGTCACCATCCTCGGTGTCGGCATGGAGTTGGACGCCATCGCCGCGGTCGTCATCGGCGGCACCCTGCTGACCGGAGGCGCCGGCAGTATCGGCGGCACGTACTGCGGCGTGCTCCTGCTGGGGGTCATCCAGAACGTCATCAACCAGATTGGGAACCTCACCTCGTCCGTACAGTCCGTGGTCAGCGGGGCGTTCCTGGCGGTCGTGGTGGTCACGCAGACCTACCTCAGCCGGGCACGGCGACTACGGTGACGGAGATCGACGGCCTCCGGGAGGGTGCGATGTGGGCGTCAGTCTGAAGGACATCGCCAGCCGCGCCGGCGTGTCCCTGGCCACCGTCTCCAACGTGGTGAACGGCTACCGCCCGGTCGGCGAGCAGACCCGGCGACGCGTGCAGCAGGCCATCGACGAACTCGGCTACACCCCGAACCTCAGCGCCCGTCACCTGCGTCGAGGTCGCACCGGTCTCATCGCGCTCGCCATCCCGGAGCTGAACAACCCGTACTTCGCCGAACTGGCCGACGCCGCGATCCGGGAGGCCGCCGGTCTCGGGTACACGCTGGTGATGGAGAGCACCGCGGCGGACCGCGAGACCGAACTCATGCTGCTGGGATCGCGTCGCCACATCATCGACGGGTTGATCCTCAGTCCGGTCCGGGTCACCCGCGACGACGTCCTGGCCCGCACCGACACGACCCCGCTGGTGCTGATCGGTGAGGGCGTCTACGACGTACCGCACGACCACATCGCCATCGACAACGTCGCCGCCGCCCGTACGGCGGTGCGCCACCTGCTCGACCTGGGCCGCCGTCGCATCGCGTTCATCGGATCCGGCGACGGCCAGGACCGGCAGTCGGCGCACCTGCGCCTGCGCGGCTACCGCGAGGCGCTGGCCGCGGCGGGGCTCGTGGTGCAGCCGCAGCTCGTGGCCCCGACCGACCAGTTCGGCCGCCGCGACGGGCTGACCGCCATGCGGCAGCTGCTGGCCCTCGACGAGCCGCCGGACGCGGTGTTCGGCTACAACGACCTGGTCGCGATCGGGGCGATGCGGGCGGTCCGGGAGGCCGGCCTCCGCCTCCCGGAGGACATCGCCGTCGTCGGCATCGACGACATCGAGGAGGGGCAGTTCAGCCAGCCCGGCCTGACCAGCGTGTCCCCCGACAAGGAGCACATCGGGCGGCTCGCCGTGCGGCGGCTCGTCGCCCTGATCGGAGGTCAACCCCTGGCTCCGCCGGCCGACCTCGACCTGCCCTTCCACCTCGTCGCCCGGGGCAGCACGACCGGCGAGCCGTGACGATGCCCGCGGCGCGCGCCGACGGGGCGTCCCGCTCGCCGCCACCACGGCGAGCGGGACGCCCCCGGTGCGGATCAGCCGCGCGACCACCGCTGGTTGGCGGCACCGTGGCAGGTCCAGAGCAGCACCCGGGCGGTGTTGGTCGTCGCCGCGCCGGCGACGTCGAGGCAGAGCCCGGACTGTTCACCGACCACCGTGCCGTCGGCCCGCCAGGTCCACCGCTGGTTGCGCTGCCCGTTGCACGGCCAGATGATGACCGCCGTGCCCGGGCTGACACCCTGGTCGTACGCGTCGAGGCACTTGTCGCCGTAGACCCGCAGCTCCCCGGCGGGCGTGCTGGTCCAGAGCTGGTTGGCCGAGCGCTGGCAGTCGTAGATGATCGTGGCGGTGCCGTTGGTCCGCGCGGCGCCGTTGACGTCGAGGCAGCGTGCCGAGCCGGCCCCGACGATGGTCGAGGTGGTCAGGGTGGCCGGGGTGCCACCGCTGACCCGGAAGACCGCCACGCCGTGCGCGGGCACGTCGGCGGCGAGCGTGCCGGTGCTCGACGACGTCGCGCCGGTCCACAGGTTCCGGACGGTGAACGGGCCGGCGCCGAGCAGGCCGACCTCGGTGGTCGTGGTGGTGATCCGGGCGGTCGCACCGCCCCGGTTGAACAGGGCCACCGCGACCGAGCCGTCGGCCAGGGCCTTGGCGATCACCTCCGTGGCGCCGTCGTCGCGGACCCGACGGCCGCCGTTGCCGGCCGGGTCCTGGTTGACGGCGATCAGGTCGGCGTTGCGCAGGACCGCGCTGACGTCGGCCGACATCGACCGGATGTCGTTGCCGGCCATCAGTGGCGCGGCCATGAGCGCCCAGAGCGCGAAGTGTGACCGGTACTCGGTGGGAGTCAGGTCACCGACGCCGACCTCGAGCATGTCCGGGTCGTTCCAGTGGCCGGGGCCGACCTGGCTGGCCAGCGGCAGCGTCTCGTCGACGATGTTGACGACGCCCATCGGGTACGAGTTGACGTTCCCGGTGTCCCAGTACGGCTTGATGTCCTCCGTCGTGCGCCACAGGTCGGCGACCGTACCCCAGTTGTAGGTGGTGCCGGTCACCGCGTGGTAGCTGTTGGGGTTGATGCTGTAGACGATGTCGCGCCCGGTGGCCCGCAGCGCGTCCCGCATCAGGGTGAAGGCGGCCACCTGTTCGTCGCGGCTGCCCTCCGGGGAACACCAGTCGTACTTCAGGTAGTCGACGCCCCACGACGCGAACGTGGCGGCGTCCTGCCGCTCGTGCCCGAGGCTGCCCGTGGAGCCGGGGTAGCCGCCGCCGCGCTGGGCGCAGGTCCGGGCGGTGGGCACCTGGTAGATGCCGAACTTCAGGCCCTTGCCGTGCAGGTAGTCACCCATCGCCTTCATCCCGCTGGGGAAACGGTCGGGGTTAGCGCGGAGGTTGCCCTGCGCGTCGCGCTGCGGGTCGAACCAGCAGTCGTCGATCACCACGTACGAGTAGCCGGCGTCGCGCATGCCGGACGAGACGATGGCGTCGGCCATGCCGCGGATCAGGCCCTCGTCGATGTCGCAGCCGAAGGTGTTCCAGGAGTTCCAGCCCATGGGCGGGGTCTGGGCGGGGCTGCCGGGCGCCGCCGTGGCGGGCGTGGCGGGCAGGGCGACGGCGAGCGCCGCGGTGGTCAGGAGGGTCAGCGTGGACGCGAGCACGCGCCGCCAGCGGGGTCGATGCATTGCCATCTCCTACGGGAGAGGGGCAGCACCTCGGACGCCGACCGGGGAGTTCTGCCACACGGATGAACATGTTCTATCAGAAGCGCACATTGGCAGTCAACAATGCTCATCGGTCGACCGGGCGACCCCGGCCGGCGGGGCATCGGCCGGCCGTTGCCTTAACATTTAAGTATCTTTATAGTTCGATTCCTACGCGGGGCCACCATCCCCGCGTCGGCACGCGGACGCGCCGTTCGGGCGACGTCTCCCATCGGAGGACCCATGAAGCTGAGCGGTAGGAAACTCATCCTGGCCGGCGCCGTCGCGGTCATGACGGCGGTGCCGCTGGCCGTCACGACCACCGCTGCCGCGGCGGCCGCACCGACCGCGACCTTCGTCAAGACCTCCGACTGGGGATCCGGGTGGGAGGGCCGGTACACCGTCACCAACGCAGGCGGCAGCACCCTCACCTCATGGCGCGTCGAGTTCGACCTGCCGGCGGGTACCAGCGTGGGCTCGTACTGGGATGCGCTGATGACCCGCGACGGGCAGCGCTACAGCTTCACCAACCGGTCCTGGAACGGCACGGTCGCCCCCGGCGCCTCGGTGACGTTCGGCTTCCTCGGCAACGGGACCGGCAGTCCCAGCGGGTGTCGGCTCAACGGCCAGCCCTGTGGCGCCACGGCTCCGCCGCCGACGAGCCCACCCCCGCCTCCACCGACCACCGCACCTCCGACCACCGCACCTCCGGCCAGCACGCCGGTGGCGGCGAACGGACAGCTGCAGGTCTGCGGGCGCCAACTGTGCAACCGGAACGGCAAGCCGATCCAACTGCGGGGCATGAGCACGCACGGCCTCCAGTGGTACGCCAACTGCGTGACCCCCGCCTCCCTCGACGTCCTCGCGCAGGAGTGGCGGGCGGACGTCCTGCGGCTCTCGATGTACATCCAGGAGGGCGGCTACGAGACCGACCCGCGCCGCTTCACCGACCTGGTCCACCAGTACATCGAGCTGGCCACGGCCCGCGGGCTCTACGCGATCGTCGACTGGCACATGCTCACGCCCGGGGACCCGAACCACAACCTGTCCCGGGCCCGTACCTTCTTCGCCGAGATCGCCGACCGCCACCGGGACAAGACGAACATCCTCTACGAGATCGCCAACGAGCCGAACGGTGTCAGCTGGAGTGCCGTCAAGAGCTATGCCGACCAGGTCATCCCCGTCATCCGCCAGCGCGACCCGGAAGCCGTGGTGCTCGTCGGGACCCCGGACTGGTCGTCGCTCGGCGTCTCCGGCACCGGCGGGGGCGTCGACACCATCGCCGCGAACCCGGTTGCCGGGAGCAATCTCCTGTACGTCTTCCACTTCTACGCCGCCTCGCACGGCGACCTGTACCACGACACGTTGGCCCGCGCGGCGGACCGGCTCCCGATCTTCGTGACCGAGTTCGGGACCCAGGAGGCGTCCGGCGACGGTCCGAACAACTTCACGATGGCCCAGCGCTACCTCGACCTCATGGCGGCCAGGAAGATCAGTTGGGTGAACTGGAACTACTCCGACGACGTCCGCACCGGCGCGGTCTTCACCGGCGGGACCTGTGGCAGCGGGGAGTTCAGCGGTACGGGCCGGCTCAAGCCGGCCGGCACCTGGGTACGTGACCGCTTGCGTACGGCCGACGACTTCTGACGTCGCCGCCTCACCGCGGCACCACGGCGATGACGTCGATCTCGATCAGCATCCCGTCCAGCGCCAGAGCGGGCACGGGAATCAGAGTCCAGGCCGGCTTCCGGTCGCCCCACACGCGATCGAACTCCTGTTTGACCACCCCGAACTTCTCCGCGTTGTGGTCGACGACGAGGAGGTTGAACTTCGCCACGTCCGACATCCTGGCGCCGGCGGCTGCGAGCACGGTTTCCGTGTTCGTCAGCGCTTGTCTGAGCTGCGTCGGGAAGTCCTCCGCCAGGATGCCGTCCTCGGTCTCGCCGCCCTGTCCGGCCGGGAGGATCATTCGCCAGCCGGCCGGGAACACCGCGAGATGCGAGTAGGCGTTCGGCCGAGGATCGTAGAGCCCCGGTGGGTTGATGAACGTCAGTTCGTCGACCTCTCCCGCGCGAACGTCGTCGGCCATGTCGTTCTCCGTCCTCGACGCCCGCGGTGAGGGCGTCCAGTCGTAGGGACTGCATGCACAGCTCAGCGTATTCGTGTCATGACTGTCCGTGTTCGTGATCGCGACTTGGCGATGCGGGGCGTGGGTCGGCCTCGTCGTCATCGAACTCGTCACCCCGCCACCCGTACGACAGCGATGACCCGACTCTGGGCCGTGATCTGGGGGTGACTGGCGACGAGGAGCCGTTGACGGGGAACGCGACGACCGGGGTGGTACGTGTCGGCGACACCGTTCGTCGTCCGGTCGGTCCCTGGACCGGTTCGGTGGACGCCGTGCTGGAGTACCTGTGGGCGGTGGGGTTCGCCGGGGTCCCCCGGCCGTTGGGACGCGATGAGCAGGGCCGGCAGGTCGTGGAGTACGTGCCCGGCGAGGTGGGTGCGGAATCTGGCACGTACTCAATGACGGAGCTGTTCTCGATCGGTCGGATGCTGGCGGACCTGCACACCGCGCTGGCGGGGTTCGTGCCGCCGCCCGGTGCGGTGTGGAACCGTCTCATTCCTCCCGACCGGGAGGAGATGATCTGCCACAACGACGTGGCCCCCTGGAACCTGGTCCGGTCAGGGCGAGGCTGGGTGTTGATCGACTGGGACGCGGCGGCACCGGGCTCGCGGCTGTGGGACCTCGCCTATGCCGCGCAGAGCATGGCCGGTCTGCGGGCGGACCGTCCGGTGGGGGAGCCCGCGGCGCGGTTGCGGGCGTTCGTCGACGCTCCGTTCGGCCCCACCAGCGCGGCGATCCGTCCCGCCGGCAGGTGCAGTGAACAGTCCCGTAGTGCCCAGTTCTTCCCGTACCGCTTGCCCAACCGGTCGGCCTCCACGACCACGTCCATGCTCTGTCCTCTCCTATCCCTCATGCGCGTTCCTTCTGCCCGGCGTCGTCGGTGAGGGTGGCCCGCATGGTGGTCTCCACCAGGGCGACGACGTCCTCGGCCGTGAGACCGGCGTCCTGCGCCCGATGCAGCCAGGCCACCAGGGCCTCGCGCAGCTCGGCCTGGTTGGGCAGGGACGCGCCGGCCAGGGTGCGCTGGACGAACGTGCCCACCCCCGGTCGGCCGCCGACCAGACCCTCGATCTCCAGTTCGCGGTACGCCTTCAACACCGTGTTCGGATTGATCGCCAGCGACTGCGCGACGTCCCGAACCTTCGGCAACTGATCGCCCGGCGCCAGCAGCCCCACCCGCAGCGCCTGCTTCACCTGCTGCACGAGCTGCATGTAGGTGTTCACCTTGGACCGACTGTCCAGCACGAACTCGATCACCCGAGACGATCCTTCCTGTTGTCCTACGACAGTATGACTAACAGACAGCATCATGGTGGCCGGGAGCTCTGTCAAGGACGCTGGGCATCAGAAGGTTTGGTCCGCGTGGCCCGAACTTCTGCCATCAGAACAAAAAGCTGAAGACGTATCGACTGAAGTGGCTTCGATCGTGACCATGGTCTGATGCGTCGTCTCAGCCCGCCGCCGTCGCGGCCGCTCTCGAGCCTGCTGGCGGTGGTGCTCGTCACGATCGTGGCCCTGCTGCCCGCACAACCGGCCGCGGCCCACGGGACCCTGGCGATGTCCGCACCCGCCTCCGGGACCACGGTGTCCGAGCCGTTGACCGCCGTGGAGCTCTACTTCACCGAGAAGGTCCCCTTCAACGCGTACTTCACGATCACCGCTCCCGGCGGGGGACGGGTGGACAGCGGCTGGAGTTACGGGCAGCCGAAGCCGTTGGCCAAGCCGGTCCGCGAGTACGTCCTGGTCGACGGCGTGTTCGAGCCGCGCGAGTACGCCACGGGTTTCCCCGCGGTGGTGACGATGACGCACCTGCCTGCGGTCGGCCAGTACTCGGTGAGCTACCTGTCGGTGGCCTCGGACGGCGAGCCGGTCCAGGGCACCATGAGCTTCCGCTACGCGGGTCGCGTCACGGCGGCGCCGGCCGGGTGGAGCCCGCCGACCAACCCGCCGGACCCCGCTCTCGTGGCGGCCGTCGCCCAGCAGGAGACCGCCGGACACGGGCCGTCGGCCCAGACGACGTCGGCCGCGCCTCCGGTGCCGGCGGCGTCTCCGGTGACCGGCGCCGGCCCGGCCGACGGTGACGACGGTGGTTCCGGCCTCCTGGCCTGGGCCGGCGCGGCGGTGGGTCTGGTCGCGTTGGTGGTGGGACTGGGGGTGTGGCGGAGCCGGCGTCTTCCGGCGGACCGGCCGTCCGGCCGCCTCCGGCTGCCGACGGCGGCACCTCGGCGGCGGGATGCCCGCTCCTCGACCACCGGCGACCGTGGACGGAAGGCCGTGATGCCGGCGGCGAAGCGGGGTGCCGGTGCCGTCGTCGCGCGTGTCTCCACCGGATCCACGGCCGGCCGGTCCCCCTCGGCGGGCCCGGCAGCCGAGGGGGGCCGGCCGGCCGTACCCGTCGACAGCTCACCGTCGTCCCGATCGGCTCCGCCGTTCGGAGCCGTGCCGGGCACCCCGCGTCTCGCGCTGCTCGTCGGTGCTCTGGTGCTGTCCCTGGTGACCGGGTTCGGGCTGGGGCGGACCGGTAGCGGGGAGCGGACGGCCGCCGCGCAGGCGGGCCCGGCCGCCGTCGGCGAGGCGGGTGCCACGGAGCCGACGGTCTCGGCGGGAGACGGGCATCAGCACACCAAGGGTGCCGGGGCGCACACGCACCCGGGCGACGGCGGTGCGGGTCAGCCTGCGGCCGGGACGACGGTCAGTGCCGTCGGGTACACGTTGCAGCCGCTGCGGCGGTCCCAGCCGGTGGGCGCGAGCGTGGACTACCGGTTCCGGATCGTCGGGACCGACGGGCAGCCGGTGACGCGGTTCATGGTCGTGCACGACAAGCCGTTGCACCTCGTGGTGGTGGGTCGCGACCTGGGCGGCTACCAGCATCTGCATCCGACGATGGCAGCGGACGGCACCTGGAGCGTCCCGCTGCGACTGGCCCGGGCCGGCACCTACCGGATCTACGCCGACTTCTCCGTCGCCGCCGGCGACGCCACACCGCTGCCGCTGGTTCTCGGTGTGGACCACCACGTGCCGGGCGCGTACGCCCCGGTCGAACTGCCCGCGGCGCAACCACAGGCGGAGGCCGGGCCGTTCACGGTCGCGATGACGGGCACCCCCACGGCGGGGGTGACCGTGCCGATGGCTTTCGGTGTCGGGCGCGACGGTACGGCGGGCCCGGTGCCCGTGCAGCGGTACCTGGGCGCGTACGGGCACCTGGTGGTGATCCGGGAGGGCGACCTCGGTTACGTGCACGTGCACCCGGAGCCGGACCTGGTGGACGGGGCAATCACGTTCTGGTTGACCGCGCCGAGCGCCGGCCGGTACCGGGCCTTCCTCGACTTCCAGGTCGACGGCACGGTGCACACCGCCGCGTACACGATCGACGTGGGCTGAACGCCGGGGTGGCGAGGGCGGGGCGGGTCATTCGCAGCGGTCTTCGGCACCTCGGCCGTACGGCTCGCAGCAGTCGGGGCGGTGCCGGTAGATGCGCAGGTCGCGGCCGTGCCGGCGGTCGTAGTCGGCCGTGATCTCGTACAGGCAGGCCCTCCACAGCACGGTCTCCCCGCCGCCGGACAGCACCTGTCCGTCGCCCGGCCCGCCGCGCAGCAGCACGTCCACCTTGCGACGGTACGTGCGCCGCGTCCGCGCGACGCCGCGTTCGAGACCCTGCCCCCCGAGTGGGCGGGCGGGTCAGTCCGCCGGGCCGGTGCAGGCGGTGCCGTCGATGCTGCACGCCGTGGGATCCGAGCCGACCGCCGCCCCGTTGACGCGGAACGTCACCCGGACCGATCCGCCGCCGGGCACCGGCCCGGCGGTCCCGTCCGGCACGAACGTCCAGACCGCGCCATCCCGACTGGCCTGCGCGCCGTCGACCGAACTGACGCTCAGCGACTCCCTCGGCAGGGTGATGACCAGCGTCCACCGGGACACCGGCAGTTGTCCGGGATTGCTGATCGTCACGGCGGCGCCGTAGCTGAGCAGCGTCCTCTCCCCGATGGCGAGGTCGGCGCTCAGGGCAGGCGGGGGAGCGGCCGGTGACGGCGCGACGGTCGACGGCGCGAAGGCCGACGGCTCGGTGGTGGGCGAGGGCGTGGTGGCCGGCGCGGCTGGCGCGGGTGCGATCGTCGTCGGGGCGGTGGCCGCCGGTCGTGCCTGTCCGCGAGAGGCGCCGACCGACGGAGTGCCCACCTCGTCGACGGGTGTCGGCGTGGCCAGGGTCACCGGTGCCCGCCCCTCCGACGTACGCAGCGTCCCGATGACGAAGAAGGCCGCCGCGACGAGCACCCCGGTCGCGGCGATCAGGGCCAGCCAGGTGGCCCACGAGCCGCGCCCCCGGCCGGGGAGCGCACGCCGTACGGTCCGGGCGATGGCCACGATCCCGTCCAGCACGATGACCGCCACGGTACGCCGTGGCTGGGGAGGTGTAGCCGGCACTGCCTTCCTTCCCTTCAGGTCCTTACCCGGACACGAGGCTGCGGTCGTCACCGCCGGGTCACGGCGGGCGAGGCCCGAGCAGTACCCCGACGGTATCCAGGGGCAGGTCCAGCTCCCGCGGCGGCCTCAGCCACCGACACTGGATGGTGACACAGGTCGAGGATCGGCGCCCGTCATCGAACAGCGGAAACGCGTCTCGCGGCGCGCCGTTCGCCCGGATCGGCCGGCGGCTCCGGGTTGACAGTGCGGCCGGACATCGAAAGACTTCATCGCATCAAGGTGCGGCGGCGCGCATCCGATCCCCATCGTGGAAAGGGCCGCGCCGATGCGCCGACTTGTCGCCACCATGACCGCCGTTCTGCTGGCGGTCGTGTTCCCCGCCTTCACCCCGCCGGCGGTCGCCGCCGTCGAGACCGGGTACACCGCACTGTTCGACGGGACCCGGGCGAGCCTGGACCGCTGGCGGCAGGCGGGCCCGGGAGGCTTCAGCCTCGAACCCGACGGCTCCCTGAAGTCGTACGGCGGCATGGGGCTGCTCTGGTTCCCGGAACGGCAGTTCCGCGACTACTCGCTCAAGCTGGACTGGATGATGCCCGGCGACGACAACGGCGGTGTCTTCATCGGTTTCCCCGACCCGCAGGGGGATCCGTGGAAGCCGGTCAGCCAGGGCCACGAGATCCAGATCGACGCCTCCGACTCGTCCACCGCCCGGACCACGGGCGCGGTCTACAGCTTCCAGGCCCCGGACGTCGCGGCCCGGGACGCGGTGCTCAACCCGCCCGGGCAGTGGAACTCCTACGAGATCCGCGTGCAGGGCACCCGCATCAAGGTCCTGCTCAACGGCGTCCTGGTCAACGACTACGTCAGCTCCCGTGACGTGGCCAGCGGTCACGTGGGCGTGCAGAACGACGGTGCCGGGCTGGACATCTCCTACCGCAACATCCGGATCAAGGAGGAGGGCCTCGCCTACGGCCGGCCGGTGGCGGTCTCCAGCGTCGAGCAGGGCAACGTGCTGGTGGGGGCGCACGCCGTGGACGGCGACCCGGCGACGCGGTGGGGCAGCGCGTACGCCGACCCACAGTGGATCAGCGTCGACCTCGGCGCGGTGCGATCGCTGGCCCGCGTGCGGCTGCGCTGGGAGGTGGCCTACGCCCGCGCCTACCGGGTCGAGACCTCCAACGACGGCACGTCGTGGACCACGGTGTGGTCGACCACCGCCGGAGACGGCGGCGTCGACGAGCTGACGCTGTCCGGGGTGACGGGACGGCACCTGCGGATCTACGGCACGCAACGGGGGACCGGCTGGGGCTACTCGCTCTGGGAGTTGCAGGTCTGGTGACGCTCTGCTCGACGGCGACCCGGCCAGCGGAGCCACCGTTCCCGCGGACCCGGCACCGGCGCATCTGCCCCACCGCCGCTCGGAAGCGGGGGCCGGTCGGCGGTCAGCCGCCGGGCGCGGACGGTCAGCGATCCCGGCCGGCGTTGAGCCGGGCGGCCTGGCGGGTCAGGTGGTCGCGCTCGGCGAGGTTGGAGGCCCTGCGGGCCGCCTCGGCGTACAGGCGGGCGGCCGTCGCCAGATCGCCGTCGCGTTCGTGCAGGTACGCCGCGACCGCCGTGTGACGGGGGAGTGCGTCGTCCAGCACCGCGAGCGCCGCCAGCCCGGCGCGCGGTCCGTCGGCCTCGCCGACGGCCACCGCGCGGTTGAGCCGGACGACCGGGCTGTCGGTCAGGTGGGTGAGCTCGTCGTACCACTCGACGATCTGCACCCAGTCGGTCTCCTCGGCGGTGGGCGCGTCGGCGTGCAGTGCCGCGATGGCGGCCTGCGCCTGGAACTCGCCCAGCCGGTTGCGGGCCAGGGCCGCCTGCAGGATCTCGACGCCCTCGGCGATCGACGTGGTGTCCCATCGCCGACGGTCCTGCCGCGCGAGCGGCACCAGGCTGCCGTCGGGCGCGGTCCGGGTGGCCCGGCGGGCGTGGTGCAGCAGCATGAGCGCGAGCAGCCCCGCCACCTCGGGATGGTCGATCGCGGCCGCGAGCTGCCGGGTGAGCCGGATGGCCTCGGCGGCCAGGTCGACGTCGCCGGAGTAGCCCTCGTTGAAGACCAGGTAGAGCACGCGCAGCACCGTGGCGACGTCGCCGGGCTGGTCGAGGCGCACGCCGGAGACGGTGCGCTTGGCCCGGCTGATCCGCTGCGCCATGGTCGCCTCGGGCACCAGGTAGGCCTGCGCGATCTGGCGCGTGGTCAGTCCGCCGACAGCGCGCAGCGTGAGTGCGACCGCGGACGACGGCGTCAGCGAGGGGTGGGCGCACAGGAAGTAGAGCTGGAGGGTGTCGTCGACCGCGGGAACCGGGCCGGGTGCCAGCTCCTCGTCGACGAGCTCCTCACGGCGGCGGCGGGAGGCGTCGGCCCGCGTGGCGTCGAGGAACCGGCGCCAGGCCACGGTGACCAGCCAGCCCTTCGCATCGCGCGGCGGGTCGGCCGGCCAGACGCGGATCGCCTCGACCAGGGCGTCCTGCACAGCGTCCTCGGCCGCCGCGAAGTCGGCTCCGCGGCGGACGAGGACGCCGAGCACGCTCGGCGTGAGGCTCCGGAGCAGGGCCTCGTCCATCAGGTCACTCCGTGATGCTGGGCGGCGCGGTCAGGAACGGACGCACCTCGAGCCACTCGTGCAGCGGCTTGCCTCCCGCCCCGGGGGCGGCCGACAGGTCCCCGGCCAGTTCGAGGGCGCGCTCGTAGCTGTCGACATCGATCACCATCCAGCCGGCGATGAGATCCTTGGTCTCGGCGAACGGGCCGTCGGTGACCGGCGGTCGCCCCTCACCGTCGTACCGGACGAACGTCCCCTCGGGGGCGAGGGCCTGACCGTCGACGAACTCGCCGGTCCCCTCGAGCCGGGCCGCGAAGTCGTGCATGTACTGCATGTGCGCCGAAATCTCCTCCGGCGTCCACCGGTCCATGGGCACGTCGTAGACCGGAGTCGGACCGCCACGGTAGTGCTTGAGCAGCAGGTACTTGGCCATTGTGGTTCTCCTCCTTGCGGTACGACCCGTTGTGGTCGCGTTCACCCCGGGGACGGAGCCCGCCACGGATTCTCGACATCACCGGCCGATATTTTTCGTTCTCGGTGGCGACGCGAGGCCATGGGGCTGGCAGACCCCGGTCCTAGTATCGGGTCATGGGAAGGACCGACCGCGCGAGCCGGGTGGTCGCGGCACCGCCGGCGACCGTCTACCACGCCCTCCTCGACCGGCGGTCGCTCGAGGCGTGGCTGCCGCCGGACGGCATGCGCGGACGGGTCGAGCACTGGGATCCCCGGCCCGGGGGCGGGTTCCGGATGGTCCTCACCTACCTCGACCCGGCCGCCGGTACCGGGAAGACGTCGGATGCGACGGACGTCGTCGACGTGGCGTTCGCCGCTCTGGTACCACCGGAGCGTGTGGTGCAGCGGGCCGTGTTCGAGTCCGACGACCCGGCGTACGCGGGCGTCATGACGATGGCCTGGCACCTGGCTGCCACCGATGCGGGGACCGAGGTGACCGTGACCGCCACGGACGTCCCACCCGGCATCGACCGGACGGTCCACGAGGCCGGAATCGCCTCCTCGTTGGCCAACCTGGCGTCGTACGTCGAAACGTCCGACTGAACCGCCGGGATGCGCCTCCCCGGTCCGGGACGAGGGGTTACTTCGGGTCGCGGTTGAACGTCGCTGTCGACCAGAGATAGCCGAGCACCGCGAGACCCAGGCACCAGGCGACCGCGAGCCACCCGTTGTGGCCGATCCCGCTGCCGAGCAGCAGACCGCGCAGGGTCTCGATGGCGGGCGTGAACGGCTGGTACTCCGCGATCGGCTGGAGCCAGCCGGGCATGGCGTCGACCGGGACGAAGGCGCTGGAGAGCAGCGGCAGCAGGATCAGCGGCATCGCGTTGTTGCTGGCGGCCTCCGCGTTCGGGCTGACCAGGCCCATGCCGACCGCGATCCAGGTCAGCGCCATGGCGAAGAGCACGAGCAGCCCGAACGCCGCGAGCCACTCCAGGACGCCGGCATCTGTGGAGCGGAAGCCGATGGCGACGGCGACGGCGCCCACGAGGACCACGCTCATGATCGACTGCAGCACGCTGCCGACGACGTGCCCGACGAGCACCGAACCACGGTGGATGGCCATCGTCCGGAAGCGGGCGATGATGCCCTCGGTCATGTCGGTGGACACGGACACCGCGGTGCCGATCACCGTGCTGCCGATGGTCATCAGCAGGAGGCCCGGGACGATGTACGCGATGTACTCGGCGCGGTCCGGACCGCCGCCGCCGATTCCCGCGCTCATCGTGTCTCCGAAGACGTAGACGAACAGGAGCAGCAGCATGACCGGGGTGAGCAGCAGGTTCAGGGTGAGGGACGGGTAGCGCCGCGCGTGCAGAAGATTCCGGCGCAGCATCGTGGACGAGTCGCGTGCGGCGAGGGAGAGGGAGCTCATCGGACGGCCTCCTTGGCCTGGCGGGGGACGCCGGCACCGCCGGTCAGGGCGAAGAACACGTCGTCGAGGTCGGGGGTGTGCACGGTGAGGGTGTCGGCGTGCACGTCGGCGGCGTCCAGCCGGTCGAGGATCGCGCGCAGCTCGCGCTGGGTGCCGCCGCTGGGGACCTGCAGGGCCAACGCCTGGTCGTCGCGTACGGTCTCGCGCAGCGCGCCGGCGGCCCGCTCGTACGCCGCGGGGTCCTCGAAGCGCAGCCGGACGTGTCCGCCGGGGATGAGCCGCTTCAACTCCTCCGCGGTGCCCTCGGCGGCGATCGTTCCGTCGTTGAGGACGGCGATACGGTCGGCGAGCTGGTCGGCCTCCTCCAGGTACTGGGTGGTGAGGAAGACGGTGACGCCGTCGGCGACGAGCTCGCGGATGATCTGCCACATGGTGTGGCGGCTGCGGGGGTCGAGGCCGGTGGTCGGTTCGTCGAGGAAGATGATCCGCGGGCTGCCGACCAGGGTCATGGCGAGGTCGAGGCGGCGCTTCATGCCGCCGGAGTAGGTGGCGGCGGGCTTCTTCGCGGCGTCGGTCAGGTCGAAGCGTTCCAGCAGCTCGGCGGCGGCGCGGTGGCCCTCGCGCCGGGGAAGGTGGTGCAGGTCGGCCATGAGGAGCATGTTCTCCTCGCCGGTGATCAGGCCGTCGACGGCGGAGAACTGCCCGGTGACGCCGATCGCCGCCCGTACCGCCTGCGGGTCGGTGACGAGGTCGTGGCCGCCGACGCGGATGTCGCCGGTGGCAGGGTCGGGGGAGACGAGCGTGGAGAGGACCTTGACCGCGGTGGTCTTGCCGGCCCCGTTCGGACCGAGCAGGGAGAAGATCGTTCCTTCGGGCACGGCCAGGTCGACGCCGTCGAGCACGACCTTGTCGCCGTAGGACTTCCGCAGTCCGTTCGCCGCGATGGCCAGGTTGGTCATGACAGGTGCTCCTTCTAGAGGCTGCGGGCGGTGATGTCGCCGTGAGCGGTGGTCGCGTGGATGGTCAGGCCGGCGGTGCCTTCGGTGTTCATGAGCGTGTTGCGGATCCGACCGAGGGTGGTGCCGGCGTCCAGCGAGGCGGACACTCCGCGGGCGGCCCCGACCGACACGTCGCCGGCCTGGGTGCGCAGCACGACCGTGCCGCGCACGGCCTCGGCGATCCGGATGTCACCCTGGGCGGTGCTGATCTCGGCGGAGCCGTTGAGGCGACCGACCGAGACGTCACCGGCGAGGCAGGTGAGGCGGACGCTCTCGGCCTCGTCGAGCGTGACCGCGCCGTGCGCGCCGTCGAAGGCGACGTCGCCGAACCGTCCGACGGCCCGGAACTCGGCGCTCGCCGCCTTCACCGTGACCCGGGACCCGGCCGGTAGTTGGACCGTCACCTCGACGGAGCCGGAGCCTCCGAAGATCTGGTTCTTCGCCGGGGCGCCGATCCGCAGGACTCCGTCGCCGTAGCCGACCGTGGTCTGCGCCGCCGCCTTCACGTCGCGGCCCTTCGAGGCGTCTGCCGGCAGGACCTCGACCGTGGTGTCGGCCCGGTCGGCGGCGATGAACTGGACGCGTCCCGCGGGGATGTCGAGGACGGCGGAGATCGGGGCGGGGGTGTCGAACGTCTGCATCGTGCTCTCCTCGTGCGCTCGTTTCTGCTACGAGAAACGCTACGTTGCATTCGATAAATAGGCAACGAACTCGTTGCGCCGTCCCAGCATATTCCCTGCTCAGGACTCAATTATCGTTGCAACGAGCAGCGGTCTAATGCAACGGCTGGGCCGGTGCGGCGTTGCATTGAGCTGGAGTGAAGGCTATGCTCGGCGGGTCGCGGGAGGCGGTGGAGGGAGATCGCGATGCCGGGAGGCAGGCTCAACCAGCAGGAGCGTCACCAGATCGCGTCGGGGCTGGCCGACGGGCTCGCCTACGCGGAGATCGCCAGACGCCTCGACCGTCCCACCTCGACGATCACGCGGGAGGTGCTGCGGAACGGTGGCCCCACCGCCTACCGTGCCGACCTGGCTCACCGCGCCACGGAACGCCGCGCACACCGGCGCCGGCAGGCCACTCCCCGAGGGCCGCAGGTGCCCCCGCAGGCCCACGGACGCGACGCCGAGGCCGTGCGCGAGTACGAGGAGGCGTTCACCACGCTCCTCATGCAACAGGGGCTGCCGAAGATGATGTCCCGGGTGTTGACCTGCCTCTACACCACGGACGCGGGCAGCCTCACCGCGTCCGAACTGGTCCAGCGCCTTCAGGTCAGCCCGGCGTCCATCTCCAAGGCGGTCACGTTCCTGCAGAGCCAGGGCCTCATCCGCCGGGAACGCGACGAGCGCCGCCGCGAGCGCTACGTCGCCGACGACGACGTCTTCTACCAGGGCATGGTCGCCGCCGCCCGATCCCACGCCCAGCTCGCCGAGACCGCACGGCAGGGCGTCAGCATCCTCGGCCCGGACACCCCGGCCGCCGCCCGCCTCGAGAACATCGCCCGCTTCGTCGACTTCGTCGGCGAGCGCATGATGCGCGCCGCCGAGCAGGCCCGTGACATCCTCTCCACGACACCCGAGACGACCTCCGGTGGCACCGCCACGTCACGTTCCGATGGTGGCTAGGCAGCCGTCGGTCTGCCGACGGCCGCCGCTCGACAGGAGCAGACCCACGGCGGTCACGGCGGCTCCGGCGACCGCGGCGTACACCGGCAGGTTGGCCGGGATGCCCAGGTGGACGGTGAGGCCGAGGATGCGGGACAGGCCCCACGGCAGCAGCGCCATCTGGTCGTTCCACACCGTGAGCGCGCGCTCCAGGCCGACCAGGGCGACCAGGCCGGACACCAATCCCAGCGGCACGCCCGCGGCGGTCAGGGTGAGGCCGGCGGCCCGGCGGCGGCGCAGACCGTACCCGTCCCGCAGCACCACGGTGGTGGCCACGAACAGCCAGCAGAACGCCGCGAACGCGACGGTCACGTAGACCGCGCGCAGGGTCGGCGCGGTCCAGAAGGCGAACCAGTACCCACCCGGTCCACGCCCGGCGAGCGCGGCCAGCAGCAGGACGCTCCGCAGCAGCGCGACGCCGCCGACCACGGCCCACAGGTGGAACGGGTCCCGCCGGCCGGCGACGAGGCGTACGACCAGGGCGAACAGCGCCCACCCGCCGAGGGTGACCAGCAGGTGCGCGGGCGCGGCGAACCAGGTGAACACGAGCCGGCTCGCCACCAGCACCACCAGCGGAACCAGGCACACCAGCACCCGGTCCGCCCGGGACGCCGGTGCCGGCAGCCCGGCGACCCGCCACGGCCGTACCGCGCCGAGCAGCAGCCCTCGCGCGGCGCCGCCGCCGAACCCACGGCCACGCAGGCCGAGCAGCACGACCACCAGGACCAGCGCGAGCAGGGACCGCGCCGCCCAGGCCATGACCGGGTCCCGGTCCGCGCGCTCCGCGCCGAGGTCGGCGGCGGTGAAGTTGTACGCCGGCAGGTCCAGGTCGGTGCCGTACCGCTGCCGGTGCGCGTCGCGGGCGTCGCGGTACGCGGCCTCGGCCAGTCGCCAGCCCTCGTAGGCGGTACCGGAGCCGGTGTCCAGCCACTGCACGTGCCGCAGCACCATGGTGCGGTAGGCGCCCAGCGTCTCGAGCAGATTCACCTGGTAGTCGAGCGTGCGGGTGAAGCGCTCGCGCAGCCCGGCGTCACGCCAGGTCGCCGGGTCGGTCGCGGCGACCAGGTCGCGCATGCGCCGGGCCAGCACCACGGCCTGCTCGCCCTCGTCGATCGCGGCGTCCACGCGTCCGCCGGTCACGGCGTAGATGCTGTCGAGCGCGGCGGAGTCGCCGGTCGGGATGTCCCACTCGAAGATCCACATCATGGGCGGCGGCTCCAGTCCGAGCGCCCGCACCGATCTGTCGGCGTACGGCCCGATGTAGAGGCCCTTGGTGACCGCCTGCCGGGACAGTGCCATGGCCTGCCCGATCGCGGCGACGGTGGCCGGGTCGGCGGAGAACGTGCGGTAGGCCCAGTCCGCCGTGACCTGCGCCGGGTCGGCGTCCGGATTCCAGGCCAGCCGCCCGACGGCGTACGTGTTGAGCTCGTAGAGCTGCCAGAAGCCGGCGCGAAGGTGGAGCGACATCGGCCCGGCGCGCAGTGGACCGCCGTCCTGGGTCCAGTTCCAGACGCCCTCGATCTTCGGATTGGCCGCGAGGAACGCGCGCAGCGCCTGGCGGTGCAGCGTGCCGAGGTCGTTGGGCAGCGAGCCGAACGCCTCGAATTCGCGCCGGGCCTGGAACTCCACGATGCGCCGGTGCCCACCGGCCAGCAGCGTGGTGTTCAGCGGCAGGTGACTGTAGAAGTCGCCGAGGGTGTACTTGGTGGACACGATGAGGTGCGGGTCGTCGAACCCGCCCAGTACCTGGGCGTAGGACGCCGGGTTGGTGTGCAGGTCACCGACGGCGCCGACGCCGACGGTCCAGGTGCGGAAGACGACGTCCTTGTCGGCCGCCCCCGCGGTGTCCAGCAACGCGCGCAGCATTGCGCGCACGGACGCCTCGGTGGTGACCGCGAGCTTCGACGAGTAGTCCCAGCCGTCCTGGGCGTACACCTCGCCGCCCTCGCCGATGCGGACCATCAGGCCGTCGACGAACGGCATGGTCTCGAACAGTTCCGCCAGGCCGGCCTGGTAGACCGCCCACAGTCGCGGGTCGGCCACGTCGAGCCCGCCGACGGTCCTCGTCAGGTACGCCTCCAGCGGCGGCGACACCGCGAGCATGTCCGTGAGCAGGAAGACCTTCACGCCCATCTCCTCGGCGTACCGGAAGACCGGGCCGAACGCCGCGACCATCGCCTTCGCGCGGTCGACGTGCGTGTCACCGGGCGGGTAGACCGCCTGCCCGTCGCCGACCTTGGAGAAGGTGACGTACTCCAGGAAGCCGGGCACGACGACGCCGTTGTAGCCCTGCGCCACCGAGTGGTCGACGAGCTGCCGGAACTGCGCGCCGATGCGGGCCACCGCAGCCGCGTCCACCCACGGTGCCTGCGGCAGCAGCGCCTGCCCGACCACGTCGGTGTTCAGGTTGTAGTCGTCGCCCGCCGCGAAGGCGGCCGGGTCGGGCTCGCGGCCCACCGAGCCGGCGTCGGTCAGCCGGAGGCCCAGCCGGGGCGTGACCACGCGGCCCGCGTCGGCGGCGGGCAGCACGTCGGTACCGGAGCGGATCCGGTCCGCGAGCCGGTACAGCCCGGCCGCGGCGCCCGCGACGTCGCTTCCCTCGACGGCCAGTTCGGTGCTGCCGGCGGTGAGCCGGTACGACTCCGGCGCCGTGGCGACGGTGGCGAGCACGGCCGCCCGCAGCGTGGTCACCGCCGAGAGGTCCGGGGCCGTCGTGCCCGCCGGCGCCGTGCCGGTCCGCGTCCCGCCCGGCACCACGGGGGTGACGACCGGGCGGGCCAGGCCACGGGAGGCGATCGCGTCGGCGACGGCGGACGCCGCCGTGATGGTGCGCCGTTCGTCCGGCACGACGATGGACGTCAACGGTGGCGCCGGTGCGACCACGCGTTGCGGCGCGGGGGCGACGTCCTCGCGCGGCACGGCGGCAGCGGTGTGACTCACCCTGAGCGTGTCGCCCACGCCCCAGGCCAGACCAGCGCCGAGCAGCAGCAGGGCGATCACCGCAGCGAGCAGCGTGTACGGCCTCCGTGCAGGAGCAACGCGAGTCACGCTCGCATCGTAGTGGTGAGGGGCGCGTTCCCTCGATCGCCGCAGCACGTTCGCGGTGTTGACACGTCCACCCACCGGAAGCAGCTTCCTGGGTGGACCCGGTCGGTCACGGCCGGGACGTCAGCACCCGGATCAACCTCTTCGCCTACCGATCGGCTCTGCTCAGATCCGCGCTCGACGAGTCGGTGCCGTCGTGGTCGCCGACGAGCGGGTCGGGGGCACGCATACGCCATGCGTCGGTGACGAGCTCGCTGAGGCGATCGACACTCACCCGCGCCAACCGCAGCATGACCAGGGGAAGACCGTCATACGCGGGCGTGGTGAAGAAGAGTTCGGGCTCGCCGAGGAGCAGCGCCTGTTTCTCGGCCTCGTCGCCGACGTACAGCACCGCGACGTCGGTACGGATGACGCGTGGCGCGCCGGGCCGGCGCTCCGGGTAGGACCAGACGAACCCCTGGTTGGCGACGCGAAAGTCGAAGCCCTCGCTGTCGATCTCGACCACGTGCGGCAGCGCGAGAGCCAGCTGACGGACATCGTCGGCGTCAGCCATCGAGATCGTTCCAGGGCTCTGCCCGTCGCATCCGCACAGCCTAGCCACCACGCCGCGCCGCCGGCCAGCAGTCGTGGACATCGAGGCGGTGCCCATTCCAGCTCGGGTCGTGACGACGCCTCGCCGAACTCACCCGTGCTCGCCCAGCAGGGCGGGTTCGAGGTATTCGGCCGGTTGGCTGCCGCCGGAGCCTTCCGCCGGCCGGTACCGGTGGGTACGGCTGGACCAGTCGACGTTGCCGCGCATCCAACTGCGCATCCCCGCCGTGTACGGCCGTATCGCCCTGGCGTGCTCCGGGTAGGCGGCCAACAGGGCCCGCTCGGCGTCGAGGAAGCGCCGCGACGGGCGCGCCCGGCCATGACGTCGAGAAGCGTCTATGTGGTGAGCGTGAACTGCGTCACATCGAGTCGATGAATATCACACTGATGGACTAGCCGAATGGGTATGCCCGGCTATTCGGCCCGGCGACTGTGGACCTCCGGGTCGGTGGTCGCGTCGGCCAGGGTGGCGCCGAGGGGCGTACGCCAGTAGAGCACCTCGCGTCCCGACCGCCGCTTGCTCACCACCCCCGCGTCGAGCAGCACCCGGAGGTGGTCGCCGACCGATCCGAGGGACAGGCCCGTGAGTGCGGCCAGGTGCGAGGTGCTCAGTGGGGTAACCAGCCGGCGCAGGATGGCGGCCCGGTTCGGGCCGATCAGCCGGTCCAGCCCGTCCGGTGCCGGCGAGGTGGCGTCGGCCAGGATGCCGCGGGCCGGATAGACGATGCCGAAGCGCGTGGGTTGGTCCCACACCACCCAGCCACGGCCGCAGTGCGCCGGAACGAAGATCAGCTGCTCGGCCCGGTCGAGCCGCAGGGGCGCGCCGGGAAGGTCGTTGACGCGGAGGCGACCCTCGCCCAGCCACTGCATCGTGCCCGCCAGGTCCGGGAAGACGCCCGCCCAGCCCTCGGCGCCGAGCCGGGAGGTGCGTGCCACCACGTCGGCCCGCAGCCTCTGCTCCCGCGCCGGCCACTCCGGCCGGACCGTGTGCGTCCAGACCCAGTCGAGCAGGTACCCCGCCTCCTGGGCCAGCCCGTCGGCGGACAACACGTCGTCGAGTGGTCGTGGGCTGGTCACCCGCAGGTCGGCGCGGATCTGCTCGTCGGAGCGCGCGGCGACGGCCATCAGCTCGTCGGCGAACGTCGGAGCGGCCTTTGCGGGGGCCAGGGTGAGGAAGTCGGCGGTCCACCGCGGTGCGAACGCCGCCGCCAGCAACGCGCGCACGACCGGTCGGCGGGCCAGCATCCCCTGCCAGGCGGCCAGGTGCGGACGCCGCCAGGCGTACTGCCACGGGCGGCGCGGGCTGTGCAGCGCCCGCAGCGCGGCGACCGTGTCGGTCATCGGCGAGATGGTGAACCGGCTGTGCACGAGCAGATCGACCGGCACCTGCCAGACAGACATGTTTCGCCTCCAGCCGTAACTCTACGGGCCCGTGCCGCGAGGTCGGAGGATCATCGACGTGCAGACGTACTCGGAACTGTTCGCCGTCGGTGAGTTCCGCAACCTCTTCCTGGCCAACTGTGCCGGCATCGCCGCACACACCAGCTCCGCACTGGCCCTCGGCTCGCTGACCTACGCCGTGACCGGTTCGGCGACGCTGACCGCGCTGAGCATGTTCGGGGCGCCGCTGGCCGGTGTGCTGGGCAGTGTCACCCTGCTCTCCGCCGCGGACAGCCTGCCGCCGCGTCGGGCGTTGACGCTCGCCGGGCTGGTCGCGCTCGCCGGCACGGCGATCCAGGCCGTACCGGGGCTGCCGATCGGGCTTCGGCTCGCCGTCATCCTGCTGGTCGCCTACGTCGGCTCGATCACCGGCGGTGCCCGCTGGTCGCTGCTGAACGACATCCTGCCGTCCGGCGCGTACGTGCTGGCCCGATCGACGATGAACGTCAGCGTGGGCGTGATGCAGATCGCCGGCTTCGGGGCGGGCGGGCTGCTGCTGGTCTGGCTCGACGCGTACCAGGTGTTCCTGATCGCGACCGCGCTGCGGGCGCTCGCGGTGGCGATGACGTGGTTCGGCCTGCGGGAGCGTCCGGCCCGGACCGGCGCGCGGGCCTCGACGGCCCGGACCATGCGGGTCAACCGGGAGCTGTGGGCAGACCGCGGCCGCCGGGCGCTCTACCTCAACCTGTGGCTGCCCGGCGGGTTGGTCGTCGGCTGCGAGGCGCTGTTCCTGCCGTACGCGGGGGACCAGGCCGGATTCCTCTTCGCCGCCGGCGCGCTCGGCATGCTGACCGGGGACGTGGTGGTCGGGCGGTTCCTGTCGCCGGTTTCGCGACGGCGGTGCGTCCTGCCGCTGCGGCTCCTGCTGCCGCTGCCGTACCTCGCCTTCCTGCTGCATCCGGACCTGCCGCTGGCGATGCTGCTCGCGCTGGTCGCCTCGGTCGGCTTCGCGGCCACCCTGCCGTTGCAGGAGTGGCTGATCGACCGGTCCCCGCCGGAGGCGCACGGCCAGGCGCTCGGCCTGCACCAGAACGGGATGATGACCGGGCAGGCGGTGTTCGCGGCGCTCGCCGGAGCCGTCGCCGACGTGCTGCCGGCGCACCGGGCGATGGCGTTGCTCGCCTGCCTGTCGCTGACCGCGACGCTGCTCCTCACTCGAGGTCTGCGGTACGCCCGACCGGCACCGCCGCCGCCCGCGGCTGCGGTGCCCGCACCCCTCGCCGGCACGTGAGCCAGGACCGGGCCGCACCGAATCCCGTGCGGGCGGTCGGCACATCGTGCGCCACCGGTCGGTCGATGCGTCTCGATATGCCTGTGGCTCGTGCCCGCCGGCACCATTCGCATCGATTTTGTGGGCCGCTGTCCGATCCCGCTCACGGGACTCCCTTTATCCGGAGCCCGTTTCTGCCGAAGCGTGTCCGCTAACGGTTACCTGCCGTCGGGCGCCCCCGGAAAATTGCTGGCGGTTCGGTTTCTGACCAGCGCTCGGGGTACTTGAACTGCACCGACAGAAGGGAGCGCCAGCACATGATTGGCCAGGAGCAGGCGAGTGGCGTCATCGGGCGCGAGGTGTACGACAACGACGGCGACAAGATCGGTACGGTGGGGCAGGTGTGGGCCGACGCCGCTGGCCAGCCGGCGTGGGCGAGCGTACGGACCGGACTGTTCGGCATGAACGAGTCCCTGATTCCGTTGCAGGTCGCGGAGGTGCGGGGCGACCGGGTGACGGTGCCGTTCGAGAAGGCTGTGGTGAAGGACGCGCCGAACGTGGACGTGGACGTCGACGAGCCGTTGAGCGGCGCCGAGGTGGCCGATCTGTACCGGCACTACGGGCTGAACTGGGAAGACTCCGGTGGCGCCTACCAGGGCGCCCACACCGATCCGTCCTTTGTCGGCGCTTCCGCCGACTCGGGCGTCGGACACGACACCTCCGGCCCGAACACCGACGACGCGATGACGCGCTCGGAGGAGCGGCTGAGTGTCGGTACGGAGCGTCAGCAGGCGGGTACGGCGCGGCTGCGCAAGTACGTCGTGACCGAGCACGAGCAGGTCACGGTGCCGGTGCGACGCGAGGAGGTGCGCCTGGAGCGGGAGCCGATCACCGACGCCAACGTCGGTAAGGCCCTCGACGGGCCGGCGATCAGCGAGGAGGAGCACGAGGTCACCCTGCACGCCGAACGGCCGGTGGTCGACACCGAGGCCGTCCCGGTGGAGCGGGTGCGCCTGGGCAAGGAGACCGTCACCGACACCGAGACCGTCGGCGGGGCGGTCCGCAAGGAGCGGATCGAGGCGGACCTGCCCGATCAGGGTCGTCGCAACCTGGACTGAGACATGCGTCGTGGAATGGGGCGGCATCCGTCGGTCTTTTCGGGTGCCGCCCCATTCCACGCTATTTATCACTCCATGGAAATGTTTCTGTTTGCACTGTAACGCGGAGGGTACAGAGCACGTCGGAAACGATCCCGCACCCCTGGAGATGGCCACATGAGAGATAACGTGACGGACGCGGTCGGTGACGCTCTGCGTTCGGTGATGCTGTTCCTGCCGAAGGCGGTCGCCTTCCTGGCCATTCTGCTGGTGGGCTGGCTGATCGCCAAAGCCGTTCGCAAGATCGTGGACAAGGTCCTCGAGCGGGTGCACTTCGACCGCGCCGTCGAGCGTGGCGGCATCCGCACCGCCCTGGCGCGCTCGAAGTACGACGCCAGCGACATCGTCGCGCAGCTGGTCTACTACGCGGTGCTGCTGGTGACCCTGCAGCTGGCGTTCGGTATCTGGGGCCCGAACCCGATCTCGGACCTGATCCGTGGCGTCGTGTCCTGGCTGCCGAAGGCGTTCGTCGCCATCATCATCGTCGTGGTCGCCGCGGCCATCGCCAAGGCCGTCAAGGACCTGATCTCCGCCGCCCTGGGCGGTCTGTCCTACGGCCGCGTCCTGGCCAACGTCGCGTCGGTGTTCATTCTGGCCCTCGGCGTGATCGCCGCGCTGAACCAGATCGGTGTGGCCACCACCGTCACCACCCCGGTGCTGATCGCCGTGTTGGCCACGATCGGTGGCATCCTCGTCGTCGGTGTCGGCGGCGGCCTCGTCCGGCCGATGCAGAACCGGTGGGAGAACTGGCTGAACCGGGCTGAGGAGGAGTCGCAGGCCATCGCCGCGCACACCCGCGCCTACCAGTCCGGGCGCCGCGACATGACCGACGCCATGACCCCGCCGCCCGCCCAGCCGATCGGCCGGGACATCGGGAACGAGGCCACCATGGTCATCCCCGACGGTGGCCGCCGCAGCTGATCGACCGTCGCGTGACGGAGGTGGGATCCGACCGGGGGCGGATCCCACCTCCGCCTGCGACCGACTCGACCACCCGTCGACTGACACCGACGCTCTCCGGCGGCACCCCTCCGGCATTCGCATCGAATAACGGGGCGGCGGCTGCCGCCAACCGCGGCGACCGCGCACCGGAAGGGCCGATAAACGCTGCGAGAAATTCGGGTATGGCCAGTCGACCATGCCCATTTATGGCGTTCCACATCCTAGGACCGGGCTGTTTCCCGGGTCGCCATGCGCCAAGCTCGGCTGAGCTCCGAAGAGGACCGGTTCCGTATCCGGCACACATTCCGGAGCCCGAATGGCATTCATCCATGCCGACTTGCGCGTCGACCCATCTCGACTGGGAGCTGCCCGATGACGGACCATCGGAGCGGGACCACCCTTCCCGCGATCGCCGACGGCGGCCCGCCGCCCGAGCTGACCGTGCGCACCCTGGGCGAGGCGTTGGTCCGGGCGGCGGACCTGCCTCCCAACGGGCACCTCACCTACATCGCCGATGACGGCAGCGAGTCCCGCCAGACGTACGGCGATCTCCTGCGGAACGCGTCGCGGGTCCTCGCCGGCATTCACGGTCACGCCCACGGTCCGGTCACCGGTGACCGGATTCTGCTGCAGATCGACCGGCCCCAGAGCATGCTCGCCGCCTTCTGGGCCTGTGTCCTGGGCGGATACGTGCCGGTCCCGGTGAGCGCCGATCCGCCGCCGGCGGCGGGCATGTCGGCGGCGGAACTGCTGGCCGGCGTCTGGGACGTACTCGGTCGGCGGGCCTGGGTGGTGACCGGTGACGCCGCCGGGGCGGGAACGCCGGTCGACGCGAGCCGGCCACCGGCCTGGCGGGATCGCCTGCTGGGTTCGGTCGCGGAGTTGCGCCGGCGCGGCGCGCAGCCGGGACGGGCGGTCGCCTTCCACCGCGCCGATCCCGACGACGTGGCGGTCCTCCTGCTCACCTCGGGAAGCACCGGGCTGCCCAAGGCGGTCCGCCTGACCCACCGCAACATCCTCAGTCGGGCCGTCGCCGCCGCCCAGGTACGAGGGCTGACGGCGGCCAACCGGTCCTTCAACTGGATGCCGCTGGACCATGTCGGTGGGCTGGCCATGTTCCATGTGCGGGACGTCCTGCTCGGCTGCCACCAGGTCCACGCCCGCCACCGGTGGGTGATGGCCGACCCGCTGCGGTGGCTCGCCGCGATGAGCAGGCACCGGTCCCACACCACCTGGGCACCGAACTTCGCGTTCGGCCTGATCAACGACCGGGCGGGAGACCTCGCGGGACAGTCCTGGGACCTGAGCGGCCTGCGCTACATCATGAACGGTGGGGAGCCGATCAGAGCGAGGGTCGCCCGTCGGTTCCTCAGCCTCCTCGCGCCGTTCGGTCTTCCGGCCACCGCCATCCATCCCGGCTGGGGCATGTCGGAAACCTCGGCCGGCGTGGTCGAGAGCGTGTTCGACCCGGAGTCCAGCAGCGACGAGGACCGCTTCGTCTCACTGGGGAGACCGCACCCGGGGGTGCGGCTCCGGGTCGTCGACGAGCGGGGTGAGCTCCTGCCGGCGGGGGCGGTCGGCAGACTCCAGGTCACGGGCACGGCGATCACCGCCGGGTACGACAACAATCCCGAGCAGAACCGGCAGACCTTCACCGACGACGGCTGGTTCAAGAGCGGTGACCTGGCCTTCATCCGGCACGGGGAACTGACCGTGACCGGGCGCGCCGACGACATCGTCGACGTCGACGGCGTGAGTTACCACAGTCACGAGATCGAGGCCGCGGTGGAGGAGATGCCCTTCGTCGAGCCGTCGTACACCGTCGTGTGCGCCGACGACACGGCGCCGACCGCCGAGCTGGTGATCTTCCTGCACCTGCGGCCCGGTACCGATCACCACGTGGCCGAGCGCACGGTCCACGACCATGTCGCGGCCCGGTTCGGCACACGGCGCACACGCGTCGTACCGGTGGGCAGGGACGAGGTGCCCAAGACCGGGATCGGCAAGCTCAAGCGCACTCAGATGCTGCAACGGCACGCATCCTGACGGCACCTCTGTCACCCGGCGACTGCGCGCGACGGCCGTCGGCGGAGTGTGCGTGACCAGGCGGTGCGGGGGGTCTGACATCGCGCGGGGCACGGTTTTTCGAAGAGGGGACGGGCTGTGGTCAATGGTGGGATGGACGGGGCCGACATCGCCGTGGTCGGCGGTGGGGCGTCGGCGGTGTGCCTCCTCGACGCACTCGTGACGCTGGACGGGCCCCCCGGAGGAGTCACGATATTCGAACCGGGACCGCACCTGTGGCGCGGCCGCCCGTACCAGCGGGACACCGAGGTGCTGCGGCTCAACGCCACCCCCGACGACATGTCGGTGCGGCACGGTGACCCCGGACAGTTCGAGCGGTGGCTGGCGGCCCGTGATCTCGTCGTCGGCGTCCCTGCCGAAGGGCCGGGTCCCCTCGACCCCTACTCCGGCGCACGCTTCGCCTCACGGACGGTGTACGGCGAATACCTGGAGCACTCCGCCCGGGCCAACCTGATGGCGCTCATCGAGCGCGGCTGGCGCGTCGACATCGTCCGGGAGCGGGTGGTCTCCGCCGCCCCCACCGCCGAGGGTGGGGCCCTGCTGCGGACCGAGCAGGGCCGCCGGTTCCAGGCCGACCACGTGGTCCTCTGCGTCGGGGGCGGCGCCACCCAGGACAGTTACGGCCTGAGCGGCTCGCCCCGATTCCTCGTGGACCCCTATCCCTTGTCCGGCACGCTCGACTCCCTCCAGGACTTCGACCAGGATTCCCGGGTCGGGATCATCGGCAGTGGCCTCACCGCGGTCGACGTGGTGCTGGCCCTGGTCGCACGTGGTCACCGGGGGCCCATCAGCCTTCTGTCCCGCGGCGGCGTGCTGCCCGCCGTCCGGCAGCGCCCGGTACGGCACGACCGACGCCACTTCACCCCGGAGCGACTTCGCGCCGCCGCCCAGCGGGGCCCGGTCACGCTGGACACCGCCGTGCGCCTGCTGGACGACGAGCTCACCGCCGCCGGAGAGGACCTCACCACCGTCGCCGCCGAGGTGACCGCGCTGCACCGGGAGGAACCCGTGGCGCGACTGCGACGCCAGTTCGCCGAGGTCGACTCCACCAGCATCGCCCTGCGGATCGTGCAGGCCGCGGTGCCGGACACCGGCCCCGACCTCTGGTCCCTGCTGCCCGACAACCAGAAGGCGGACCTGATCCGCCGCCACTACCGGAGCGTCCTGACTCTGTGCTGTCCGATGCCGGCGGCCAGCGCCGCGACGCTGCTGAGCCTGATCGAGCGTGGGCAGCTCCGGATCGTGCGCGGCCTCCAGCGGATAGCCGCCCCGGGGGTGGCCCACTCCGGCGGATTCACCGTCACCACCGACACCCACGTCCTGCGGGCCGACCACATCGTCAACGCGGTGAGCCCCCCGGCCCACCGGATCCCCGCCGCTGCCGCGGAACTCGTCGACTCGCTGGTCATCGCCGGGGTGGCGTCCCGCAACCCCGTCGGTGGACTGCACGTCGACCGTGCCACCAGCCGGCTGACCGTCGACGGGAGACCCCATCCCCGCTTCTACGCCCTGGGCGACCTCGCCTTCGGCAGCCTCTTCTTCACCTTCGGTATCCCGGCGATGGTGGATCGCGCCCACGAGATCGGCAGCGCCCTGCGCGAGGACATGTCCGTCGTCCGGCGCACCCGGAGGCCGGCGTCCGCCCTGGCCGCCCCCCGGTAGGTCGTCATCCCCGCCGATTCGCCGACCCGCACCAGCATCCCTCGACCAGACACCCGGAGACGCCCATGAGCGAGCTGTCCACCCTGGACCCCGCCCCCTTCCTCGCCGACACCCACACCGGTCTGCCCATCCCCGACGACGCGACCTTCGCCTCGGTGGCCGACGAGCGGCGTCACCGCAAGCAGCGGCTCACGGCCGCGCTGCGACTCTTCGGCAGGTACGGATTCGGCGAGGGAATCTCGGGCCACGTCTCGGTCCGTGACCCCGAGCACCACGACAGGTTCTGGGTCAACCCGTTCGGAGTCTCCTTCAACCGGGTCAAGGTCCGCGACCTGATCCTCGTCGACAGCGGCGGGCGCGTCGTGGAGGGCCGCCACAGGGTCAATCCCAGCGCGTTCGTCATCCATTCCAAGATCCATGAGCTGCGGCCCGGCGCCACGGCGATCGCTCACGCCCACACGGTGAACTCGCGCGCCCTCGGCTCCCTGGGGCGCCTGCTCGAACCCTTCGACCAGGAGTCCGCCGCCTTCTACCAGGACCAGGCCTTGTACGACGACTACCGGGGCACCTCGGTCGGGCTGGACATCGGCCAGGAGATCGCCGAGACGCTGGCCGACAGGAAGGCGCTCCTGCTCAGGTACCACGGCCTCATCACGGTGGGCGGCTCCCTGGAGGAGGCCGTGCACTGGTTCCTCACCTACGACAGCGCCGCCCAGGTGCAACTGCTGGCGTACGCGGCCGGCGAGCCACGGCTCCTGTCGCACGAGCAGGCGCTGGCCGCCAAGGACGGGTTCGGCGACGCGCAGTTGGCCCGGTTCAGCTTCCAACTGCTCTGGGACGAGATCACCTACGAACAGCCCGACCTGTTGGAGGAGGAGTAGCCGCATGGGGGGATACGAGTTCCCCGGAGACGTCTACGAGATCGTCCGCAGGGATTTCCGGAACCTGGGCGCGGAGACGGATCTCCTCGCCTCGCTCGCCCCGCCCGCGGGCCGGTTCCTGGATGTCGGTAGTGGCACCGGGACCAACCTGCGCGCGCTGGCGGAACGGGGACACTCCGGGGTCGGTGTCGACCAGAGTGCGAGTTTCACCGACCACGCCAAGAACGCCGGCGGCGGGAACATCGAGTTCGTGCTCGGTTCGATGACCGAATTCGAGACGGGCGACACGTTCGACGTCGTCTACTGCCTGTTCTCCACGCTCAACCTGGTCCCGCCCCACGAGCTCCCCGGGCTGCTCGCCCGAGCTCGGCGCTGGCTGCGACCCGGCGGTCATCTCGTCCTGGATCCGGGCCACCTGTTGAACTACGTCGACAGCTACCAACCGTCGATGGTGGCGCACCACCGGGGCGACGGTCTGCTCGTCACCCGGCTCACCCGCACCCAGATCAACGCACACACCGCCAACTGGCGGAACGAGGAGACGGTTCTGGTGAGCCGGCCCGACGGCCACGTCTCGCTGTACCCCAACTTCTTCGACCAGTGGGTGGTCACCGCCCCGGAGCTACGCCGGCTGCTGTGCGCGGCCGGCTTCGAGGTCACCGCGGAGTACGGCTCGTTCCGCGGGGACGGTCCGCCCCCCTTCGGCCGGGGGCCTCTCATCCAGGTGGCCCGTGTCGCCGACGACGCCCGTTGACGCAGGGGGACCTGAAACCACGTCGTGGCCGCGGCGACCGGCCGCGGCCACGACGGAGGTCGTGACGTCACTCAGGATGCCGTCGGCCCGGGACGGCAATTGTCGTGGCGCGGGTGACGGGCACATGAACTGCGGTGTCTTGTCGTCGACAACAGCCGCCGACAAGACCGGGAAAGCGACAGCTCCCCGGTGATGCCCGCGTCATGTCGCCCCTTTCCGCACCGCGGAGCATGCCCGAGCAATGCGTTGTCCGGCCGGCTCGGCCGCTCGTTTCCCATTGGCCACCGTCACTGGATCGGGACGGGTGGAATCGACGCCCACCCCGGGCTTCGGAGAGGCCGATCGGCGCCGGTACCCGCCGCGGATCAGCGGCTGCGCAGCCGGCGCAGCGCCCGTCGTGCCTCGGGCAGCGCGAGCACCACGCTGGCCGCCGAGGCGAGGGTGGCGACCTGGCAGTACGCGCAGAGTGCCCGGTTGTCGCGCCACTCCTCGCGGGCGAGTTCGACGGCCAGCACGGTGTCGGCCGCCGCCTTGGCCGCCGTCAGCAGGGACAGCACGGGAGCGCGCTCCGCCCGGGCGGGACCACCTGCCCCGGCCAGCCAGGCCGTCACGCCGTAACTGACGATCATCATCAGGGCGTCCGGGGTGGCCAGGCGGGAGTACGCGTACCCCGAGGAGTCGACGCGGGCGCTGTCGAACGGCCCCGGCGGGTCCGGCAGTCGGCGCAACAGACCGGTCTGGTACGCCCCCACGACCTGACCCATCGCCGCTCCCAGCAACGACAGCGCGACCACACCCCGGCGTCGGCGCAGTTCGGGATCACCGCCGGTGCGCAGGTAGTCGCTCAGGCGGGCCGGCGAGTCGGTGCGGTAGGACAGGCGGGTCATGCCGATCCCCGTACCCGCGATCGTCGTGATCAGTCGCCACGACCCCGTCTCGCCCGGCCGGATGATCCGGTGCTGCTCGCCCGCCCGCGGGTCAGGTCGTCGAGCAGGGTCTGCACCGCGGTCGCCACCTCGGCGGCGCACGCGCGGACGTAGGCGTCGTCGGCCGCGGCCTCGGGGCCGCTGCGGTCGAACCGCAGCGGCGGACCGACGGCGATGGTGATGCGGACCGGCAACGGCAGGTAGGGCACGGCGGGCAGGAAGGTCAGTCCCCAGGGGAGACTGAGCAGCAGCGGCCACCGGTGCAGGCGCAACCATCGGGGCGCGCGCAGCCGGCGGGCGACGGCCGCGCCGTCGTACAGGACGATGGCCGTGTTGTGGGCGCCGGCCGCCGCCACCGGGACGACGGGCGCCCCGCAGGCGACGGCCAGCCGGGCGTGACCGGTCCGCCCCTCGAAGACGACCCGGCGGCGATCCCGCCACGATCGTGCGCCGTCGCAGTCGCCGCCGGGATACGTGAGCACCTTGTCGCCGCCGTTCAGCAGCGCCGCCGCGGTCCGGGGGTCGGCCGGCACCGCCCCCAGGGGGCGCAGCCAGCGACCCAGCAGGGCGACGCCGAGGTCGTGGGTCATCACCCACGGTGTGTCGACCAGACCCCGCTCCTCGTACACGGCTGCCCCGAACAGGTAGGTGTCACCCGTGTAGAAGCCGCCGTTGTGGTTTCCGACGTACAGGGCCGCACCGGGCGGGATGTTCTCGAGCCCGTGGACCTCGGCGCGGTGGTAGGGCACCAGAAACCGCCGTACCCGTGCCGCCGCGCGTGCGAGGGCCGCCGGGTCCCGCACGGGTGGGGCAGCGGTCACCGACGTGCCCGCGTCATGCGGCGACGCTACCAGCCGGGCGCCGCCCGGCGACCACGTGTCCGTGAACCTGAGGGCCTCCGAGAACGACTGTCAGGATTGTGGAGAGCTTGCGGACGGGAGACGGTGTGGAGCGGACCGGGCAGGACGTCCTGCTCGTCGTACGCGCGCAACTCGGTGACCGGCGGTCGCTGGCCGAGCTGGTCGGGTACTGGCACGAGCCGGTGTGGTGGTACGTCCGTCGGCTGCTGGACCGGCCCGGGGCGGCCGACGACGTGAGCCAGGAGGCGTGGGCGGCGGCCCTTCGGGCGCTGCCCGGTCTGCGGCAACCCGAGCGTTTCGCGCCGTGGCTGTTCACCATCGTCCGTCGGGCGGTGGCGAACCATCTGCGGGACCTGTACCGACAGCCCGACCTGGTCGAGAGCGACGAGGTCGTCGACGACGACGTCGCCGGGGTGCTGGACCGCAGACAGGTCAGCGACGGGTTGACCGTGCTGGCGCCACGGGACCGGGACGCGCTGATCCTCTTCTACCTGTACGACTTCACGCTGCAGGAGTGCGCGCAGGTGCTCCAGGTTCCTCCGGGCACGGTCAAGTCCCGCCTGCACCGCGCCCGACGGCTGTTACACGACCACCTCGTGGAGAAGGGCTATCCATCATGACGAAGGACGGACCGGGTTACACCCCGCAGGACCTCCTGCGGCCCCTGTCGTTGCCGCGCCGGGTCGCTCATCTCGTCGCCGGTCTGGGCGGCCTCACCATGGCGGTGCTCATCAGCGTGCTGTGGGCCACCGAACCGCGCGCGCTGCCGGTCGGTACCCGCGTCGCGTTCTCCGGAATGATCGTCGTCGGTCTGTGCTGGGCGGGCGTCGCCGGCTGGGCTCTCGGCCGTCGACCGTTGTTCGCCGCCGACCGGGTCGTGGCCGCCGGTCTGGCGCTCACCGCCAGTGTGCTCGTCACCCTCGCCACCGTGGCGATCACCCTGGCCCGGGACAGCGTGCGGGGCCTGTCGGCCGCCGTCGCCCTGGGCCTGGCCCTCACCGGCACCGCCGGCGTGGCTCTCGCGCGCGCCCGCTCCCACCGGGCGGCGTTGCTCAGCCGCCGGTGGGATCTCGAGAAACGGCCGGACGGCGACCTGCCACCCGCACGTCCGGAAGGTCGTGACCGCTCGCTCCTGCCCGTCGGTCCGCTGGCCCTGGCCCTGCGCCACTTCTCCACCCCCGGGCGCGCCGCGGTGATGGCCGCGGTCCTCGCGGCGGGTGTCGTCGCCGGAACCATCCTGCTGTCACGCTGACGGCGATAGCTCCACCGGCTTCGGTCAGCGGCGCCCGCGCCGCTGGTTCCTGGGTCGCAGCATGTTGCAGACGTCGGCGACACCGGGCACGTCCCAGGCCAGTTCCCCGGCGACCTGTCGTACGTCCGTGCCGCTCACCAGGCCGGAGAGAATGACGACCCGGTTCTGCACGGCGACGCTGATCTGCTGCCGCCGCGTGGTCCAGTCGATGCTCAGGCGCTGCGCGACCAGCGCCTCGACGCGCAGGTCCTCGCTGTCCGGCTCGGGCTGGTCGCCGGCGTCGGCGAGCCAGTTCTCGTCCGGCAGGGGCCATGGCAGGTACATGGCGATCCTCCTTGTCTCGATCAGGAACCGGTGCGCGCTCCGGCCGTCGTGGTGTCGGCGGCCGTCGAACTGCACAGCACGAGCTGGGACAGTCCGGCGAGGGCGTGGTCGCGGCTGTCGAAGATCGGGAAGGCTACGTCCAGGCGCATGGTGTGCAGGACGGTGCGGATGAACCGCGACGGCGCGGCGAGGCAGAGCGTGACACCGCGCTCGCGGGCGTCGCGGTGGGCCCGCACGAGGAGGCCGAGGCTGGTGGAATCGATGACGTGCACGCGGCTCAGGTCGACCACGACGTGCCCGCCCATCTCGGCCGTGTGACGCAGCGCGGTGCGCAGTGTGTCACCGGTGTCGAGGTCGATGTCACCGGCAACGGTGACCACGGTCGCCTCGTCGAGGTGGTCGATGCCGAGGATGCCGCCGGGGCCGTGGCTGTCGCACGACGGGTGCGTGCGACCGGAGGGGGGCAGCAGGCTGCAGCTCGGGCACCGGTGCGGGCCGGTGGCGAACGGGGAGCCGCTCCAGCCGTGCTCCGCCACGAAGGTCCAGACGACCTCGGCGTCCGGGAGCACGCACGCGGGGGCCGTGATCGTGTCGCCGCAGGTGTCGCAGATCAGTGTCATCAGGTGGTCGTCGGGGACGACGGTCATGCTGCTGGTCCTTCCTGTGTCCGGTGTCCGGCCGCCGGGACGCCGGGCGGCGACGGCGCGAGGTCCGTGGTGATCGGCAGGACCTGGTCCAGGCGGGCGGTGTGCAGGATGCGTCGGATGCGGGGATTCGGGTCACGCACGACGAGGACCCCGTCGCTACGGGCCAGCCGCCGGTGCACGTCGAGCAGCAGGCCGATGGCGGCAGCGTCAATGTGCCGGCAGCTCGACAGGTCGACCACGACCTGCTCGGGATTCAGGGCCAGGAGCCGATCGAACACGGCTCCGGCCTCCGGCAGACAGGCCAGGTCGAGCTGGGTGACGCACACCTCCACCAGAGGAAGCGCGCATGGCGTCGGTCCCAGCGGCCCTGTCACGGTCGTACCCCTTTCCTCACCGACCTGGTCGTCCGCCACGGTGCCGGGCCCGCTTGGCGGTCATCGCGCGGATCCATGACAGTTGGGTGACAAATCCGCACGGCGGCGGTCACGATTGGCAAGGTGGCCGGTGGCCTGGGGATGATGCCGGTATGACGGCCGTACTGGTGATCGAGGACGACGACCGGATCCGCCTGGCGCTGCTGCTCGCACTCGAGGACGAGGGCTACGACGCTCTGGGCGCGGCCACCGCCGAGGAGGGCCTGCGCGCCCAGCGCCGCGACCCGGCCGACTACGTACTGGTCGACCTGATGCTGCCCGGCCTCGACGGCTTCGAGTGCATCCGGCAGCTCCGCCGTGACGACGACGTGCCGATCGTGGTGGTCAGCGCCCGCGACGACACCCATGACATCGTCGCCGCCCTCGAAGCTGGCGCCGACGACTACCTCGTCAAGCCGGTGGCGATCAAGGAACTGACCGCGCGGCTGCGCGCCCTGCGCCGCCGCGCCCGTACCGGGGTCGGAGGACCGGCGCCGGACCCGGTGCCCGTGCTGGCCTTCGGGGAGTTGGAGATCAGCCCGGACGCGGGGGAGGTACGCCGTGCCGGCCAGCCTGTCGCGGTGACCCGCACGGAATTCCGGTTGCTCTGCGAGCTGGCCGAACACGCCGGCCGGGTGCTGTCGCGCCAGCAGTTGCTGCAACGGGTCTGGGGGTACGACAGCGGCGACGAGCGGCTGGTCGACGTGCACGTCGGCCGGTTGCGGCAGAAGATCGAGCCGGACCCGGCAACCCCCCGACACCTGGTCACCCTGCGGGGTCTGGGTTACAAACTGCAGCGATGAGACGCCTCGGACTGCGTACCCGGGTCACCGCCGCGTTCGCCGTCGGCGCGCTCCTGCTCGCGGCTTCCATGGCCCTGGTCTCCTACGAGCTGACGCGCCGCTCCCTGATGGACGAGCGGGAGCGCACCGCCCTGCGCGCGGCCTACTTCGACGCCACCATCGTCCGTGCCGGGCTCGACACCGACACCCCCGACGTCGTGCAGGTGCTCCGGTCGCTGGACACGGGGGGTGTGCGCCGTCCCGTGCTGCACCTGAACGGCGAGTGGTACGCCCGGGACGCCGACCGCGGCACCAGCACCGCCATTCCCGCCGACCTGCGTCGCGTCGTCGCCGCCGGAGAGCCGGCGGTGCAGCGCGTACGCGTCGACGGCCAGACCGTCCTGGTGGTCGGCGTGCCGCTGTCCGCGACGGCGACGTACTTCGAGGTCAACTCCCTGCGGGAGCTGGAGCAGACGTTCCAGGTCCTGGCACTCGCCCTGACCACCGTCGCGGTCATGATCGCCGGATCCGGCGCCGCTCTCGGCTGGTACGCCACCCGGCACGGGCTGCGTCCGCTGACGGCGGTCGCCGACGCGGCGGAGAAGATCGCCGCGGGTGACTTCACCGCCCGGCTCGACCCGGCCACCGATCCCGACCTGACCCGTCTCTCCTCCTCGTTCAACCAGATGGTCGACCGGCTCGCCCACCGCATCGAGCGCGATCGCCGCTTCGCCGCCGACGTCAGTCACGAACTGCGCTCGCCGCTGCAGACCCTCGCCGCGGCGGCCAGCGTCCTGGCCCGTCGTCGGGAGCACCAGGACGAACGGACCGCCATCGCCGCCGGGCTCGTCGCCGACGAGATCGACCGTTTCCAGCGGCTCGTCAACGACCTGATCGACCTGGCCCGCAGCGACCAGCCCGCGCACCGGGCCCCGGTGGACGTGGTCGCGCTGGCCCGGGACGCCTGTCGGAACCTCGACCTGCCACCCTCGCTCGTCCACCTCGCACCGGAAGCCCCCCCGATGTGGCGGGTCGAGCGGCGGCGTGTCGCACAGATCCTGGTGAACCTGCTCGACAACGCGGTGACATACGGGGGCGGCCCGACGAGCCTCCTGCTCAGCCGTGCGGGTGGCGCCGGCGTCATCGAGGTCGAGGACGACGGCCCGGGCGTGCCCGTCGAGGACCGCGAGGTGATCTTCGACCGTTTCGTCCGCGGGCGAGCCGCCCACACCCGCGGAGCCGGCGACGGCACCGGCCTCGGCCTCGCGCTGGTCGCCCAGCACGCCGCCGCGCACACCGGGCAGGTCACTGTCGCCGACCGCCCCGGCGGAGGCGCCCGCTTCCGCGTCACTCTGCCGGACTCCCTGACATGAACCACCGCCACCTCGCCCTGTTGGTGCTTGCCGCGCTGGTGGCCGGCTGCGGCATCCCCACCGACGACAGGCCGCGTACGGTGCAGCCGCCGCGGGGACCGTTCCCCAGTTCCGCCACCGCCGATGCCGCGGCGCCGGCGGGCCCTGCCGTGGAGACCCTCTGCCTGGTCCGCGACGGTCGGATCATCCCCGTGGTCCGGCGTGTCGACCGCTCACCCACGGTCGAGGAGCAGCTGCGGCATCTGCTCGCCGGACCCACCACGGCCGAACGCGACACCGACCTGACCAGCGCGTTGCCGGGAGCGGTCAACGCCGCCGGTGCCACGGTGACCGGTACCCGGGCCCAGGTAGCGGTCGACGAACCCGACGAGGCGGCCGGCCGCAGCGACGACGTCCTCGCCTTCGGGCAGATCGTGTGCACCCTCACCAGTCGCGACGACGTCACCACCGTGGCCTTCGTTCGCGACGGCAGACCACTCGGCGTGCCCCGCGCCGACGGCTCACTGTCCGAGCAGCCGCTCGTCCGCGCCGACTACGCGCCACTGATCGCCCCACGTTGACCTCGGTGCGTACGGCGACGGAGGTCACGGCGGTGTGGCGACGTGACCGGCACGCGGGCCCAGGTCGCGGTTCCGCCTGGGGTCATGACAGTTGTGTGACATATCGGCCCGTACGCCGATCTTCGGTTTGCGCCCCGGTCGGCCCAGGGCACCAAGAGCCGCACTGACGACAACCCCTCGGAAGGGACGGCTCCCGTGGAAGTGACGGGCTTCTTCACCGCCATCATCATCGGCCTGATCATCGGGGCTCTCGGCCGGCTCGTGGTCCCCGGCCGACAGAACATCCCGATCTGGCTCACCCTGCTCATCGGTGTGGTCGCCGCTGTCCTCGGCACCCTCGTCGCGGGCGCCCTGGGCGTCGACGACACCCCCGGCGTCGACTGGATCGAACTGCTCCTCCAGGTCGTCTTCGCCGCGATCGGCGTATCCCTCGCGGCGGGTATCTACGGCCGCCGACGCCACTGAGCCTCTGCGGCAGGCCGCCTGCGGCACCGTCGCCGCCCCCGCACGCGCCGGTCGACACGACCGGCGTGTGCGGTCTCTGGCTCCGGTTCCCGCTGTGACGCTGGCGCCGTCGGCGGTTCAGCCCCTCGGCGTCGGGTCCGTCTCGCCGATTCTCGGTTCCAGGACCACGACCGCCGTCTGCGAGGATCGCAGGGCCGCGTAGGCGTCGAGGTTGGTGTCGATGTCACGCCAGCGGGCCCACAGCCGCGCCCGCTCGTCGCCTGTCGCGGCGCGAGCGCGTACCGGCCGCCGCTGCCCAGAGGGACGCCAACCCGGGTGGTCAGAGCGGGCCGGGCGTCTCCCGGCGCAGGGCGGCCTCGATGCGGTGCAGGGTGGTGGTCATGCCGGCGCGCAGGTGGGCGGCGCGGTCGCGGACGCCGACGGCGTCCTGAAGTTTGCGGACGATCGTCAGCTGCGGTGTCGCCCGGGTCATCGACTCGGTGATGCGGGTGCCGCCCTCCCCCTCCTCCAGCAGGTACCGCCAGGACGAGGAGGACGGCCAGTCGGTGGTGAAGGCGAACGTCCGCCCCGGTGTGGCCTCGGTGACGGTGGCGCTGATGCTCCATCGGTAGAACCGCCCGATCCGGTTGCGCCCGGTGAACCGGCGGCCCGGCTCGGTCCACCTGGCGGCGTAGGTCTCCGGACTCCACTCGCCCATCCTGGTGATGTCGCTGATCAGCGCGTAGACCCGGTCGGGGGGTGCGGGGACGGTGTGACTCACGGTCACCGCGAGCGCGGGATGCTCGGTGAGGTCGGCGATCAGCCGGCGAGCCAGCCGCACGGACGAGGCGGGGTTCTGCCCGGTGTAGAGGTTGCGGTCGACCGTGACGTGGGGCCGCAGCGGTATCCGGCCCTTGACGTACCGGGCGCCCCGGTCGACGAGCCGGTCCTCCAGGAGCCACGGCGCCTTGCGCGCGAACCGGTTGAGCAGCTCCTCGCGGTTGGACAGGGCGGTCAGGGTGTAGCCGGCGAACGGCCAGGTGCCGTCCTCGTCGCGCGCGGCCAGCAGCGCCGCGGGGGCGTGGCAGAGCAGCGCGAGCGGCCGGCCGGAACGCAGCCGGCGGGTGAGCAGTGCGCCGGAGACGGGGTCGACGGCCAGATCCTCCATCGGGCCGTGGCTGCCGGGGTAGAAGACCACGTCGTGGTCGTCGGGGTCCATCTCGGCCAGCACGCGGGGCCGGGTGAACGTGTCGGCGTGCGCGGCGAGGTGGCGGCGGTGGCGCCGGGTCCGCCAGGGACTGCCGGCGAGGGGACCGAGGCTGAGCGGGTCGACCGTCGGCGCGACGCCGCCGGGAGTCGCCACGGTGACCTGCCAACCGGCCTCGGTGAAGAGCCGGTGCGGCTCGACGAGTTCCTCGGCCCAGAAACCGGTGGGGTGTCGCGTGCCGTCGCGCAGCGTCCAGTGGTCGGCGGCCGAGACGACCATCAACACCGTACGCATCGCCGCACCTCCAGATCCGAACCAGGTGGTTCGGTATCAGGTCTACCATTCCCGGACGCCGATATCAAACCGTACGGTTCGGTTCGACCTCTGGTGGACGTGGCGGGTGACGGCCGGGCGGCCCTACGGCCCCGGACACACCAGGCGCTCGGCCGCACGACGGACCTCCGTGCGGGGATCCACCACCGGGCTGTCCTCGTTCGCGGCGACCTGATGCAGATCGACGGGCGCCATCAGCCAGGACGTGGCCACCGAGATCAACGTCGCCAGGAGGTGGTGTGGTTGCCACGCCGGATCGGCCAGGCCCGCCGCCTGCGCCTGACGCACGACCTCGATCTTGTGGCGGTAGGCCTTCAGGCGCCGCTCCGGCAGCGGGCCGGCCTGGCCGTGTTCGTGCAGCCACGCCCACACCGCGATCCGTTGCAGGTCGGGGCGGGCGGCGAAGGTGTCGTGCAGGCGCACCGTGTAGTCGACCAGGTCCGTGGTGATCGGTACGACCCGGGACAACTCCTCCAGGCCGACCTGCATCACCTCGTCGAAGAGCGCGTCCTTGTCGCCGAACCACGCGTAGATGCGTTCCTTGCTGGCCTTGGCCTGCGCGGCGATCCGGTTGACGCGGGCTCCGTCCACGCCGTGCAGGGCGAACTCCGCCATCGCCACCTGAACCACCCGCTGCCGGGTCTCCAGGCCCCGTGCCTGCGCAGCCCGAGACGTCATCCGGCCACGCTATCCCAGGCCACGTGCGCGGCCTGGCACGGCACAGCCGTCAGGGCCGGCGCGGCACCGGCTCGGCCAGAGCGCGTATCGGCCCGGGCAGTTGCACCATCGCGTCCTCGAACCGGGCGGCGACCTTGTCGTAGAAGCTCGGCCGGGCCATGCCGTCTCCTTCCGTCCGAGGCGGCGTGGCCACCCGCGCCGTCCGGCGGCGAACGCCCGGCCTTCCCGGGCGGACCGGCGGTCAACGGGGCTGCCGGGAGAAGTATTCGGGACGGCTCACCCAGGTCTCGCTGACGAACATGACGCCGGGCCGGTCGGTGAGCAGTTGCCGCAGGCCCGCGATGACGGACCCGGCCTGCTGGTCCGGCAGCACGGCGATGACCATGACCAGACCGGACCGGTCGTTGAAGATCAGCCGTCCCTCGTGGCTGCCGTGGTGTCCGAAGCCGGACACGCCGGAGAGGCTGGTCCAGCCGGTCACGTCGGCCGTGAGCAGGAGCTCACGAACCACCTCGGCGTCGGCGGCGCGGACCACCACCTCGATCTTGACCATGCGGGTGAGACCGAGCTCCTTCATCGATGACGTCCTTTCCTCGTGGCGGTCGTGTCCGGACAGTGGATCAGGCGGGAGCGGGTGCGAGCGCGGCGGCGGGCACGGTCGGCTCCGCCCCGGCGCCCGGTGCGGGAACCTCGCGCCAGGTGTCGCCGTCGCCGGGCTCCCACCAGACGTCGGTGCTCGGGTCGAGCACCGTGAGGTGGAGCCACGCGCCGTCGACGAGGTCCCGCAGCGCCGGGTTGCGCCGCAGGACGGCAGCCACCGTCGCGCACGGTGCCTGCACCACGGTGAGCAGCCGCAGCGGTTCGTGCACCAGGACGCTCCCGTCGCTGACCGACTGCCACGGCAGCCCGGTGCGCAGGTCTCCGCCGGAGCCGGAGAGCACGCCCAGCCCGTCACCGAGCACGCTGTGCACGGTCTTGTCCCCGGCACCGAACCGGGCGGGGTCCACGCTGGCGAAGTAGTACTGCATGTTGATCCACTGGGCCACCACCAGGGGGCCGGTGAGGATGGTCTCCAGGTTGGCGCCGTCCGGGTCGGTGGACCAGTCGTAGGAGTGCAGGAAGGCTCGGCAGTCGAGGTCCAGTCCGGTGGTCAGTGTCCGGGGGGCGGCGATGAACGCGGCGTTGCCGGCCAGCGCCCACTCCGGCCGGACCTGTGCCCAGTCCGCCGCCCGGGTGGGAACCGTCCGGGCCGCCGGGCGGCCGGGCAGGCGGGTGGCCCGCTCCCGCCGCAGCCGGGTCGACGCCGCCGTCAGCAGGAGGGACAGGTCCACGACCCTGTCCTGGTGCGTGGGCGGCACGCTGTCGGTGTCGTAGAGCCGTACCTCGTCGGTCACCGTGTCGTGCTCGGCGGCCAGGACGTGCGTGCCGCCGGGAATCCGGATGCCGCGCTCGGCCAGGCCCGCCCGCACCGCGGGGTCGTTGAGCATCGCGGCCACCATCCGCGCACTGACGCCGCCCCGGTTCCCGCCGCACGCGCCGCAGTCCAGCGCGGCCGCGTACGGGTTGTTGACGCTGCTGCCGCCGTGTCCGCACAGCAGCAGCAACGGCGCGAAGCCGTCGGTCAGGCCCATCGCCCGCAGGCTCGCCTCCGCGTAGTAGACCCGCTCGTCGAGCGTCAACGCCTGCGCCAGATCGGTCGCCCCGGGTGCCGGGCCCTCCGCGTCCTCGCGGAACCGCCACGGCGTCACGGCCCGGGCCAGCAGGGCACCGACGGCGACGACACCGGCGACCTCGACGAAGGCGAAGGCGCCGACCGGCTGGCTCTTGGCGGCGGCGACGGCTCGCCGCCAGCCCTGCCGCAGACGCCGGCGACGGGCCTCGGCGAGCCCGGGGTCCGGGTTGGTGACGGTGGCGACGGGTCGCATCAGGACCGGGCAGCGGTCCCGCCCGCCGGGGGCATCGGGCGACACCGTCCGGACCGGCAGGCCGAAGAAGCCGGCGAAGCCGAGCGTCTGCACCGGCCCCGCGCCTTCGAGGTGCCGGCGGAGTCCTTCGCTGCGGACGTCGATGCAGAACACCGCCTGCGCCAGCAGTGACCGGCTGTCCGCACCCACGGCGTGACCGGGACCTCGCGGCGCCGTCGTCCCGCCGGCCGCCCGACCCCGGTCGAGCTGGGCGCGAAGCCGCCGCTGGTAGGCGTGCTCGGCGGCGGCGAGCCACACCTCGGCCTGCCGCTGTGGGGGCATGCCGGACACCGCGTCCCGCAACACCGAGAACGCCGGGTCGGCAAGCGCGTCCAGGTCGGCGGCGGTCAGGCCGAGAACGGCGGCCAGTCGGGCAACCGGTAGGGCCGCGTCGAGGAGATCGGGCTCGTCGCCGTCGACCGGCACGTCGACCGCGTCGATCCGGCCGGGAACGCCGAGTCGCCGGCGGGCGAGGCTGTCGCCGAGCGCCACCTCGTACGCCAGCCGGATCGCCAGCAGTTCGACCAGGCTCATTCCGGGCCGGTCACTGGGGTGGGTCGACCACCAGCGGGCGTAGCCCGCCCAGCCGGGCGACCGGAGCGCAGACCGCGACAGGTAGGCCGACCACCGGGCGACGGGTACCCCCAACCGGTGCAACAGGACAGCGAGGGCATGCTCCGGCGTGTCCGGCAACCCGGCGACGAAGCTGTCGAACCCGGCCGCTCCCCGCATCCGGGGCAGGGCGTCGCCGCCCGCCGTCCGACGCCACTGCGACCAGCAGCCGTCGCCGTCGAGCCCGGGCAGCGGCCAGCGGGCGGACCGGTGACCGCAGTACGCCGCGCACCAGCCGGTCAGCAGGTCGTCCACCTCGTCGGTGAGCCGGCCGCCGAGCGACCGGTCCAACCGCTCGGTCAGGGTGGGCTCGGCACTCGCCCCGGCGCGGTCTGCGGTCCGGCCGAGCGGGGGCGCGGCGATCCGTTGTCGGACGACGGCGAGCAGCGGCGCGGGCGGCGGCGCCCCGTCGTGCACCGGCTGGACCAGCACCAGTTCACGCAGCTCCGCGGCGGTGAGCAGGCGACCGTCGGGAAGCAGCACGCTGGCGGTCGCCGGACGGGTGTCGGCCAGCGCGGCGGCTAGGTCGACCGCTTCGATGTCGCCGTCGCGCAGGCGCCGGCGGTACTCCTCGACGGGCAGGTGGGTGCGGGCGTCGACGGTGGCCCGCAGCCGGGCGGTGGCTGCCGGGAACGGCAGGCGTTCCAGTCCGGCCAGCGGGTTGACCGCCACGAACGTGTCGACGGGCCATGCCTGACCGACGAGTTCGGCGGCGTCGGCGGCGGCCGCGACAGCCACCGCGGCGTCCGTACCGGCGGTCCTGCCGGCCGGTGGGAGGGCGGCGGGGGCCGGGACGCGCGCTGCCCGCCACCATCGCCCGGTGTAGCCGTCCCGCCAGGCCCACCACCACAGCCGGATCGAGGGTCGCCGGGTGACGATCCACGTCAGGACCCCGACGGCTGCCAGGGCGCCCGCCGCCACGACGGCGGTGACCGGTGACACCGCGGACGGCAGGCCCAGCCAGGTGCCCGCCAGCCGGCCCAGTGCCAGGTAGGCCGCGCAGGCGGCGACGACCGCGGCGGCGACGGCGAGGGCGTGACGGCGGGCCATCATCCGGTCGGCCAGCGCCGCGCCCAGCGCCGCCGTCCCGGCGGCGACCACCAGCGCGGCGCTGAGCAGCCCGCCCGGGGACACTCCCAGGACCAGTTCGGTGACGCCCACGACCCCGAGCAGGACCGCGGCGGCCGGGACGAGCCGCCACCGGGGCGCGGGCCCGACCGGCCGCGGTGCCTCGGCGGCACGCAGGTGCGCGCGCACCGCGCCGCCGGCCGACAGGAACGCGTACGCCTTGAACACACCGTGCCCGACGAGGTGGACGGCGGCGAGCCCGAACGCGCCGAGACCGCACTGCGCCAGCATGAAGCCCATCTGCGCCACGGTGGACCGGGCCAGCGCCCCCTTGACGTCGGTGCGAACCGTGCCGAACAGCGTGCCGGCGGCTGCGGTCAGCAGACCCACCAGCAGCACCACGGTCATCAGGGCGGGCACCGCCAGGAACACGGGCGCGAGGACGATCAGCAGGAACCCGGCCACGTTCACCATTCCGGCGTGCAGGAACGCCGAGACGGGCGTCGGTGCGTCAAGCGTGCGGGGGAGCCAGCCGTGCAGCGGTACCTGGGCCGAGCGCACCATGCCGGCCGCCAGCAGCAGCAGGCCGGAGGTGGCCAGCAGGCCCACCGGCGCGTCGGGGGCGGCGGCGCGTACGGCGGCCAGGTCGACGGCCCCGACGCCGGCGGCGAGCAGCGCCAGGCCGGCCACCAGGGCCACGTCGCCGGCCAGGAAGAGGCGGCGGATCCGCCGGGTGCCGCGGCGCACCCTGGGCTGGTCGCGGTGGTGTCCGATCAGGCCGGTGAGGAGCCAGCCGGCGACGGTCCAACCGACGGCCAGTTGGACGAGGTTCGGCGCGGTCGCCATCACCAGGGTCGCCGCGGTCGCCCCGGCGACCCGGGTCTGGAATCCGGCCGCCGCCGGGTCGCCGTCGAGGTAGCGGCGGGCGTACCCGGAGACGACCGCGGCGATCCCGCAGACCAGCAGGGCGAAGAGCGCACCGAACCGGTCGATCCGTACGCCGAGGGTGACCGGTACCGCACCGGCCTCGACGCGCAGCACGACGCCGGTGACCGGGGGCCCGACCGAGGCGGCGACGACCAGCAGGAGTGCGGCGCCTGCCGCGACGGCGAGCAGTGGCGCCACGACCCGGGCGGCCCGCCGACCGTCCCGGGTCAGCAGGGCACTCGACGCCCCCAGTGCCGGCGCGGCGAGAGCCACGGTGATCAGTGCGATGGTCATGCCCACACCTCCAATGGGTGCACCATAGAACACGATTCAGAATTCCGGTATTGTGAGCCGTATGACGGTGGCGAGGAGGGGGCAGTCGATGCACGGTGCTAGTCAGCGCGGAAGACCTGCCGCCGATCCTCCGACGCGGGCTCTGGCCCTCCTGCGCGCCGGACACCGGCGCTACCGGGCCGGCGACCCGCCCACCGTGTCAACCTCCGGCGGCCCGGACACCGGGTTCGTCGCCGCGGTGCTCTCCTGTGCCGACCCGCAGACGCCCGCCGCCGCGGTGTTCGGCGGCCTCGACCTGTTCGGCGTGCGGACCGCCGGTCTCCGCCTGGGTCCGGCGGTCCTCGGAAGCCTCGAATACGCCGTCGACCACCTGCACGTGCCACTCGTGGTGGTGCTCGGCCACACCCGCTGCCGCCTCCCCGGCGCCGGCGGCCCCGCGCACGTGCGCGCCGCCGTCGCCGCGCTGCGGCACCGCTCGCGCCACCTGGACGCGGCCGTCACCGACGGCCGTTGCGCAGTCGTCGGCATGTGCTGGCACGACGGGCACGACCAGCTCAGCCGGGTGCTGTCCGGCCCGGTCCGCGTCCGCCGGCCCGCCGGCGTACGGCCGCCGTCGCGCCCGCTCGTGCCGAGCCGCTGACCCCCCGGGCCGCCGTCAGACGGATCACACCGTCACGGGTTGCAGGACGGGCAGCTCGCCGGATCAGCGGCGAACGGCCGCACCCGCTCCGCCCGCTGGTACGTGCACAGGCCGCAACCGGACACCCGCTCCGCGACCAGGTCCGTCTCCGTCCGGCAGGCCGAGCAGGGCAGGCCCGGACGGGCGGCGACCGGACCGAAGCCCGGTGCACCGCACCCGGGACACGCCGTGGCCATCCGCCGCGCGAGCCGGACACCCGCCTCGGCGATCACCGCCATCCGTCGCGGGTTGTGGTGCGCCCGCAGGTCGGCGGCCACCCGTGCCCGGCCGTCCCGGCTGGCCGCGCCGGCCGCCGCCACGGCCGCGAGCAGAGACCGTACGGTCACGATGCCCTTCGCCGGCAGTACCGGTGCACCCGGGGCCGGCACCGCCGGCACCACCGTCAGCGCATGTCCCGGAGTGCCGGTCCGCCGCGCGAACGCCAGCAGCTCGCCCCGGTCGGTCCCGTCGGTCAGCAGGTCCGCGTGGTTGCCGGCGACGCTCGACGCCGTCTCCAGCACCACCAACCCGAGCCGGTCGTCCAAGAGCACCACGTACTCCACCTGGAGGCTGTGCCAGGGCACGGCCGGGTGCGGACCGAAGCTGCCCTCGCTCGCCACGCCCACCGGGCAGTCGGCCGCGTCCATGCCCAACCGGGCCTTCGCCACCACCACCTGCGGCGCGGGACCCGGCCGTTCGACCTCCCCGGTGAACGTCCCCAACGCATCGGTGTCCACCGGGGGCACCCGCAGTCGCAGCCCGAGGTGACGGCGGAGCGGCGGACCGAGCGCCGCCCGCTTGCCGTGCCGCGTGGCCAGGCTTGCCACCACATCCCGGTACACCTGCGGAGCGTACGGGGACGGCGGATGCCCTCGCCGCCACTTCCTCCGCAGCGGGGCGGCCATGGTAGACATGCCGCGTGGAGGACCTGGTGCTGGACGCCGCCCGGGACTGCGTGCTGGCCTACGGGGTGCGCCGGACGACGTTGACGGACGTGGCGCGCCGGGCCGGGGTCTCCCGGATGACCGTCTACCGGCGTTGGCCCGACGTGCAGTCCCTGATCGGGGACCTGATGAGCCGGGAGTGGCACCAGGTGCTGGTGGCCACCGGCGAGGACGAGCACGACGGGCCGGCCCGGTCCCGCCTCGTGGCGCGGGTCACGGCCGGGGCGCGGCTGCTGCGGGAGCATCCACTGCTGTGCAAGATCCGGGACGTCGACCCGGAGGTGCTGCTGCCGTACCTCCTGGACCGGCGCGGCGGCGGCCAGGACGAGATGCTGCAGTTCCTCGCCACGGCGGTGACCGGCGGCCAGACCGACGGCTCCGTCCGGCCCGGCGACGCCGCGCTCCTGGCCCGCGCGGTCTACCTGACCACGCAGTCCTTCGTGCTCTCCGTCCGGACGGTCGCCGACGGCATGCCGGTCGCCGAGTTCGACCGTGAGCTGGCCCGGCTGGTCGACGGATACCTGCGCCCGGACTAGCCGGCGATGATCCGTAGCGCCCCGGGCCGTACCTCCACGTGCACCGTCCCTTCCCGGCAGACGGGGTCCCCGTCGCCGTACACGGCGACCGGACGGTCCGCGCGTACGGTGACCGCACTGCCGCGGTACGAGGTGACCTGCCGCAGCCGCACGTGCGAGCCGGTCCGCATCCGCCACAGGGCGATCGGGAACAGCAGCGGGCTGGCGTGCCGGATCACCACCACCTCCAGGGTCCCGTCGTCGGGCCGCGCCGCCGGGGCGACGTGGAGCCCGCCCCCGTAGTACCCGCAGTTCGCGGCGACGACGGTGTACGCGTGCACCTGCTCCGTCCGGCCGTCGACGGTGATCGTGTACCGGGTGCGGGGCCAGCGCAGCAGCGCGCGCAGCCCGGTGGTGGGATACACCAGCGACGCGGGCAGGCGGGACCGGTTGGCCAGTTCGTTGGCGGCGGCGTCGACGCCGGCGTAGACGCTTCCGACGATCGTCTGGCCCGCGACGCGCAGCACGTCCAACTGCCGGGGTCGACCGTGCAGCAGCAGGTCGGCGACCTCGGCGGGGGAGTGCGGCAGCTCGAGCTGACGGGCCAGGTCGTTGCCACGCCCGGCCGGGACGACGCCGAGCAGCCCTGCGGCGTCGACGACGGCACCGGCGAGGAGGCGGATGGTGCCGTCGCCGCCGGCGGCGACGACGACCTCGCCGGCGTCGACCGCCTCGGCCGCGCACCGGCGGGCCTGCTCAGGGGTCTGCGTGTACTCCACCCGGATCCGCGCGCCGGCGGCCCGCAGGTGGTGGGCCACCGGCATCACGCGGGACAGTCCCCGGCGCGCGGCCGGTCCGAGGATCACCGCGAAGGCGCGCACCTACGGCACCAGGATGCCGGGGTTGAGGATGCCGGCCGGATCCACGTGCCGCTTGACCGCCCGGAGCAGATCCACGGCGACGTCGCCGATCTCGGTGGCGTACCACGTCCGGTGGTCAGCGCCGACCCCGTGGTGGTGGGTGATGGTGGCGCCGGCGGCGACGATCGCGTCGGCGGCGGCCGCCTTCGCGGTGTGCCAACGGCCGATCGGATCCGGTCCCGGGGAGCAGATCACGGTGAAGTACAGCGAGGCGCCGGTCTCGTAGACGTGCGACACGTGACCCAGCACCAGCGCCCCGTCGGGCAGCGCGTCGAGAAGGGCCTGCCGGACGTGGTCGTGGACCTGCGGCAGCGTCGACCAGTACGCGGCGGTCTCCAGGGTCTCGGCGAACGCCCCGGCGTCCAGCAGCGCGTCGCGCAGGTACGGGGCGTCGAAGCGGTGCCGTGCCCACTGCTGTCCCGCCTCCGCTCCCAGCGGCACACCGCCGTGCGCGGCCAGCACGTCGGCGGCCGCCTCGGCGGTGGAACGGACGTCGGCGCCCTCGTACCCGGCAATCAGCAGGCACCCCCCGTCGGAGTGACCGGAGCCGGCCGCCCCGATCATCGTCTCCACCTCGTCGGAGAGCCGCAGCACCGTGGGTCGCGGCCCGTCCTGCGCCAACCGGCGTACGGCGTCCAGGCCGGCGGCGAACGACTCGAACCGCCAGCCCTCGTAATGGGACTGCGCCGGCAGGGGACGTACCCGCAGGGTGACGTCGGTGATGATGCCGAGCGTTCCCTCACTGCCCAGGAAGAGCTGCCGCAGGTCGGGGCCGGCGGCCGAGGCGGGCGCGCGACCGATCCGGAGGGTGCCGCGGGGCGTGGCGACCGTCAGTGCCGTCACCATGTCGTCGAAGCGGCCGTAGCCGGCCGAGGCCTGGCCGGAGGAGCGGGTGGCGGCGAAGCCGCCGATGGTCGCGTACTCGTAGGACTGGGGAACGTGGCCGAGCGTCAGCCCGTGCGCGGCGAGCAGTTGCGCGGCCCGCGGGGCGGGCAGCCCCGCCTGCAGGGTGGCGGTCCGGGACACCGGGTCGACGGCGAGGACCTGGTCGAGCCGGCCGAGGTCGACGGTCACATGCCGGGCTGCGGTCGGCGTGAGGCCACCCACGACGGAGGTGCCGCCACCGAAGGGGACGACCGCCACGCCGTGCGTGGAGCAGACGTCGAGCACGGCCACGACCTCGGCGTGGTCGGCCGGCCGGACCACCGCCTGCGGGGCGAGGGTGGGCCGGCCGTGCCGTTCGCGCAGCAGGTCCGGCGTCGACATCCCCGCCGCGTGCCGCGCCCGGGACCGTGCGGTGGTGGCCACGTGCTCGTCGCCGACCGCGCGCCGCAGCGCGTCGAGAACCGTGCCGTCGAGCGCACAGTCCGGCAGCACGACCTCGTCCAGCGGCACGGCCGGCGGTGGCGGTGCCAGGTCGAGCACCTGCGCCAGCAGTCGGCGCGCGCCGTCCGGCAGCTCCCGCGCCGCCTCCGGCGCTCCCCAACGGGCCCACCCGGTGCGCGACACTTCCCCTCGCTCATTCATGTGTGACAGAGTTACATCCAATGTCACTCAGAATCAAGGAGTACGGGTGAAGGCATCGCTGACCGGCACCCGCCGTGACCGTGACCTGGATGAGCTGGGCGCCGGCACGGCCGTCGACGTCCTCGTGGTCGGGCTGGGCGTCACCGGCGCCGGGGTGGCGCTCGACGCCGCCAGCCGCGGGTTGTCCGTGGTCGCCGTCGACGCCCACGACCTGGCGTACGGCACCTCCCGGTGGAGCTCCAAACTCGTGCACGGCGGGCTGCGCTACCTCGCCCACGGTGAGGTCGGCGTCGCCTACGAGAGCGCGGCCGAACGCCACCTGCTGCTGACCCGTACCGCCCCGCACCTCACACGGCCCCTGCCGATGCTGCTCCCGTCGACCGATTTCACCACCGGGTGGCAGGATCGCGCGGCGGCGGCGGGGTTGCGCGCCGGAGACCTGCTGCGTACCTGCGCCGGGACGTCCCGCAGAACCCTGCCGGGCACCCGCCGGCTCGGCGCGGCCGAGGCCGGCGCAATGGTGCCGGCGCTGCGCCGGTCCGGCCTGCGCGGGGCGCAGTTGTCCTGGGACGGCCAGCTCTGCGACGACGCCCGGCTCGTCGTCGGTCTCGCCCGCGCGGCGGCGGCCCACTCCGCCCGCATCCTGCCCCGGTGCCGGGCCGTCGACCTGCACCGCGACGGCGCCACCATCGAGGACACCCGCACCGGAGGCCGGCTGCACGTCTCCGCCCGCGCCGTGGTCAACGCCACCGGAGTGTGGGCGAGCGACCTCACCCCGCACGTCCGCCTACGCCCCTCGCGGGGCACGCACATCGTCCTGTCCGCCGCCCGGTTGGGCGGGCTCTGGACGGGGCTGACGGTCCCGGTGCCCGGTGAGTTCACCCGGTACGTCTTCGCCCTGCCCCAGACCGACGGCCTGGTCTACGCCGGCCTCACCGACGAGGCCGTGGAGGGACCCGTTCCCGACGTGCCGGAGCCCACCGAGGCCGACATCGCGTTCCTGCTCGACGTGCTCAACAGCGTCCTCGACGCGCCCCTGCGCCGCTCCGACGTCCTCGGCGCGTACGCCGGGCTCCGCCCGCTGCTGGCCGACGGCGACTCCCGGACCGCCGACATCTCCCGGCGGCACGCGGTGATCGACGACCCGGACGGCATCATCAGCGTGGTCGGCGGCAAGCTCACCACCTACCGTCGGATGGCGCAGGACGCCGTCGACACCGCGGTGCGCGCGCGTCGGCTCGCGGCCGGGCCCTGCCGTACCCGGCGGCTGCCGCTGCCCGGCGCCGCGAGCAGGGCGCGGTTGGCACGGGTGCCGGCGCCCCGCCGGCTCGTCCAGCGCTACGGCACCGAGGCGGTCGACGTCCTGGCCCAGGCCCCGGCCGACCTCCGCCGGCCGATCGGGCCGGACATCCCGGTCACCGGGGCCGAGCTGCTCTGGGCCGCCCGGCACGAACTCGCGCTCACCGTCGACGACCTGCTCGACCGGCGTACCCGCGTCGGGCTCGTCGCGGCGCACCGGGAGGCTGCGCTGCCTGTGGCGCGGGAGGTCCTGGCGCTGGCTGCGCGGGGGTGACGCGAGGTCCAGCGCGGAGGCGTCCGGTTCGGGACGCGCGCCGGAACGTGTCCCCGCGGCCGACCGACCACAGTGGGCAGAACATGAATCGACAACTCATGCCGGACTCCCACCCCCTGCCTCCGCCGACATGAATCATCAACGTCTTAGTGATATGCAGTTATTTGTCCGTTATAGGCGGTTAGGGTTATATCGCCTTCTCGACCGTCGGGAGGGGACTGAACGAGCAGAGGCAAGACGTGAATCTTTTCCGCCGAATCTCCGCCACCGGAGCGATGGCCGTCGCTGCCGGTGCGGTGGCGCTGTCCAGCACCGGCCCGGCGTTCGCCCAGCCGGGCGACGCGAGCGCCCGTGGCGTCGTGGTCGATCTGTCCGCCGCCGTGGCCGGCGTCCCGGTGATCACGGCCGACGCGGTCATCGGCAGCGCCGTCGCACCGGCCGGCGGTGGCACGGACACCGACACCGCCCTGGCGATCACCATCCCGGGCGCCTTGGGCGTGACCGCGTCGGGCACGGTCGTCGAGGTCACCGCAACCCGGGGCCCGACGGCCTCGTCGGCCAACGCGGAGATCGCCGACCTGGCCCTGGCCGTGCTCGGCACCCCGGTCATCGACGCCGAGGCGATCACCGCGGCGGTCGCCTGCCCGCAGACCGGCCCGCAGACGGCGGACACCACCTTCGTGGGGCTGGAGCTGTTCGGTGAGCCGATCGAACTCCTGCCCAACACCCCTGGTGTCACCGCCGGCACCGCCGTCGTCGTGCCCGGGCTGGTCGGCGCCACGTTGAACGCGACCCTGACCAACGTCGAGACCGTCACCGCGGACGATGCGGTCGCCATCGCCGTGCAGGCCACCCTGCGGTTGACGGGCACCGTCGTCGGTGGACCGCTGCTGGACGTCCCGGTGGGCACCGTCATCCTCGCCGAGGCGCGCTGCGAGCGTCCGCTCGGACCCTCCCCGACGCCGACCGTGACGCCCACCCAGCCCACGCCGACGCCCACGCAGCCGACCGGGGCCCCGACGCAGCCGACGGCCAGCCCCGACCCCATCCTTCCGGTGACCGGGAATGACTCGACCCGGCTGTGGTGGTTGTTCGGCATGGGCGCCGCGATGGTCGCCGTCGGTGGCGGCGGCATGCTGATCCTGCGCCGCAACAGGACCGCACTCGACGTCTGACACCGCCGTACACGCACGTGACGACGAGGGGTTTCCGGCCGACCAGGCCGGAAACCCCTCGCCCCTGTCCGCGCCCGCGTGCGACGACGTGCCGCTGACCGGCTCGCACCGGCCGGCGGCTCCGGCCCGCACCCTCAGCGATCCCGGACATTGATACATTTACATGTACTGCTCCTGCGTGTATGAAGGCTGCAAGCACGCCTTGGTGCTGGTTCCTCGGGAGGAGCGACGATGAAACATGCCCTGCGCCGCCTACGAACGGCGGCTGTCGCGCTCGGCGCCTGCACCCTCGGGCTGAGCCTGCTGTCGGTCCCCGCCGCCGAGGCGCACTCGGCTCGACCTCTCGCGCCGCAGTCGCAGCGGGCACCCGAGTCGGGTCAGTTCTCGGTGGAGGGCGTCCCCACGGTCGGTGAACTCCGCACCGTCGACGGCGCGCTGTCCCACGCCCGGAACGGCCGCACGCAGATCATCCGCCATCCCGGCGCGACGTACGTCAAGGTGCACTTCAGCGCACTGCGACTGGCTCACGGCGAGCACGTGACGGTGTCGAGCCCCGACGGCCGCGAGAGCTACCGTACGACCGCTACCTGAACCGGGCGACCGGCTCGGACTACACCACCGACGGACAGCCGGGCTTCTGGGCCATGTCGGTCCAGGGCGACACCGCGGTGGTGACGCTGCACAGCAACCGGGCCTCCCGGGGCAACGCCGCGACGATCGACCGGTTCTGGCGCGGCTACGACCGCACCGAGATCGCGCAGCACAACTTCTCCACGCAGTCCGTCTGCAGCACCGATGCCCGCCGCGACGTGGTCTGCTACCAGAGCAGCCACCCCAGCGAGTACGCGCAGGGCCGGGCGGTGGCGCGGCTGCTGATCAGCGGCGGTGGTCTGTGCACCACCTGGCGGGTCGGCAACACCAACCGCATGCTGACCAACAAGCACTGCTTCTCGACGCAGGCCGCCGTCAGCGGCAGTGAGATGCAGTTCAACTACCAGTGCGCCACCTGCGGCGGCGCGAACCCCGGGCCGGGCACCAAGGTCAGCGGTGCCACCCTCTACAAGGTGAGCAGCGGTGGATCCGGCGAACTGGACTACGCCCTGTACTCGGTGAACAACTTCGCCAGCATCCAGGGTTTCGGCACGCTGTACCTGGCGACGACCGCCACCAGCACCGGCACGCGGATGTACATCCCGGGGCACGGCGACGGCAGCCCGAAGCGACTGTCGATCTACGAGAACACCCAGGGCGGCACGACGTGCACCGTGAAGAACGCGAACTACAACACCTGGAACATCAGCTACAGCTGTGACACCTCCGGCGGCAACTCGGGCTCGCCGGTGCTCAACGCCAGCCACCGGGTGATCGCCCTGCACCACCTCGGCGGTTGTCCGTCCAACCAGGGCGCGAAGGCGCACCTCATCTACAACCAGATCGCCAGCCTGATCGACAACGGCTGACGACGACCGACGACGGGCCGCCATGGCGCGACACGCGCCCCCGGCGGCCCGTCGTCACCGCCGGTCGGTCACCGCGCTCGGTAGGGCGGTCAGCCGGACGCGTCGTCGTCGCGGCGTAGGCCGTCGAGGCCGTGCTGGATGAAGCGCAGGGCCCGGTCGAAGTGCGCGATGGTCAGCTCGGGGTGCTGCGTGTCCCGGTGGAACTGCTCGCCGGTCATGGCGGAGCGGTAGAGCGCGGCGACGGCGGCCGAGGCGACCATGTGGGGCGTGGGGTCCTGCGGGCGCTCGCCGAGGTCCACGGCGAGCGCCGCGGCGAGGGACCTCTCGATGCGTGCCATGACGGTGGTGCCGTGGGCGGCGACGGCGGGGATCTCCTCGCTGAGCTGGTCGAGCAGCCGGTCGGCGTCCTCGTCGATCGGCGCGGCGAGGAGGTCGTCCACCAGCCAGGCGCGGGTTTCCTCCAGTGCGCTCCCGCCGGTCGGCCGGGTGGCGAGCCGCTGCTCCAGACGCACGAACAGGGGTTCGAGGTGCTCGAAGAGCAGGGCCTCCTTGCTGTCGAAGTAGGTGAAGAACGTCCGCGGTGACACGTCGGCGGCGGCGGCGATCTCCGCGATGGTGGTGGCCGGGTAGCCCCTCTCGGTGAACAGGCGCAGCGCGGCCTGGTGCAGTGCGTGGCGCGTACGCGTCTTCTTCCGCTCACGGATGCCGGTCACGCGTCGCATCCTAATCCCCACTAAGGCGCACCTCTGCAAACTTGCAGTTGTGCAATACTAGTCCCGGAGTCGTTGCGTCCGGCGCGGCTCGGACGAGGGAGTGGGCGTGTCGGGACTGCTGTATCGGCTGGGTAGGGCCTGTGCAGGCCACGGATGGCGGGTGGTGGCGCTGTGGCTGGTGGTGTTGACCGCCATGGGTGCGGCGGTGGCCTCCGGCAGCACCCGTACGGCGGACGACTTCTCCCTGCCCGGCACGGAGGCGTTCGACGCCCTCGATCGGCTCGGCGCGGCCTTCCCGGGTGCCGACGGGACCAGCGCCCAGCTCGTGTTCGCCGCGCCGGCCGGGCAGGCGATCAGCAGTCCGCAGGACCGGCAGGTGGTCGCCGAGGCGGTCGCGGCCCTCGCCGCCGGGCCGCAGGTGGCATCGGTCGACGACCCCTTCGTCACGGGCGCGGTCTCGCCGGACGGTCGGATCGCGTACGCCTCGGTGCAGTACACGGTCGCGGTCGACGCCCTCGAACCGGCGGCGCGGGACGCGCTGTACGCGGCCGCGGACCAGGCGCGGGCGGCGGGCCTGACCGTGGAGGTCGGCGGCGAGGCGGCCATCGCCGCCGCCGAGATCGGCCTGACCAGTGAGATCATCGGCATGGCGATCGCGCTGATCGTCCTGCTGGTCACCCTCGGCACACTGGTCGCGGCCGGCCTGCCGCTGCTGACCGCGCTGGTCGGCATCGGGATCGGCCTGTTCGGGATCCTGCTGGTCGGCCGCGTCGTGGACCTGTCGTCCACCGCACCGATCCTCGCCCTGATGATCGGCCTCGCGGTCGGCGTCGACTACGCGCTGTTCGTGGTCTCCCGGCACCGCAGCCAGCTCGCCGCCGGGATGCCGGTGCGCGAGTCGATCGCCCGGGCCACCGCCACCGCCGGTGGAGCGGTCGTCTTCGCCGGGCTGACCGTGGTCGTCGCCCTGGCCGGTCTGTCCCTGATCGGCATCCCGTTCCTGACGGTGATGGGACTCGCCGCCGCCGCCACGGTCATGGTCGCGGTCCTGATCGCGGTGACCCTGCTACCCGGCCTGCTCGGTCTGCTCGGCCACCGCATCGACGCGGTCAGGGTCCGCCGCCGGCCGCTGCCGGTGCCGCCGCGCGACCGCACCGCCGGTGGCCGCTGGGTCCGGCTGGTGACCGCCCGTCCGGTCCTGACCCTGCTGGTCGGCATCCTCGCCCTGGGAGTCCTCGCGCTGCCGCTGACGTCCCTGCGCCTCGGCCTGCCCGGCAGCGAGTCCGCCTCCACCGAGCGCAGCGACCGCCGTGCCTACGACCTCGTCGCCGAGGGGTTCGGGCCGGGTGCCAACGGCCCCCTGGTCGTCCTCGTCGAAGCCGACCGCGACGTCGCCGTGACGGCCGAGGCCACCGCCCGCGAACTCGCGACGATCCCCGGCGTGGCGGCCGCGGTGCCGCCGGTCGTCGCCCCCGACGGCGCCACCGCCCTGCTCACCGTCATCCCCACCACCGGACCGGCCGACGAGGCCACGACCGAACTGGTCGAACGCATCCGCGCCCGAGCGGCCGGACTGGAGCAGCGGTACGACGCGACCGTCTCCGTCACGGGCACGACGGCGGCGAACATCGACCTGTCCGAGACCCTCTACTCCGCCCTACCCGTCTTCGTCCTCGTCATCGTCGGCCTCGCGCTGATCCTGTTGACCCTCGCCTTCCGCTCCGTCGTGGTCACCGTCAAGGCGATCCTCGGATTCCTGCTCACCATCGCCGCCACCGGCGGCGCGGTCGTCGCCGTCTTCCAGTGGGGGTGGCTCGCCGGCCCGCTCGGCGTCGACCAGGTCGGGCCCATCCTCAACTTCCTGCCGATCCTGCTCATCGGCATCCTGTTCGGCCTGGCGATGGACTACGAACTGTTCCTGGTCTCCCGCATGCGCGAGGAACATCTGCACGGCAATGACGCCCGCCACTCCGTACACCTGGGCTTCGCCCACGGCGCCCGGGTCGTCACCGCCGCCGCCCTGATCATGACCGCCGTCTTCGCCGGGTTCTTCCTCGCCGACGACCCCATCATCAAATCCATCGGCTTCGCCCTCACCGTCGGCGTCCTCATCGACGCCTTCGTCATCCGCATGACCCTCGTCCCCGCCGCCATGACCCTGCTCGCCGAACGCGCCTGGACCCTGCCCCGCTGGCTCGACCGCGCGCTGCCCCACCTCGACATCGAGGGCGGCACGCCGCACCCCGACCGGACCGTCGGCACCCCGACGTCTCCGACACCGACCGAGCCGGGGGAGGACTCCGTTTCGACGCCTCGACCCGTCACACCCCAGGGTGTCCGATGAGCGCCGCGCTGGTGGCGGGGCTGGCCGGGCTGGCAGCGCTCGACGCCCTCAACCCCGCCACCATCGCCGGGGTGGCACTGCTGCTGCTCGCTCCGCTGGCCCGGCCGGTGCGCGCCGCCGCCGCGTTCGTCGCCGGGGCCTACCTCACCGTCCTCGGCCTGGGTGTCCTGCTCTACTTCGGCGCCGACGCCGCCTCGGCAGCGGTCGGCGACGGTCTGCTCTGGCTGCGACGGGGAGCCTTCACCCTCGCCGCCATCGCCCTGGTCGTCGCCGGGATCCAGCGGCTGCGCACCCGCACCCGGGCGGCCGTCACCGTGCCGCGTTGGGTGAACCCGGTGACGGCGGCACCCCTCGGCGTCCTCATGACGGCGGCGGACCTGCCCAACGCGTTCCCGTACTTCGTCGCCGTCGAACGTCTCGTCAACGCCGACCTCGGCCCGCTCCCCGTGCTGCTGGCCCTGGCCGGCTACGCCCTCGTGTACTGCCTGCCCTGCCTCCTGCTGCTCCTGGCCGGCGCGGTCCGCGGCGACCGGGTACGCACCCGGTTGGAGACCGTCTACCAGCGGCTCGGCGCCGCCCGGGAGCGACCCCGCAGTCTCCCGGTCGCCGCCGCCTACCTCGCCGCCGGCGGCCTGGTGTTCACCCTGGTGGTCGCCACCTGAGGCGCTGGCGACCACTGCCGTCCGCGTGCCCGGCGGCTACCGCGCGGTGATGTCGGCGATGTCGATGGAGGCCAGGACCGGTCCGTCCGGCGTGGTGCCGTCCGCCGGGTCGCGGGGCACGACGCGACGCCGGGTGGGCAACACGAATCCGGCGATCGGCGTGCCGTCGGTCCGCGTGAGGCGGACCAGGCCCGGGGTGTAGACGCCGTGGGTGTTCGGATCGCCGAACGGCGCGAACGACACCCTCTGTTCGCGGGTGCGGACGGTGGGGTGGGTGCCGGCCAGGACACCCTCCTGGCCCATGCTGGCCCACATACCGCCGCCCACGTCGAGGGTGACGGACAGTTCGGTGAGCTCGGCCCATCGGTCGGCGTCCCCCGCGGCGGCGAGGACGTCGTCGAGAAGCGTGGACATCTGGTTCCCTCCGGTGTGCGTGTCAGCTGCGGTTGTCGGCCGTCGGCTGGTGCTGGTGCGGCCGGTTGCGGATGAGGGTGAGCGCGAGGACCGCGGCGGCGAGGAAGACGACGGCGTTGACACGCAGCCCGGCCTGCACGCCGGCGGTGAGGGACTCGGCGAGCGCCTGGCGCGCGGGCCCGGCCGGCGTCGCGGTGTCGCCGGTGCCGGAGCGCACGGCCGCCTGCACGGCGGCGCGGGTGGATTCCGGTACGCCGTGGGCGGCGAGCCGGCCCGGCAGGTCGGCGACCAGCGTGGTGCTGAGCAGGGTACCCAGCAGCGACGCGCCCATCACGGCGCCGAACTGGCGGGCGGTGTTGACCGCCGCGGCGGCCATGCCCGCCCGCGCGGGCGCGACGCTGGCCAGCGCCGCGGCGGTGGCCGGGGCGACCACCAGACCGCAGGCGGCGCCGAAGAGCGCGAGCAGCGGCCAGCTCCGGCCGAACGGGGTGTCCGGTGTGTGGGTGGACAGTCCCAGGCTGGCCAGACCGCCGAGCAGGAGGCCGAGGGTGAGCGGTGCCTTGAAGCCGGTGCGGCGGATCGCCGGGCCGGCGGCGAAGGCGGTGAGGGCGTAGAGGCCGAACAGCACGAGCATCCGCCAGCCGGTGTCGAGCGGGCTGAGCGCCTGGGCGCGTTCGTGGAAGAGCACCAGCAGGATCGACACGCCCGTGAAGCCGAACAGCGACACGGCGGCCACGAGCATGACGGCGCTGAAGGACGGCGACCGGAACAGCCGGACGTCCAGCATCGGCGCGGCGGTACGCAGCTCGACGATGACGAAGGCGACGACCGCGGCGCCCGCGATGAACCAGGCGGCCGCCACCGCCGGGCTGGTGTAGCCGCGCCGACCGCCCTCGATCAGCGCGTAGACGGCGGCGGCGACGGCGAGCGTGCCCAGCAGCAGGCCGAGCAGGTCGGGGCGGCTGGTCGGCTGGCGCGACTCGGCCACCCAGCGGGCGGTGACGGCGAGGGTGAGTACGCCGAGCACCACCGTGGACAGGAAGACGCCGTGCCAGTGGACGTGCGCCAGCAGCGTCCCCGCGATGAGCGGACCCACCGACAGCCCGACGCCGGACGCCGCCGCCCAGGCGGTGATGACCTCGGTACGGCGGTGCGGGTCGGTGAACGTCACGCCGAGGATCGCCAGGCTGTTCGACAGGATGAGGGCTCCACCCGCACCGGCCACGAGCTGTCCCGCGACGACCCAGCCGGGGAGGGTGGCCAGGGCGACCACGCCGGCTCCGGCCATCATGGCGCCGACGCCGGCACTGAACATCCGCTTGCGGCCGTACCGGCTGCCGAGCGTCGCGGCGGAGAGGATGAGGCTGGCCAGCGTGAGGGTGTAGGCGCTGGGGATCCAGACCACGCTGGTCGGGTCGATCCGCAGGTCCCGCTGGATCGTGGTCAGCGTCGAGACGGTCGCGGTGAGATGGAAGAACGTGACCATCGCGCCCAGGCACATGGCGACGAGGGTGGCCAGGTGCGAGCCACGGACCGATCCCTTCCCCGTCGGTGCGGTGGCGGCGGACGACGCCCGCCACCCGGTGGTGGTCCTCCGCGCTCTGGGCACAGCTACTCCTTGCGGGGGTGACGATCGGGAGCGTCGGGCCGGACCGGCCCGACCGCACGGACGTGGGTCGGGGCGGGGTCCGCTACGACAGCGGCGGGTAGACGGCGGCCACGCCGCCGGAGAGCTTGGCGCGTACGTCCCGGCTGAGGTCGTCGGCGAGGATCTCGTACGCGTCCGCCGCGAGCTGGGCGGGGTTGCGGGCGGCGGCGTGGACGGTGGCGCCGCGGGCGAGCAGTTCGTCGGCCAGGGCGCGGCCGAAACCCCGGTTTGCGCCGGTCGCCAGCGCGGTCGCGGTCGAGATGTCCATGATTCATCCTGTCTGCCGGGTGCCGCCGGAGGGCCTAACTTCTGCAAAAAGAAGCCAGCTCGGGCCAGTGAAGTACCCTGACTAGCGTTGACGCAAGTCAGCCCCTACGCTGAGGGCATGCAGGATCTGCGGGAGTTCCGGGAGGCGTGGTCGATGACCAACTGCTCGATCGCCCGCGCCATGGACATCGTGGGCAACAGGTCGGCGATGCTCATCATGCGCGAGGCGCTGCTCGGCACCCGCCGCTTCGACGACTTCGTCCGGCGGGTGGGCATCGGCGAACCGGCGATGGCGGCCCGCCTGCGCGAACTGGTCGCCGCCGGCCTGCTCGAACGGACCCCCTACCGCGAGCAGGGCCAGCGCACCCGGTACGAGTACCAGCTCACCGCCAAGGGGCAGGAGCTGCTGCCGGTCGTCACCGCCCTGCGCCACTGGGGCGACACCTGGGCGGCCGACGAGACGGGTCCGCCGGTGCTCGCCACCCACCGCGACTGCGGGTGTCAGGTCCGCGCCGTGCTCCGCTGCGAGCAGGGTCACGAGGTCGACGCAAGCGACATCACCATCGTCGCCGGCCCCGGCCTGATCACCCGGGACTAGGCGAAGCGGGGGCCACGAGTGGAGTCTTCGCGGTGCGCCGTCGCCGACGTCCTAGGATGCTCTAGCGGGTGTGGCCTGGCGCAGGCTCGCATGGTCGGGCCGACCATCAGAACGTGCAGCGGCGTATCGTTCGGCCGTGGGGCTGCGGTTCGAGACGCGTCGGTCCGACTCGCCATGGGTCGACACCGTGTGGACGTGCACGAGCGAGCGGGCCACGGCGATGACGTCCGTCGCCGGGGTGCGGTGGGGCCTGGTGTTCTGGCAGCAGGCTGGCCAGGCGTACGCGGGTGTCACCGGCCCCGAGACCCGGACCGGCACGGCGCCGGTGCCGGAGGGTGCCACCTTCACGGGCATCGAGTTCGCCGTGGGCACCTCGTTGCGGGCCGTGCCCGCGTCGGTGCTGGTCGACGGCGGCATCGAACTCCCCGACACCACGCGCCGGACGTTCCGGCTGGACGGCGCGTGCTGGGAGACGCCCGGCCCCGACGATGCCGAGGCCCTGGTCGAGAGTCTCGTCCGGGCCGGGATCGTGGTCCGTGACCCGCTCGTCGCCGAGGTGCTGCGGGGTCACCGCCCGGCCGTCTCCGAGCGCACGGTCGAGCGCCGGTTCCGCGCGGCGACCGGACTGACGCGGGGCGCGGTCCGGCAGATCGAACGGGCCCGCACGGCAGCGGAGCTGCTGGCTGCCGGCGACCCGGCCGCCGACGTCGTTGCCAAGCTCGACTACTTCGACGAGCCGCACCTGGCGCGAGCACTACGCTCCTACGTCGGACGCACCGCACGGCAACTGCGCGAGGGCGTCGGCGGCGCGATCGGCCTCGACCTGGATCAGCGCCTGACGTCGTAGACCAGCTTCAGGATCCCGTTCGAGTAGGTCTCGGACTCCCGCAGCGCCAGCATCTGCTTGCCTCGGTCGGCCCGGCCGAACAGGCTCTTCCCGGCACTCAGCAGCACGGGGAAGACGAGCAGGTTGTACTGGTCGATCAGGCCCGCGTCGGACAGCCGCCGGGCCAGCTCCGCGCTTCCGTGGATGAAGATCGCGCCGCCCTCGCCCTCCTTGAGCGCGGCGACGTCCTCGGTCGAGCGCAGGATCGTCGTCGGCCCCCATCCGTCGACGAGGGCGTCGTCCGACAGCGTGGTCGACACCACGTACTTGGGCAGTTCCTTGTAGCCGGCGTGGTCCTCCGAGCCGGGCCAGACCGGCGCGAACGCCTCGTAGCTGCGACGACCGAACATCAGCGCCGTCGTCTCGGTGAGCTCCTCACCCTTCAGTGACCAGGCTTCTGGGACGAACTCCAGGTCCTTGAACACCCAGCCGCCGCTGCGGTGCTCCTCACCCGGCCCGCCGCCGGGCGAGTCGACGACGCCGTCGAGCGACATGAAACCGGTGTAGACCAGGTTACGCATCGTGCTGTCTCCTCATGTTCGGGCGAGCTGCTCGGTCCACGCTAGATCAAGGCCGAGTCGTCGTCTTGGACGGAAACGACAGCAGGTTCCGGACGCGTACCGGGCAACGCCGCCACCCAGACGATGCGGCGCAGGGGGCGGCGACCTCGGCGATGGTGGACTGCCGCCGTGGGCGAACCTGATTCCGTACGGTCATGCGGTCACCCGGGCGATGAACGCGGCGAGGTGGGCCGCGGTCCGCTGGATCTTCTCCTCCTCGGTGAGCGACTCGTGGAGCCGTCCGCCGGCGCCGGCGTCCTTCCTGCCCCGTACGTACAGCGAGCAGGCGAGGTCGCTGCAGATGTACGTGCCCACCGAGTTGCCCTGCTGGCCGGCCTTGCCGGCCTTCGGCGCGACCATCAGGGTGACCCCGCCGCTGTGGGTGGTCAGGCACATCGAGCACATGCTGCGCCGGGGCTGCGAGGTGGTCGGCCGGGGACTGCGCAGCACGAGGGCCCGCGCCTGGCCGTCCACCCGGGCGGCCAGGTAGGCGCGCTCGGGTGCCTGCGGGTCTCGCCAGCCGAGGAAGTCCAGGTCCTTCCAGGGGCGGTCGACCAGGTCGCGTGGAACGAAGGCGCGCTTCGCCTGGCCTTTCGTGCAGTTCACGAACGCGGCGCGAATCTCCTGCTCGGTCAACGGTTCCATGAAAGCCATGGTAGTTTGCCTATAGCCATTAGGCAAAAAGCTTGTACCTGTAGCCGAAGGGAGGGGTATGGCGCGCGTGGGGCTCACCACGGAACGGCTGACCCGGGCGGGAGCGGAACTGGCCGACGAGGCCGGCTTCGACCAGGTGACCGTCTCGGCGCTAGCCCGGCGTTTCGACGTCAAGGTCGCGAGCCTGTACTCGCACGTGAAGAGCTCCGGGGATCTCAAGACCAGGATCGCGCTGTTGGCCCTGGAGGAACTCGCCGACCGGGCCGCCGACGCCGTGGCCGGACGGGCCGGCAAGGACGCCCTGACCGCCCTCGCCGACGTCTACCGCGACTATGCCCGGGAGCACCCCGGCCGCTACGCCGCGACCCAGCTTCGGCTGGACCCGCAGGCGGCTGCGGCCAGTGCCGGCGGCCGGCACGCGCAGATGACGAGGGCCATCCTGCGCGGCTACGACCTGACGGAGCCGGATCAGACGCACGCGGTCCGACTGCTCGGCAGCGTGTTCCACGGTTACGTCAGCCTCGAGCTGGGCGGCGGCTTCAGCCACAGCGCCCCCGACACGCAGGAAACCTGGTCACGGATTCTCGACGCTCTCGACGCGCTGCTCCGCAACTGGCCTCCGGCTTGACCGGGGCTCGATCACCGCACCTCCTCTTCTCGCGGGATCGGCCGTGCGGTCGCGCAGCCGCTGGCCGCCGACGGTCAGGCGATCGTGGTCGGCTAGGCGGGCAACGAGGCGGAGGCGAAGGCCACCGTCGCCGCGATCGAGGAAGCCGGCGGCACGGCGGTGACCGTCCGGGCCGACGTGGTCCAGCCGGACGCGGTCGCGGCGCTGTTCGACACGGCGGAGCAGGTGTACGGCGGCGTGGAGGTCGTGGTCAACGCCGCGGGCATCATGCGGCTGTCGCCGCTGGCGGAGTTGGATCTCGACGAGTTCGACCGGATCCACCGGACGAACGTGCGGGGCGCCTTCGTGGTCGGCCAGCAGGCCGCCCGCCGGGTGCGCTCCGGCGGCGCGATCATCGCCCTCTCGACGTCGGTGACGCGGTTCCGGATTCCGACGTATTCGGCGTACGCAGCGAGCAAGGCCGCCGTGGAGGCGTTGGTGCCGATCCTCGCCAAGGAGCTGCGGGGACGCGACGTCACCGTCAACGCGGTCGCTCCCGGGCCCGCCGCCACGGCGCTGTTCCTCGACGGCAAGAGCGACGAACTGGTCGCGCAGATGGCGAGTCAGAACCCGATGGGGCGGCTGGGCACCCCGGAGGACATCGCCGAGGTGGTCGCCTCGCTCGCCGGGCCGGCGCGGTGGATCAACGGGCAGACCGTCTTCGTCAACGGCGGCGCCGTCTGACCGCTCGACCGGCCACCGTGTGGGCCGACGGTCGTCGAGGACGTCGAGCCGGGCGGCCCACCGGGCCGGCTGCACCGTCGTCCGTCGCCGCGCTACCCGAAAGTGCTGAAGAAGATGACGCGCGGCGGCGGCCCGAGGCAGGAGTGGCGGGTGTGAGCAGTCGCCGGGCCCGCAGGGACTGGGTACGGCGCAGGTCGCGGAGCGGCTGCGATACTCCGAACGCACCGTGAAGAACGTCGTCTACGGGGTCACTCGGCGGTTGAAGCCGCGAACCGGTCGCACGCGGGCGGTGCCCTCGCCCGGCTCGACTCAACTCGTCCGGCTGCTGTCCGGACCGCGACGCAGTCCCGCAAGGACGAGCTCCACCAGATGGCGGGGGTCGTAGCGGGTGTCGTCCGCACCGATGCAGAGATTGCCGACGCCGCGCAGCAGTTCGTAGGGAGCCAGGTCGGGATTGATCTCGCCCGCCGTCGCGGCGGCGTCGAGAAGGCGGCCGCACACCGGGACGAGGCGGTCGACGAAGTAGGCGTGGAGGGTCTGGAAGGCGGCATCGTCGGACTGCAGCGCTTCGGCGAGGCCGTGCTTGGTCACCAGGAAGTCGACGAACAGGTCGATCCACCGCACCAGCGCGGCGTGCGGGCTGCTGCTGTTCGCCAGCAGTTCCGGGCCGGCCGCGGCACACGCCTCGACCTGGTGCCGGTAGACGGCGACGATGAGATCCGCCCGGCTCGGGAAGTGGCGGTAGATCGTACCCACGCCGACGCCGGCCCTGGCGGCGATGTCGCGCACGGGCACGTCGACGCCGGAGGCGACGAAAGCCGCGGCGGCCGCGTCCAGCAGCGCCTCCTGGTTGCGCCGCGCGTCCGCCCGCATCCGCGGGGCGGGCTGCCCCTTCTCGCCGGCCCCGTCGACCATTCCGCCGTTACCTCCGTCACTCCACTGGCAAAACGGAACCGTGTTCCGTATGTTGGCTAGCGGAACAACGCTCCGCTTGTTCAGGATGCCAGAACAGGGCCGGGCGGACCAAATAGACACCAGCAGGGCGGGGAAGCCTCCGACGAGACGAACCTTCCCCGCCGAGGAGGAAAAACCATGCAGTACCGCACCTTGGGTCGTACCGGTGTGCAGGTCAGCACCCTCGTGCTCGGCGCGATGAACTTCGGCAAGATCGGACGAACCACCCAGGACGAGGTCACCGCGATCGTGGGCGCCGCCCTCGACGCGGGCGTCAACCTCATCGACACCGCCGACGTGTACAGCGGGGGCCAGTCCGAGGAGATGGTCGGCAAGGCCGTCGCCGGCCGTCGCGACGACGTCGTGCTGGCCACCAAGGCGGGCCTGCCCATGGGTGACGAGCGCAACCACCAGGGCAGTTCCCGGCGCTGGTTGATCACCGAGCTGGACAACAGCCTGCGCCGGCTCGGCGTCAACCACATCGACCTCTACCAGATCCACCGGTGGGATCCGCGCACCGGCGACGACGAGACGCTGTCGGCCCTGACCGACCTGCAGCGCGCAGGAAAGATCCGCTACTTCGGCTCCTCGACGTTCCCGGCATACCGGATCGTGCAGGCCCAGTGGGCCGCGCGGGAGAACCACCTGGGTCGGTACGTCACCGAACAGCCCAGCTACTCGATCCTGCAGCGCGGGGCCGAGACCCACGTCCTGCCCGTGACCGAGCAGTACGAACTCGGCGTGCTCGCCTGGAGCCCTCTGGCCTCGGGCTGGCTGTCCGGCGCGATCCGCGCGGGTCAGGAGATCGCCACCAGCCGCTCGGCATTCATGCCGCAGCGTTTCGACACCGCGATTCCCGCCAACCGGGCCCGACTCGACGCCGTCGAGCAGCTGGCCACGGTCGCCGACCAGGCCGGCCTGACCATGATCCAGCTCGCCCTCGGCTTCGTCACCGCGCACCCCGCCGTGACCAGCGCCATCATCGGTCCTCGCACCATGGACCACCTGCACTCCCAGCTCGCCGCCGCGGACACCGTGCTCTCCGCCGACGTACTCGACGCGATCGACGCGATCGTCGCTCCCGGTGTCGACCTCGCCGCCCAGGAGAAGAACGACACGCCGCCCGCGCTGCTCGACGCGTCGCTGCGACGTCGCTGATCCCTCGTCGCTCCGAGCAGGGGCGACGGGCGGACCCCGCCGCCGGTGGACCGGCGCGCCGCGGGCCGGCCCGAGCCGGCCCGCGGCGCACGCAAACTCGGGCGCTCCCCGGACGGCGCCATCAGCAAGGTACGGCCGCCCTCCGCCCCACTCGTCCACCCGAAAGCAGCATCCATGCCACCACCACGCGAGAACGCCGACGAGCGGAGGAGCCGACGCCGTACCCGACGGACGTCCGGGTCACCGTTTGCCGGGACGGCAACACGGCTGGAGCAATGCCCGGCGGAGCCGGACGCTGGTGGGAGGAGGTACTGATGTCACACATGTCCGAGGACACGACCACCGGCGGGGGAGAACCCTCGGCCGACGCACGGGACGCTGCCTTCTCGCCACGCATCGAGGCCGAGGTCTGTGAGCTGCTGCTCGGCGACCGACGCCACGGGCTGGGCGAGGTCACGGGTACGGAGGTTCGGCGGCGCGGGAGCCGCCCGACACCGGCAGGGTGATCGTGGTGGCCGGCGCGTCGAGGGCCTTTGGCCACGCGTCCGGTGACGCCGCCCAGGACGTCGTCCTGGGCGGCATCGACAGGCGTAGAGATCGGGAAGTTGACACGGCGATGTTGCCGCGACCGGCGTCAGCACCCGGGCCCTGGGGTAATACGAGGAACAGGGACTGCTCAGCTCGACACGGAGCGCGAGCGGTCAGCGGCACTACCCGACCGACGCGGCGGGGCGTGTGCGGTGGATCCAGGCCCTCTACGCCGCCGGACTCAGCAGCAGGGTGATCGTGGGACTGCTGCCCTGCGTGCACACCGGTGCCGCCACCCCGGACATGGTGGCCCGGCTCGTGGCCGAGCGGGACCGTGTGGAGGCCCAGATCCGCAGCCTGTCGGAGACCCGCGAGCGTCTCGACCAGGTCATCACGGCTGCCCGCGGGCCGGTCTGATTCGCCCGCACAGGGCGCAGACCGTCCGGAGTGTCGGCGGTGGCCACCACGTCGACCCCCTCGGCGTGCAGGAGCAGTGCCATGCCCTCCCGCAGCAGCGACTCGTCCTCGGTGATCACGACGCGTATGGCGGGCGACGGTATCGGTACGGCTGGCCACCAGGCTGCCCAGCAGCCGCAGCGCCTGGGCACTCGCCGATCCGGGTTCGGCGTGGTAGACGACGAGTTGCTGGCCCGGCGGCTGCCCGCACGTCGAAGGCCTGCATCCGCAGGGTCAGCGGCCCCACCTCGGGGTGGTGGAACGTCTTAACCTCGAGCTGCTTGCCGCGCGCCTCGTTGTCCCGCCAGATCTCGCGGAACCGGGCGCTGCGTGCGAGCAGGCCCTCGCACACCTGGGCCAGGCGCTTTGATTACCTGCCCTGCTGCCCGGCATCGTCCTGCTCAGCGTCGGCCAGGGCCTCACCTGGACGGCGATGTTCGCCGCGGCGGCCACCGGCGTGGTCCCGCACCATCAGGGCATCGCCTCCGCCATGGCGTCCACCACCCAGCAGATCGGCGGTGCGGCCGGCCTGGCGATCCTGGTGGCGATCGCGAACGCCGGGGTCACCGCCACGACCGGCCCCACCCGCGTACCGGGGCTGCGTACGGCGGGTCTCACGGCCGCCCTGCTCACGCTCGTCGGTGCGGCCGTCGCGCTGATCCTCCCGGCGGCGCGGACCACGCCCGCCGACGTGAAGTCGACGTCCGAGGCGCCGTGACCGTCTGAGACGGCTTCGCGTCCGCCTCGACAGCGCCGGGACGGTTCGCGGTCACCGCGCGATCGGCAGGGGAGACCTGTCCGGCCGGGCGGTGGCCGCGGGTCACCGACCGCCGTCGTGGTCTTCGCGCAGCCTCCACCAGCGGTCGAGGACGGTCAGGGCCACCAGGACCACCATCAGGACGGCGACGAGGTACACCGGTGCGGGACCCAGGGGCACGACGAGCATCCCGATCGCCGTCACCGGAAATGCCAGCACGATGAGGCCGCGTTGCCGAGGCAGCACACGCAGGACCCAGAACGCCGTCAGGTAGGTCGCGACCGGCAGGGCGACCGCGTACCCGGCGGTCCTCGCGTCGGCGTGTCCCACCTGGCGCTGCCGGTCGATCGCGACCGCGAGCCCGGCACCGATCGCGGCGATCGAGGCGAAGATCAGATAGTGCCCGTACCCCCAGGTGAAGGCCAGGCTGGGGCGGGAGGAAACGTCGATCGGACGGTCGAACTGAAGCCACCAGACGGCATAGGCGGTGAGGGCACCGGCAGCCGCCAGCGGCCACAGTCCTTCGTCACCGGCGTCCACGCCGGCCTGGATGGCCACCGCCGTGGCCAGCACCGACTCACCGAGCACGATCAGCGTGAACAGCTCGTACCGCTCGACGATGTGCCGTGGGTGCCACGGAGTCATGCCGTGTCGCTCGGCGATCACCGGCACGAGCAGTTCGGCCGCGAAGAGCAGCAGGACCGAGGGGATCACCCAGCCGGCCGGCAGCAGGAGCCGCAACAGCCAGCCGAGTTGGAGGAGCGTCACGCCGACCGCGAACGTGGCGGCCGTGGCTCGGTGTGCCGGATCCCCTCGTGCCGCTCGGATCCAGTGCGTGATGCCGCCCAGCCGCATCATCACGTACCCGACGGTGGTGGTGGTGTAGTCGTTGTCGGTGAACGCCGCTGGAACGCCGGCGGCGAGGATCAGCGCCCCGGTGATCTGCACCAGCGTGGTGAGGCGGAAGACGTCGTCGTCGGTGTCGTACGCGGAGGCGAACCAGGTGAAGTTCATCCACGCCCACCAGACGGCGACGAAAACCATGAGATAGCTGGTCACGGCATGGGCGAGGTGGCCCTCCGACACCTCGTGGTGCAGGTTGTCCGCCGCCTGAGCCACCGCCACGACGAAGCAGAGGTCGAAGAAGAGTTCCAGCGGCGTGACCCTGCGATGCCGCTCGTCCGGCCGGCGCCCCTGGATCGGCCGGTGCAGGGGTCGCAGTCCTTGAGCCGTGTCCCGCCGCGCCGACCCCTCGGCGGAGGGACGGGTCGTCACAGCCCGTCGCCGCGTGCATCGCGCATCCTGGTCGCGAGGTCCTGGTCGGCCCGCGGCGAGGAGCCGCTTCGGTCCGTACCTCGCGGGTTCTCCTGCGCGACACGTCGGTCCGCCACGGCTCGGCGGGTGTCCTCGGCCACGAGGGCGGCGTTGATGGCGCCCGCCGCAGTGAGACCGGCGGCCGCGGAGCTGATGACCCGCGCGCGCGGGTCCACGACGTTGCCCGCCACCCATACGCCCGGCACCGTCGTGGCGCCGGTGGGCTCGGCGGTGACGTACGTGCCGATGGAATGGCCGTCCACCGCCATCTCGGTCAGGCCGGCGCCGACGACGAAGCCGAGGGACTCGAGCACCTCGGCGCGGGCGACGAACCGTGGTGCGACGACCAGTGCCTGACAGGCGACCACGGCGCCGGAGCGCAGGCACACCCCGGAAAGCCGGTCATCCTCGATCCGCACGGCGTCGACCTCTCCCTCGATGACCCTGGGGTCGCGCATGCCCCGGCAGTGCGCGCTCCTCCTGACCGGAGCGGCCGTGCGCGCCGTCGTGGCCGAGAACTCCGTCACCTATTCAAACCGTGGCCGTCCGGGCGGGTGGGCGGCCTCGTCCGGAGTCGCTCGATCGTGCTGCCGGGACGGCGCACGGTGGGTCGGCCCGGACACCTCTGTCCGGGCCGACCCAGGGCCTGGCGGCCGAGTTCGACACCCGGTACCGCAAGGTTCGGCGCCGTGGATCCGGCGCCGGCCGAGGTGCTGGCCCTGCTGGTCTTCAGCGTGAGCAAGCCCATGTACGGGCCCGCTCACGCCGCAAGGCCGCGGAGAGGGGCTGACTCGTCGCCGTTGGGGCGCGATGCCGGATCGGCATGAAGGCCACGACTTCTGTCTTCGACAGCATGCCGGACGCCTGTCAGGGTCGACTCCTGCCCGACCGACCCGGTCCACCGGGTCGGCCTACGGTACGGAGAAGGAGTGAAGATGGCACTGTCGACACGACGTCTGGCGACGGCGGTGACCGCGGCCTCGGCCCTGATCCCCCTGGTCGCGTGTGGCACCGCTGACGCGGCCGAGGTGCGGGCGCAGGACCGTGTGGTGGCGGACACCGCTTCGCCCGCGCCCGACCTGGAGTTCCGACGGCTGGAGGAGACGTTCGACGCGCGGCTGGGGGTCTACGCGATCGACACCGGAACGGGTCGGACGGTGGGGTACCGGGCCGACGAGCGGTTCGCGTACGCCTCGACCTACAAGGCGCTGGCCGCCGCCGAGGTCCTCGACGAGACCACCGACGCCGAACTGGACCGGGTGGTGCGGTACTCGGCGGACGACCTGGTCACCTACTCGCCGATCACCGAGCAGCACGTGGCCGAGGGCATGACGCTGCGCGCCCTCGCTGACGCGGCCGTCCGGTACAGCGACAACACGGCGGGCAACCTGCTGCTGCGCCACCTCGGGGGACCGCAGCGCTTCGAGAAGGAACTGCAGGAGGTCGGCGACAAGGTCACCGACGCGGCCCGCTACGAGACCGAGCTCAACGAGGCGACGCCGGGCGACCGGCGGGACACCAGCACCGCCCGGGCCCTGACCGACGACCTGCGGGCGTACGCCGTCGCCGACGCCCTCGACCCGGCGGACCGCGACCTCCTCGCCGGCTGGCTGCGGGGCAACACCACCGGCGGCGCCCTGATCCGCGCCGGGGTGCCCGAGGGCTGGGTCGTCGGCGACAAGACCGGCGCCGCCGGGTACGGCACCCGCAACGACATCGCGGTGATCTGGCCGCCGGATCGCGCGCCGATCGTGCTCTCGGTGCTGTCCAGCCGGGACGAGAAGGACGCCGGCTACGACAACGCCCTCATCGCCCGGGCGACGGAGGTGGTCGTCGCCCAGCTGTGAGGGGCGGGCGGGCGGTCCTGGTACGCACGGGTGACATCCTTGTCGAACGACCCGATCCGCTGTGGGAGGACGCCTCGATGATCACTCGTGCCGACGTGGTGGACGCCGCGGGGCGTACCGCCGGGCAGATCCGGCGCACGCCGGTGGTGACCGCCGGCCCCGACCTCGTTCCGGCGGGGACCGTGTTCAAGCTGGAGTTCCTGCAGCACACCGGGTCGTTCAAGGCGCGCGGTGCGGTCAACCGGATCCTGTCGGCCAAGGAACAGGGCCACCTCGACCCGTCCGTCGGCGTCGTGGTGGCCTCCGGTGGCAACGCCGGTCTCGCCAACGCCTGGGCCGCGACGCACCTCGGCGTCCCGGCGACGGTGTTCGTGCCGCACGGCGCGCCGCAGGTCAAGGTCGACGGACTGCGGGCGTACGGCGCGACGGTGGTCACGCGGGGCAGCGAGTACGCCGAGGCGTACGAGGCCGCCGTCGAGTACGCCGCCACGACGGGCGCGGTGTACTGCCACGCGTACGACCAGCCGGAGATCGTCGCCGGCGCGGGCACCCTCGGTCTGGAGGTGCAGGACCAGACCGAGGGTGCCCTCGACACGGTCCTGGTGGCCGTCGGCGGTGGCGGACTGATGGCCGGGGTCGCGGCGGCGCTGGAGGGCGTTGCCCGGGTGGTGGCGGTCGAACCGGCGGCCGCGCCGACGCTGCACGCGGCGCTGGCGGCCGGAACGCCGGTCGACGTCGGCGTGGCCGGGGTCGCCGCCGACTCCCTGGGCGCCCGCCGCGTCGGCACCATCGCCTTCGACGTGGCGGTACGCACGGGTGTCCGTTCCGTGCTGGTCACCGAGGAGGACATCGTGGCCGCCCGCCGGAGTCTGTGGCGGGACTGGCGGATCGCCGTCGAGCACGGTGCGGCCGTCGCCCTGGCCGCGCTGACGTCGGGCGCCTACCTGCCCGCGCCGGGTGAACGGGTGGCGGTCGTGCTGTGCGGAGCGAACACCGGGCCGCACGACCTGTCGTAGCGGTGCCGCGCTAACCCCACCAGGGCAGGGATCCCGCCCTCAGGTGGTCGTGCAGCGTACGCGCGACGTGGGCCATCGTCGCCTCGCTGCCGGGCTGTGCGACGGCCGGCACGCGGGAGGCGGTCAGCGCCGCGACCGCGTACGACTGCCCGTCGGCGTGGTCCACCACGCCCACCTCGTGCCGCAGGTGCAGCAGGGTGCCGGTCTTCGAGGACCAGCGGGAGGCGTCTGAGGTGAAGTCGGGGGCCAGCCGCTGCCGGAGCAGGTTGTCGCCCATCAGCCCGCGTACCCGGGCGGCGGTGGTCTCGTGGATCGCCGAGGGCCGCCAGACGGCCTGGAGCAGGTCGACGAAGGCCCGTGCCGACCCGGCGTTGGCGCGGGTGACGTCGAGCTGGGCGACGGGGTGGCCCTGCCCGGGTGTCACGGCGCCGATGGCGAGGGAGTGGGCCAGGTGCGCCTCCTCGGGACCGAGCCGTTCCGCCGGCGTGTCGGCGAGGTCGCCGACGCGGTGCCGTACGGCGATGCCCTCGATACCCAGTCGCCCCAGCTCGGCGGCGACCACGGCGGGTGGAGTGAGGTCGAACAGAGCGTCGGCGGCGACGCCGTCACTGACGGAGGTGCTCAGGTAGAGCAGGTCCTCCAGGGCGATCCGCGCGGGGTGCCGGAACCGGCTCAGCCCGGTCGGCCCCGGTGTGGTGATCCGACCGGGCGCGACGTCGACCGGCATCGCCGGGTCGAGTTCCCCTCGCGCCACCCGTTCTCCGACGGCGACCGCCAGCGGCACCTTCACCAGCGACGCCGCCGGGTACGGGACGTCCGCGTCGAAGCCGATCTCCTCGCCCGTGTCGAGGTTGCGCACGAGGAAGGCCCCGTGCAGACCCGCCTCCTCGAGCAGGTCCCGCGCGTTGCGTACCACGGCGGTGACGCTCATGCCGGCTCCTCGACCGGCGGCTCGTCGGGTGTGCCGCCCCGGGGTGGCCTCCGGTCGTCGCCCGTGGCGCCCAGACAGCGCGCGATGTCCGCGTGGAGGACGGTCCCCAACTGGTCGAGGTCCTCGCGCAGTCCGGCGGCGACGTCGTACCCGCGCTGGAGCCGCAGGCCGGCGAGGGGGCGCCAGTGCAGCCCGAAGTCCTCGGCCTGCTGGCGGGAACAGAGCAGCAGGTCGGGAGAGCTGAGCGCCGCCGCCGCGGCGTCGACGAGGGACGGCGCGACCGTCACCTGAGCCGGCGCCAGACCGACCGACTGACCGGCGCGGGTCAACGGATCCCGCAGGTGCGGAACGTCGTCCTCGGGCTGGATCAGGATCCGCCGCCGTGCCTGTGCGCCGGAACGGCCGGTGCGGAGGGTCTCCAGGAACACGGTCGGTGCCGGGAAAGGGGTCCGGGCGGCCAGCCCGAGCGGGACCCGCCAGGACGCCGTGCCGTTCGGAACCGCCACGATCCCGGCGCCGACCTCGAGGGTGCGGCAGAGCCGGGCGCGCTCGTCCGGACCGGCCGGCCGCACCTCCACGTGGATTCGCTGCCGTCGTGCCGCGGCCACCAGGGCGGCCAGGCGGTTCGGTGGGCAGATGTCGGGGACGGCGACCCGGAGTGGGCGCAGCCGCGCCCGCTCGGCGTCGTCGGCCATGGCGTCGGCCAGGTCGACCAGGCGCCGTGCCGTCGGCAGCATGTCCTGGCCGAAGGGAGTCAACCGGACCGCTCGGGAGGACCGGTCGAAGAGCCGGGCGCCGAAGTGTTCCTCCAGGGCGGCGATGCGGCGGCTGGCGACCGATTGCGGAATTCCCGCGGCGGCGGCGCCGGAGGTGAAGCTGCCGTGGCCGCTGACGGCCACGAAGGCCCGGCAGGCAGCAACCACATCCACCTGGGGATCCTATAGCGGAAACGCATCGACGACGCGGCCGGACACCGCCTCGGCATGGTTCTCCACCGTACTGGTCGAAACCTGTGGATGGACGTCGGTGTGGCGGCGCATCGGCCGCGGATGGCGATCCTCGCCGGCACCGGTCGGGGCGGTACGCCGCCCCGATCGGAACGGGCGGTCAGACGTCCGGACCGCCGCGCGCGATGACGTCGCGATACCAGTGGGCGCTCGACTTCAAGGTGCGGCGCTGCGTGGGGTAGTCGACGTGGACGATGCCGAACCGCTTGGCGAACCCTTCCGACCACTCGAAGTTGTCCAGCAGCGACCAGAGGAAGTAACCCCGCAGGTCAACTCCCTCCTCGATCGCGCGGTGCGCGGCCCGCAGGTGGCCACGGAGGAAGTCGACGCGCTGCGGGTCCTGGACCCGACCGTCGGGGTCGGCGTAGTCCTCGTAGGCGGCGCCGTTCTCGGTGATGTAGAGCGGAAGGGGACCGTAGTCGGCGCTGACCCGGTGCAGCAGGTCCGTCAGCGCGTCGGGCTGCACCGGCCAGTCCATGGCGGTGACCGGCACGCCGGGCGGAATCCGCACGTCGGCGCGGAGGGGATCGGAGCTCTCCGGCCGGTCGGCGACGCTGTTGGGCCGGTAGTAGTTGATGCCGAGGAAGTCCAGCGGAGCGTTGATCGCGGCGAGGTCGCCGTCACGGACGAAGGCGTAGTCGGTGTGCTCGCGGTACAGGTCGAGCACGTCCTGCGGGTAGCTGCCCCGGCGTAGGGGATCCAGGTAGAGGCGGTTGAGCTGCCCGTCGACCCGCCGTGCGGCGGCCCGGTCGGCCTCGGTGTCGGTGGCCGGCTCGCAGGGGGACAGGTTGAGCGTGATCCCGACCCGGGTGGACGGGTCCTTCTCCCGCAGCCGGCCGGCGGTCAGGCCGTGGGCCAGCAGGAGGTGGTGGGTGGCGGCGAGAGCCATTCCGGGATCGGCGTGCCCGGGGGCGTGGATGCCGAGCCCGTATCCGCACCAGGCGGAGACCCACGGTTCGTTCAAGGTGGTGACGTGCCGGACCTGGTCACCCAGGGCCTCGTGGACCACCTGCGCGTAGTCGACGTACCGCAGCGCGGTGTCCCGGGCGGTCCAGCCGCCCCGGTCCTCCAGGGACTGGGGGAGGTCCCAGTGGTAGAGCGTCAGGAACGGCTCCACGCCTCGCCGGTGCAGCCCGTCGACGAGCCTGCGGTAGAAGTCCAGCCCTCTGCGGTTGACCTGGCCGGCGTCGTCGATGACCCGCGGCCAGGCCACGGAGAACCGGTAGGCGTCGACCCCCAGATCGGCCAGGAGGTCCAGGTCCTCGTCGACCCGGTGGTAGTGGTCGCAGGCGATCGCGCCGGTGTCGCCGTTGCGGACGTTGCCGGGCTTCGCGCTGAACACGTCCCAGATCGACGGTGTGCGGCCGTCCTCGGCGACCGCGCCCTCGATCTGGTACGCGGCCGTCGCGGTGCCCCAGACGAAGCCCTGCGGAAAGGGGAACATCGACACACCTCCCCCGATCGAAAGCCTTTCGATCGCCTCGCCAGCCTATGCTGCCCGGGACGTACGATCAACCAGGGTTGCCGTGAGCGACCCGAAAGGAGAGGTGGCGTGGCTGCTCACCGCCCGACTCGGCCGACCCTGGCCGCCATCGCCGTCGAGGCGGGCGTCTCCGCGCCCACGGTCTCCAAGGTGCTGCGGGGGCGCTTCGACGTCGCGGAGCGGACCCGGGAACGGGTCGCCGGCCTGCTGGAGAAGTACGGCTACGACGTCGACCGGACGGTGCGCGGCTCCGGCGTCCTCGACCTGCTCCTGGCGGACCTGCGCAGCCCGTGGGCCGACGAGGTGGCGCGGGCGGTCGTCGAGACGGCCGCCGAGGCCGACCTGGGCGTCGTGCTGTCCACCTCGAAGGCCCGTCGCAGCGGCAGCGACTGGCTGGAACTCATGCTCGCCCGCGGCACCGAGGGCCTCATCGCGGTGGTCGACCCGCTCGGGCCGGGGGTGGGGGAGCGGCTGACCAGCTGCGGCGTGCCGGTGGTGCTGCTCGACCCGCTCGGCGAGCCGGCCGCAGGGCTGCCCAGCGTGGGCGTCACCAACTGGCAGGGCGGGCTGAGCGCCGCCGAGCACCTCGCCCGGCTCGGCCACCGCCGGATCGCGGTCATCGGCGGCCCGGAGACCTTCTGGTGCACCCGGGCGCGGATCGACGGCTGGCGGGCCGGACTGATGGCGTACGGCATCGAGCCCGACCCCGTCCTGGTGCGCTTCGGTGACTTCACCGAGACCGGCGGCCGGCGGCACGCGCTGGACCTGTTGGACCTGCCGGACCCGCCGACGGCGATCTTCTGCGGCAATGACGAGCAGGCTCTCGGCGCGCTGCACGCCTGCCGGGAGCGGGGCCTGGACGTGCCGGGAGACGTCTCCCTCGTCGGCTTCGACGACGTGCCGATGGCCGGGTGGCTGACCCCGAGGCTGACCACGGTTCGCCAGCCGCTGGAGGCGATGGGTGCCGAGGCGGTGCACCTGCTGCTGCGGCAGCTCGACGGCGGGCAGGTGCAGGGCGTACGCGTCGAGCTGGCCACCTCGCTGGTGCTCCGGGACAGCACCGCCCCGCCGCGCTGACCGCGGGGCCGGTTACCTCCGCATCCCGGGACGGGGGGATCAGGGGTGTCGGTCGGTCAGCCGCCAGGCCAGCGGACCGAGCCCCCGCCGGTCCAGCGGGGCTCGCGGGTCGCGCCCACCGGTCCGCCATGTCGAGGGGGGCTGGCCGTAGCGCAGCCGGAACCGGCGCGAGAAGTACAGCGGGTCCTCGAAGCCCACGGTGCGGGCGATCCGGGCGACGGTCAGATCGCTGCGGACCAGAAGGTCTGCCGCGAGCGACAGCCGGACCAGTTCCAGGGCGACCCCCGGTGGCGTGCCGTACCGGGCGGTGAAGAGCCGGGACAGGTGGGCCGGCGACATCGCGCAGGCCCGGCTCAACTCGGCGAGGGAGACTGGCCGAGGCCCGGCGGCCCAGGCCGTCGCCACCGCGTCCAGCAGGCGTTCGACCGGGTCGTGCCGTACTCGGGACGGCGGCGTCAACGGGCCGTTGCCGAACAGGTCGACCACCGCACCGACGACCTGCGCGATTCGGGGATGGGTGGCGCCGTGGTGGCCGCCGACCCACAGCAGGTAGCGCAGCAGAGCGGTGATCGGGTCGTGCTCGGTCAGTCGGCGCCGCCACGGCCAGTCCACCGGCTCGGCGCCCGCCGGCAGGGTGAAGTGCACATAGCCGTGGTGGGTGGTCCGGTGACCGCTCCACCGGAACTCGTCGTGCAGCCCGGGCCGGGCGAGCAGCAGCTCACCGGGGCGCAGAGTCAGCGCACCGTGGCGCCCGGCGTGCCGCCAGGTCCACCGCGCCTCGCCACTGAGCAGCCACACCAGTTCGAAGTCGGCGAGCCGCCGTGGGCCGTACCGTGCACCCGGCGGGTAGGCGACCACCGAGGGGCCGGCCACCACCGAGACCTCGGCGCCGGTCCACGTCACGATCGTCCATGGGCGGGGCCGGAAGCTCCATGGCCAGCGACCTGCGGCGGTCGAGATGCTTGCCGCGTCGTCGCTTCCCGGGAGGAAACCACCATGGCATCCATCATCACTCCGTCCATCTCCGCCCCGCCCGACTGGGCGCGGCGGTTCCACGCCGACGGCTACCTCGTGCTGCCTGACGCCCTCGCCCCCGATGAGGTGCAGCACCTGCGGGACGAGGCCCTGCGCATCTGCCGGGGCGAACGCGGCCGGGTGGCCGGCCTGCGACCCGCCGGCCCAACGGACGACGACGAGGAGGTGATCCGCCGGCACGCCTGCGTCCACTTCCCGCACAAGCTGTCCCGCCCGGTGCACGACATGCTGGCGCACCCGGCGATCGTCGCCGTCCTCACCGCCGTCGTCGGGCCGAACGTGAAGGCCATGCAGTCCATGCTCTTCACCAAGGGTGAGGGGCGACCCGGTCAGGCGTGGCACCAGGACGAGTTCTTCATCCCCACCCGGGACCGCTCGCTGACCGCCGCGTGGATCGCTCTCGACGACGCGACCGTGGACAACGGGTGCCTCTGGGTCCTGCCCGGCTCACACCGTCCGGGCGTGATCTACCCCGACCGCGAGCACGACGACGCCCGCTTCGACTGCACCAGCGAGGCGTACGACTTTCCCTACCGGGACGCCGACGCCGTCCCGGTGCCGGTGCGCGCCGGCTCGATCGTCGTCTTCAACGGGTACCTGCTGCACCGGTCGCTGCCCAACCGCGTCCCGCGCGGGCTGCGGCGGGCCCTGGTCAACCACTACATGAGCGCCGAGTCACTGCTGCCCTGGTTCACGCCGCCGGCCGGCACCCACATCGGCAAGTGGGACTACCGCGACGTGGTCATGGTCGCCGGCCGGGACCCGTACGCGTACAAGGGCTGCCCCGACCTGTCGGAGCCGCTGATCCGGCCGGACCGTGACGGTGGCTGCGCCCGCTGAACGCCTACGTGGCCGGTCCGGTCCGCGCGGTCGGAAGATGTCCGGGTTGAGATCGCGCAAAACTTGATTCATTCCAGAAAACTGGACTATGGTCGTCGCGTGACGCCCGACTTCGAGACCCAGTTGCGGGCGGTCTCGTTGCGCGTGACCCGGCCCCGGTTGGCGGTGCTCGCGGCGTTGCGCGACCACCCGCACGTCGACACCGACACGGTGATCGCGCTGGTGCGGGCGGATCAGCCCACGGTCTCCCACCAGGCGGTGTACGACGTGCTGCGGGCGCTCACCGACGCCGGTCTGGTGCGGCGCATCCAGCCGGCCGGTGCGACCGCCCGGTACGAGTCGCGGGTCAGTGACAACCACCACCATGTCGTGTGCCGCTCCTGCGGCGCGATCGCCGACGTCGACTGCGCCGTCGGCCATGCTCCCTGTCTCACCGCCTCGGACGGCCACGGTTTCGTGGTCGACGAGGCGGAGGTCGTCTACTGGGGCACCTGCCCCGACTGTGCGGCCGAACGCACCTTTCAGTAATCCGTCAGTTCGGAAGGATGTAGATGAGCGACACCCAGGGCAACACGCCCTCCAGCGCGCAGGGCGTGGACAAGAAGGCGGCGGCCGGCTGCCCGGTCGCGCACGACTCCGTGACCGCGCACGGCAGCGAGAGCGAGAACCCGGCGATCGACTCGCCGACCCCGAAAACTGGAGGTCGTCCGCGCACCAACCGCGACTGGTGGCCCAACCAGCTCGACCTTTCGGTGCTGCACGCCCATTCGTCCAAGGTCAACCCGCTGGGGCCGAGCTTCAGCTACGCCAGGGAGTTCGCCAAGCTCGACGTCGAGGCCGTCAAGCGGGACATCACCGAGGTGCTCACCACCTCGCAGGACTGGTGGCCGGCCGACTTCGGCCACTACGGCGGCCTGATGATCCGGATGAGCTGGCACGCCGCGGGCACCTACCGCATCCACGACGGTCGCGGCGGCGCCGGCGACGGTGGCCAGCGGTTCGCCCCGCTCAACAGCTGGCCCGACAACGCCAACCTCGACAAGGCCCGCCGCCTGCTGTGGCCGGTCAAGCAGAAGTACGGCCAGAAGATTTCGTGGGCCGACCTGCTCGTGCTCGCCGGCAACGTCGCCCTGGAGTCGATGGGCTTCAAGACCTTCGGCTTCGGCTTCGGCCGGCAGGATGTCTGGGAGCCCGAGGAGATCTTCTGGGGTCCGGAGGACACCTGGCTCGGCGACGAGCGCTACGTCTCCGAGAAGGAGATGGCGGCCGACGTCGGGGCGACCGAGATGGGTCTCATCTACGTCAACCCGGAGGGTCCCAACGGCAACGCGAACCCGGCCGCGGCGGCCCACTTCATCCGGGAGACCTTCGCCCGGATGGCGATGAACGACGAGGAGACCGTCGCCCTCATCGCCGGCGGCCACACCTTCGGCAAGACCCACGGCGCCGGCCCGGCCGACGACCACGTGGGCCCCGAGCCCGAGGGCGCTCCGCTGGAGACGCAGGGCCTGGGCTGGCTGAGCACCTACGGCAGCGGCAAGGGCCCGGACACGATCACCAGCGGCCTCGAGGTGACGTGGACCGACCGGCCGACGCAGTGGAGCAACCGCTTCTTCGAGATCCTCTTCGCCCACGAGTGGGAACTCACCACCAGCCCCGGTGGCGCGAAGCAGTGGGTCGCCAAGGACGCCGAGGCGATCATCCCGGACGCCCACGACCCGTCGAAGAAGCACAAGCCGACGATGCTCACGACCGACCTGGCGCTGCGCGTCGACCCGGCGTACGAGAAGATCTCGCGCCGCTTCCTGGAGAACCCCGACGAGTTCGCGCTGGCGTTCGCCAAGGCCTGGTACAAGCTGCTGCACCGCGACATGGGTCCGGTCAGCCGCTTCCTCGGGCCGTGGGTGGCGGAGCCCCAGCTGTGGCAGGACCCGGTGCCGGCCGTCGACCACGAGCTCGTGGGTGACGCCGCCGTCGCCGCCCTCAAGGCGAAGGTCCTGGAGTCCGGCCTCACGACCGACCAGCTGGTCTCCACCGCGTGGGCCTCCGCCGCGAGCTACCGGTCCACCGACAAGCGTGGCGGCGCCAACGGTGCCCGGATCCGGCTCGAGCCGCAGCGCAGCTGGGAGGTGAACCAGCCGGAGCAGCTCGCGACGGTCCTGGCCACCCTCGAGAGCATCCAGCGGGAGTTCAACGCCGCCGGCGGCGCGAAGATCTCGCTCGCCGACCTCATCGTGCTGGCCGGCTCGGCCGCCGTCGAGAAGGCCGCGCGCGACGCCGGTGTCGAGGTGACCGTGCCGTTCCGGCCGGGCCGCACCGACGCCAGCCAGGAGCAGACCGACGTCGAGTCGTTCCGGGTCCTCGAGCCGCGTGCCGACGGGTTCCGCAACTACCTGCGGTCCGGCGAGAAGACCCAGCCGGAGGTGCTGCTCGTCGACCGTGCCTACATGCTCAACCTGACCGCGCCCGAGATGACCGTCCTCGTCGGCGGCCTGCGCTCCCTCGGGGCCACCGTCGCCGGCAGCCGGCACGGCGTCCTCACCGACCGGCCCGGCGTGCTCACCAACGACTTCTTCGCCAACCTGCTCTCCCCGGGCACCCGGTGGAAGGCGTCGGAGTCCGACGAGCACGTGTACGAGATCCGCGACCTGGCCACCGACGAGGTGAAGTGGACCGCCACCGCGGTCGACCTCATCTTCGGCTCCAACTCCCAGCTGCGGGCCCTCGCGGAGGTCTACGCCAGCGAGGACGCGCGCGACAAGTTCGTCTCCGACTTCGTCGCCGCGTGGACCAAGGTCATGGAACTCGACCGGTTCGACCTCGTCTGACCGCTCCGACCGATGTGCCCCGGCCGATCCCACCAGCGATCGGCCGGGGCACTCACACCAGCTCCCGAACCGCCCGCAGCACCGCGTCCACGTCCGCCTCGTTGTTGGCGATGGTCGCGCCGAATCTGAGGTAGGAGGGTCGGTACGGGGTGCTGGTGGCGATCACGCCCGCCGCGTACAGCCGGCCCACCGCCTCGCCGACCTGCACCCCGGGCATGTCACAGCAGACGATGCCGGCGGAGAGCTCGGACGAGCGCGGGGTGACCAGCCGTACCCCACGCGTCCCGGCCAGGCCGTCCTTCAGCCGGTCGGCCAGCTCCCGGGTGCGCGCGGCGACCCGCTCCGACCCGATCCGGCGGTGGAACTCGAAGGCGTCGGCCAGCGCCCACCGGTGCTCGAAACTGTGGTAGCCCCCGGGCGTGTGCGCGGGGCCGGCGGACAGCGCCGGCGCGCCCGTACCCCCGGACAGCCAGTGGCCGATGCCGCGCCCGTCGAAGCTGGGGATCACCGGTGTCATGCGGCCCCACGCCCGCTCGCTGCCCCAGACGAGGCCGGTGCCACGTGGCCCGAGCAGCCACTTGTGGCATCCGGAGACCAGCACGTCGCAGCCGAGCTGCGCCGCGGTCACCGCCTCGGCACCGAAGCCGTGCACCCCGTCGACGCACACCAGCGCCTCCGGGCTCCGCGCCCGGACCGCCTCGGCGAGCTGCCGGATCGGCAGCTTGACCCCGGTGCTGGAGTGCACCCAGGTGAGCGCGACGACCCGGGTCCGAGCGGTGACGGCCGCCGCGAGGTTGCCGACCACCTCGTCCACACTCGTCGTCGCCGGGTCCCGGTAGAGGCGCACCCGGCGGACGGTCACCCCGTCCCGCTGGGCCCGCAGCCGCAGCGACTCGTGGGTGGCGTAGAAGTCGTGTTCGGTGGTCAACACCTCGTCGCCCGGACGGAGGCGGACCGCGGTGTAGACCAGACCGAGGCCCATCGTGGTCGAATCAGTCAGGGCGACCTGCTCCGGGCGACTGTCCAGGTGGCCCGCCGCAGCGGTGAGCACCGCCTCGTCGAGCCGTTGCTCGTTGGTGCCCAGGTAACCCACGGCGTCCCGGTCGAGCCCGTCGCGGTGCGCGGCGACCGCTGCGCGGACCGGCGCGGGGTGCGCCGAGAAGACGAACGTCGCCAGGTGTGCACGGGTGCGGTCGAGCGCGAACTGTCCGCGTACGCTCTCCCAACTCGCCGGGTCGAGGGTCGGCGCGGCGCTCGCCGGGGCGGCGGCCGAGGGGGCAGCGGATCCCGCCCGGTCCGCCTCGCAGCCGGTGGCCAGACCGGTCACTCCGGCTGCCGCGGTTGCACCGAGCAGGTGTCGTCGGGTGAGCTGCATGCCGTCCATCGTTCACCGGCGATGTCACGTACAGGTCACCGACGACCCGGCCGGGCCGGGCTCGCCCTACCGGTTGTCGTTCCTGCGTCGGTCCTCGCGGACGACGTACCGGATCGAGCGCAGGGTCGCATCCGGCGCGAAGATCGCCGCGTACCACCGGTCCAGGGTGGCGCGCAGGTCGGTGAGAGTGGACTGGAGCTGGCGGATCCGCTCATCGGCCACCCGGAGCTGCTCGCGGTTGGTCTGGGCCTCGGTCTCCAGCTCGGTCATCCGCGTACGCATCGGCTGGACCAGGGTCAGTGCGGTGTCGGTGAGCAGGTCGGCCGCCTCGGCGCGGAACTTGCCCCGTTGCATCAGGACGGCGGCGATGGCGGTGAGTCCGCCGGCCCCGCCGAGGACCCCGAGTACCGACAGCAGGATCTGGACCCAGGGAGGCGCGGGCGTCGTGCCGGGCGGAGGTGTCATGGGAGCCCGCCGAGGGCGTCGGCGTGGTACGGCTGCCGTGGCCGCATCAGCCGTCGGAGGTCACGGACGATCTCCCACCCGCGCCAGCACGCCCCGAGGGCCACGGCGGTGATGAAGGAGGCGGCCACGACGGCCATCCGCCCGGAGATCACCCACAGGGCGACGGCGTACATGCCCATGACGGTGCCGAGCATCAGCATCGACGCCAGTTCCAGGCCGAGACGGGTGGAGCACCGGCCGGGCCACAGCAGGCCGGTCAGGCCGAGCAGACCGGCCGCGATCAGTCCCACCTGCCAGCCGATGCGGACCGGCCCGGGCATGGCCATCTCCACCGAGGGCGGTCGCACCTGCAGGGTGAGCATCAGGATCCCGCACACCGGCGCGGTGAGGATGATCGCGTGCTGGAAGGGCCGTTGATGACGCCAGATCCGCTGCTTCGGCACCGCATGCTCCTCAGGGTCGCCCGCCGGGTGGCCCCCGCACACGGTCCGCGATCGGAGGTGTGTGCGGTGTGGGGACGACGGCTAGCACCATTGGTGGCCGACACCTCAGTCATATCACCGCCGCCTTCGACCACGTAGTGATGAGATCCGACATAAGGGCAGGTCAGAGCGGCTGATCGGGCTGTCTTCGCCGGTGGGTCGGACATCGCCGTCACTCGTCGCGTCGTGCCGCTGCCGGGCCGGCCGTGGGCCGGCTCGTGACGCCGTTGCCGGACGTCGCCGGGGCCGCCGCGACGCCGACCGCCTGCCCGACGGCGATGGCCATCAGCAGCCACTCGTCGGCGCGCAGGCCGCCGAGGATGGCCGTGACGAGGACCTGCAGGGCGGCCAGCAGTGCGGCGACGGCCGTCTTCGTCCAGCGGTAGCGCGGTGCCAGGGGGACGACGTACACGCCGACGGCGCTGGTCGCCGCTATCGCGACGGCGACCCACTCGTCGGGGTCGACACGCCCGTCACCCGACGACGTCACATACAGCGTGGTGACGGCGGCGAAGGCGGTCGCGGCGAGCGCCTTGCCGTACCTGCGCAGGAAAGCGTCCATGGTGCACGTCCGATCGTGAGGATTCCGGACCGGTCGGTTCGGCAGGCGACAACGCTGGGGTGCACCTCGACTATAGGCACGCCCTCCGTGCGAATTGCCAGGTCAGAAGCCTGTTGATCTCACATGGACGGCGGCCGGATCGGGCGTGGCGCACCGACTGTCCGTGATCTGACCGACGGGACGGGAGGACGCTTCAGCCGCTCGTTCCCACCACGGCGTCGACCTCGAACTCCACCAACCACGCCGGATCGATGAAACCGGAGACCTCCACGAACGTGCACGCCGGTCGTATCTGAGCGAACCGTTCGCCGTGCGCGCGCGCCGCCTCTCGCCAACGGGTGATGTCGACGAGCATGACCCTGGTGCGGATGACGTCCGCCAGCGTCGCCCCGGCCTCGCGCAGGGCCTGCTCGGCGATGTCCAGGCACCGCACGGACTGCGCGTACACGTCTCCCGGACCGGCGGCGGTGCCGTCGTCCGCGATCGGCGCGGTGCCGGCCACGGACACGTACGGCCCTATCCGTACGGCGCGGGAGAAGCCGATCTCCGGTTCCAGCGGTGATCCTGACGTGACCAGACGGCGCAACGACGTCACGGTACCGATCATCGCAGTGCGATCGTCGTGTTGGCCAGTCACTGCGTGTCACCTTCGCGATGCGATACCGACCGTGACGGTGCTTCACTCGCGCGCACGCGCCTCCCGCCGCTTTGCTCTGCACCCCAGGACGCGCCACGACGTTGAACAGGGGCTTCTCGTTGTGGGGTGAGGCCTACCTCCGGCCCCACCGTGACTCCCCGTCACCGGTGCGTATCGGGGTGCAGAGCAAAGTGGCGGAGGAGATGGTCCGAGAGTTGCTCGGATGTCGCGCAGCGTGGCGTGCCCGGGGCTCGCCGAAGGTCACACCGTGACATCCACAGCCATCGACCCATGGTCGACCGGCCTCACGGACCGTACTGTGTGGACACAACGGCGCGCGCCACGGCGCCGAGCCTCCCTCCGACACTGCGAGGACCGCCCGTGAGAAGACTGCTCGCCAGTGGCGTCATCGCCGTTCTGGTCGCCACCCTCGTGGGTACGCCGGCACGCGCCGCGGAACTCGACGTCGTACCGGTCGACTGGGCGCGGTTCACCGCCGCCCTGCCGACCGACGGCAACTCCACGCTGGCGCGCAGCGTCCTGCTGTCGACCAACAAGTACGCCCTGGGCACCTGGTGGACGGGCAACTTCGGCTCACAGACCGGCACGTACCTGACCCTGGGTGGCACGGGCGAACACCAGGTGCGCCCCCCGGCGAGTCAGGCGTACGCGCTGGCGATCTCGCTGAAGACCGGCGCCTACGATCCGCAGGTGACCGGCGTGAGCCGGGCCGACGCCCTGGCCAGGGCCGAGAGGCTGACCACGTCCGTGGCGTACCGGCACCGCGCGAACTCCTCCGGTGGTTGGGGCGCGGGCTGGCAGAGCGCGTACTGGGCAGCCCTGGCCGGCACTGCCGGCTGGCTACTGTGGGACGACCTGTCGAGCACCGACCGCGCGTACGTGCGCGCGATGGTCATCTCCGAGGCCGACCGGTTCATCGGCTACCGGGTGCCGTATTACCGCGACGCGGCCGGCACCGTCGTGACCGCCGGTGACAGCAAGGCCGAGGAGAACGCCTGGAACGCCATGCTGCTCAACCTGGCCGTGGTGATGCTGCCTTCGCACGGCCACCGGCACGCCTGGCTGTACAAGCTCACCGAGCTGCAGCTCTCGGCGTTCGCCCGGCCACAGGACACCACCTCGACCACCCGGTACAACGGACGGGCGATCAAGGACTGGTTGTACGGGTCCAACGCGAACGCCGACGCCACCGTGACCAACCACGGTTTCGTGCACCCCGACTACATGGCCACCATCGACCAGAACACCGGCGGTGCCCTGATGTGGTCCCTCGCCGGTCAGGCGGTCCCCGTCTCGGCGCGGTACGGGGTCGACCGGGTCTACGACGCCTTCGTGGACCTGACGTTCACCTCCCCGCCCTACGCGAGTCCGGGCGGCACCATGTACGTGCCGGGCAGCGGTGACGCCTACTACCCGCAGAGCAACGACTGGGGCACCGGCCGGCGGGCGCACTTCGCCACCGTCGACGCGCTCGCCGCTCTCTACGGCTTCGACCAGTTCGCCTCCGTCAAGGCCCCGGTGTGGGAAGCGCTGCACGCGGGCAGGGTCCAGGAGATGCAGGCCCGGTCCACCGACGGTCGCACCTACACCAGCTCCGGCGAGGACACGTACACCGGGCGCGAGTCGTGGGTGGCCCGGCAGGCGGCGACCTCCTGGTTGGCGAAGTTCGTCAAGGCGCAGTCGGCCTTCCGCACGGCCGACCCCGTCCACTCCGTCGTCGTCGACAACGAGGACCGGGAGGCGGCAGTCCGGTCCGGCACCTGGACCGTCGGCACGTCCGGCGCCCGGATCCTGCGTACCGAGCACTACCACGTCGCCGGCAGCGGCTCCAGCGCCTTCCGCTTCGCGCCGCGGCTGAGCGCCACCGGCTCCTACCGGATCTACGCCTGGTGGAACGCCTACCCCAATCACGGCACCAACGTCCCGTACCTCGTCCGGACCTCCGACGGCGCCACCACCACCGTCCGGGTGGACCAGACCGCCAACGGCGGACGCTGGAACCTGCTGGGCACGTTCTCCCTGGCCGCCGGCTCCAGTTCCTTCGTGGAGGTCACCAACGACGCCAACGGCTACGTGGTCGCCGACGCCGTACGGTTCGAACCGGCCTGACCGCGGGCGAAGCCGCCTGAGCGGGCGTCCCCGCGTCCTGTCCGTCCGGGGCCACCGCCGTGGTACCAGCTACCGGCCGTCCCGCAACAGAGCGGCCGCCGTCGCCGCGTCCGGGAGCCCGGCCGTGTCTCCGCGCCGGCCGACCACCGCGGCGGCCAGCCGGCTGCCCAACCGGGCTGCCGCGACGGTGTCCGCTCCGGACAGCCGGGCGGCGAGGTAACCGCCCGCGAACGCGTCACCCGCGCCGACGGGGTCCACGACGCGGCGAGCGTCGCTGGGCAGATGGACCACGACACCGTCGGCGAGGACGAAGCAGCCCCGCTCGCCGGCCTTGAGGACGGTCTCCCCGGCACCCGCCGCCGCGGCGGCGGCGAAGACCGCGTCGGGCTCGCTCACCCCGAACAGCGGACCGGCCTCGTCGACGCCCAGGATCAGGAAGTCGGCGTACGGCAGGAGCGGTCGCAGCCGTGCCGCCTGGTCCCGCACCGGACCGAGAGCCGGACGCAGGTTGGGGTCGAGCGCGAACCTGCTCCCGGCCTGCCGTGCCGGTCCGGCCAGCGTGGTGACCGCCGCCAGCGGACCCGGGCCGAGCGCGGCGGTGATACCGGAGACGGCGACCACCCGGGGTCGGGCGGCGAGCAGGCGTGCCGCGTCCGAGACGTCCATCGCCGCCGCCGCCGAGCCGGCCCGGTAGTAGTGCACGCGGCGGTGGCCGTCGGGGCGGACGTCCTTGAGGAAGAGCCCGGTCGGGCGGTCCGGGTCGATTTCGACGAGGTCGCTGGCGATGCCCAGCTCGGTGGCCTCGGCCAGCAGTCGTGTCCCGAACGGGTCGCGGCCGACCCGGCTGCAGAACCCGGCGCGCAGCCCCAGCCGCGCCACCGCCGCGCAGAGGTTGAACTCGGCCCCGGCGACGTGGACCTCCAGCGTGGCGGCCGACTCCAGGTGGTCGCCGTCCGGCGGCTGGAGCAGGACCATCGCCTCACCGAAGCCGACCACGTCGGGTCGGTCGGTCACGTCAGCCACCGGGCGCGCAGATCGGCGCGGAGGAACGCCGCCGGAGACGCGATGGACAGCCCACCGTCGACCGGCAGGGTCACCCCGGTGACGAAGCCCGCGTGGGCGAGGAAGTGCACGGCCGCTGCGACCTCGTCGGGTGTGCCGGTGCGACCGAGCGGGTAGCCGGCGGCCGCGTCGTCGACGGCATCGCCGATCATGCCCGGGGCGACCGCGTTGACCCGGATCCCGCGTGGTCCGTACTCCAGGGCCAGCTGGCGTACCAGCCCCTCCACCCCGGCCTTGGCGGCGGCGTACGCGGGGACCCCCGGTGCGGCAAGGAACGCGTTCACCGAGCTGACCGCGACGATCGCGGCCCCGTCCGGCAGCAGCGGCAGCGCCGCCCGGGTGACCGCGAACGCGGTGCCCAGCGTGGCGTCCAGGGCGGTGCGCCACTGCGCGTCGGTGGTCGCGGTGACGGGACCGACCGGCATCGCGGCGGCGGCGAGCACCACCACGTCGAGCCGACCGGCGGCGGCGATGGCGGCCCGTACGGCGGTGTCGGCGCCGGCTGCCGTCGCGCAGTCGACGACCGCGGTGTGGTCGTACCCACCCCGGTCGACGGGGTCGAGGGCCGCGCCGACGGTGATGTCGCCGCCGGCCTGGAAGGCCCGGCCGATCGACGCGCCGATGGGGGAGCTGGCGCCGACGACCAGCACGCCGCGGCCACTCATCGGCTCACCCCGGCACCGGACCAGGGCCGGACGGCGACCCGGCCGGTCACGCCAGGTCCAGGTCGGCGAGGATCGCGTCGAGCGCGGCGAGGGTCGCCGGGTCGGCGTCCACGGCGGGCGGTCGTACCGTGGCGGTGTCGATGACGCCCCGGCGGACCAGCACGTGCTTGTGGATCGACCAGGCGATGCCGGGCTGGAGCCCGAAGCGGATCAGGGGGAGCACCCGGTTGAAGGCCGCCCGGGCGGCGGCCGGATCGGAGGCGTCGAGCACGGTTCGCAGCAGATCGGGGAACTCGCAGGCGGGCATCGTCCCGGCGGCGCCGCGGTCGTACTCCTCGAGCAGGAACAGGGCGTTCTGGCCGCCGAGGACCAGGCAGTCCGGGGCCACGGCGGAGACCACCGCGCCCAGCTTCGGGGCGGTGGGCTGGGTCTCGACCTTGACCGAGGTGACACCGGTCAGCTTGGACAGTTCGGCGATGAGGGGCACCGGCATGGTGACCCCGGTCGAGGCCGGGGCGTCCTGCACCATCACCGGCAGGCCGCCGTCACCGGCCACCGTCCCGTAGAAGTCGACGATCTGTGCGGGGTTCGGCTTGACCATGTGCGGCGGGATGAGCATGGCCACGCTGGCGCCGGCCTCGGCCGCCGCGGCGGCCTGCTCGACCGCCTCGCGGGTGCCGGTCGCGCCGACCCCGGCCACCACCGGCACGCGCGGACCGACCCGCGCGGTCACCACCCGGAGGATCTCGGCGCGCTCCCGTGCGGTGAGGGCGAAGCCTTCGCTGGCGAACCCGAACACGGCGACCCCGTCGACGCCCGCGGACACCTGGAAGTCGACGAGCCGGGCCAGCGAGTCGAGGTCCAGCTCCCCGTCGGCGCGGAACGGGGTGGCGAGTACCGGGATGAGACCGCGTACGTCGGTGGAGCGGGTCATGAGTCCTCCATCAGGGTTGCCAGGTCGACGTCGACGCCCAGGCCGGGCGCGTCGGGAAGTGCGAAGGAGACGGGGCCGCCGGCGAGCGGGGCGGTCAGGATGGTGTCGGCCACGGCCATCGTCGTGGGCTGGTACTCGAAGGCGGGCATCGCCTCGACCGCCGCGGCGACGTGCAGTCCGGCGGCCACCGCCACGCCGAGGCCCACCGAGTGGTGCGGCGCGACCGGTACGTGGTGCGCGGTGGCCAGCTCGGCGATGGCCATGGCCTCGGTGATGCCGGTGCGGGCCACGTCGGGTTGGCACAGGTCGACGGCGCGGGCCGCCAGCCAGGTGCGGAACTCGTAGCGGTTGCGCAGTGCCTCACCGATCGCGACGGGCGTGGTGAGGGCCGCGGCCAGCTCCCGGTGTCCCTCGACGTCCTCGGGGACCAACGGTGCCTCCAGGAACCAGGCCCGCCGCTCGTCCAGGGCCCGGCCCAGCCGCAGCGCGTCGGCCAGGTCGTACGCCCAGTGGGCGTCGACGGCCACCGTCAGGTCCGGGTGGACCGCGGCGACGGCGTCGTAGGTGGCGAGGTCCGCGTCGACCCCCCGGCCGAGGTGGAGCTTGACCGCCCGTACGCCCCGACCGACCCAGTCCGCGGCGAGGGCGGCGCGGTCGGCGTCGGTAGAGCGGGGCAGGCCCGAGACGTAGGTGGGCACCCGCTCCCGGAAGGCACCGCCCAGCAGGGCGTGCACCGGGACGCCGTGGGCCTTGCCGGCCAGGTCCCACAGTGCGGTGTCGACGGCGGCGAGCGCGTCGGCCTGGTGCCCGACCAGGTGCCCCCGCTCGCGCATCAGCCCGGTCAACCGGCTCCACTGCGGACGTACTCGCCGTGGGTCGGTGCCGATCAGTACGGGGGCCAGCAGCCGATCCACCACCGCGCGGGGAATCTCCGGACCGACCGGGGCCAGGGCCTCGCCCCAGCCGTACCGGCCGTCGCCGGCGGTGATCCGGACCAGCATCGTCTCGAACCGGTCGGAGTAGAGGCTGCGCCAGGGCGGGCGCAGGTAGTAGCCGTCGTCTCCGCCGGGGTCGGGCCGTTGCCCGAGGTACGCCTCGGGTGGGCGCACCTTGAGGACCCAGGTCTGCACCCGTTCAATCTTCACAAGCCACTCCCGACAGACGGTTGACCGCTTGCAGCATGCGGGATACCTTGCCGTATCACGCAAGCAATTTCCAGAGAGGCCGGCAGATGGCAGCGGAAACGGGAAGCAATCAGAGCGTCGAGCGGGCCTTCACGGTCCTGCGCGCCTTCACCGCCGGACGGGCCGAGCTGCGGGTCTCCGATGTGGCCAAGGCGGCCGGCCTGGGCGTGTCCACCGCGTCACGGCTGCTCGCGACACTGGAGGTCGCCGGGTTCGTGGACCGGGACCCGATCAGCGGCCTCTACCGCCTGGGGCTCGACGTCGTCACGCTGGGCGGCGCGGTGCTCAACGCCCATCCCGTGCACCGCGAGGCCCGGCAGATCGCGCAGAACCTCGCCGGTGAGCTCGGCCTCGGCGCGAACGTCGCGGTCCGTCGGGACGACCGACTCTTCTACCTGCTCAACTTCGAGGGTCGCCAGTCGCCCCGGGCGTTCGTCCTGTCCGGACAGCGCAATCCGTTGCACGCCACCGGGCTCGGCAAGTCCCTGCTGTGCGGGATGACCCCCGCCGAGCGCCGGGAACTGCTGCCGGAGGCCGCCCTCGTCGGATACACCCCGCGCACGGTGACCAGCCACGACCAGCTCGACGAGGAGATCGCCCGGTCCCTGGCCCGGGGCTACGCCACCGAGGTCGAGGAGTTGGCGCTGGGCCGGGCCTGCGTCGCGGCGCCGATCCGGGACTCCTCCGGCGCGGTGGTGGCGGCCCTGTCGGTCTCCGGTCCGCTCTCGGCGATCGACCTCGGCACCCGTGAGGCGTCCCTGGCCCGCGCCGTGATCGAGGCGGCGGACTCCATCAGCATCGGGCTGGGCTACGTCGGGCCGGCCCACCTCGCCGCCGAACCCCTCGGGATGCCGGCATGACCACGCCGACCGCTCCCGTACGCCGTGGCCTGTCCGACGGCACGTTCGGGCTGCTGCTCACCTTCCCGGCGCTCGCGCTGTTCGGCGCGGTGGTGCTCTATCCCCTGATCGGCGCGCTTAGCACCAGCGTCTTCGCGCAGAGCCTCGTCGTTCCGGGCCGCACGTTCGTCGGGCTGGACAACTTCCGCGCGGTGCTCGACGGCGAGTTCTGGTCGATCATGCAGAACACGATCGTCTACACGATCGGCTCGACCGTCGCGCCGGTGGTGGTCGGCTTCGCCCTGGCGCTGGCGCTGAACAGCCGCATCCGGGGACGGTCGGTGCTGCGCGGGCTCTTCCTGTTTCCCTGGGTGATCCCCGGCGTGGTCGTCTCCTTCGTCTGGCTCTGGATCTTCAACGCCAACTACGGCCTGCTCAACGGCATCCTGGTCGGGCTGGGTCTGGTGGACGACCCGATCACCTGGCTCGGCGACCCCGGCACCGCCATGGCGGCGATCATCGTCGCCAAGACCTGGGCCAGCTTCCCGTGGATCATGGTGATGCTCCTTGCCGGCCTGCAGACCATCCCCGCGACGCTGACCGAGGCGGCCAGCCTCGACGGCGCCGGCCCGGTCGCCCGGTTCCGGCACGTGACGCTCCCGCACCTGCGGGGGATCCTCGGCATCGTCGTACTCCTGGAAGTGATCTGGAACCTCCAGCACTTCGACATGATCTACGTGCTCACCGGCGGCGGCCCCGCCGGCTCCACCACGACCTTCGCCGTCGCGGTCTACGACACCGCGTTCAAGGGGTTCGACCTGGGCAAGGCCAGCGCGCTCGGCGCACTCTGGCTCGTGCTGATCATGGCCCTGGTCGTGGTCTACGTCCGGATCAGCGAGCGGGGTGAGCAGGCATGACGATGACAGCCGCACCGCCGGACACCGCCTCGGCGGCGCCGCCGGCCGTCCCCGCCCCCCGCCGCCGACGCCGTCCGCCGTCCTGGGGCGCCATCGTCACGGTCGCCGTCCTGGGCGTCTTCGCCTTCGGGCCGGTCTACTGGGTGGCGGTGACGGCGTTCACGCCGACCGCCGACGTCTTCCGGTTCCCGCCCCGGCTCTTCCCGGAACGGCTGACCGTCGAGAACTTCAGCACGCTGTGGGACAACCCGGTGCTGCTGCGCTACCTGGTAAACAGCCTGATCGTGTCGACGCTGACCGCCCTGCTCACGGTCGTCGTCTCCGCCTACACCGCCTACTCGTTCGCCAAGTTCCGCTACCGCGGCCGGCGCTCGCTGATGTACCTCGTCCTCGCCTCGCAGATGTTTCCGCAGGCACTCCTGCTGATCACGCTCTACCTGGTCTTCAGCCAGGTCGGGCTGCTCAACTCGTACCTCGCGCTGATCCTCTCCTTCACCACGTTCACCCTGCCGCTGTGCATCTGGATGCTCAAGGGATTCTTCGACACCATCCCGGACGAGCTGATCGAGGCGGCCAAGGTGGACGGCGCCGGCCAGGGCGCCATCATCCACCGGATCCTGCTGCCGGTGTCCCTGCCCGGACTCGTCGCCACCGGCCTGTTCGCCTTCATCCGTGGCTGGAACGACTTCATCTTCGCCCTCACCCTCGCCGGGCCGGAGAAGCAGACACTCCCGCCCGGCCTGGTGAACACGTTCCTCGGCGAGGTCGAGACCGCCTGGCCGGCGTTGATGGCCGCATCGTTGGTCGTCTCGCTGCCGGTCGTGATCGGCTTCGCCGTCCTGCAGCGCTATCTCGTCGCCGGACTCACCGCCGGCGCCGTCAAGGGCTGACCTTCCCCCACCACCCCGTCCACAACTGGAGACGCAGATGTCCGACCAGTTCTCCCGCCGAAACCTGCTCAAGCTCCTGGGTGTCGGCGCCGGTCTCGCCGTCGCCGGCCCGACGCTCGCGGCCTGCGCCCCGTCCGGACCGACGGAGTCGTCCGGCGGCCTCACCGACGACGACGTCAAGCAGTTCCCGTTCACCACCTGGGCCGCGAACGAGGCGGTCACCAAGGAACCCCTCGCCGCCCTGATCAGCCGGTACACCGGGGCGAACGGCGGCACCAGCATCCAGACGCCGTCGTACCCCTACAACGACTACCTCAACCAGTTGCTGCTCCAGGTGCAGGGCGGTCAGCTCAAGGGCGCCATGCAGCTCGACGTGGCCTGGCTGGCCACCCTCGCCGCCACCGGCAAGCTGGCCGACCTGGGCAGCGTCGCCGCCGGCCAGGACTACACCGACGCCGCGCTCGCGCTCGGGAAGGTCGATGGGAAGCAGGTCGGCCTGCCGTGGACCCAGGCCGGCATCGGGCTGATCGGCAACCAGGAGATCCTCACCCGGGCCGGGGTGAGCGCCCCGCCCACGAGCGTCGAGGAGTTCGAGGCGGCGCTGCGCGCGGTGAAGGGCCTCGGCGGCGGCATCGTGCCGTACGCCGCCATGACCAAGGTCGACCAGCTCAAGGACATCATCGCCTGGATGTGGACCTTCGGCTCGCCGGTCGTCGAGAACGGGCGGATCGTCGTCGACGACGAGGGCAGCGTCGCCGCCCTGACCTGGTACAAGAAGCTCTACGACGAGAAGCTGATCGCGGCCGACGTCAACCGGGTCGACGCCCGTGCCCTGATGTCGCAGGGCAAGGCCGCCTTCTACGAGGACGCGATCAGCGGCCGGGCGGCCGTGACCAAGTCCTCCACCGACAGCGCCCTCGGCGACAAACTCCGTCCCGTCGCCCGTCCGGTCCGCGCTGCCGGCGACAAGCCCCGTCACCTGGCCTGGGGGCACGTCATCGCGGTCGTCAACGCCGAGGGCGGCGCCGCGGCGGCACAGTTCGCGAAGACCCTCACCACCGACCCGGCGTACAGCATGGAGTGGTTCGCCAAGGCCGGCCTGCCGCCGACCACCAAGGCCGGTCTGGCCGCCTCCGACGTGCAGCAGAACGCCTTCGCGGCCGCCTTCACCCGGGAGATCGCGGCGAACTCCACCGCCGGCCCGTTCTGGATCTACCCGCAGTTCTCCCAGATGGAGAAGGTGCTGGCCGAGAAGGTGCAGGCCGCGCTCATCGGCCGGTCCTCGCCCAAGGAGGCGCTGACCGAGGCCCGCGAGCAGATGTCGTCACTGATCAAGTGAGCCCGGCCGCCGGGGCGGTCCGACGGACCGCCCCGGCGCAGCACCGCCACACCACCCGAGAACCCCTGGGAGTACGACCATGCCGGACTTCGCCACCATCCTCGGCGACCGTCCCCTGGTGGCCATTCTGCGCGGACTGGCCGTCGACACCGCCGTCGACCTGGCCGAAGCCGTCTGGGACACCGGTCTCGGTGTGGTCGAGGTCCCGGTGCAGAGCCCGGAGGCCTTCGGGGTCCTGACGGCGGTGGCCCGCGCCGGATCCGCCCGCGGTGAGCCGGTCGGTGCCGGCACCGTGCTCACCGTCGAGCACGTCCGCCTCGCGGTGGAGGCGGGCGCCGCGTTCACGGTGGCACCCGGTCTCGACCTCGACGTGCTGGCGGCCAGCGTCGCGGCCGACGCGCCCCACCTGCCCGGTGTCGCCACCGCCACCGAGGTGCACCGGGCACTGCGCGCCGGGTGCCACTGGCTCAAGGTGTTCCCGGCCGGTTCCCTGGGACCGTCGTGGATCCGCGAGATGCGCGGCCCGTTCCCCGACCTCGACCTGGTGGCCACCGGCGGGATCACCGCCGCGAACGCCGCCGAGTTCCGTGCCGCCGGCGCCCGTGCCCTGGGCGTCGGCGGATCGCTCACCCGCCCCGGCGGACTGGCCGCGATGGTGGCCGCGCTGACCGGATGACCTCCCGGAGGTAGCTGTGCGCAGACTCCTCACCGGCGTCCTCGTCGTCCTGACGACGGTGGCGCTCCACCCCGGCCCGGCCCTTGCCGCCCCGGCCGCCGTCACCCTCGTCCCCTATTCCATCGACTCGTCCAACCAGGCCGCCTGGTGGACCCCCGTCGAGACGTACGTGGGCGCCCAGCAGTACGCCTACTTCGCCTTCAACGAGCCCGCCCCGACGGCCGGCAACCACCGGGTCGCGATCGCCCGCCGCGACGGCAGTGGCTCGTGGACCCGGCTGCCACTGATGAACGGCGGCACCCAGGCCGAGTACGTCGACGACATCGGTCACCACCAGCCGTCGATGGCCCGCGACGGCAGCGGCCGGTTCCACGTCTTCACCTCCATGCACAACGACACGTGGCGGTACTTCCGCTCCGACAGCGCCGGCGGTGTCCCGCAGAACCGCTCCGGCGACATGCCGGACCAGGGGATCGGCGTGACCTATCCGGTGCTCACCACCGCGCCCAACGGTGATGTCTACCTGTTCGCCCGACTCGTCGGGACCAGTGGCGAGGGCCGCTCCGGCCGGCTGTACCGCTGGAACAACGCGGCCTCGACCTGGAGCCGGGTCGCCGTCGTCGCCGCCTCGGCCAACCGGTCGGTCTACCCCGACGACCTGCGCTTCGACTCCGCCGGTGACCTGCACATCCTCTGGGAGTGGAGCCTCTACCCGTCCGCCGCGTTCCGGCACCAGCTCAGCTACCTGAAGTACCGGCCGGCCAGCGGCACCTTCGTCGACCACACCGGCGCCCCCCGCACCGTGCCGGTCTCCACCAGCAACGCCGACGTCGTGCAGCCGATCGAGGCCGGCGAGGTCTACGAGGGCAACGAGAGCACCGGCCCGGCCGTGCAGAGCGCCAAGCTGACCCTCGACGGCACCAGCCCGAAGATCACCTACCGCTACCGCTCGCTGGCCAGCGGCCCGATCTTCACCGTCCGCTACGCGTACGTCGGCGGGAACGGAGCGTGGACCCGGCAGACGGTGTACGCCGCCGAGCAGACCCGGGCGGCACTCGGCATCACCTGGCACCCCACCGACGGCAAGCGCATCTACTTCGCCCGTACCTCCGGCACCGACCGGGTCCTCCTCGCCACCGAGAACGGGGGCACCTGGACCACCGCGGCGGTCGCACCCGGTCTGCCGATCGACCGGCTCGCCGTCGAGCGTGACGCCGCCGGCACCGACGTGCTCTACCTCGCCGACACCACCAACGGCCGCCTGTACCACGGCCGCAACTGACCTCAGCTCCAGTCCGTCCCCTCGGAGGTTCCCATGCGTACCCTCACATCCGTCCTACGCGGCGGGCTCGCCGTCGCACTCGCCGCCGGTGGCCTCGCCGTGCTCGCGCCCGACCCCGCCCGGGCCGCGCCGACCGGCACCGGCTGGACCCTCGCCTTCTCCGACGAGTTCAACGGCACCACGGTCGACACCGGGAAGTGGAACTACCGCACCGACGTCAAGGCCTACAGCGCCCAGCGACCGCAGAACGTCTCGGTCTCCGGCGGTGCGATGAACATCGCCCTGCGGCAGGAGAGCTACGGCGGCATGAACTTCACCGGCGGCGGTCTGGTCAGCAAGCAGAAGCTGCGCTACGGCTACTACGAGACCCGCGCGAAGATCAATGACGGCGCCGGCTGGCACAGCGCGTTCTGGCTCCAGGCCGGCGACGGGTCGACCACCTTCCCGGCCGACCAGCGCACCGAGATCGACGTCTTCGAGATCGACTCGATCAAGCCGCAACACCTGCGGCACAACGTGATCACCTGGACGGGCTCCGGCCAACGGGCGGCGACCTACTACACCAGCGGGATCTACGACATCGGCTTCGACCTACGGCAGTGGCACACCTACGGGGTCGACTGGGACGAGCGGTCGGTCCGGTACTACGTCGACGGGATCCTCAAGGCGACGCACCCCTACACCCCGGACCAGTGGACCCACGACTACACCGCCATCTGGCTGACCAGCATCGCCTACGGCACCGTGCCCGACGCCAGCAAGCTTCCCTCGACGGTGCAGTTCGACTACATCCGCTACTGGCAGAAGAACCACTACGTCGACAACGACGGCCCCGGCGCGTACGGCTACACCGAGACGGGGAACTGGTCGACCTCGACGCTGACCGGTTGGACGCGCAACTCACCCACCCGGTACGCGACCTGCTCCAGTGCCGGGTCCACCGCGACCTGGCGACCCGACCTGCGGGCCGCCGGCACCTACGAGGTCTTCGCGTACAAGATCGTGGCCAGCAACAGCGATCCCGCCCAGCGCTACGACGTCGTCCACGACGGCACGACGTCGACCAGCACCCTCGACGGCTCCTCCGGAACGAGCGGGTGGGTGTCCCTGGGCACCTGGTACTTCCCGGCCGGGACGAGCGGCCACGTCCGGACCACCGCCAGCGGTTCGGGTTGTGCCCGGGCGGACGCGGTGAAGTTCGTCCGCGTCTGATCGTCGACCGAGCCGGCAGGTCCCCGAGCCCGGGTGGCCTGCCGGCTCAGCCGGCGAACGGCACGACCGGCAGCCCGCGCACACCGACGTCGACGCGGAACACCGCCCCCGCGTCCGGCTCGTCGGCGGGGTCGATGCCACGCCGGGAGGTGGTGACGAAGAGCTGGTCGAGCGCCGGGCCGCCGAACGTGCACGCGCTGACGCGGCTGACCGGCAGGTCGACCCGGGCATCCAGGCGACCGTCCGGCGCGTACCGGCACACCCGCGACCCCGCCCACATGGCCACCCACACGTGCCCCTCGGCGTCCACGCTGATGCCGTCGGGCACGCCGGTGCCCTCCGGCACCACCACGAACGGCCGCCGGTCCACCAGCAGGCCGTCGACGTGGTCGAACCGGTCCACCCGCCGGGTGGCGCTGTCCACGTAGTACGCCGTGGTGCCGTCCGGACTCCAGGCGAGCCCGTTGGAGGTCGTCACACCGTTCACCACCCGATGGGTGGAGAGGTCGGGGTCCAGCCGGTACAGCGATCCCGCACCCGGTGAGCCGTCGGCCGACATCGAGCCGCAGTAGAAGCGGCCGTCCGGGTCGCATCCGCCGTCGTTCATCCGCACGGTGTGGTCGTCCCACAGGTCGTCGAGTCGCCGGACCGTCCCGTCGGCGTCGACCAGGGCGAATCCTCGGCTCAGCGCGGCCACCATGCCGCCGCCGGCCCGCGGCCGGAACGCGGCGAGAAACTCGCCCACGTGGTGCCGGGTCACCGTACCGCCGTCGGGATCGAGCGTGAGGACGTCACCGGCGAACATGTCCGTCCAGCGCAGGCCACCCCAGCCGGGCCACCAGACCGGTCCCTCGCCGTGCCCGGCCACCGGTTCGGAGATCTGTTCGGCCCGCATCAGGCCGATGGTAGCGGGGCGTTCCGGCTCGCACGCCCCCCTGCCGGCGCTACGGTGAATCTGCCCCGACCCGGAGCTTCGAGGTGTGTAAGGAGATCGTGATGGGCTCAGCTCCCACCGGGTTTCCGGTCGCGACGGGCCGCGGCTCCGTCTCGCAGGCGCCGCAGCTTCCGGCCGGCTTCACCGACACGTTCACCAGTCTGTACGTCGATGCCGGTGGACTTCGTCAGCACGCGGTCGTCGGTGGTGACGGACCACCGTTGCTGCTGGTGCACGGTTGGCCGGAGAACTGGTACGCCTGGCGTCTCCTGATGCCGGCGCTGGCCCGCGACTTCACGGTCATCGCGGTCGACCAGCGCGGTATCGGGCTGACCGACAAGCCCCGGGACGGGTACGACAGCGCGACCCTCGCCAACGACCTGGCCGCGCTGATGGGTGCGCTCGGTCACGACCGCTTCGCCGTGGTGGGCCACGACAGCGGGTACATCATCGGCTACGCGCTGGCCGCGGACTACCCGCACCGCGTCGACCGGGTGGCCCTGGTCGAGATCCCCGGACCTCCGGGGGTGACACCGTCACCGCCGCTGTTCGTTCCCGATCAGGTCAACGACCGGGTGTGGCACATCCCGTTCAACCGCGTCGACAACGAGCTGACCGAACAGCTCGTCCGGGGGCGCGAGGAGCTCTTCTTCGGCTACGAGTTCGCCATCCAGGGTGGGAAGCCGCTGCCGGACCACGTGCTGAGGTACTACTTCGATCTGTACTCCGACCCGGATGTCCTGCGCGGCAGCTTCGGGCTCTATCGCGCGTGGGGTGCCACGCTGGCCCAGAACGAGCAGCGAAGGACGGAGCCGCTCACGATGCCCGTCCTCGGGATCGGCGGCGAGAAGAGCTGGGGTGACCAGGCCGGACGCGCGATGGAGTCCGCGGCCAACGACGTGCAGACCGTGGTCGTTCCCGGTGCCGGCCACTGGGTCGCCGAGCAGGCTCCCGAGGAGATGCTGGCGGCGCTGATCCCGTTCCTGGCTCCCTACCGGGACGCGGAGGCAGCCGGCATCCGGCCTTGACCGGCGTCCCCGGAGTCCCGTTCGTCGTGGCTGTTCAGCCGTTCCCGCCGTCCGGGCGCGGCGTCCCCGATCGGCGCAGTTCGCGCAGGTGGCCGAGATGTGCGCGAAGCGCTGCGGCGACGTCGCCCGCCGCGACGAGCTGGTCCGGCGTCAGCGCGTCCACGAAGAGCTCGCGGACCGCGCGCAGGTGCGGCACCGTGGCGCCGCCGAACGCCTCCGCGCCGGTCTCCGTGAGCACGACCTCGGCTCCCCGGTTGTCGGCGGCGCACTCCTCGCGACGGACGAGGGCGCGCCGTTCCATCCGGCCGAGGTGGTGCGAGAGGCGGCTGCGCTCCCAACCGATGCCCGCCGCGAGCTCGGAGGAGCGCATCCGCCGCCCCTCGGCCTCGCTGAGGGCGAGCAGGACCACGTAGTCGCCGGGCGACAGCGAGGACTCGCTCTGCAACCGGGACGACAGCTCGGACCTGAGTGCCTCCGCCGTCTCGATGAAGTCGCGCCAGATCCGCAGCTGGTCCGCGGTCGGTAGCTGCCGTTTGCGCTGTTGGGGTGTGTTCTCCGTCATCCGTCCTCCAATTGACGTGTCAATCATACCGGGCATAATTGACACGTCAATCAAGTTGGCCATGGCAGGGCGGACAACGCCGCACCACCCGGACCGGCAGGAGGAGACCATGAGCGCCGAAGGCTTCGAACTGGGACTCAACTCGTTCGGCGAGGTGGCCACCGACGGCGACCGCGTCCTGAGCGACGCCGAGACCCTCCGGCTGATCGTCGAGGAGGCGCAGCTCGCCGAATCGGTCGGCCTGGACGTGTTCAGCGTGGGGGAGCACTACCGCGAGGGCCACAACGACTCGGCGACGCCCGTACTGCTTGCGGCGATCGCGACGGCCACCGAGCGCATCCGCCTCGGCACCTCGGTCACGGTGCTCAGCACCAACGACCCCGTCCGGCTCTACCACGAGTTCTCGACGCTGGACGCGGTGTCGAACGGCCGCGCGCAGCTCGTCCTCGGGCGCGCCTCGGCGACCGAGTCGTTCCCGCTGTTCGGCTACGACCTGGCCGACTACGAGCAGTTGTTCGAGGAGAAGCTCGACCTGTTCGTGCGGCTCCAGCGGGAGGACCCGGTGACCTGGTCGGGCACCGTCCGCAGCCCGCTGGTCGAGCAGCGCCTGCACCCGCGGATGCGCCCCGGTGGCATCCCGACCTGGATCGGTGTGGGCGGCAGCCCGCACTCGGTGATCCGCGCCGCCCGCTACGGACTTCCGCTCATGCTCGCGATCATCGGCGGGCGCCCGCAACGGTTCGCCGGCCATGTCGACCTCTACCACCGCGCGCTCGCGCAGTACGGGCACTCCGCGCAGCCGGTCGGACAGCACTCGCTCGGCCTCGTCGCCGACACCGACGAGGAGGCCGCGGAGACCTGGTGGCGCTACTGGCAGCCGCTCGTGCGGCAGATGGCCCGGGAGCGCGGCTTCTACAAGCCGACGTGGGAACGCTACAAGGCCGAGATCGACACCGGAGCGCTCTTCGTGGGCTCGCCCGAGACGGTCGCGCAGAAGATCGCCACGATGACCCGCGACCTGCGGCTCAGCCGCTTCGACCTCAAGTACGACGTCATGCACCTACCCCGCCAGGCCCGCGCCCGCAGCATCGAACTGCTCGGCCGCGAGGTCGCCCCGCGCGTGCGGGAACTACTGGCCAAGGAGCCCACCCATGTCTGACATCCTTTTCGGCCTCGACACCTTCGGCGACGTCCCGCAGGACGACTCCGGTGCACCCGTCTCGTACGCCGCCGCGGTCCGGCAGGTCGTCGAGGAGGCGGTGCTCGCCGACGCCACCGGCGTCGACGTCATCGCCCTCGGCGAGCACCATCGACCCGAGTACGCGGTGTCGACACCGGAGACGGTGCTCGCCGGGATCGCCACGCGCACCTCGCGCATCCGTCTCGGTTCCGGGGTGACCGTCCTCAGCTCGGACGACCCCGTACGCGTCTTCCAGCGCTTCGCCACGGTGGACGCGCTGTCGGAGGGTCGCGCCGAGGTCATCCTCGGACGCGGCTCGTTCACCGAGTCGTTCCCGCTGTTCGGCTACGACCTGACCGACTACGACGCGCTGTTCGAGGAGAAGCTCGACCTCTTCGTCAAGCTGCTCGACGAGCAGCCGGTCACCTGGAGCGGCACCCTGCGCGCCCCACTGCGGGACGCCGACGTCTTCCCCAAGACCGAGTCGGGACGCCTCCCCACCTGGGTGGGCGTCGGCGGGTCGCCGCAGTCGGTCGTGCGTACCGCACGCCACGGCCTGCCTCTCATGCTCGCCATCATCGGCGGCCCGCCCAAGCGCTTCGCGCCCTACCTCGACCTGTACCGGCGAGCCGCAGGCCAGTTCGGCACGACCGCGCACCCGGTCGGCATGCACTCGCCGGGCTTCGTCGCCGACACCGACGAGGAGGCCCGCGAGGTGTACTGGCCGCACTACCGGCTCATCCGGGACCGGATCGGCGCCCTGCGCGGCTGGCCGCCAATCCGCCGCGCGGAGTTCGACGCCGAGATCGAGCAGGGATCGCTGTACATAGGCTCGCCGGAGACCGTGGCCCGCAAGGTCGCCCGCACAATCGGCGACCTCGGCGTCGGCCGGTTCGACCTCATCTACACCGCGGGTCCGCAGCCCGTGTCCGCCCGGCTGCGGGCCGTCGAGCTGTACGGCACGAAGGTGGTTCCCATGGTCCGCGACATCCTCGCCGGCTGACCTCCCCGACCGGCGCGGCACCGAACGAACGGAAGGAAACGACATGAACGACACCGCCGCTCAGGGTGCGCGGACCCTCGGCATCCTCGGCGCGGGCAAGCTGGGCACCGTGCTGGCCCGGCTCGCCCTGGCCGCCGGTCACCGGGTGTTCATCGCCGGCTCCGGCGATCCGGCGCGCATCGCGCTCACCGTCGAGGTGCTCACTCCCGGCGCGGTCGCCACGACCGCGCGGGACGCCGCCGCCCGCGCCGACATCGTCGTCCTCGCCCTCCCGCTCGGCAGGTACCGCACCATCCCCGCGGACGCGCTGCGCGGCAAGCTCGTCGTCGACGCCATGAACTACTGGTGGGAGGTCGACGGCATCCGGGACGACCTCACCGACCCACGGACGTCGTCGAGCGAGATCGTCCAGGCGTTCCTTCCGGGCGCCCGGGTCGTCAAGGCGTTCAACCACGTGGGCTACCACGACATCGAGGACAAGGCCCGCCCTACGGGAGCTGCCGCACGCACGGCGGTCGCGATCGCCGGGAACGATCCCGCCGATCTCGCCACCGTCGCCTCCCTGGTGGACGCGCTCGGCTTCGATCCGGTCATCGCCGGCCCCCTCGCCGAGGGCATCCGTTTCGAACCCGGCACGGAGCTGTTCGGCGCCGACGTCGACGCCGACGAGGTCCGTGCCAGACTCGCCCGCTTCCCCGAGTCGGAGCGTGGGCGGGTCGTCGCCCGCGCACGTGGGGCGACCGGGGGACTGATCAACCACGGCGGGGGAGAGTGAGTGACATGGACATGACCGTCGTCCGGAGCAGTCCGGAGAGATCGAGGTACGAGATTCTGGTCGGGGGCACTCTCGTCGGCTTCGCCGACTACCGCCTCGTCGACGGCGACGTGGTCTTCACCCACACCGAGATCGACGTCGCCCACGAGGGGCGCGGACTCGGCTCGCGACTGATCGGCGAGGCCCTGGACGACGTGCGACGGCAGGGGCGATCCGCCGTCCCGCTGTGCTCGTTCGTCGCGGCCTACATCGCCCGCCACCCCGAGTACGCCGACCTGGTCCGGCGCCCGTGACGCCCCCGCCGGCTGCTGGCTGACGTACGCGACCTCGCCCGCCGCCGTCCGGCGACGAGCGTGATGGCGCTCACGCGGTCCTCCGCCGGCGGCTAAACGGGCGGCGCGGTGTCGGTGTCGGCGGATACTCTTCCTGCGGTCTCGACCCGCAGCACGTCGCGCCCCTGCCCTGGCACACGTCGCGCCGGCCACCCACCGCTCATCCGTTCGGCCCATTCGACTCAGGAGATTTCGTGACACAGCAACCTGTCGCGACACCGCAGCCTGTCCCGACATCGGACAAGCTCGACGCCGCGGTACTCAAGGTGGCAGGCGTCGTCGTGCTCGGCGCGATCATGTCGATCCTCGACGTGACGGTGGTGAGCGTCGCGCTGCCGACGTTCCAGAGCGAGTTCGACGCCTCCTACGCGCGCGTCGCGTGGACGATGACCGGCTACACGCTCGCGCTGGCCACGGTCATCCCGCTCAGCGGGTGGGCGGCGGACCGGTTCGGCACCAAACGGCTGTACATGATCGCCCTGGCGCTGTTCACGATCGGGTCGGGCCTCTGTGCCACCGCCGACTCGATCGGCGAGCTGATCGGGTACCGGGTGCTGCAGGGCCTCGGCGGCGGCATGCTGATGCCGATCGGCATGACGATCATGACGCGGGCCGCAGGTCCGCACCGGATCGGCCGGTTGATGGCCGTCCTCGGTATCCCGATGCTGCTCGGCCCGATCGGCGGCCCGATCCTCGGCGGCTGGCTGATCGACGTGGCGAGCTGGCAGTGGATCTTCCTGATCAACATCCCGATCGGTGCGATCGCGCTCGTCTACGCCCAGATGGCCCTGCCGAAGGACAACCCGGAGCCCTCGGAGTCGTTCGACTTCCTCGGCATGCTGATGCTCTCGCCGGGGCTCGCCCTCTTCCTGTACGGCGTCTCCACGCTGCCGGAGGCCGGCACCTTCGCCGACCCCGAGGTGTGGCTGCCCATGCTGATCGGCGCGGCGCTGGTGGTGGCGTTCGTCCTCTACTCCTTCAAGCCGCGGCACCCGCTGCTCGACCTGCGGCTGTTCCGGAACCGCAGCCTGACCATCGCGTCGGTGACCCTGTTCGTGTTCATCATCGCGTTCATGGGTGCCGGGCTGCTGTTCCCCAGCTACTTCCTGCAGGTACGCGGCGAGTCGACGCTCGCCGCCGGCCTGCTGATGGCGCCGCAGGGCCTCGGCGCGATGGTCACCATGCCGATCGCCGGCATGCTGGCCGACAAGGTGCCGGTCGGCCGTACGGTGCCGTTCGCGCTGGTGCTGATCGCCGCCGGGTTCTTCACCTTCACCCAGGTCGACCCGAACACGTCGTACGTGCTGCTGTGCGGCTCGCTGTTCGTGATGGGTCTCGGCATGGGCGGCACGATGATGCCGATCATGACCTCGGCGCTGCGGACCCTCTCCGGACCGGAGGTGGCCCGCGGTTCGACCCTGGTGAACATCCTCCAGCAGATCGGCGGCTCCGTCGGCGCCGCGGTGATGTCGGTGATCCTCACCAACGAGCTGAACAACTCCCGACCGATCCCCGGCGCGGTCGACCCGAACGGCGCCCCGGTCACCGAAGCCGGCCTGGCCATCGCCGCGCAGCAGCGGCCGGAGCTGATCCAGCAGTTCCCGGTCGAGCCGTCGGTCATTCAGCGCGGGCTCGACTTCGCCGCCGACTCCTTCGCCACGACGTTCTGGGTGGGCTTCGGGCTGGTGCTGCTGACGTTCATCCCGGCCGCGTTCCTGCCCCGGCGGCGGGAACGCTCGCACCTGCTGGACGACCAGCCGGGCGACGAGCAGATGAAGACCCCCGTCGTCATCCACTGATCCGATCCGTCAGGGCGGCCGTCTCGGCGGCCGCCCTGACGGCGTCGGTGCCCAGCGGGTGGGCCGGGACCACGACGGAGCCCGGTCGTCCGGCCGGCCCCTACCGGCGCGGTCCCCGACGGTGCCGGTCAGCGGGCCCGCTTCGTCGCCCGCTTGCGGGGCGGCGTCAACAACTCGGCTATCGCCGCGATCGCGGACGGCACCAGGCGGTAGTACGCCCACACGCCGCGCTTCTCGCGTTCGAGCAGGCCCGCCTCGGTGAGGATCCGTAGGTGGTGACTGACGGTCGGTTGGGAGAGACCGAGCGGCGCGGTGAGGTCGGTGACGGACGCCTCGCCCTCCGGAGCGGACTGGATCAGGCTGAGCAGTCGCAGTCGGGCCGGATCGGCGAACGCCTTCAGCACATCCGCGAGCCGCTCGGCATCGGCAGGCTTGATCGGCTCGCCGGACAGCGGCGAGATGGCAGGCATAGAAGTTTTCGCAGTTCCCACGTCATGCATCGTTCCATCAACACCGCCGACAGGCCGGTGGAACGGGGAGCAGCACCCGATGGCGATCCGTCCTGGGGTGATGTGCGGCATCCCCGGCGGCGAGGATGCGCGCTGCGGCCACCCACCCTCGGGGCGTCGCGGATGCTGACCAGCCCGCACCACGGCCGCGCCGTCGCGCCGTCGCGCACCCGCGCCGTCGCGCACCCGCGCCGTCGCGCACCCGCGCCGTCGCGCACCCGCGCCGTCGCGCACCCGCGCCGTCGCGCACCCGCGCCGTCGCGCACCCGCGCCGTCGCGCACCCGCGCCGTCGCGCATCCGTGCCGTCGCGTGGCCGCTCAGCCAATGCGACGGGAGTGGCGCAGGGCCAGTCCACCGAGGACCCCGGCGATCAGCCCCACGACCACGGCCACGTAGGCCCCGCCTCGCCCGTTGCCGGTGCCGATCCCGCTGTCGGAGGTGGCCACGACCAGCCCGCCGAGGGCTGTGCCGATCAGCCCCGCGCCCAGGGCGACGGTGGCTCCGAGTCGTCCCTTCGCGGCGCCGACACGACCGGTGGGGCGGGCCAGGGCCAACCCGCCGACGAGCACGCCGGTCAACCCCAGCACGGCGGCCACGGTGGCCCCGAGCCGCCCGGCGCTCATCGTGGCGACACCGGCGGCGGCCGGCTGGGCCGAGACGTACGCGGCGGCCGGTGCGGCAGGCCCGAATGCCCCGAGCAGGGTGGCGGGGACGGCGGCAAGTACCAGCCGGACTGATGCCAGGGTTCCTGATGACCTCATGGTCTCTCCTTCTTCGTGCGTCTCGTTCCCGAGGTCGGGATGTCCCTGATCATGTCTCCGGACGCGCCACCGGTCGTCCTGCCGCCGTATGCATCTGCGCTGCCGCAGGTGACGCATCCGACTGCTGCGGACGTCGCAGGCGGCGGGACGGTACTGCGGGTGCGGTAGGTGCCCACTCGTCGGTGAGGGGGAGTCGTCCCGGAGCCGAACATGGCTAGGGTGCGCCTGTGTACACAGGACGGATCGGCGTTCCGGCCGGCGTCAGGGACGGGGCCGTCGCCCTCGGCGTGGCGGCGACGCTGCTGGTCGCCGGGCTCTCCGGGAAACACCCCACCCCGGACCTCGACCCGCTCGGCTACGCCCTGCTGATCGCCGGTGGTCTGGCGCTGGCCGCCCGCCGCCGGGCCCCGGTTCCCGTCCTGGCCGTCACCGGGCTCTGCGCGGTGGGACACCAGGCCGTCGGGTTCGACGTGCCCGCCGTCGCGTTCCTGTTCGCGGTGTACGCCGCCGTGCGGGCGGGGCACCGCGCCGTCACGGTGGTGGCGGCGGTGACGATGCTGGCCGCTCTGCCGCTCGCGGCCCTCACCCTGCCGCAGGACCTTTCCGTGGGCGAGGCGCTCGCCCGGGGCCGGGGCGCCCTCGAACTGGCGTGGCTGGTCGCCGCCGGTGCCGCGGGGGAAGCGCTGCGGCAGGCCGAGCGGCGGGCGGACGAAGCCGAGCGCACCCGGGAGGAGACCGCACGGCGTCGGGCCGACGAGGAGCGGCTGCACATCGCCCGGGAGCTGCACGACACGCTCACCCACCAGATCTCGGTCATCAAGGTGCAGGCCGAAGTCGCCGTCCACCTGGCCCAGAGGCGTGGGGAGGAGGTGCCGGCGGCCCTGCTGGCGATCCGCGAGGCCGGCCGTGAGGCGACCCGGGAACTGCGCGCGACCCTGGAGGTGTTGCGCGACGACGGCAAGGCTCCGCCGTACGGGATCGACCAGCTCCCGGAACTGGTGGAACGGGCCCGGGCGACCGGCCTGGACGCGACGTTGACGATCGAAGGACAACGACACGACGTGCCGGCGACGGTCGACCGGACCGCCTACCGGATCGTTCAGGAGTCGCTGACCAACATCGCCCGGCACGCCGCCGCCGCCACGGCGTCGATCCGGATCGACTACCGTCCGGACGCCCTGGCGATCCGCGTCGACGACGACGGTACGGCCGTGCCGGACACCGTCCCGGTGCCCGGCGTCGGGCTGCTCGGCATGCGGGAACGCGTCACGGCCCTCGGCGGTCACCTGCGCGCCGAGCCCCGCCACGAGGGCGGCTTCACCGTCCACGCCGAACTTCCCGTGGGCCGGACGTCATGATCCGTGTCCTGCTGGTCGACGACCAGCCGCTCCTGCGCAGCGGCTTCCGCGCGCTCCTCGACATCGAGGACGACATCGAGGTGGTGGCCGAGGCCGCCGACGGCAGGGAGGGCCTGGCTCTCGTCAGGGAACACCTGCCCGACATCGCGCTCCTCGACATCCAGATGCCGGTCATGGACGGCATCGAAGCGACCCGGCGCATCGCCGCAGATCCGGCCCTGGCCGGAGTGCACGTGGTCATCCTGACCAACTACGGCCTCGACGAACACGTCTTCGACGCGCTGCGCGCCGGCGCGGCCGGTTTCCTGGTCAAGGACATCGAGCCGGAAGACTTCCTGCACGCCATCCGCGTCGCCGCACGCGGCGACGCCCTGCTCGCACCGTCGATCACCCGCCAGCTGATCGACCGGTACGTCACCGAGCCGCTCCACCTGGCTGCCGGCAGGACCCTGGACGGGCTGACCAACCGGGAGCGCGAGGCCGTCGCCCTGGTCGCGCAGGGACTGTCCAACGAGCAGATCGCCGGCCGCATGGTGATCAGCCCGCTGACCGCGAAGACCCACGTCAACCGGGCCATGGCCAAGCTCCGTGCCCGCGACCGCGCCCAACTCGTGGTCCTGGCCTACGAATCCGGCCTGGTGTCGCCCCGCAACCGCTGACACCGACGGTGCCGCGCCGGCCGTCGTACGCCCGGTGGCAGCCCCGCGGAGGACTCGCGGTCCCGCGGCCGTACCCTTCGCTGCGTGACATACGGGGAGCCTGTGGCCGACGACCACCCGCCGACCACGCCCGCCACGACCGGGTCGGCGCCGCATCCACCACCCGACCGGCGACCTCGCCGGCGCTGGCCGTTGTGGACGGCGTTCGTGGCGGTCCTGCTTCTGCTCGCCGGCGGCGTGTCGGCGGCACTGCCGGCCGGTGCGGTGTTCGGGAGCGACGCGACGCTCGCAAGGATCGCCGCACCGGCGGAGAACCCGACCACCCGCGCCGCCCGGGAACTCGCCGGGCGGATCACCGCGCAACTGGACCGGCAGTCCGGCGCGCTGCTCAGCGGAGATCGGGCCGCGTTCCTGGCGATCGCGGAACCGGCCGTGCACGCCACCCTCCGCGGCCGGTTCGCCGCGCTCCGGGCGCTCCGGGTGAGCGACTGGCAGGGCCGGCCGAGGGGCCTGCCCACCCAGGCCGGACGACCGGGCGAGTGGCGGCTGTCGGTGGAGTTCCGGTACTGCTTCGCGGTGCCGGACTGCCGCCGGCCCAGCTCGGTGCTCGTCGAGACGCGGTGGCGCGACGCCGGCGCGGAGCCGCGCCTGCTCGAACTGGCGCGATCCAAGCCCGAGGCGCAGCTGGCCGGCCGGGCGACCGAACAGGTCGGTGCCCTGCCCTGGGAGATCAGCGAGCTGGTCGTGGCGGTGGGCAGGCGCACGCTCGTGGCGACGACCCCGGCGTTCCGCAAGCGATTGCCGGACCTGCTGGCGCGGGCGGAGGCGGCGGCGCGGACCGCCGATCAGTACGTGGTGACCGGCGACAGACCGGAGCGATACCGGATCTACTACGCCGGCCCCCGGGAGTGGAAACGCTGGTACGGCGGCGAGCAGCCGGAGTGGGTCGCGGGGTACGCCATCGGTCTCGGCGGGGACCACGAGGTCGTGTTCAGGCACGACAGTTACACCTCGGCCGGTCTGGGGGAACTGCTGCGGCACGAGCTGACCCACGTCGCCTCGCTGCCCGACCACGACGGTCTGGACGACTCGACGTGGTGGCTGACGGAAGGGCTGGCCGAGTACGCCGCCACGGTCGGCCGGTACAACGGGCTGACCGAGACGCGGCGGCTGGTCAAGCGCGGCTGGGACGGCAAGCTCGACACCCTCGCACCCGCCGGGGACACCCCGGACGCGCGGGTGATCGGCAGCTACGGGATCGCGTACCTCGCCGTCCGGTACCTCGTCGACCGGTTCGGCGAGGAACGGGTGTTCGCCTTCGTCAAGGCGGTGATCCACGACCGTCGGATCCCCCGGCAGACGTCCGACGAGATCTTCGGCGTGCCCTGGTCCACCCTCCACGCGGACTGCGTCAAGGGCATCCGGAGTGCCGCGGACTGAGGCTGCGGGTCTTCCTGCGGGACCGGGACGGACCGGTCAGCGCAGTCCGGCGAACAGGTCGTCCTCGGGTAGCGACGCGTCCGTGGTGTCGTGGACCCGCACGAAGGTCTCCATGCCCATCAGCTCCGTGAACCGCTCCCTGCCCAGTTGCAGGAAGAAGATGTTCTCGGTCTGGCTGGCGTGGGTGGCCAGGGCGTCGAACTTCTGCCCGCCGTACCTGCTCGTGTCCACCCATGTGGTGATCTCGTCGTCGGGCAGACCGAGCTGCGGCTCGTGCTCCGCCGACGCCGCGTCCGGCTCGGCCCACTCGACGCCGATCTCCTTCATGACCCGGCCGAACTCCTCGAACGCCGAGCGCGGCACGGTGGTCCAGTACACCTTGGCCGGGATGTCCGTCATGGCCACCGCGGCCATGGTGATCCGGTGGGCCTGGATGTGGTCCGGATGGCCGTAGAAGCCGTTCTCGTCGTAGGTGACGACCACGTCCGGCCGGTACCGCCGGATCAGCTCCGCCAGCCGGCTCGCCGCCTCGGTCACCGGCGTCGTCCAGAACGCGCCGGGCAGGTCGTTGGTCGGCCAGCCCATCATCCCGGAATCGGCGTAACCGAGCGTCTCCAGGTGGGTGACCTGCAGCGCCGCGCAGCTGGCCTCCAGTTCCTTCTGGCGCATCGCCACCACCGCGGCCGGGTCGTGCCCCGGGTCGCCGGGCTTGACTCCGCCCGGGCCGTCGCCGCAGCGCCCGTCGGTGCAGGTCACGAGCACCGTCGAGATCCCCTCCGCCGCGTAGCGGGCAAGGACACCACCGGTGCTCGTCGCCTCGTCGTCGGGGTGGGCGTGCACCGCCATCAACGTCAGAGATCGCTCGTTCATGCCGCCACCCTACGAGGATCGCCGCGACCGCGCGGGCCCGCGGCCGGCGCGGTCGTACCGGCGCGCTCCGTCATCCGAGGGCTGACCCCGTCGAGCTGCGGTGGGCGTCGACCGCCCGGCCCATGCGGGTGACGGCCTCGGTGAGGATCGTCGGGGAGGTGGCGAAGTTGAGGCGTACGAAGCCGGCTCCGCCCGTGCCGAAGACGTGCCCGGAGCTGAGGGCGACCCGCGCGTGGTCGAGGAACATCTTCGCGGGCCCGGCGACGTCGCTGGCCACGCCGGGACCGCCGTCCGACTGCCCGGTGTCGATGCCCAGCCTCGTGCAGTCCAGCCAGGCGAGGTAGGTGCCCTCGGGGCGGTGGTACGTGACGGACGGGAGGTGCGTCGCCAGCAGCGTCTGTAGCAGCGTGCGATTGGCGTCGAGGCCGTCGAGGAGGCGGTCGAGCCACTGCCCGCCGGCGCGGAACGCGGCGGTGTGCGCGATGACGCCCAGGTGGCTCGGCCCGTGGCCGACCTCCTCCGGCATGCGCGCGAGGTCTGCGGCGGCCTGCGGCCCGGCCACCGCGACCGCCGCCTTGAGGCCGGCGAGGTTCCACGCCTTCGAGGCGGAGATCAGGGCGAACGCGTTCGCCGCGCCCGCCACGGTCAGGTACGGGGTGAACTGCGTCCCGGGCAGCACCAGGGGAGCGTGGATCTCGTCGGAGATCACTCGCAGGCCGTGCCGGTCGGCCAGTGTGGCGACGGCCTCCAGCTCGTCCCGGCGGTGGACGACGCCGGTCGGGTTGTGTGGGTTGCACAACAGAAACGCCGGACGGCCGCCGCCGGCCCGGGCCCGGCGGAAGGCCTCGTCGAGAGCCGCGAGGTCCATCCGCAGGTCGGGCCCGAGCGGTGCCTCGATCACCTGGCGGCCGGCGTTGCCGACGAAGGCGTAGAAGGGCGGGTACACGGGGGAGCAGACCACCACCGCGTCCCCGGGACCGGTGACGAGCCGGAGAACCTCGACGATGCCCATCATCACGTCGGGTACGACGGTGGTGTGGTCGGCGCGGAAGTCGTGCCAGCCCCAGCGCCGAGCGGCGAACTCACCGAGCGCCTCGGCGTACGCCGTGCCGTGCGAGTATCCGGTGTCCCCGAGGTCGATCGCGCGGTGCAGCGCGTCGGCCACCGGCGGGGCGAGGGGTACGTCCTGCTCCGCCACCCAGAGGGGGAGGACGTCGGGCGGGTGCATGCGCCACTTCACGCTGGTGCGCTGACGGAGTTCGTCCAGCGTCAGCCGGGTGAGGGGGTTCTGGTCCGCGGACGCGTCGACGGAGGGGGCCGGGCTTCCCATCATGCCGCCCACCCTAGGCCGTACCCGGCGACGCTGGTTCAGGCGCTGGTCACGACTGCGGGCGGGGTGCCACGAACGGGGAAGCCGGGTGCGGGGACTCGCCGGTGACCTGGGTGATGATCTCCACGGCGACGTCGCGCAGTTTGCGGTTGCGGCGCTGCGACGCCTGCCGGAGCAGGGCGAAGGCCTCCGTGGCGGTGCACCGTTGTTGGCCCATCAGCACCCCGAGGGCCTGGTCGATGACGCTGCGGGAGGCCATCGCGTCGGTGAGCTGCTGGTGCAGCAGCGCCTGGTCGGCCTGGCGGAGGATGACGGTCAGCGCCGCCGTCCCCTGGTCGGCGAACGCCACGGCGTTCCGGCGCGCCTTCTCGGTGAACGCTCCCGGCTCGGTGGCGTAGAGGTTCAACGCGCCGACGGTCTGGCGGTCGACCGTCATCGGCAGGGACAGCGAGCTCGCGATGCCGAGCCGCAGCGCGTGTTCCCGGTAGCGGCGCCAGCGTCGGTCCTCGCGCAGGTCGACGACCTCGACGATCCGTCCTCGGTGCAGGGCTTCGAGGCAGGGCCCCTGCTGGGCGCCGTACTGGATCTCGTCCCCCTTCGCGGCGAGGTCGCCGGTGCTGGCGACGGTGAAGGCGCCGCCGTCCCGGCGCATGGTCAGCCCGCAGGCCACCGCGGGAGTGACGACCTCCGCGGCGACCCGGACGACCTGGTCGAGGAACAGGTCGACGTGGAGCGAGTCCGCGAGCAGGGTCAACAATCGGCCGTACGCCGAGGCAAGGTGCGATTCAGCAGCGTCGGACACCACCGCTACCTCCCGGGAACCCGGTGTCCGTGGTGCCACCGCGCGTGCGGCACCTGTCCCGGCTCACTCCTCGGGGGAGCCGCCGGCCGGTGCGATCCGTCGCCGAGGGGCCCACACCGGCCAACGGGCAGGGTGCGGATCGAGCGGGAGTTGGCTAGGGTTGACCTGGGTTCGGACATGAGCCCAGGACCAGTGCCGCCCGCCGACGGCGGGCCGAGCGCCGACCCGGTCCCGACATCCTCACCGAGGAGCAGCTCGTGTCCGTCCATCAGGCGTCACCTCTGACGACGCGCAAGCCCCCCCGCCGGTCGACCCTGTCCCTCGCGGTCGCCCGGGAAGGCCCGGCGGCGGTGGTGGCCGTCCACGGGCCACTCGACATGGACACCGTCGGCCTGCTCGTCGACGTCGTGGACACCGTGCTGTCCGGCCGACCGCCCCCGGTGCTGGTGCTCGACCTGAGCGGGGTGGACTTCTTCAGCGCCGCCGGGATCACGGCGTTGCTGACGGTGCGCCGGCGAGTCGCCTCGGGCGGGTGCACGCTGGTGCTGCGCGAGCCCTCCCGGATCACCGTCACCGTCCTCGACCTGGTCGGCCTGCGGTCCGAGTTCACCACTGACTGACCTGCCTTTCCCTCCACGTCCGTCGGGTCGTACCCGTTGCCGACGCGCGGGATCTACCCAGCAGTTGGATCAACTCAAACGCGGGCGCGGCGAGCGGTGACCAGGCGGTCAAATCGGTGGTTACCAGACGATGGGCCTCGTTCCTGGCTACGTTGTGTCGGTGACGATGGAAGCTGAGCGCACCCTGCGCGAGGAGGACCTGACCAGGTTGGGTGAGCTCGCCGCCCAGCTACGGGTGGACTCGATCCGGTGCAGCACCAGAGCCGGATCCGGGCATCCGACCTCCAGCCTCTCCGCTGCCGACCTGCTCGCGGTGCTGATGTCCCGGCACCTGCGCTACGACTGGGCGGAGCCGCGCGGTCGCGCCAACGACCATCTGATCCTCTCCAAGGGGCACGCCTCGCCGCTGCTGTACGCGGTCTTCAAGGCCGCCGGCGCGATCACCGATGAGGAGCTGGTCGAGACCTACCGCCAGTTCGGGTCGCGCCTGCAGGGACATCCCACGCCGGTGCTGCCCTGGGTGGACGTCGCGACCGGTTCGCTCGGTCAGGGCCTGCCCGTCGGCGTCGGGATCGCGCTCGCCGGCCGGTACCTCGACCGTCTGCCGTTCCGGGTGTGGGTGCTCTGCGGCGACAGCGAGATGGCCGAGGGTTCCATCTGGGAGGCGCTGGACAAGGCCGGCCACTACGGGCTGCACAACCTCACCGCGATCGTCGACGTGAACCGGTTCGGGCAGCGGGGACCGACCGAGTTGGAGTGGGACCTGGACACCTACCGTCGGCGGGTCGAGGCGTTCGGCTGCCAGGCGCTCGTCGTCGACGGCCACGACCTGGTCGCGGTCGACGAGGCGTTGGGCCGCGCCCGGCAGGCGACGGGCCCCACGGTGGTGCTGGCCCGGACGGTCAAGGGCAGGGGCGTGCCGGAGATCGAGAACCAGCCGGGATGGCATGGCAAGCAGCTGGAACCGGAGATGGCCGAGCGAGCCGTCGACGCGCTGGGCGGGGTGCGCCAGACCCGGGTGACGACGCCGCGACCGGAGCCCGCACCGTCCGCCGCGGCGAGGCCTCCGGGCCAGCCGCCGGTGCTGCCCCGGTACGACAAGGGGGCGAAGGTGGCCACGCGGAACGCGTACGGTGACGCGTTGCGCGCGTTGGGGTCCCGCACGGACGTGGTCGTCCTGGACGGCGAGGTCAGCGACTCCACCCGTGCCGACCGGTTCGCGGAGGCCCACCCCGACCGGTACTTCGAGATGTTCATCTCCGAACAGCAGATGGTGGCCGCCGCGGTCGGACTCCAGGTGCGCGGGTACCGACCGTTCGCCTCGACCTTCGCCGCCTTCTTCTCCCGCGCCTACGACTTCGTCCGGATGGCGGCCGTCTCCCAGGCGGACATCGCCCTGGTGGGGTCGCACGCGGGGGTGGAGATCGGGGCGGACGGTCCCTCGCAGATGGGGCTGGAGGACCTGGCGGCCATGCGCGCGGTGCACGGGTCCACCGTCCTGTATCCCAGCGACGCCGTGTCCTGCGCCGCCCTCGTCGCCCAGATGCCCGACCGCAAGGGCGTCAACTACCTGCGCACCACCCGCGGCGGGTACCCCGTCCTCTACGACAACGACGACACCTTCCCGGTCGGTGGCAGCAAGGTGCTCCGCGGCGGCGGTGACGACCATGTCGCGCTGATCGGGGCGGGGGTGACGGTGCACAACTGCCTCGCCGCCGCCGACGAGCTGGCGCGCGAGGGGATCAACGCCCGGGTCGTCGACCTGTACTCGGTCAAGCCGCTGGACCGGCAGCGGGTGCTCGACGCCGCCCGGGACACCGGCGGCCGGCTGGTCGTGGTGGAGGACCACCACCCGGAGGGCGGCCTGGGCTCGGCGGTCCTCGAGTCGATGGCCGACGTCGCCGAGCCCGTGCGGGTGGCACACCTGGCGGTGCGCAAGCTACCCACCTCCGGCAAGCCGACCGAGTTGATGGACGCGGCCGGCATCGGGGTGAGCGCCATCGTCGCGGCGGCACGGGCCTCGGTACCGCAGCGCGGCTGACGGACCGCCGTCGGCGAAAGCAGGGGGCACAGTCCGCGGGTCAGGACTCCGTTCGCGGGTTGCTGGTCAGCCAGCGTCGGATGCAGTGCAGCAGGTCGTCGGCGTCGACCGGCTTGGTGACGTAGTCGCTGGCGCCGGAGGAGATGCTCTTCTCCCGGTCTCCGTGCATGGCCTTGGCCGTGACGGCGACGATGGGCAGGTCCGCGTAGCGGGGCATGGCACGGATGGCGGCCGTCGCGGCGTACCCGTCCATCTCGGGCATCATCACGTCCATCAGCACGAGGTCGATGTCGTCGTGGCGCATCAGCGTCTCGACGCCCTTGCGGCCGTCTTCGGCGTAGACCACGTCCATGCCGTGCAGTTCCAGGATGTTGGTCAACGCGAAGACGTTCCGGGCGTCGTCGTCGACGACGAGGACCTTGCGCCCCGCCAGGGCCGCGGCGAACGGGTTCTCGGCGAGGGCGGGGTCACCGGTGGACGGTGCGAGAGGCAGGACACGCTCCGGGTTCTCGGCGGACAGGTGCAGCACGATGCGTTCGCGCAGCTCGTCGAGGCTGCGCAGAACCTCCAGCGGCCGGCTCCTGGCCAGGGTCTGCAGAAGGGCCTCCTGGCCGGCGCTCAGCGGGTGCCCGTGGTAGGCCAGCACCGGCAGGCCGGGCAGGTCCGGGTGGTCGTCCAGCGCCCTGAACAGGGCGGCTCCCGTGTCGGCGAACATGTCGAGGTGCAGGACCAGCAGGTGGTGCGGGTGTGCGGTGAGGGCCTCGATCGCCGACGCGATGTCCACCGCCGTGGCCACGTCGACGGCGTGCTCCGCCGGTCCGGCGGCGACGCCCTGGGCCAGCATGGTGAGCAGGCCCTTGTCGTGGCCTTCGAGCACGAGCAGCCGCCGCTGCCCGCCACGCCAGGCGTCCGGCGCGGTCGGCCCGGCGAGGTGGCCGCCGGCTGCGCCGGAGGTGTCCGCGGCGTACGCACCGGCGACGGTGGCGGGCAGGTAGAGGGTGAAGGTGCTGCCCTGCCCGAAGACGCTCTCGGCGGTGATGCGCCCGCCCAGCAGGTGGGCGATCTCGCGGCTGATCGACAGGCCGAGTCCGGTGCCCCCGTAGCGGCGGCTGGTGGTGCCGTCGGCCTGCTGGAAGGCGTCGAAGATGGCGGTCAGGTGCTGCTCGGCGATGCCGATACCGGTGTCGGTGACCCGGAACGCGATCACGGTGTCCGCCGGCTCGACCCCGCCGGGCAGCTCGTCCGGTCGGGCCCGTTCGATGCGGAGCTGCACCTTGCCCTTCTCGGTGAACTTCACCGCGTTGGAGACCAGGTTGCGCAGCACCTGGCGCAGCCGCTGCTCGTCGGTGTGCAGCGTGCTCGGGACGTCCGGGCCGGTGACGATGTCCAGCTCCAGACCACGCGGTGTGGTCAGCGGGCGGAAGGTGACATCGACGTAGTCCCGCAGCACGGACAGGTTGAACGTCTCCGGGTTGATGTCCATCTTGCCGGCCTCGACCTTCGACAGGTCGAGGATGTCGTTGATGAGCTGCAACAGGTCGGTGCCGGCGGAGTGGATGACCGTGGCGTACTCGACCTGCTTGGCGGTCAGGTTGCGGTTCGGGTTCTGCGCCAGGAGCTGGGCGAGGATGAGCAGCGAGTTCAGCGGCGTACGCAACTCGTGGCTCATGTTGGCCAGGAACTCGGACTTGTACTTCGACGCCAGCGCCAGCTGCTGCGCCCGGGCCTCCAACTCCTGGCGAGCCTGCTCGATCTCGGAGTTCTTCGTCTCGATGTCGTGGTTCTGGCGGGCCAGCAGGGCCGCCTTGTCCTCCAGTTCCGCGTTGGAGCGCTGCAGCTCCTCGGAACGGGCCTGCAACTCCTCCGAGCGGGCCCGCAGCTCCGCGGCGAGGCGCTGGGACTCGGTGAGCAGGACGTCGGTGCGGGCGTTGGCGACGATGGTGTTGACGTTGACGCCGATGGTCTCGGCGAGCTGGTCGAGGAAGTCGCGCTGAACCTCGGTGAAACGGCTCATGCTGGCGAGCTCGATGACGCCGAGGACCTGGTCCTCGAAGAGGACCGGCAGGACCACCAGGTGCAGCGGTACGGCGGCGCCGAGGCTGGAGGAGACGGTCACGTAGTCCGCCGGCACCGCGTCGACGACGATCGGCTGCTTGCTCAGCGCCGCCTGGCCCACCAGGGAGTCGCCGAGGACGTAACGGCGCTTGGTGACGTCGTGCCCGTAGCCGCCGACGACCCGCAGGGCCCTGCCCTCGGCGAGGTCGTCCACCAGCAGGAAGGTGCCGAGCTGGGCGGAGACCAGCGGCGCGAGTTCGTTCATCACCAGGCCGGCGACGACGTCCAGGTCGCGGTGGCCCTGCATGAGCCCGGAGATGCGGGCCAGGTTGGTCTTCAGCCAGTCCTGTTCCTGGTTGGTGCGGGTGGTCTCGCGCAGCGACTCCACCATCGAGTTGATGTTGTCCTTCAGGTCGCCGACCTCGCCGGGGGCGTCGACGGTGATGGAGCGGGTCAGGTCGCCGGTGGCCACCGCGCTGGTCACCTCGGCGATGGCGCGGACCTGGCGGGTGAGGTTGCCGGCCAGCTCGTTGACGTTCTCGGTGAGCCGCTTCCAGGTGCCCGAGACACCCTCGACCTCGGCCTGGCCGCCGAGGCGGCCCTCGCTGCCCACCTCGCGGGCCACCCGGGTCACCTCGGCGGCGAAGCTGGAGAGCTGGTCGACCATGGTGTTGATGGTGGTCTTCAACTCCAGGATCTCGCCCCGGGCGTCGACGTCGATCTTCCTGGTCAGGTCACCCTGGGCCACCGCGGTGGTGACCTGGGCGATGTTGCGGACCTGGCCGGTGAGGTTGTTGGCCATCGAGTTGACGTTGTCGGTCAGGTCCTTCCAGGTGCCGGCGACGTTGGGCACCCGGGCCTGGCCGCCGAGGCGGCCCTCGGTGCCGACCTCGCGGGCCACCCGGGTCACCTCGTCGGCGAACGCGCCCAGCGTGCCGACCATGGTGTTGATGGTCTGCGCGAGAACCGCGACCTCGCCCTTGGCCTCCACCGTGATCTGGCGGCTCAGGTCACCCTGGGCGACGGCGGTGGCGACGAGCGCGATCGAGCGCACCTGGTTGGTGAGGTTGTTGGCCATCTCGTTGACGTTGTCGGTCAGGTCCTTCCAGGTGCCACCCACGTTGGACACCCGGGCCTGGCCGCCGAGCCGGCCCTCGGTGCCGACCTCGCGGGCCACCCGGGTCACCTCGTCGGCGAACGCGGAGAGCTGGTCGACCATCGTGTTGATGGTCTCCTTCAGCGCCAGGATCTCCCCGCGCGCGTCCACCCGGATCTTCTGCGTCAGGTCGCCCTTGGCGACCGCGGTGGTGACCTCGGCGATGCTGCGGACCTGGGCGGTGAGGTTGTCCGCCATGACGTTGACCGACTCGGTGAGGTCCTTCCAGGTACCGGAGACGCCCTTCACGTCCGCCTGGCCGCCGAGGCGACCCTCGGTGCCGACCTCGCGGGCCACGCGGGTGACCTCGTCGGCGAACGAGGACAGCTGGTCCACCATCGTGTTGATGGTGTTCTTGAGCTCCAGGATCTCGCCGTGCGCGGTGACGGTGATCTTCTGGGACAGGTCACCGCGGGCCACCGCCGTGGCCACCTGGGCGATGCTGCGGACCTGGTCGGTCAGGTTGCCGGCCATCGAGTTGACCGAGTCGGTGAGGTCGCGCCAGGTGCCGGCCACGCCACTGACCTGGGCCTGACCGCCGAGCCGCCCGTCGGTGCCGACCTCGCGGGCCACCCGGGTGACCTCGTCGGCGAACGAGGACAGCTGGTCCACCATCGTGTTGATGGTGCTCTTGAGCTCCAGGATCTCGCCGCGGGCGTCGACGGTGATCTTCTGCGACAGGTCACCCCGGGCCACGGCGGTGGTGACCTGGGCGATGTTGCGGACCTGGCTGGTCAGGTTGCCGGCCATGAAGTTGACCGAGTCGGTGAGGTCGCGCCAGGTCCCGGCCACGCCGGGTACCTCGGCCTGGCCGCCGAGGCGACCCTCGCTGCCGACCTCGCGGGCCACCCGGGTTACCTCGTCGGCGAACGACGACAGCTGGTCCACCATCGTGTTGATGGTGACCTTGAGCTCCAGGATCTCGCCGCGGACGTCGACGGTGATCTTCTGCGACAGGTCACCGCGGGCCACCGCCGTGGCCACCTCGGCGATGTCGCGGACCTGGTCGGTCAGGTTGCCGGCCATCGCGTTGACCGAGTCGGTCAGGTCCTTCCAGGTACCCGACACCCCGGGGACCTCCGCCTGGCCGCCCAGCTGCCCCTCGGTGCCCACCTCCCGGGCCACCCGCGTCACCTCGGAGGTGAACAGGGACAGCTGGTCCACCATGCCGTTGAAGACCGTTGCGATCTCGCCGAGCAGGCCGTCGGCGTCCTCCGGCAGCCGGGTGCCGAAGTCGCCGTCGCGTACCGCGGTCAGGCCCGCGAGCAGTTGCCGCAGCCCGGGGTCGGCCACCGCCGAGGTGCTGCCGGTCACCGTCGCCTGTCGCGCCGTCGTCTTGTCGACCACCACAACCACCCCGCCCGATAGCCGGCGGGCGTCCCCTCCGGCACAACATCATCCGCGTAAGTATGCACAGCTCAAGCCGGTCCGCCTCCGCTGGCCCACGGCGCCCTGGACGGCACTGTGATGATGCGCTCCCACGTCGCCGGACGTGTGGGTGGCGACCATGGACGCGGTCGCAGCCACCACCGGCCCCGGGGCCGCCGTCCCCGATAGGGCCCCGTGCCAGCCCGACCCCGGCCGGGCACCGGCTCAGGCGCCATGGGCGAACAGGGCGAGGCGTACGCGGTTGGGGCTGTTGGTCTTGGTCATCAGGCTGGTGATGTGGGTCTTGACAGTGGTGACGCCGATATGGAGCCGGTCGGCGATCTCCGTGTTGGACAGCCCCTCGGCGATGAGGTTCAGCACGTCCTGTTCGCGCGTGGTCAGCCCCGGAGCGAGCCGCGGCGCCGCGGCACGGGCGTGCACCGCGCGCTGGACCAGGCGCTGCAGCACCTCCTGACTGAACGGGCTGTCGCCCGCGGCGGCCCGGCGGACGCCGTCGAGCAGGTCGGCGGGCGGGGCGTCCTTGAGCAGGAACCCGCAGGCGCCGGCGGTCAGCGCGGGATAGAGGTGGTCGTCGTCACCGAACGTGGTCAGCACCAGGACGCGGGTGGCGGGGCGGTCGGCGAGGATGCGACTGGTCGCGGTGATGCCGTCGACGCCGGGCATGCGCAGGTCCATGACGACGACGTCGGGGACGAGCCGCGCGGCGAGGGCGATCGCCTCGCGACCGTTGTCGGCCTCACCGACGACCTCGATGTCGGGCTGCGCGTCGCAGAGCATGCGCACACCCGCGCGGATGAGGTGCTGGTCGTCGACCAGCAGGACGCGGATCACGCGGGCTCGGGCGCGTGCGGGCCGGCCCCGCGTACGCGGGGCATCGACGAGGCCGCCGTGACGGCGGGGGAGGGGGCGGCAGCCGTCGGTGCGGTGACCGCGGCCGGCAGGACGGTGCGGACCCGCCAACCCGCGCCGGCCGGGCCCGCCTCCAGCCGACCACCGAGGACGTCGACGCGCTCCCGCATCCCGGTGATGCCGTGGCCGCCACCGGCCGGCGCCGCCGCCGGCACCCGGCCGCGCCCGTTGTCCGTGACCTCCCAGTGGACGGCTCCGTCGACCACGGCAACGGACAGGCGCGCCAACGCGGACGTGCCGGCATGCTTGGCCACGTTGGTCAGCGCCTCCTGGGTCAGTCGCAACACCGCCAGGCCCCGAACCGCGTCGAGTGAACCGACCGCGGGGTCGATGTCGGCCTCCACCGTGACACCGGCCTGGCGGGCCCGGTCGACGGCCGCGCCGAGTGCCGCCGGAAGCGCCGACGGCTCGATCGCGGTGAGCGCCGCGTCACCGCGTACCCCGTCGGGGTCGCGCAGGACCGCGACCAGCCGGCGCAGGTCCGCCAGGGCCGCGCTCCCCGTGCCGTGCACGTCGTCGAACACCTCGCCCACCTGCGGAGGCAGGTCGGTGAGGACGTGCCGGGCCACGCCGACGCGCAGCACCATCGACGCCACGTGGTGGGCGACCACGTCGTGCAGTTCCCGGGCGATGGCGGTGCGCTCGTCGGCGCGGGCGGCGCGGCTCTCCGACTCCCGGCGGCGCTGCTCCTCCTCCGCCCGCTGCTCGGCCTGCCGGGTGAGTTCCCGCGTGGTCCGGATGACCAGGCCCAGCAGCAGCGGTACGCCGACCTCCACCACCAGCCCGAAAGCGCCGGAGAGGACCCGTCCGAACGGGTCGCCGATCGAGTCCGTCAGGTCGACCGTGACCAGCAGGCCGGCGGCCAACCAGATGGTGCGCGGCCGAGGTGCCCGCATGGCCACCTCGAGCAACGCCCAGCTCGCACCCACCTGGTTGATCGTGATGTCGTCGAGGACGGGGAACGCCACGGCCAGCAGCGCGGCCTGCACCACCAGGTTGACCAGCGGCCGGCGGTGCAACGCCAGCGCGACCGCGAACGCGACCGCCGCGAGCAGCCACTGCATGGCGGTCGGTGAACGTCCGGCCTGGGTGCCGAAGACCAGGTAGCCGACGCCGCTGAGGTTGAGCAGCACCGTCCGCGCGAGCGTGTCCCGCGTGTCGAACAGTCGCGCCACCCACCCCACCGGATCAGCCTAGGCGCTGCGGCCGGGGCGCAGGAACCGCCGCCGGCCCCACCCAACGGGTCCGGACCCCGAGGTAGGCGGCCAGGCCGAGCGGCCCGAGCAGGATCGTCAGCACCAGCACCGGAGCCATGACCAGCGCCGGCACCCCCCGTTCCCGGCTGTCGAGCCACGCCCACCGGCCGGCGAACAGATCGAATGCGATCATGTGCGCCCAGGCCGCCGCCGCGCCGTCCGCGGTGCCGAGCAGTTCGCGCACGCCGTTCAGGGTCGGCGACAGCACGGCCGGCAGCACGTCGTCGAGCGCCGGGATCACCAGCATCGCGTAGATCACCAGGCCCGGCAGCGCGATCAGCGGCGAGGAGATGACCCGGGTCGTCCAGGACCAGTGCGGCAGCAGGATCATCAGCGCCCAGAACGGCGCGGCCACCGCGAACGTCAGCGCGAACAGCGTGGCGGTCATGCGGCCAGCGCCAGTTCCGGGCTGCGTCGGCGGGCCACCACCACGCCGACGGCGGTCGCCGTCGCCAGCACCAGGGCCGCCCCGGCGACCAGGGTGGTCGCGTCCGGACGCAGGAGCGGTTGCCCGCGCAGGGCCTGCCAGGTCAACAGCATCGTGAGTACGCCGTAGGCCACGCCGGCGACCACCAGCAGCCGCACCCGGTCGCGTTCGTCGAGCCGGGTCCCGAGGAACCGGCTCAGCAGGATCGCCAGGATCGGCAGCGCCTGTAGGGCGTGCAGTCCCACGAAGTGCCCGATCCGCAGATCCCCGCCGGTGGTGCTCCAGCCGACCAGCGGCAGCCCGGACCCCCCGTCCGGTACGCCCACGCTGTGCGCCCCGCTGACCCCCTCGATCCCCGGAGCCTGTCCGGGCAGCACCATCGGCACCGCCGCCAGCATGCCCAGCAGGGTCAGGCCGATCCCCAGCCCGACCGCGTACGCGACGACCCGGTCCGCCAGCCGCTGCGACAGCACGACGATCCCGATGACGAGGTGCGCGACGAACAACACCATGATCGACGCGCCCATCACATCCCACAGGGCGGAGTTCAGCGCGGTGGTGGTGTTGTAGTGGCTGGTCGTGCCGCGCAGCACCTGCGCGACGATCACCACCATCTCCGCCACTGACATCGCGACGATGACCGTGCCCGCCCACTCCGCGATCCGGCTGCGCCGCGGCAGGAGGGAGAGCATCCAGGCGAGGGTGACGCCGTACACCACGAAGGATACGGCGAACTTGAACGGCTTGAGCCAGACCGGCACGCCGGTGAGGACACGAGGATCGGCGACGATGCCGACCGCCGTGACGACGGCGAGCACCGCCATCGCCGAGACGAAGACCATCAGGGGGCGGTGCCAGTGTGGCGCCCGGTGCAGTGCGGTAGTCATGCCATAGATGCTGGTGAACCCGCACCCGGATCGCGCCCGACCGGAAGCCCGGGATGTGGCCGGCGGTCGGAGCGCCGCCTCCTCCCTGGGTAGGAGGCGCATACCCGCCGTTTCCCGCACGCCCGACCGCCGCATCGCCGACAGTGGTGGCGTGGTCGAGGAGGAGACATGACGGGGCTGCGCACCGACCTGTACGAGCTGCGGATGGCGGCCAGCTACCTGCGTCGCGGCATGGTGGAGAACGCCACGTTCAGCCTGTTCGCCCGCCGCCTCCCGGCACGGCGCGGCTTCCTGGTGGCCGCCGGGCTGGCCGAGGCGCTGGCGTTCCTGGAGGGCTTCGGTTTCGACGACGACGAACTGGCCTACCTGCGCGACGTCGTCGGGCTCGATCAGCCGACCCTCGCCGCGCTCGCCCGACTGCGGTTCACCGGCGACGTCTGGGCCGTACCGGAAGGGCGTGTCGTGTTCGCCGACGAGCCGCTGCTGGAGGTCACCGCGCCGATCGCCGAGGCGCAGCTCGTGGAGACCGGCGTACTGAACCTGCTGACCTTCCACACGACGGTGGCCAGCAAGGCGGCCCGCTGCCGCCTGGCCGCCGGCGACGCCCAGCTGATCGACTTCGCCTTCCGTCGGACGCACGGGATCGAGGCCGGGGCGGCCGTGGCGCGGGCGTCGGCCATCGCCGGTTTCACGGCGACGAGCAACGTCGAGGCCGCCCGACGCTACGGACTGCGGCCGTCCGGGACGATGGCCCACTCGTACGTCGAGGCGTTCGGAGACGAGCGGGCCGCGTTCCGCGCGTTCGCCGAGGACTTCCCCGTGAACCCGGTGTTCCTCGTCGACACGTACGACACGCCCGCCGGAGTCCGGGCCGCCGTGGACGTCGTCACCGAGCGGGGCCTGACCGGTCCGTTCGGTGTCCGGCTCGACTCCGGAGACCTCGCCGCCCTGGCCAGGGAGACCCGCGCGATCCTGGACGGTGCCGGGCTGACGCAGGCCCGGATCGTGGCGAGCGGCAGCCTCGACGAGGACGTCCTCGCGGCGCTCGTCGCCGACGGCGCGCCGATCGACGCGTACGGCGTCGGCACCCGCATGGGCGTCTCGTACGACGCGCCGTCGCTGGACAGCGCGTACAAGCTGGTCGCCCTCGGCGACCGCCCGGTGCTCAAGCTGTCGCCCGGCAAGGCCACCCTGCCCGGACCCAAGCAGGTCTTCCGCGATCCCGCCGGGGCGAGTGGCGACGTCGTGGGGCTGCGCGACGAGCCGCCGCCGGGAGACCGCGAGCCGATGCTCGTGCCGGTCATGCGCGGCGGCCGTCGCCTCGACGCCGCCGATCCGGCCGCCGAGGTACGCGCCGCCGTCCGCCGGTTCGACGCGGACCTCGCGTGGCTGCCCGAGGCGGCGCGCGGGCTGGCGGACCCGACGCCGCTCACCGCCACCGTCAGCCCGGCACTCGCGGCGCTGCGCGACCGGGTGGCGCGCGTCGCAACGTCCTGGCCAGCACGCCCAGCGCCACCACCTGAAGGGCCACGGTGACGGCCACCAGGAGGGGGACGGACGTCTCGTACAGCCCACCCGCCAACGCGCCGCCGCCCGCGGCGGCGACGCCGATCACCGCACCGAACATGCCGTACGCCGTGGCCCGCCTGTCCGGTCCGACCAGGTCGGCGACGGTGGCCTTCAGCGTCGACTCCTGCATGCCCAGGGCGGCGCCCCACACCAGGACACCCGCCAGGGCGAGCGGGAGCGTGGCGGAGAAGGCCAGCGCGGGCACGAGGGCGGCCGCGACCGGCAGGACGACGAGGACCACGCCCCCGTACCGGTCGTACGCCCACCCGGTCGCGACCGCGGCCACCGCGTCGACGACCATCGCCGCGGCGTACAGCACAGGCACCGCGGAGGCGGGGAGCAGATCGGCGCTCACGAGGTGGAAGGACAACACCCCGAACGTCGCGAAGCCCGTCATGGTGAGCCCCGCGAACACCGCGTACATCCAGAACCGGCCCGGCAGGCGGGCGGCGACGGCACGGCTCGGCGCTCGACGTGGCGTCCGTGCCGGTGCCGTCGGCGTCGAGGTGTCGCCGCGTTCGTAGCGGACCGGGCGCGGAACCCGGACCCGTAACCACACCACCAGGGCGAGGGCGAGAGCCCCGGGCACCGCGAGCGTGAGCAGCGCCGGCCCGTAGTCGTCCCCCGTCACCGCCAGCACACCGGCCACCGCGAGTGGCCCGACCAACGCGCCGGCCTGGTCCAGCGCCTCGTGCACCGCGAAGCCACGCCCCCGACCGGTCACCGCCGACGCGTGCGACAGCAGGGTGTCCTTCGCCGGCTGCCGTACCGCCTTCCCGACCCGCTCGCTGATGACGAGGGCGCAGGCCACCCACAGCACCGAGGTGAGGCCCAGCAGCGGCACGGAGACGACGGTGAGGCCGTACCCGGCGATCGCCCACGCCCAGAAGCGGCCGGTACGATCGGCCAGCGGCCCGGACACCAGTCGCAGCACGAACGCGGACGCCTCACCCACGCCGGTGACCACCCCCACCACCAGAGCACTCGCTCCCAGGTGGGCCAGCAGGGGGCCGGTGATGGACCGCGCACCCTCGTAGACGACGTCGGCCAGCATCGCCACGACGCCGAACCACACCACGAACCGCCAGGCCGACAGGGGGCCGGCGGGCTCCTCCGAGGGGCCGGTGGGAGTGCCGGCGTGCTTCGGACCGTGTGCCATCACCACCAGTGTGATTCCCGTCCCCTCCCCACCGAGCGGGAATCAGACCATCGGATCTGGATTTGGAGTTGGACGTGACTTCCGCACCGTTCCCCGCCTCGACGCCGGGGGACCTCATGAGCCCCCGGCAGCGCCTCCGACTCGTCCTCGTCCTCGGATCGCTGATCGCGGTGGGTCCGCTGACCATCGACATGTACCTGCCCGCGCTTCCCGCGATCGTCGCCGACTTCCACACCACGTCGGCGGCGGTCCAACTGACCCTCACCGGCACGCTGGCGGGCCTCGCCGTCGGCCAGTTGCTGATCGGTCCGCTGTCCGACGCCGTCGGCCGGCGCACGCCGCTGATCAGCGGCATCGCGTTGCACGTCGTGGCGTCCGTCCTCTGCGCCGTCGCACCGAACATCGCCGTTCTGGGTGGATTGCGGGTGGTGCAGGGGCTCGGCATCGCCGCGGCCTCGGTGGTCGCGATGGCGGTGGTCCGCGACCTGTTCAGCGGCGCGGCCTTCGCCAAGCTGCTCTCCCGGCTGCTGCTGGTCATGGGCGCGGCACCGATCCTCGCGCCGACCCTCGGTGGCGGGCTGCTGCGCTGGACGGACTGGCGCGGCGTGTTCGTCGCCCTGGCCGCCTTCGGTGTGCTGCTCGTCGTGGTCGCCGCGCTCGGCCTGCCCGAGACCCTGCCGCCCGACCGGCGCCGGCGCGGCGGGGTGGTCGCGACGCTCTCCGTGTACGGCGCGCTGCTGCGGGACCGTACGTTCGTGGGCCTGGTCCTGGTCGCCGGACTGGCCATGGCGGCGTTGTTCGCGTACGTGGCCGGGTCGTCCTTCGTCCTGCAGGAGCAGTACGGCCTGGACGAGCAGCAGTTCGGGCTCGCCTTCGGCGCGGGCGCGGTCGGACTGATCGCGGCGACCCAGTTCAACGTACGGCTGCTGCGCCGCCACTCGTCGCAGCGGATCCTCGTCGCCGCCCTGACCGTGGGGACCGCGGCGGGGCTTGCGCTGCTCGCCTTCGCCGCGACCGGGCTCGGTGGGCTGCCGAGCCTGCTGATCTCGTTGTGGGTGGTACTCGCCGCGGCGGGCCTCGCGATGCCGAACGCGCCGGCCCTGGCCCTGGCACGGCACGGGGAAGCGGCCGGTACGGCCTCCGCCCTGCTCGGCGCGGTGCAGTTCGGCGTCGGCGCGCTGGCCGCGCCCCTGGTGGGCGTCCTGGGCACCGGTGCGGTCGCCATGTCCCTCGTCGTCGCGGGCGGCATGGTGGCGGCGACGGCGGTCCTGCTCGTGGTGGTGCGTCCGGGCCGGCTCGTCGACCTCGACCTCGACCCCGGTGCGGTGGTCGTGGCGGCGCACTGAGGCGACCGGGCAGAGCGCGCCCTTGACTCTCCGTGAGAACGCGTGTTCGTTGCGCGATCGGTCCACGCATGGCGGGCACGTTTGCGGGTAAGTCGCTGCCCGCAGCGGACGAGGGGGACCCATGAGTGAAACGGCGGGGAGACTGCCGGGAGCAGCCGGCAGGGCGGGCGGTCCGACCGAACGCCTGGCCGCGGACGTGGCCGAGGTGGTACGCGAGGAGGTCCGGGAGGTACGCACCCAGTTGATGCGGGCGGCCGGCCCGACGGGAGTCGGCGTGGCGCTGCTCGCCACCGCCGGGGGGTGTCTCGTCCTGGGAGCCGGGGCCGCGTCGACGACCGTACTGCGGGCGTTGGAGACCTTCCTGCCCCGACGGCTGGCCACCGCCGGACTCACCGCGGGCTACCTCGCTGCCGCCGTCGTGCTGGGACGGGCCGGATTGGCGCAGCTGCGGTCGGCCGGAGGCCACTCGGCCCGGCTGGCGGACGAGATGCGGGACGCCGTCGCCACCACCGCGAGTCGAGTGGTGCCGGCCGGTGCCGCCGCCGTTCGGGATGAAATCGACCAGATCGGTTCCCCCACGCGGGACCGTTGATCTCGGCATGCGGAGTGTCGTCCGTGCCCGGCCTGCCGGCCGCGCGGTGACGACCGCCGAACACCATCCTTGCGTCGATCGGAAGGGGTAGTCATGTCGGACAAGTCGCATCAGAAGAACAACGTCAAGAAGCAGGGCCGGACGGTGAAGGAGAAGCGGGCGGCGAAGAAGGCCAAGCAGGCGGACAAGGCCTCGTCGATCCCGCCGACCGACCACTGAACGAACGGCACACCATCGCCCGGGATCGCCTCGGACGGAAGAGCGCCTCGCTACCCTCCGCGATCCCGGGCGTCACCCTCGGTGCCATCTCGTCCCGGTGGGACGGCTGCCGACGAGGGCCTATTGACTGTGAACCAGCCCACACCATTGAATGTCGACGTGCCACGACGCCTGGTCCGAGTGGGCGCGAGCACCGGCAGGGCCGCATCGACCCACCGGACCGCCGCGTCGCCCGGCCCCCTCGCCAAGGGGCAGTGGGTGCGGTGGACCATGGGATGAACGAGCGCCGACGGCGGATGGCCCTGAGCGCGGCGTTGCACGTCGGCTCCCACGGTGTCGCCATCGTCTACTGCCTCATGACGCTCCACGAGCCGAACCGGCCCCTGATGCTCGCGGCGTACGGCTGTGGGATGGCGGCCGGCGCGGTCGGGCTGTGTGCGGCGAAGAGGATCACCACGAAGGCGACCGCCTACCTCGTCTCGTTCACGATCCTGCTGGTCACGCTCCTCATGGCGGCGCTGGGCGCGTACTGGGACGGCGGCGCGGCCTCGCCGGTCACCCTGGGGTTCGTGACCACCTCCGTGTTCGTCGCCAGCTTCACCCCGCACCTGCGGTTGTTGATCGGGCTGGAGGCGCTCATCGTCGGTTCGTACCTGGCCGTCGCCGCGACCGGGCAGCCGGCACCGCCCGGGCACGTCTTCCTCTACGTCGCCGGCATGCTGGTGCTCATCTCGGTCTGCGCCACGCAGACCCGCATCGTGGCGCGGCAACGGTCCCAGCTCCGGTCCCTCGCGACGCTGGACCCGCTGACGGGCGCCCTGAACCGGCGCGGCCTGGCGGACTTCGCCGGACCGCTGTTCCGGGGCTGTCGGCGTTCGGGACCGTCTCTGCTGTGCCTGGACCTGGACGACTTCAAGCTCGTCAACGACCGGTTCGGCCATGCCGCCGGTGACGCGCTGCTGCAACGGACCGTGTCGGTGGCGCGGGACGCGTTGCGCACCGGCGACGCGATCGCCCGGATCGGTGGCGACGAGTTCGTGGCCGTCCTGGTCAACGCCCACGAACCCACCGCGCGGACGGTGGCGGCGCGCATCGACGCGGCCCTGCGGGAGCACACCGGCGTCAGCATCGGCTGGGCCACCGCGCCGCACGACGGGGACACGCTGGAAACCTTGATGCAGGTCGCCGACCAGCGCCTCTACCGCGTGAAACAGGACCGCTGCCGAGCCGCCCAACGACCGTCGAGGACGGGGTACGGCCTGCTGGCCGGTTCACCGGACCTCGGCACCCCGTAGCGGCACGCGTCCAGGAGCGCGGGCCGTGCGGGGCCCGGATGTGGTCTCAGCCGACGTCGACCCAGTCGAGGGTGCGCTGGACCGCCTTTCTCCACCGGGCGTAGCCGGTCTCGCGCTGCTCGGGCGACCACTCCGGCCGCCACCGCCGGCTCTCGTTCCAGTTCTCCCGTAGTTCGTCGGTGTCCTTCCAGAAGCCGACGGCGAGACCGGCGGCGTACGCAGCGCCGAGCGCGGTGGTCTCGGCGACCACCGGTCGGCTCACCGGCACGCCGAGGATGTCGGCCTGCATCTGCATGCACAGGTCGTTGACGGTGACGCCGCCGTCCACCTTGAGGCACTCCAGATGCACCCCGGAGTCCTGCCGCATGGCCTCGGCCACGTCGCGGCTCTGGTAGCAGATGGATTCGAGGGTGGCGCGGGCGATGTGGGCGTCGGTGTTGAACCGGGACAGGCCGACGATCGCGCCGCGGGCGTCCGAGCGCCAGTACGGGGCGAACAGGCCGGAGAAGGCGGGCACGAAGTACACCCCGCCGTTGTCCTCCACCTGCCGGGCGAGGATCTCGCTCTGCGCGGCACTACTGATGATCTTGAGTTGGTCGCGCAGCCACTGCACGGCCGACCCGGTGACCGCGATGGAACCTTCGAGAGCGTAGACCGGCGCCTGGTCGCCGAACTGGTAGCAGACCGTCGTGAGCAGGCCCGCCTTGGAGCGGACGATGTCGGTACCGGTGTTGAGCAGCATGAAGTTGCCGGTGCCGTAGGTGTTCTTCGCCTCGCCGGGGGCGAAGCAGACCTGCCCGACGGTGGCGGCCTGCTGGTCGCCGAGGTCGCCGGTGAGCGGGACCGGGCCGGCGAACGGACCGTGCGGCACCGTGCTGCCGTACGAGCGCGGGTCCGACGACGGCCGGATCTCCGGCAGCATGGCGCGGGGGACGCCGAAGAACGACAGCAGCTCGTCGTCCCAGTCCAGCGTCTCCAGGTTCATCAGCATGGTGCGGCTGGCGTTGGTGGGGTCGGTGACGTGTACACCGCCCTCGACGCCGCCGGTGAGGTTCCACAGCAGCCAGGTGTCGGTGTTGCCGAAGACGGCCTCGCCACGCTCGGCGGCCTCCCGGACCCCGTCGACGTTCTCCAGGATCCACTGGATCTTGCCACCGGAGAAGTACGTCGCGGGCGGAAGGCCGGCCCTGCGCCGGATGACGTCGCCCTTGCCCTCGCGTTCCAGCGCCGAGGCGACGCGGTCGGTACGGGTGTCCTGCCAGACGATGGCGTTGTAGTAGGGCCGGCCCGTCCGGCGGTTCCACACCACCGTGGTCTCCCGCTGGTTGGTGATCCCCAGCGCGGCCAGGTCCGAGGCGGTCAGCCCCTGAGCGTTCATGGTGGTCTGGACGACCGTCTGGGTCCGCTCCCAGATCTCGAGCGGGTTGTGCTCCACCCAGCCGGCCTGCGGCAGGATCTGCTGGTGTTCGAGCTGGTGACGGCCGACCTCGTTGCCCCCGTGATCGAAGATCATGAAGCGGGTGCTGGTGGTGCCCTGGTCTACCGCGCCGACGAAATCAGCCATTCGAGGTGTCTCCTTCTGGTGCTGCCACCGTGCGGAGAACCGTAGGGAACCTGCGCGGCCCGGTCAACGAGCGGGCCGCGTCGACCCCCGTGCCCGACCGGCGGGCGTGACGGGACCCGCCGGTCGGGTCGTGCGGTGGGTCAGCCTCTGCGCCACTTCTGGTTGGCGGTGCCGGCGCAGTCCCAGAGCTGGAGCCGGGCGCCGTCCGCGCCGTTCCAGTCCTTGATGTCGACGCACCTGTTGGCCTGCACATTCACCAGGTCGCCGGCGGCCGTGAGCGTGAACTGCTGGGCTCCGGTACCGTTGCAGGTGTAGAGCTGGACGACCGCGCCGTTTCCGGTCGCGCCGCCGTCGACGTCCATGCACTTGTTGTTCTGGCTCTGCAGCGCGGTACCGGTGAATGTCCACTTCTGCGCGTTGGTGCCGTTGCAGCCCCACATCTGCAGCGGCACCCGGTCGGCGAAGGTGGAGCTGGGCACGTCGATGCACTTGTTGTTCCAGTTGCTCACCAGCGCCGAGCCGCCACCGGGGTTGCCCGGACCGCCGGCGCCGAACGGACTGAGGATCAGCCCGGCCGCGCGGGGGTCGCCGTCGTGGACCAGCGACTCGAAGGCACCGACGTCGTCGAAGGCGAAGGCGTACGCCCTGCCGTCGACCATGTTGGCGTGGATGACCCGGGCGTAGTGGTTGGTCGGGCTGTTGCGGTAGAACTCGGCGGGGTTGGTGCTGGGCTGGGTGTCGATGCTGCCCAGGGTGCCCCGGTTCAGCGCGGCGCAGAGCGTACGGGAGATGGGACCGACCACCTGGTCGTTCGGTGCGGGCAGGTCGCCGTCGCAGCCCCACACGCTGGCCGACGAGGGCCGGTTGAAGGACGCGACCACCTGGCCGGCGCCGTTGGTGAAGGTCATGACGTTGCCGGAGGTACGCCCGTAGTACCGGATGGTCGGCTGGTTGGCGAACGGCACGACGGTCAAAGTCCTGGTGGTGTACGCGTTCCACGCCGAGGCGATGTACGAGTCCAGGTAGGTGGAGCTGAGCAGACCCGCGCCGGCGGCCTTGCCCGGTGCCAGCACGCGCAGCACTGTCCCGTCGGACCGCGTGTACACCGTGTTCGCCCAGCCGGGCTGCGATCGGATGCCGTCGATGATGGCGTTGCGGCCGTTGCTCACCACGTCCCCGGTGCGCGTGGTGACACCGTTGGCGCCGGTGACGCTGACCGCGTGCGGCACCGCGAACATGTCGACCTGCGAACTGTTGAGCCACAGCCCGGCGTCGTTGTAGGTGAACTCGCTCCAGTCGAACAGGATGTCCCGGTTGGCGTCCCCGGGGGCCCAGGGCGCGGGCTGCACCAGCCCGTCCGGGGTCAGGAAGAACCGCAGTTTCTCCCCGAAGGAGAAGTAGACGCGGCCGGAGAAGCCGCGCGGGAAGCGGATGGTGGTGGTGCCGCCGGTGGTCGGGCCCGGGATGGAGGCGTCCGGCGCGGGTGCCGGCGGGTTCTGCCCGCCGGACCAGGGGATGAACGTGCCGGCCTGGTTGACGTAGCCGAGGCGGTCGGTGGCGAGCTGGATGCCGATCACGTAGAGGTGGACGGCCTCGGCGCGGCCGGTGCTGTTGGTCACGGTGACGGGCAGCAGGGTGGGGCCGACCGCCTGGGCGGGGGACGCGACGGCGACCGTCGGGGCAGCGACGATCAGGGTGGAGAGGGCGGTCAGGAGTCTTCTTCGGAGGCCCACGGCAACTCCTCGGGGGTGGCGGACGGGTGAGAGAGCGCTCTCCCAGCCTCCAACTGTTAACTACGTGTGTCAATAGACGGACGCTGATGTGTTGGGTGCGGGAAGCACGCGACCCGCCTCCGAGGAGGCGGGTGCGGGTGCGGTGGTCCGACGCGGGCGGTGTCAACCGCGCGGGGTCGGGACACCGAAGAGGTCGACGATGCCACCGGGAAGCTGGGCGAGCAGGTCCGCGCGCTCGTCGTCGTCCAACGCGTCGGCCACGGTGCGCAGCACCGCCTGCGCGTGCTGGCGGACCAGGTCCGCGTCCGCGCACTGCTCCCGCTCCCCGACGATCCGCAGGAAATCGCCGACGTCCCACCTGCGGCCCCGGGGATTGCGGGTGACGTACCGGTCCACCCGATCCGGAAGCTGTGCCGCGAGGTGGTCGGCCTCGCGTCCGGCGAGTCGTTCGCCGAGCACCGACAGGACGGCTTGGACGGACCGCGCCGCCTCCTCGTCGCTGAGGCCAGCGCGCTGCCGCACCGTGGAGATCAACTGCTCGTACTCCATGACCCGCTCCTTCCCCCACGGTCCCGGCTCCTCCCGTCGGGACCCCTGCGCCCCGCGCCGGTGTCGTCGTCGCTGCGACATCAGCGGGGGCGCGACGGATTACCCGGTCCACGAGAGCGGAAGCCACCCCGCACGGGAAAGGTCGCGACCGTGACGGCAGCGCGGCGATCCGGCCGTCCGGTCGCGGGCCGATCGTCCTCGCCGTCCTGTCCAGCCGTCAGAGTCGTACGCACGGGATCGGGCACGCGGTGGGCAGGGCGGACCCGCTCGGCTCCGGCGCGGTTTCCGACGGCGCCACGGTCGCCGCCGGTGGTGCCGGGGCGGGGGTCCGATCCCCGGTCGGTGCGGGACGGGCGCTGGGCGGGCGACGCCATGTCTGGTCCTTGGCCGTCGGCGGTGCGGCGTGCGGAGCTGCCGTGGGCCGGACCGGTGGCGCAGTCGTCGGCGGCCGGCGGCCCGTCTCGTCGGCGCGCGCCGTGGTGCTGGGGGTGCGGGGCGGGGTCGGGCCGGCGCTCGACGCGACCGGCGCCGGGGACACGGCGTCGGCGGGGGCGGGCGGGTCGGTGGCGAAGGGAGCCGACGTGCCGGCCTCGGCCCGGTACGGCGGGTCGGTGGACGCGGTGCCGAGAACACCGGTGGTCCATGCGGCGGCGACGACGACCAGGGCGGCGAGCGCGCTCGTGCGGCGGTCCGGGCGCCGGGCGGTGAGCGGTGCGTCCGCCGGTCGTGCGGGCGGTGGTGGCACCGGGCGGGTCGCCTCGTGGGCGACGAGGGAGGCGTCGACGTCGGCGACGACCTCGGCGCGGCGCCCGGTGGCCGCGGCGAACGCCAGGGTGAGGTAGAAGCGGAAGTTCACCACGGCGTCGGGTGACGCCAGGAGCCCGGCCAGGCGGGTCCCTCCGGTGCTGTGCAGCAGCGACAGGGGAGCGTCGGTGTGGTGTGCGAGCCCCGTGACGTCGGCGTACCGCCATTCGCGCGCGCCGCCCGATCCGGCGAACGTGACCCGTCGATCGGTGACCAGGACGATGCCGTGGTCGACGATCCGAAGGCCCCTCGGTGCGCCCGGTCGGGCCGGGATGCGGCGTACGCCGGTCGTCACACCGGGCGCCGGCAACCCGACGGCGTGCCGCGCGGGAACCTCGACCAGCCGCACGCCCGGCACGAGGCGGTGGACCACCTCGTGGTCGGCGAGCGGCACCGGCAGGCCGGCGCCGGAGGGCCGGTAGCCCCGGAACTCGACCGCCTCGATCCGCAGCCGCGTGAGATGGTCATGGTGTCGCTGCCAGGCCGAGGCTGCCTCCTCGTACGCGCGTTGCCGCCGGTCGTCCTCCCGGCGGGACCACCTGGTCCGCCAGTGGGGAGGGTCTCCGGTCGCCGGGTCGTCGATGACCGTTGATTCCGCCGTCACATCCGGTACAACTGACGACGGACCACGAAGGACACGAACGTCAGTCGCGACGGTCCTCGTCCGGCGTCGGGATCTCCTGGTTCTGTTCCAGGGCGTCCGCCGTGCCGAGGTCACCGCGCACGGCGTCGGCCACCTCGGTCCGCTCGCTCGGAGCAGCCAGGACACCCTGCTCCGCCAGGTCCGCCTCGGTCGCCTCCGGCACGGCGTGCGACACCGTGTCGGTCGGGCCCACCACCGTCTCGTCCTGCCGTTGCTCCTGCGCGTCCGCCTCGGACGCCTGGCCCAACAGGTCGGCGTCGTCCCGGTTCACAGCCATCACGGTTCCCTCCGGGCGATGGTCAGGCCTGCCGACGGACGTACGGCGCGGTCTGGTCGGCGACGTCGCCGTACTCGGCCGGCAGTTGCGTCACCACCTGTTCGTAGTCGGTCGGGTCGAGGGCGTCCCGGAGGACGTCGAACACCGCGGTGACCCCGTCCCTCGCCTGATCGGCGTCGAGGTCCGCGCGCCCGCTGACCCGGGCGACGAACACGTCGAGGCCGAACCGCTCGGCGGTCTCGCTGCCACCGAAGGCGTACGCCCGCAGATCGCCCGGAAGGTGGTCGGCCAGGTCCCGGGCCTCGCCACCGTCGATCCGTTCGGCCAGGGTGGTCAACGTGGCCTGTGTGACGGCGGCGGCCTGCTCCGACGACATTCCGGAACGCGTCGCCACCAGGGCGACGAACTCGTTGTCGTTCACTGTGCGGCCTTCCTCTCACCCGTGGGCCAGGCGAGTTCCCCGACTCGACTCCGGCAAACGGTGTCAGCGGGCCGGCACGGACGCCTCCGCCCGCCGCCGGACCGGGCACCCGTGGCGGGGCCGGAAGGGACCGGCGGCCAGGCAGCCGTGGTGCCACCACGGATGACTAGGCTGCTCGCATGGTCGACCATGGCGTGCCCGGTGAGCATGCCGCCGTGACGGAGCCGGACGCCTCGACCGTCGAGGCGGTGCGGGAGATCCTCGCCGCGATCCCGGCCGGCTGCACCTGGCTGCTGCCCGCGACGACGGCCGACGGCCGGATCGTCGACTTCCGGGTCGCGGCGACGAGCGACCGGGGTGACGTCTACGGTCGAGGCGCCGAGCGGGTCGGGGGACTGCTGAGCGAGCTGTACCCGGGTGTCGTGGACGGCCCCCTGTGGCAGGTCTACCACCAGGTGCTGGCCAGCGGGGAGCCGCGCCGACTGTCCGACTTCCGGTACGCGGGCCGGCGGGCGGGCGTCGTCGCGGACTCCCTGTTCGACGTGACCGCCTACCGGGTGCTCGGCGGCATCCTGGTGTGGTGGCAGCGTCTGGACGAGGACCGGCGCCGGCTGGAACACACCGAACTCCTCGGCAACCTGGGCTGGGCCGAGTACGACGTGGTCACCGGGACCAGCCGGTGGTCGCCGGGGATGTACCGGATCTTCGAACGCGACCCCGCCCTCGGTCCGCTGTCCCGGTCCGAGCAGTCCGCGGCCGTCGTGCCGGCCGACGACAAACTGCGCGAGGCGGTTTGGCAGACGCTGGACAGCGGCGCGTCCTCCGACGTCACGGTGCGCTTCCGGGCCGGCACGTCCGTGAAGTACCTACGGATCCTGTCCGACGTCGCACGGGACGCCGAGGGGGCCCCGCTCAAGATCTACGCGGTGGTGCAGGACGTGACGGCGCGGGAGGACTCGCGTACCGCCATCGAGCGCCTCAGCGACCAGCTGCGGACCCGCGAGATGACCGCCCTGGCCGAGCACCGCCTCGCCGGGCAGTTGCAGAACCTGATCCAGCCGGTGCCCCGCGAGCCGGTTCCGCTGGCGGGTGTCGAGGTGCTGGTCGGCTACCTGCCGGCCGAGCGTCTCGTGCAGGTCGGCGGCGACTGGTACCACGCGCAGACCCTGCCGGACGGGTCAGTGGCACTCGCCGTGGGCGACGTCGCCGGGCACGGACTGGAGGCGGCGAGCGGCATGGCCCACCTGCGGTTCGCCCTGGTGGCGTGGCTGTCGATCGGTATCCGGGACCCCGGCGTGCTGCTCGGCCACATGAACCGGCTCTGCCGTCAGTTGGACCTGACCGGCACCGCGGTGATCGCCTTCTACGACGCCTCGACGCGGTCGTTGTGCTGGTCCCAGGCCGGCCATCCGCCCCCACTGCTGTCCCGTGCCGGGACCACCACCACGCTCGACCGCCCGCCGGGCCTCCTGCTCGGCGCCGACTCCGACGCCACCTACCCGGGGGTCACGGTCCGACTGCGGGCCGGTGACCTGCTCCTCCTCTACACCGACGGGCTGGTGGAACGCCGTTCCGCCGCCGTCGACCTGCTGGCCGGGGTGATGCAGGCGTTGTCCGCGCTGTCCCGCAACCCGGGAGACCAGACGCTGCCCCGGCTCCGGGACCTCGTGCACCAACCCAGCCCGGACGACGACACCTGCACGTTGGCCGTCCGGGTGCTGCCCTGACCCGCGCCGCCGCTCAGGAAGAGGTGGCGCCGGGCAGGGCGCGGAGCAGCCGTTCCACCGGCGCGCGAACGGCAGCCACCGGCTGACCCGCCGCGAGCGCGCGGGGCAGGGCTCCGTCCACGACAGCCAGGACGAGCCGCGCGTCGTCGAGCGAGGCGGTCAGCCCGCCGCGACGCAGGATCTCGCGCAGGAGATCGTCGATGGCGTCGTTGTACCGGTCGATGACCGGGCGGAGACCCGGGTGACGTGCCGCTTCGAGGTAGCGGCCGTACAGGGTGAGCAGCCGGCCGGGCTCGGCGGGCATCGCGCCGGCGGGCGTCAGGGTCACCACGTCCAGGACGGCCTCCGCCGTTGCGCCGGGATGGTCGAGCGTGCGCGGTAGCCGATCCACCGCCTCCCGGGCGGTGGCCAACCACCTGTCCGCGAGGCGCTGCACCGCCTCGGTGACCAGCTCGTCGAGCGTCTTGAAGTAGTAGGTGGTGGCGGCGAGGGGCAGGTCCGCCTGCTGGGCGACCGCCCGGTGGCTCAGGGCGGCGAAGCCCTGCGTCATCAACACCTCCCCGGCGGCGTCGAGGAGCAGGTCACGACGGTGCCGGCCCCGGGCGGACAGGCGCCGGCCGGTGACGTCCTCCGCGTCCATCGTCAGTGCGCGGTGCTCGACAGCTGGAGACCGACGACACCGGCCACCACGAGCGCGATCGAGATCAGCTTCAGTGTCTGGACGGACTCACCGAGGAAGGCCATCCCGTAGACGGCGGTGCCGACGGCGCCGATGCCGGTCCACACCGCGTACGCCGGTCCGACCGGCAGGCTGCGCAGCCCGGTACTGAGAAGGGTGAAGCTGCCGGCGGCGAAGACCAGGAACAGCACGCTTGGCACCCAGCGGGTGAAGCCTTCGCTGGCTTTCAGTGCGACAGCGAACCCGGTTTCGAGCAAGCCGGCGATCACGATGAGGACCCAGGCCATGACAACCTCCAGGTTGGTACGGTCGTACCAACTCTAGCAAGAGTTGGTACGGTCGTACCACCAGTCGAGGGCCGCGGTCACCAGGCGCAGGGTGCGTAGTCCTTGAGGAAGCAGCCGTACAGGTCTTCGCCCTGTTCGCCGCGGACGATCGGGTCGTACACCCGGGCCGCGCCGTCGACCAGGTCCAGCGGGGCGTGGAAGCCGGCGTCGGCCAGCCGCATCTTCGTCGGGTGCGGCCGCTCGTCGGTGATCCAGCCGGTGTCGACGCTGGTCATCAGGATGCCGTCGGCCAGCATCTCCTGGGCGCTGGTCCGGGTCAGCATGTTCAGCGCAGCCTTGGCCATGTTGGTGTGCGGGTGCCCCGGCCCCTTGTAACCGCGGGCGAACTGGCCCTCCATCGCCGACACGTTCACCACGTACTTACGGCGGGCGGGTGCCGCGGCCATCGCCGGCCGCAGCCGGCTGACCAGGACGAACGGCGCGGTCACATTGCACAGCTGCACTTCGAGCAGCTCGACCGGGTCCACCTCGTGCACCCGCTGCACCCAGCTGTTGACCGGGTCGAGGTCCGGCACCAGGCCGCCGGCGTCGATGGCGGTCGCCGCCGCGATCCGTTCCGGTGACGCGGAGCCGCTCGTCAGGGCCAGTGCGGTGAGCGCCTGCGGAGTGATCGACGTCGAGTGCGGCGAGGTGGTCAGGCTGCCCGCGGGATCCTCCCGGCCGACCGGCTTGGCGAACGTGACCATCTCCGGCAGCGGCCCGTCCGGCAGAGCCGCCGCCTCGGCGGCGACGAGCTGCGCGTACGCGCCCGCCGAGCGGCGTACGGTCTGCGCCGCGTTGTTGATCAGGATGTCGAGCGGCCCCTGCTCGGCGACCGAGTCGGCGAGGGCGATCACCTGGGCGGGATCGCGCAGGTCGATACCGACGATCCGCAGGCGGTGCAGCCAGTCCCCGCTGTCCGGCATCGCGGCGAACCGGCGGACCGCGTCGTGCGGGAAACGGGTGGTCACCGTGGTGTGCGCGCCGTCACGCAGCAACCGCAGCGCGATGTACATGCCGATCTTCGCCCGGCCGCCGGTGAGCAGTGCCCGCCGGCCGGTCAGGTCGGTACGGGCGTCCCGGCGCTCCCGGTTCAGCGCGGCGCAGGGCGGACAGAGCTGGTGGTAGAAGGCGTCCACCTCGTGGTAGCGCTGCTTGCACACGTAGCAGCCGCGCGGGTTGTGCAGGAAGCCGGCCGTGGTGCCCGCGGTGGGGGAGGCGAGCGGGATGCCCTGGGTCTCGTCGTCGATCCGCCCGGGAGCGCCGGTGGCGGTGGCTGCCGTCACCGCACGGTCGGCCGCCGCGATGGTGTTCCGCCGGTCCTCGCGCCGCCGTTGCTTGATCACCTTGTAGAGCCTCGCGGTGGCTCGCTGCACCCGCACGACGTCGGGGTGATCGGGAGGCAGGTCCTCCAGCGCCTCGAAGACGCTGAGGCAGGTCTCCAGCCGGCTCGGGTCGATGCCGTCCTGGCTGGTTTCGGTGATGTTGTCCGCGGTCATCCGTTACGTCTCGTCCCGTTCCTGCGCCGGGTCGTCCCGGCCCACCCCATGTCCGACCGGGAACTGTACGCACCGTACGGCCTCGAACGCATCCCTCGGCCGGCGTCGGCCCCGGACCCGGAGCTCCCGGAACCGGCCCGGGTGACGGAGCGCACCGCTAGCGTCGGGACCATGCCCGCCCGTCCGTCCCGCTGGTCGAGGCCACTCCGGGTCCTGGAGGCGCCGTCGTACCTGCAGGCGTTCGTGCTGTCCGGCGTGGTCACGGTGCTGGTCACCCGCGTCTTCCTCCAGGCGGCCGGCTATCCGCAACTCGGCGGTGGTGGGCTGCACATCGCGCACGTGCTGTGGGGTGGCCTCCTGATGACGGCCGGCCTGGGCGTCGCGCTGGTCTTCCTCGGCAGCGCGGCGCGGAGCCTCGGCGCGGTACTGGGCGGGATCGGGTTCGGGCTCTTCATCGACGAGGTGGGCAAGTTCGTCACCGCCGGGACGGACTACTTCTACGCCCCCGCCGCCGGGATCATCTACGGCGCCTTCGCCCTGCTGGTGGTGATCACCCAGGCCCTCCGCGGGCGGGTCCGGCTCTCCGGCCCGGAGCGGACGGCGAACGCCCTGTACGGGGTGGTCGGTGGGCTCCGTACCGGCCTCACCGATGATCGTCGCGCGGCGGTGGCCCGGCTGGTCCGGGGGTGCGGTCCGGACGTCGAGGAGGGGATCGCCCGCCTGCTCGACGCGGTGCCCAGACGGGAGCCGCCCGGGTCCCGGTTCTGGCAGCCCTGGGTCAGCCGGGCCCGCCGCGCCGTGGTCTGGGTGACCACCCACCGGTGGGTGGTCGCGCTCGTGGTGCTCTACCTGGTGGGCGAGCCGTTCGTCGTCGTGTGGAAGGTCCTTCTGGACGCGGTCACCGGCCAACTCGACGACCAGCGGGAGTGGGGCGCGGTGCTCGGGGTCTCGGCCTCGGCACTGATCACCGTGGTGCTCAGCATCCGTGGGGCGTCGCTGCTGCCGAGCGACCGGGTGCGGGCCTTCCGGCTGTTCAAGCTCGCGCTCCTGGTGGACCTGCTGTTCGGGCAGATCTTCAGTTTCACCGTCAACCAGTTTGGGGCGCTCTCCGCGCTCGGGGTGGACCTCTTCCTGCTCGCCGTGGTGACCGCCGAGTACCGCCGGCTCAGCCGGCAGGCTCCGACGTCCGGCCCCTGAGGTCCGCCGACCCCGGCGTGGGCGTGTGTGGATCCTGCCGGTGGATCGCCGGCCGGGCTGCTCAGCGGGTGGCGGCGGCCAGGAACATGGGAACGGCGAACATCAGCCGGCCGGCCGCGGCTCGCCGGGTCTGCTCTCCGACCCACGACTCGCCCTCCTCGACGCTGATGGCGCCGGTCCGACGGGCGGCGGCAGCGTGTCCGGTGAGCAACGGCTGCATGGTGGCGTTGGTGAATATCGCGGTGTGGACCTCGACCTCGACGTCGTGAAAGCCGCTGTCGAGCAGCAGATTGCGATAGGCACGGGCGACGCAGGGGTGGGGGAGGGTGTCGGCGCGGGCGTGCACGATGCGGCGGGTCAGGTCGGGTTGGTCGGAGTCGATGACCAGGGTGTCCCAGTCCTGGCCGACCAGCACGATCCGGCCGCCGGGGGCCAGGACCCGGCGGGCTTCGGCCAGGGCGACGGACGGCTCGGGCAGCACGTGTCGGTCGTAGCGCTCTCGACCTGCGCGAGGCCGGGCCCGACGGCGGACGACGCCGGACCGGCCCGGGTCAGGCGGTGAGGCGCAGCTCGGCGAGGAGCTTCTCCACCCGCGTACGGATGTCTTCGCGGATCGGGCGTACGGACTCGACGCCCTTGCCCGCGGGGTCTTCGAGCTTCCAGTCCTCGTAGCGCTTGCCCGGGAAGACCGGGCAGGCGTCGCCGCAGCCCATGGTGACGATGACGTCGGAGGACTCCGCGGTGGCGTACTCGAGGAGCTTCGGGGTCTGGTCGGTGATGTCGATACCGACCTCCCGCATGGCCTCGACCGCGGCGGGGTTGACCGTCTCGGCGGGCGCGGAGCCGGCGGAGCGGACCTCGACGGTGTCACCGGCGAGGTGGCGCAGCCAGCCGGCGGCCATCTGCGAGCGGCCGGCGTTGTGGACGCAGACGAAGAGGACGCTGGGCTTGTGGGACATCAGGGAGCCTTTCTGGCCGTACGGGGTCGGGACGCCGGTCGACCGACGTCTCGTCGGAAGTCGTGTTCAGGCGCGCCGGTCGAGGGCCGGGTCGCGGTCGTCGGTGGGCACGACCACCTGGTCGGCGGCCTGCCCGGCGTCGGGGTAGAGGGCGGCCAGGAGCCCGATGCCGACGGCGAGGCCGACGACCTGGGCGATGAGGAAGCCCGGTACGGAGGCGGGGGCGATGCCGGCGAAGGTGTCGGTGAAGGCCCGTCCGATCGTCACCGCGGGGTTGGCGAACGACGTGGACGAGGTGAACCAGTAGGCGGCACCGATGTAGGCGCCGACGGCGGCCGGGGCCACGGGGGCGCGGCCGGAGCGGGCCAGGGCGAAGACGAGCAGGATCAGGCCGGCGGTCGCGACGACCTCGCCGAGCCACAGGTTGCCCGCCGCGCGGTCTCTGCCCGACCAGGTTACGGCCGCCAGGTCGAACATCAGGTTCGCCAGTACCGAGCCGGCGATCGCGCCCGCGACCTGTGCGGCCAGGTAGCCGCCGAGGTCCCGGCCGGTGAGGCCGGTGCCGGAGCGGCGGCCGAGGAACCAGTCGGCGGCGGAGACGACTGGATTGAAGTGCGCGCCGGAGACCGGGCCGAAGATCAGGATCAGCACGCCCAGGGCGAACGCGGTGGCGATCGAGTTCTCCAGCAGTTGGAGACCGACGTCGGCGGGGGAGAGGGCGGTGGCCATGATGCCGGAGCCGACCACGGCGGTGACCAGCAGGGCGGTGCCGGTGAACTCGGCCAGCAGGCGCCGTGGGAGTGCGATGGTCATCAGTCTGTTCTCTCCCGGTGCGGTGAGGTGTGCGGGCCGTGTGTCGGCCCGACGGGTGGTCTAGCGGGCGGTGGGGACGTGCAGCTCGTCGAGGAGCCGACGGACGCGGCGTTCGATCTCGTCGCGAATCGGCCGCACGTCAGCGACGTCCAGGCCAGCGGGGTCGTCGAGGTCCCAGTTTTCGTAGCGGGTACCGGGGAAGACCGGGCAGGCATCCCCGCACCCCATGGTGACGACGACGTCGGCGGCGCGGACCACCTCGTCGGTCCAGGGCTTGGGGAACTCGTCGGCGATGTCGATGCCGCGCTCGACCATCGCCGCGATTGCGGCGGGGTTCACCTCGGTGCCCGGCTCGCTCCCGCCTGACCAGGCCACCGCGTTCTCGCCGGCGAGATGCATGAGGAAACCAAGCGCCATCTGCGAGCGGCCGGCGTTGTGTGTGCAGAGAAACAGCACCACGGGCCGCCCGTCGCGGTGGTGACCCTCGACCCGTGCGAGGGCCTGCAGGCGCTGCCGGGCGAAGCGCTCGGCGAGCAGGGGCAGGTAGTTCGGGATGCTCCCGGCGGTGGCGAACTGGTCGTAGCTGGAGTGCAGGAACCGCTCGATGGTCTCGGCGCCGTAGGTGCCGGCGAACTCCGTTACGAGGCAAGCGGCCGCGGTGCGTAGGGCGACCTCCTGGTCCACGGAGATGTCCTGGTACGTGTGGGGTCTTGTGTCAGTCATGGTGGTCTCCCGAGTTCAGTGCCGGGGTGATGACGGGGGCGACACGGTCGACGCGGGCGGCGAGATCGGCGAAGGCGGCCTCGAACGCGTCGTCGGTGTCGACCCGGACCGGGTCGGGCACCGACCAGTGCAGCCGGGGCCGGATCGGCCCGGTGAGTTCTTCGTGGGCGCTGTCGCAGACGGCGATTACCAGGTCTTCGTCCCGCACGACGTCGGCGACGTGGGAGGTGCCGGTCGGGTCGATGGTCAGCCCGTGTCGCTCAGCCACGGCGACGGCGCGCGGATGCACGTGTTCGGCGGGCTTCGTCCCGGCGGACGCCGCCGAAATGTGGGTCCGGTGGGACCACAATGCGGCGGCGAGCTGGGAGCGGGCGGAGTTTCGGGTGCAGACGAACACCACGCGATCCACCCCGGCCAGCGGCGCCGGGGTCAGCGCGGCCAGGGCCTCGGGCCGCAGCCGCAGGTAGGTGCGGCGCCGGTCGCCCTCGGAACGGCCGCGAACGACCAGGCCCGCCTGGGTGAGGACCTTGACGTGGTGGGCGACCAGGTTCGTCGGCATGCTCAGATCGTGGGCGATCTCCCCGGGAGAGGCGTCGCCCAGCGCCAGCGCGTCCACGATCTCCAGGCGCGCCGGGTCGCCGAGCGCGGCGTGGATTCGCGCGCGCCCCTGCAGGGAGTCAAGCTCAACGTTCATTGACTCAAATATCGTTGAGCTAACCGGGTGCTGTCAAGCGGACGTGACGGCGGGACTCGGGCCGGCGGAAGTGCGTGCCGGGGTGGCTGTGGCCAGCAGCAGGTCGTCAGGGACGACCGGGTCGTGGTCGAGGATTACGCGGTGGGCGGTTCGACCGCGAGCAGGCCGGCCAGTTGGCGCAGGATGGCCGGCCGGGCCCGGTAGTACACCCAGGTGCCCCGGCGCTCGGCATCGACGAGGCCGGCTTCCCGCAACGTCTTCAGGTGATGCGAGATGGTCGGCCCGGTCAGGTCGAACGCCGGGGTCAGGTCGCAGACGCACACCTCTCCGCCCGTGGCGGAGGCGATCATCGACATCAACTGCAACCGCACCGGATCCCCGAGTGCCTTGAACGCGGGCGCGAGGACAGCGGCCGTCTCGGCCGGTACCCGGCGCTGCGCCAGCGGCGGGCAGCACGGCACGTCAGCGGTGAGGTCGATGACCGGCAGCGACGCGGCTTGCTTTGACATACGTCTAGGTTGACAGACGCCTAAGCAGCGTGCAACTGTCTGATTCGACAGTCATCAAGACAGGCGTCGCGGAAAGGGGGACTCTCATGGTTGGTCGGAAGAGTAGACTTCTATCGTCAATCGGCGATGGACGATAGAATGGGGCGGGCGTGGAGGAGCTGCTCGACCGGGCCGCGGCGCAGACGTACGCCTCGTGGTTCCGAGCCCTCGCGGACCCGACCCGGGTGCAGATCGTCGAGTACCTGGCCCGCCACGCCCGGCCCATGAGCGTGGGTGAGATCGTCGCCGCCGTCGGCCTGGCGCAGTCCACCGTCTCCCAGCACCTGAAGATCCTCACCGAGGTGCGCTTCGTCCTCGTCGAGCCGGTCGGTACCGCTCGGCACTACCGCATCAACGACGCCTGCGTCGGCTGCTTTCCCTCCGCCGCCGACGTCGTGATGGGTCGACCCGCCCCGAGCCCGAACGGAGTCTGCTGATGGCCGAGGTCACCCTCCGCCCCTTGACGCCCGACGACGCCGGGCGGGTCCTGTCCATCTACCAGGCCGGCCTCGACGGCGGCGACGCCAGCTTCGAGACCACCGCGCCCACCTGGGACGCGTTCGACTCCGGCAGGCTGCCCGACCACCGTTTCGTGGCGGTCGACTCCGACGGCCGGGTGGTCGGCTGGGTCGCCGTCTCGCCGACCTCGACCCGAGCGGTGTACGCGGGCGTCGTGGAGCACTCCGTCTACGTCGACCCGCCCGCGCAGGGTCGCGGCGTGGCCCGGCTCCTACTGGAGGCGCTCGTCGCCTCCACCGAGGCGGCCGGCATCTGGACGATCCAGTCCGGCGTCTTTCCGGAGAACGCCGCCAGTCTCGCCCTGCACGAACGGGCCGGCTTCCGGGTCGTCGGTGTCCGCGACCGGGTCGCGCGCCACGACGGCCGGTGGCGCGACGTCGTCCTGTTCGAGCGGCGCAGTCCCGTCATCGTCTGACCGACCCCGCCTCCGGCGGGGGCCCCGTCCGCTTCCTTGATTCGATAGTCTTCTAGACAGAGGAGTTGTCCGATGAGTTTCCTGAACGAGCTGCCCGTCGTGGTAATCGGCGCCGGCCCGGTCGGCCTGGCCGCCGCCGCGCACCTGCACGAGCGCGGCATCGCCTACACCGTCCTCGAAGCCGGTGACGTGGCGGGTGCCGCCGTGCGGCAGTGGGGACACGTACGGGTGTTCTCGCCGTGGCGGTACAACATCGACCCGGCCGCCCGTCGGATCCTGGACGACTCCGGTTGGGTCGCCCCCGACCGTGAGGCCCTGCCCACCGGCGCCGAGTTGGCCGGCGACTACCTCCAGCCCCTGGCGGAGCTGCCGGCGATCAAGCCGCACGTGCGATACAGCGCCCGGGTCGAGGCGATCAGCCGGCTCGGCCTGGACCGGCTGCGCACCACGGGACGCGAGACGACCCCGTTCCTGATCCGTCTCGCCGACGGTGAGGAACTGCTCGCCCGCGCCGTCATCGACGCCTCCGGCACCTGGGGCACCCCGAACGTCCTCGGCGCGTCCGGCCTGCCCGCCCGGGGGGAGGCCGACGCGGCGGCGTACCTGGAGCACGCGCTGCCCGACGTGCTCGGCGAGGCCCGGCACCGGTTCGCCGGCCGGCACACCCTGGTCGTCGGCGCCGGCCACTCCGCCGCCAACACCCTGCTCTCCCTGGCCGAGCTGGCCGGGTCCACACCGGACACCGAGGTCACCTGGGCGATCCGGTCCGCCTCGCCGTCCCGCACCTACGGCGGCGGCGACGCCGACGCCCTTCCGGCCCGCGGTGCCCTCGGGTCGCGGCTGCGCGCCCACGTCGACGCCGGCCGGATCCGGCTGCTCACCGGCTTCTCGGTGCACACCCTCGCGCCCGTCGGTGACCGCGTGCGGGTGGTCGTCCGGGGCGTCGACGGTGGCGAGGAGTCCGTCACCGTCGACCACGTCGTCGCGGCCACCGGCTTCCGCCCGGACCACTCCATCGCCGCCGAGCTGCGCCTGGACCTGGACCCCGTCATGGGTGCCACCCGCGCCCTGGCGCCGCTGATCGACCCGAACGAGCACTCCTGCGGCACCGTACCCCCGCACGGCGTGGACGAGCTCACCCACCCGGAGGTCGGCTACTACGCCGTCGGCATGAAGAGCTACGGCCGGGCGCCGACGTTCCTGATGGCCACCGGCTACGAGCAGGTCCGCTCCGTCGTCGCCGCCCTCGCCGGCGACTGGCAGGCGGCCCGGGACGTCCAGCTCGACCTGCCCGAGACCGGGGTCTGCAGCAGCAACGCCGACGACTCCGCCACCGGCGACAGCTGCTGCGGGCCGGCCCCGACCGCCGAGCCGGCGGCGCGCGGGCTCGCCACCGGCATCTCCGGTGGCCTGCTCGCCGCGCCGTTGAACCTGGTCACGCTCGACGCCGCTCCCGCCGGCAGTCAGACCGGCGGCTGCTGCGGCAGCTGATGCCCACCACCACGATGCCCGCCGACCCCACGGTCGGCGGGCACCCCGGTTGGCGCGTCGTCGCCGCCCTCGCCGTCACCTCGACCATCGGCTACGGCACCCTCCACTACGCCTACGCGGTCCTGCTCACCACCATGGCCACCGATCTCGGCGCGTCCACCACCGCGGTCACCGGTGCGCTCACCGCCAGCGTCCTGGCTGGCGCCGTCATGGCCATCCCCGTTGGACGGTGGCTCGACCGCCACGGTGGCCGTGCTCTCATGACCACCGGCTCCCTCGCCGCCACCGCTCTCCTGGTCGCCTGGTCCCAGGTGCGGACCATCGGGCAGTTGTACGCCGTGATGATCGGCATCGGGATCACCGGCGCGATGGTGCTGTACGAGCCCGCCTTCGCCATCGTCGTGTCCTGGTTCACTCCCGACCGACGGGCCACCGCCCTGCTTGCCGTCACGGTCGTCGCCGGGTTTGCCAGCACCATCTTCATGCCCCTGACCGGCGTCCTGATGGCCCACCTCGGCTGGCGCGGCGCGCTCCTCGCGCTCGCCGCCATCCACGGCGCGGTGACCGTGCCTCTGCACGCCCTCGCCATCCGCAAACCCCCACGGGCCACCGCACCCAGCCCGTCGGCGCGAACCGACCACACCCGGCACCGGGTCACGGCGGCGCGCACCGCCCTGCACGACCCTCGGTTCTGGATCCTCGCCGCCACCCTCGTCGCCCACGGCGCCGCCACCAGCACCATCGGCGTCCACCTCGTTGGCTACCTGATCAGCCGCGGCCACCCCGCCACCGTCGCCGCCACCGTCGCCGGCCTGCTCGGCGTCCTGTCCGTCACCGGACGACTCGTCCTCACCGGCGCCCGCCGCCGGCTTCCGGTCACCACCATCGTCGCCGCCGTGTTCGCCATCCAGGCCGTCGCCGTCCTCGCCATGCCCGTCGCCGCCTCGACCTGGGCAGGGGCCTTCATCACCGTCATCGGATTCGGGCTCGGCTTCGGCATCGCCAGCCTCGCCACGCCCGCCCTGCTCGCCGACCGCTACGGGTCCACCGCCTACGCCACCATCGCCGGACGACTCGCCGCGCCCGTCACCACGGCCAAGGCCGCCGCTCCCCTGGGCGCCGCCGCGCTCCTGTACCACGGCGGCTACCACCTCCTACTGGCCGCCGTCGCCGTCGCCTGCCTCCTCGCCGCCGCCGGCATGGTCGCCGTACGGGGGAGCCCCGCGCGCGGCGCCGGGTGCGATTACGCGACCTATTGACTTTCGATAGGTAGCAAGCGATAGTCGATGTATGTCACCAGCTTATCGATTGCTGCCCGAGGCAGTTCGGCACGCCCCACGACGAGGACGCCGATGATCGAGGTCCGCGGGCTCACCAAGCGCTACGGCGACGTCCTGGCCGTCGACGACCTGAACTTCGACGTCGAGCCGGGAAAGGTCACCGGGTTCCTCGGCCCGAACGGGGCGGGGAAGTCCACGACGATGAGGATGATCCTCGGTCTCGACCGACCCACCTCGGGACAGGCCCTCGTGAACGGCCGGACGTTCGCGACGCTCACCGAACCGCTGCGGGAGGTCGGCGCGCTTCTCGACCCGGGCTCCGTGCATCCCGGCCGTACCGGGCGCAACCACCTCCGCGTGGCCGCCCGGACCAACGGCATCCCGGAGCGGCGGGTGGACGAGGTGATCGAGCAGGCCGGCCTCGACGGCGCCGCGCGCCGGCGGATCAAGGGCTACTCGCTCGGGATGCGCCAGCGCCTCGGGATCGCCGCGGCACTCCTCGCGGACCCTCGCGTGCTGCTGTTCGACGAGCCGGTCAACGGGCTGGACCTCGACGGCGTCCGCTGGATCCGCGCACTGCTGCGGCAACTCGCCGACGAGGGGCGCACCGTGCTGGTCTCCAGCCATCTGCTGAGCGAGATGCAGCAGACCGCCGACCGCCTGGTCGTCATCGGTCGCGGTCGCCTGATCGCCGACACGACGACGGAGGCCATCCTGCGCGGACTGGGGCACCGTCAGGTACGAGTCCTCAGCACGCAGTCGGACGTGCTTCGCGCCCGCCTCCAGGAACGCGGCCTCACCGTCGAGCGCGTCGACACGCACGAGTTGCAGGTCCGGGACACCACCGCCGAGGACGTGGGCGCGGTGGCACACTCCTTCCACATTCCGCTGCACCACCTCTCCGAGGGTCAGCAGTCGCTCGAGCACGCCTACATCGAGCTCACCAACAACCACGTGGAGTTCCGCGGCCAGACGGAGCCTTCCCGGACGACGACGGAGGGCGCGAAGTGACGGCTCTGACGACCACCCCTGCCCCGCACGACGTGACCGGGGACGTGTCCACCGGTCGCGCGTTCGCCCGCACCTGCGCTGCCGAGTGGACCCGGCTGTGGACGGTCAAGACCACCTGGTGGTTCCTGGCGGCGGCAGCTGTGGTGATGGTGGGGCTCGGGGCCGTCGCCGGCCTCGACGCGGCCGCGGACCCCGTACCGCCGCAGGGGGACCCGGCCTGGTTGGTGTCGCGGATCAGTGCCATGCCAGCGCAGTTCGCCCTTCTCGCCCTGGCTCTGATCGCGGTCACGTCCGACTACGCCACCGGCGGGATCGTCCCCGCCCTGCAGTGGACGCCACGCCGCACGGTTCTCTTCCTCGCCCGCGCCGTCGTGACGGCCACGGTCACCACGAGCGTCGGTGCGCTGCTGGGGTTCGCCTCCGCCCTCACGGCCTTCGTCGCTGCCCGACCGGGACTCAGCCTGCCGGCCGACGAGGGGGCCGAGGTGCTGGGCACCGTCGCCTTCGTCTTCGCCGCCGGTACCGTCCTCGCTGTCGGGCTCGGCTTCCTGCTGCGCAACACGGCCGGCGGCCTGGTCAGCGTGTTCCTTCTGATGCTGGTCCTGCCGGTGCTGCTCCCGCAGTTCGGCTACGAGTGGATGTCCGAGCTGGCCCGGATCCTGCCCGGGACCGGTGCGGCGTTCCTCCTGCTCGGCGAGGTGCCACGGATGACGACGACGTCGTCGGTGACGGTCCTGCTCTCCTGGGCCGCCGGCGGTCTCCTCCTCGGCTGGCTGCGACTGATGCGTGACGACGCGACCCGCTAGCTCCGGACAGGCCGGACCGGCGGGACACCCCACGCGCGAACGGTCGTCAGACCCGGAGGATGCGCCCACGTCGATTACCTGACGTAGTCATGTTGAAGATATTGCCTGGTCGCGTTGCTACTTAGCGTGAGCACGTAATGCGTGGCCACGGACAGGAGAGCGACATGCGTGATCAGAAGGATTCCCGGCGGTTCGGCGCCCGTGCCGGCGGGCTCGTGCTCGGTCTTGCGGTGGCCGGTGCCGTCGTCGTCCCGGCGAGCCCGGCGTCCGCCGCGGTGCCCGGCCTGGTGCGGATCGCCGCCACCAGCGCCAGCACCTCGAACGACTTCCAGGCCGTCACGGCGACGTGCCCGGCGGGGAAGGTGCTGACCGGGGCGGGCTACGTGCTGAACGGCGCGACCGGTGAGGCGGTGGTCGACGACTTCCGGCCCAACGGCGGTCCGGCAACCGCACCGACCGCCGTCACGGTCGGCGCGTACGAGGCGGAGGCGTTCGCCGGGAACTGGTCGGTGACGGCGTACGCCGTCTGCGCGAACCCGCTCGCCGGCCTGGTGCGGGTCTCCGTGACGGGGGCCAGCGCGTCGAGCGACTTCCAGAGCACCACCGCGACGTGTCCGGCCGGAAAGGTGTTGACCGGCACGGGGTTCGAGCTGAACGGGGCGACCGGTGAGGGAGTGGTCGACGACTTCCGGCCCAACGGCGGTCCGGCAACCGCACCGACCGCCGTCACGGTCGGCGCGTACGAGGCGGAGGCGTTCGCCGGGAACTGGTCGGTGACGGCGTACGCCATCTGCGCCAACCCGCTCGCCGGCCTGGTGCGGGCCACCGCGACCAGTGCCGTCACCTCCGACGACTTCCAGAGCATCACCACGGCGTGTCCGGCCGGGAAGGTGCTGACCGGCGCCGGGTTCGAGCTGAACGGGGCGACCGGTGAGGCGGTGGTCGACGACTTCCGGCCCAACGGCGGTCCGGCGGCCGCGCCGTCGACCGTGAACGTCGGCGCGTACGAGGAGGACGCCTTCGCCGGCACCTGGAGCAGCACCTCGTTCGGTATCTGCGCCACGGCGTAGTCGTGCCCGGCGTCCGGTGGACCCCGCCCGCTCGCCCCGGGTGGGTCCACCGGACACCGGCGTCGGCCCGTGGTTGGATGGCGGAGTGCAGTTCACCGTGACAGACGTGCCGGAGCGGGAGCGTTTCGAGGCGCGGGCGGAGACCGGGTCGCTGGCCGGCGTGGTCACCTACCAGCTGACCGGCAGTGTCATCGTCTACACGCACACGGAGGTCGCTGCGGAGTTCGAGGGTCACGGGGTCGGCTCGACCCTGGCCCGTGCCGTGATGGACGACGCCCGGGCCCGCCGGCGCACCGTGGTGCCGATCTGCCCGTTCCTCGGCGAATGGTTGGGCAGGCATCCCGAGTACGACGCCATCGTGGCCCGGTCGACGCGCAAGGTGAAATAGCGCGGGCGGGCTGTGCGACGAGGCAGGGGAACCCCGCGCTGGCTGGAGGCGGCGGCAGCAGTCGTCGTCGCCGTGACGGCGGTCCCGGCCCCGGCCGGCGCGACCCCGTCGCCCACGCCGGTCACCGCGGCGCCGGTGTGCGAGGTGCGGGGTGGCCCGCTGACCGAGATCTCCGGAATGGTCGCCACGGACGACGGGTTCGTCGTGGTCAACGACGGCGTGGACGATGAGGACGGTCGCCGGATCTTCTTCCTGGACTCCGGGTGTTCCGTCGTGCGGACGGTGCCGTACCCCTCGCCACCACGGGACACCGAGGATCTCGCCGTCGGCGCCGACGGTACGGTCTGGGTGGCGGACATCGGCGACAACGGCCGCTCCCGCAAGACGATCGCGGTATGGAAGCTGCCGCCGGGCGCCGGACGACCGGTGTTGTACCGCATGACCTATCCGGACGGTCCGCACGACGCCGAGGCGTTGCTCCTGACCGGTGACGGCCGGCCGCTCATCGTCACCAAGTACTCGGCCGCCCTGTACGCCCCGACCGCCGCCCTGCGATCCCGCACCACGGTGCCCCTGGCGATGGTGGGACAGGTACGCCTCCCGGCCACCACGACCAGCAACCCGTTCTCCGGGATCGGCCGGACCGCGGTCACCGGCGCCGCCACCGCACCGGACGGACGCCGGGTGGTGCTGCGCACGTACGCCGACGCCTTCGAGTTCGACGTCGCCGACGGCGACGTGGTGGCAGCGCTGACCAGCGGAGTCCCGCGGGTCACCGCCCTGCCGGACGAGCCGCAGGGAGAGTCGATCACCTACAGTCGCGACGGCCGGTCCCTGCTCACCGTGTCCGAGACCGCCAATCAGCCGGCGGGCACGAGACCCGGCATCCTGCGCTACCCGCTCACCGCCGCCGCGCCGTCCACCGCACCGCAGGCCACGCCCGCGTCGGACGCTCCCGCCGCGGCCGGCGACATCGACCGCGGTGGCGTCCCGGTGCCGCTGGTGGTGGCCGGAGCGGCCGGGCTGGCGCTGGTCGTCGTCGGTCTGCTCGTCGTGACGCGGATCCGGCGGACCGGGTCCCGGTAGCCGCCCGACGGAGCACCCGCCCGGAGCTGGTCCGGTCGGCGCGCCCCGGGTCGACGTCAGTCGGCGAGGCGGATGCGTACCCGGCGGTTCTGCTTGCCCTTGCTCTCCACCTTGACGACCTGCAACCGTCCCACCTGGCCGATGGACGCGACGTGCGTGCCGCCGTCGGCCTGCACGTCGAGGCCCTCGATGTCGACGATGCGGACCTCCTGCTCGTCCGGCGGGATCAGATTGGTCTGGGTACGCACGATGTCGGGAATCGCCAGCGCCTCCTCCCGCGGAAGCACCCGGACGGACACCCGCCGGTCGGTCACCAGTTCCTTGTTGACCGCCTCCTCGAGCAGCGCCTTGAAGCCCTCCGGGACCTGCGGCAGGTTGAAGTCCATGCGGGCCTCGCCCGGCTCCATGTTGCCGCCGGTGACCAGCGCGCCGAAGTCGCGGAACACCACGCCGCAGAGGACGTGCAACCCGGAGTGCGTGCGCATCAGCATGGTCCGCCGATCGTCCTCGACCGCGCCCTGCACCTCCGTGCCGGCCGGCGGCACCGGGTCGCCCTCGGCGGGGATCAGGTAGAGGTCGTCACCCTTGTGGGTGCCCAGGATCCGGGTCTGCACCCCCTGCCACAGCAGTACGCCGTGGTCCGGCGGCTGCCCGCCGCCGCCCGGGTAGAAGGCGGACCGGTCCAGCACGATGCCGCGGTCGGGGTCGACGTGCACCACCCGGCACGTCCACTCGCGCAGCGACGGGTCGGTGAGATCGAGACGTTCCGTACGTCCATGGTGGGAGATGCCCATGAAGGCGCAGCGTACTACCGACCGTCGCTGCCGGTGACCCTATCCGCACCCGCTCTCGGCCCAGTAGGCCGTACGCTATCGCGCCTGATCCCGCCGTTCGGGCCGGCCCTCGCCCGGCTGCCGGTCCTGGTCGGCGCCGACGATCGCGCTGAGGCCGAGGGCGTAGAAGTCGGCGGGGACACCCTCCGGGTCGATGAGGTGCTGGAGACCGACGCCGATCTCCAGCGCCAGCATCAGGGTCGCCAGGTGCTCGGCCGGCATCGGCAGGTCGCCACCGGTCTGTTCGGTGATCTCCTTGGCGTTGGTCTCGCGCACGGTGCGCAGCCACCCCGCCACGGCGTCACCGGCCGCCGGGGTCCGCATGCTGTACAGCCAGAACTCGACGAACGCCATGGCGAACCTGCGCATCTCCGGCAGGGAGATGTTGGAGCCGTAGCTGTCGCCGAGTTGGCGGAGCCAACCGTCGACGGAGACACCGTCGCCGGTGGCGGGAGCGTGATCGTCGGCATTGCGGCGCTGGAGGATCGCCGCCAGCAGGCCGTTCTTCCCGTCGAAGTTGGCGTAGATCGCGCCCTTGGTCAGCCCTGCCTCGGCGGCTATCTCGTCGAGCGAGGTCTGGTGGATCCCCCGTTCGGCGAACAGTGCCTCCGCCGCCGCGAGCAGGCGCTGGCGGGTGCGCTGCTGTTGTTGCGCCCGGGTCAGTCGCTCGCCCATGCCGCGATCCTTTCACACCGCATGCTTGACATCCCATACAGTATCCAGATACTCGACGGTATACAGATACCAGGCGGTATCCGGAGGGGTTCTCATGGTGCTCCAGATCGACGGCCTTACCAAGATCTACCGAGGAGAGGTGCGCGCCAATGACGATCTGTCGCTGGTAGTAAGCGAGGGGGAGGTGCTCGGTCTGCTCGGGCACAACGGAGCGGGCAAGACCACGCTCCTCAACCAGGTCGCCGGCCTGGTCCGGCCCACCAGCGGCACCATCACGCTGGACGGCCGCGACGCGGTCGCCGACCCGGCGTTCGCGCGACGGGTCTGTTCGCTGCAGCTTCAGGCCCAGGCGCCGCTGACCGGGGTCACGCCCCGACAGGCGATCGAGATGCTCGGCCGGATCCGCGGTGGCGGTCGTCAGCGGGTGCGGCAGCGCACCGACCAACTGCTGGCGGCCCTCGACATCGGGGAATGGGCGAACGTGCCGGGTGAGCGGCTGTCCGGCGGCATCCGCCGGCTGACCGCCTTCTGCATGGCGGTGGTCGAGCCCGGTCGCCTGGTGATGCTCGACGAGCCCACCAACGACGTCGACCCGGTGCGCCGACGGTTGATGTGGCAGCAGGTCCGGCAGCTCGCCGCCGACGGCTGCGCGGTCGTCCTCGTCACCCACAACGTGGCCGAGGCCGAACGCAGCGTCGACCGCATCATCGTGCTCGACCACGGTCGTGCCGCGGCCACCGGAACGCCCGCGGAGCTGCGCCTCCGCGCCTCCGGCGACCTGCGGCTGGACCTGACGCTGGCGGCGGGCCTGGCGCCACCCGAACCACCCTCCTGGGCGAGTCCCACGACCGTGACCGGGAACCGCATGGTGGTTCCCGTCGCCACGGCGGAGGCCCAGCAGGCGGTCGACTGGGCGCAACAGCTGCTCGCCACCGAGGCGATCGTCCAGTTCGCCCTCAACCCCATCAGTCTCGAAGACGTCTACGTCGGCCTGACGAGCACCGCCGAGGAGGACCACGATGCGTCAGTGGCTGCGTAGCTACCTGCTGCTCCTGCGGTGGAGCACCATCCGCCTCAAGTTCATGCTGCCGCTCATGCTGATCATCCAGACGATGCTGGCTGTCGGCATCGTGATCGGCTTCTCCTTCCTGCTGCCCACGATCGACAAGGACACGGCGCTCTACCTGTCGACGGGTGCGCCCACCCTGGGCCTGATCACCGTCGGCATGGTCCTCGCCCCCCAGATGATCGCCCAGGCCAAGACCGAGGGGACCTTCGAGTACAACCGCACGCTCCCCGTACCCCGGTCGGCGATCCTGGCCGCGGACGTCACCATCTGGCTGGTGACGTCGCTGCCCGGCCTGGTCCTGGCGCTGCTCACGGCGACGCTGCGGTTCGACCTCGACCTGGACGTCAGCCCTCTCGTCGTACCGGCGTTCCTGCTCGTCGCGCTGACCGCCACCGCGCTCGGCTACGCCGTCTCCTACGCCGTCCCGCCGGCGGTGGCCAGTCTGGTGTCCCAACTGGTCGTCTTCATCGCCCTGATGTTCGCCCCCATCAACTTCCCCGCCGACCGGCTGCCGGACTGGCTGCAGACCGTGCACCAGGGGCTGCCGTTCCAGTACATGGCCGAGGCCGTACGCGACACCCTCGCGACTCCCACGGACGGGATCAGCGCCACACCCTTCCTCGTCCTCACCGTCTGGTGCGTCGTCGGCCTGGCGGTCACGCTGCGGGTCATGACCCGCAGACTCTGAGCGCGTCGAGAAGGCTGCGACCCGGCCGGCGGCACGGGCCCCCGTGCCGCCGGCCGGTGTCCGGTGTCCGGTCAGAACAGCGTCGACTGCCCGACCGGCGTCGGATCGGGCAGCGGCTCTACCTCGGGCAGGCGCGCCCGGACCTCCCGGTGGAAGCTGCGGGCGAGGTCGGGCGCGTCCGCGTTGTCCGGGGTGTGCACGAAGACCGTGGGGGAGCGGCCCTCCCGCAGCCAGTCGGCCACCACGTCGAGCCACGGCTGCCAGCCCTCGACCGTCCGCGCGGGATCGTCGCGGCCCAGGTACCGGACGATCGGCCGGTCGGTCAGCGCGCGGGTCCGCAGCGGTGTACGCGGCTTCCTGGTCCACGCCTCCCGCTCGGCGTCGCTGGTCGGAGGGGTCCGGAAGAACGCGGTGGTGTCGAAGGGAACCCACTCCGCGTCGACCGTGCCGAGCGTCTCCTCCAGTGCCCGTAGGGCCCGGAGGTCGTCGAAGAAGGCGGGATGGCGCACCTCCACCGCGTACCGGTGGGTGGTGGGCAGCCCGCGCAGGAATCGGGCCAGCACCGGCACGTCGGTGGGGGCGAACGATCCCGGAAGCTGGATCCAGAGGGCGTGGGCACGAGGGCCCAGAGGTTCGATCGCGTCCAGGAAGGCCCGGAGGTCCTCCTCGGCGCCGGTCAGCCGGCGTTCGTGCGTGACGACCTTCGGCAGCTTGAGCACGAAGCGGAAGTCCGGATCGGTCTGCCGCGCCCACGACACCACCGTCTCCCGGGACGGGGTCGCGTAGAAGGTGGTGTTGCCCTCGACGGCGGTGCACCAGCCGGCATAGGCGCGCAACCGCTCGTGCGGCGGCAGCGGGTGCGCCAGGAAACGTCCCTGCCACGACCTGTGCGTCCACATCGCGCACCCCACGTGCAGGCGCATCCGCCCTCCCACCGCTCGACCGGCACGGGAGTGAGCCGCGCCGCCGGGTACGGTATCCCAGCGGTCGAGCGGACCCCGGGTCGCGTTCGGCTCTCGTGTCGTACCGCTAGTCACCCGCCACCGATTCACCCGCGGCGCGCCGCAGCGAGCGGTGTCGGGCGAGGTCCTCGCGGGCCGGCCCACCCGGCCGGAAGCGCTCGGGCCGCGCCGCCGGCTGCGCGGGAACCCGGGGCACCTCCCCGGTCTCCGTGACCAGGTCCTCGGTCTCCTGTACCAGGTAGTGCGGGCGGCGCTTGGTCTCGTAGTAGATCCGGCCGATGTACTCGCCGATCACGCCCAGGATCGTCATCTGGATGCCGCCGAGGCCGATCACGCTGATGATGGTCGTGGTGTAGCCGGGAACGTCGATCCCCCGGCTGATCGCGTCCTCGACCACCCAGGCCATGTAGACCACCGCGAGCAGGGTGAGGAACAGGCCGCCGTAGATCGCCAGCCGCAGCGGCCGGTTGTTGAACGACAGCAGCCCGTCGAACGCGTAGTTGAAGAGCTTGCCGAACGTCCACCGGCTCCGCCCCTCCTGTCGGCTCTCGTTGCGGTGCGCGACCACCACCGTCCGGAAGCCGATCCAGGAGAACAACCCCTTGGAGAACCGGTTGTACTCGGGCATCGCCAGGACCGCGTCCACGGCCAGTCGGGACAGCAGCCGGAAGTCACCCGCCCCGTCCAGCAGCCGTACGTCGATCCACCAGTTGACCACCCGGTAGAAGGACCGCGAGGCCACCATCCGCAGGAAACGGTCCCCACGGCGGTCCCGGCGGGCGATCACCTGGTCGAAACCCTGCCGGTACAACGCCACCATCTCGGGCAGCAACCGCGGCGGATGCTGGAGGTCGGCGTCCATGATGATGACGGCGTCCCCGACGGCCCGCTCCAGGCCGGCCAGCATCGCCGCCTCCTTGCCGAAGTTCCGGCTCAGCGACGTGTACCGCACGCACGGGTCGGCGGCGGCGAGCCGACGCAGCGCCACGAGGGTGCCGTCCGCGCTGCCGTCGTCGACGTACACCACCTCGACGTCGACGTCGGACAGCTCCCCGGTCGCGGCGGTCACCGCCGCGTGCAGGCGTTCCACCGACGCTTCCTCGTTGAAGCAGGGCACCACCACCGACAGGAGCATGGTGCTCACCCCGCCCGACCCGCGCCGCGGCACCCCGCGCGCGCCGGGTCACAGGCGATAGACCAGCACACCATCGATCTCCTCCCGGGTGATGCCCAGACCGTCGACCGGCCGGGCCGCGATGCCCTCCCACGGCGTCCCGGCGGCCCAGCCCGGCAGGGCGACCACCGACCGCACGCCGATGCTCCGCAGGTACGCTACGCTGCCCGGATCCGGGAAGGCGGCGGTCGCGGCCTTGGTCTGCGCCTGGGTGGCGGGCTCGAACCCGGCCAGCCCGTTCGTCACCCGGGGGAACCCGTCGGTCGTCCACAACATGAAGATCAGGTCGTACGCGCCGCCGGTGGCGGGCAGCACCACCATCGGCTCCTCGGCCGCACGCATCGCGGCCGGCGGTGGCGGCACCACCGGATGCGCCGTCCGGTTGACGCCCTCCAGTGTGACCAGGGCCAACGGCAGCAGGAGGACCACCGGCACCAGGAACCGCAGCCGGCCCCGGGTCGACCACCGCCGTACCGCCTCGGCGAACACCGTCACCGTCCCCGCCGCCAGCACCGCCAGCAGCAGGCTGGTCCAGTGCATCATCCGGCCCGGCGTCCGCAACGCGTCCCAGCCCGGCAGGTGCCTGGACAGCGTCAGGTAGCCCGGATCTCCGTCGCCACCGAGGGTGGCGCCGAGGCCCAGCAGCACCGTGACCAGTACGGCGACTCCCAACGCGACGCGGTGCCGGAGCCGGTACACCGAGACGACGAGCCCCGTGACGCCCAACCAGAGCAGGGTCATCCCGGGCAGCAACGCCATCTCCGGTGGCCAGGACAACTGCTCCCGGGCCGCCGCGTGCCGCTCGCCCCACAACCAGGAGTCGGCCGGAGCGGTGATGAAGCCGATCAGCGGCGGCGACAGGCTCTCCGTCCACGCCAGCGACCGCTCGGCCTGGGGGTTAAGGTCGACGACCCGCAGGTAGACCAGGCCCAGCAGCAGCGTCACCGCGCCGAAGACCGCCCCGCCGGCGAGATCCGCGGCCAGCAGCCGCCGCCCGAAGGGGGGTCGTTCCCGTCGCCGCCACCACGCCAGGCCGTACCCGCCGAGCCCGACCAGGACCGTGCCGAGCAGGACGTACACCAGCGGCAGCCCGATGCCGAAGCCCAGGCTGATCTGCCAGGCGGCGACCAGCCACCCGGCCAGCGCCCAGCCCGGCCGCCGGCGCTCCGGGCGGTACCCGTGCCGCAACGACCAGCCGTGACCGCGCGCCAGCATCGCCAGGCACAGCGCGATCCCACCGCTGGACAGGATGTTCAGGTGACCGGCGTGCGCCAGGCGCCACGGCGCGTACGCCCACGCGACCCCGGCGACCACTCCACCCCACCGGCCCGCCCCGAGCTGCCGGACCAGCGCGTACGCCCCGACGAACGCCAGCGCGTGCACCAGCACGTACATCACGTTGTACCGGACCAGGGCGGCCTCGAAGCCCGAGCCCAGCATTCCCGCCGGGGCGTACCCGAGGAGGGTGTCGCTGTAGGCGTACGTGTACGTCTCGGGATGGAACGTGTTGGAGTTCCAGAGGCCGAACGGGTTGCTCAGCAGGGCGTGCCCGGCCCAGGCCATCTGCCACGCCTGCAGCGTCGGATCACCGATGTCGCCGGGAACGGTGGTGGCCGGGTGTCGCATCGTCGGCCAGGTGAGCACCACCGCCAGCAGCAGTCCACCGAGCACCGCCGTCGTCCACTCGTGCCGCAGCCAGCGCCATCGGTTCCGCCGGCCGCGGTCCCGGGGACCGGGATCCCGGTCGTGGTCGGCGACTTCGGCAGGTGGCAGGGCGTTCGTGGACCCGGAGGACATGGAGATAGAGGATTCACGATGTGAACCGCCGTGTCGATCCCGGTCCGGGATGTGGGCGCGTACGCGAACCACGCGGCTCGGTGTACTCGCGTCGGACGACGGCCGGGATCTCGCGGCTCGCGGCGGTCGGCGCCGGGGGCGCCGGTCGGCCGGGCCGACCGGTGAATGGCCGTTTCCGCGGCCTCAAGAAGATCGACTGCGGTCGCCCCGGTATTCGAACGCCGACTCGACCCCCTCCGGATCGGTGACGGTTCGCAGATGGTCGACCACCTTCTGTGTGCGCTGACCGGCACTCCTACTCACCTGGTCGGAGATGCCGGGTAGCCGGTCGGGCGGCTCCGCTGCTCACCCGGGATCGTGTCGATCGAGGGTGGATCGACCCGTTCCAGATCGCGGTGACCATGGCGCGGCCGGCGTCGGCGGGGCGAGGCTCGCCGACCCCTCTGGTCGGTGCGGCCGGGCGGCGCACATGTCCGGCCCGAAAAGAGGTGGAGCAATGTGTTCGGCGGGCGGTCGGCGGATTGCGAAAACACTCATTCCGATAGGATGAATGGTCAGCGTCGCATTCGGTCGTCCTGCTAATCTTCGTCCCTTTGTGCCGATGGTGTGGGAGCTTCCGGCGGTGTTCGCCTTTCTGGCATGACTGTCACGGTGGGTAATTGATCGTGATATCCCGTCATTGCCTGGCAAGTCGTGGCGAACTGGACCTCATGTCGTCCTGACGACACAAGTCGTTAATATTGCCACCGCCCATACCGCACTCCTGAACGAACCCTAAGCTGGGGAAACGGTCGCGTTTTGGATGGCCGGCCGGCAATGGGGCTTCCGAACCCGGCAATACCCATTAACAGATCGACGTCGGTGGTGACAGATCCGCGACAGTCGGCTCGCTGACCTGCTCCTCGGTGGCCTCACCCGGTGCTCTGCCCTGTCCGGCGGGGTCGGCCGCCACGCCGGCCATGGGCTGGGCACGCAGGTGTTTGAGCTGCGGATCCCGATCGAGGGGCGCGATCGGGCCCGCCCACCTGCCGAGGTGGGGCGGCGCCGATGGTGACGGCGCGGAGAGGCCTTGACACGCTACGTGGTGGGTGATTTTCTGTGCCTCGCTCGCGTTCACATTCACGGGCGATGGCGAGGTCGTCACTTTCTGGGGGGTGCGACATGGGTCGCAGGGTGCGCGTGGAAATGTCCTGGACATCGACCGACACGCGCTGGTAAAGGGATGTGACGGATCGTCAGATAGCCGATTCTTGTGTGGGCGCGTCACATGAGCGCCCTACGATGGTCGCGGGGCCAGGGGGCGTGTCGAGACCGCGTCCGATCCCGCCACAGCTTCAGTGAAGTTTCCGCAACGACAGTTACCGACGCCCGACCTGGGGGGACGCGCGTCCCGGTTTCCGGCTCCGGCAGGACCGCCGACTTCGGTGGTCGCTGCCCGGCCGCGTGCCGGTTGAGTGGTCTTCCCGTCGCGCTGCAACCAGGCGAAGAGTGAGGAAGACGTGAACATTCTCGACAACCCCGACGGCCGTTTCTTCGTGGTGGTGAACGACGAGGGCCAGCACTCGTTGTGGCCGGATTCGCTGAGCGTGCCGGCCGGGTGGACGGTCACCCACGGCCCCGCCGACCGCGCGTCCTGTCTGGACCACGTCACCGCCACCTGGACGGACATGCGGCCGCTGAGCCTCGTCACCCACCTGGAGAGCGCCGGTCAGGAGGCCACCCGATGACCTCCGGGGTGGGTGCCGACCGGTCGGCGGCGCCGGACACGGCGAAGGTGCCGGCCGCCCGGTCGCGGCTGGAGTCGATGTCCCCCGCGAAGCGTGCCCTGTTCGAGAAGCGGCTCGGCGCCCGCCGGACGGCCGGGCCCACCGACGCCATCGTCCCGATCCCGCGTACCGAGGACCTGCCGGTCTCCTCGGCGCAGCGACGGCTCTGGTTCATGGACCAGCTCACCCCGGGCACGGTGATGTTCAACGTGCCCACCGCCCTGTGTCTCACCGGCCCGGTGCGGCTCGACGTGCTCACCGACGCGGTGCGCTCCCTCTTCGGCCGGCACGAGGCCCTGCGCACGGTGTTCACCTCCCACGAGGGCACCCCGCGGCAGCGGCTCCTGCCCGGCATCGAGGTCGACCTCACGCCCCGGCCCGTGCCCGCCGGTGACGACACCGCCCTGACCGCGGCCCTGCACGAGGAGGCGACCCGCCCGTTCTCGCTCGCCGACGGGCCGCTGGCCCGCGCGGCGCTGTTCCGCCGCACTCCCGAGGAGCACGTGCTCCTGCTGACCCTGCACCACAGCGTCTGCGACGGCTGGTCGGTCAGCATCCTCGTCGACGAACTCCTGGAGTCGTACCGCGCCGGTGCGGAGGGCCGCCGGCCCGACCTGGCGCCGCTCACGGTCCAGTACGCCGACTACGCCGCCTGGGAGACCCGACCGGAGCGCGGTGCCGACCTCGCCGCCGGCCTCGACTACTGGAAGCGCGCCCTCGGCGGTGCCGTGCCGGTGATCGACCTGCCGCTGGACCGCCCCCGGCCCGCCGCGCAGACCTTCCGGGGTGCGCGGCACCGCTTCGCCCTGCCGGACGGGATCTGGTCGGCCGTGGGGCGCATCGCCCGGGAGGAACGGGCCACCCCGTTCATGGTCCTGCTCGCCGGCTTCGCGGCGCTGATGTCGCGGTACGCGGCCCAGGACGAGGTCTCCGTCGTCACCCCGGTGGCCAACCGGCCCCGGGTCGAGCTGGAGTCGATGGTCGGCTTCTTCGTCAACTCGATCGTCCTGCGGGTGGACACCTCCGGCGCGCCGACCTTCCGGGAGCTGGTCGGGCGGGTCCGTGACCTCGCGCAGGAGGGGATGGCGCACGGCGAGGTCCCCTTCGACAGCGTGGTGGAGGCGGTCGACCCGGAGCGCAGCCTCGCCCACACGCCACTGGCGCAGGTGATGTTCGCGCTGGTGGAGGACCAGGCGCTGGAGGTGGACGTGGCCGGCGTGCGGGTGACCGCCCTCGACCACCACCTCCCGATCAGCAAGTACGACCTGACCGTCGAGGTGTGGCCGGACGTCGGTGGCCGCCTGCAGGGCGTGGCGGAGTACGCCACCGACATCCTCGACGAGGCCACCGTGGCCCGGACGGCCACCCACCTCGGCACCCTGCTCACCAGCCTGACCGAGGCGCCGGACGCGCCGGTCGGCCTCGCCCGGCTCCTCTCCGACGACGAGCGGCACGCCACCGTCGTGGACTGGAACCGCACCGAGGACCCGCTCCTCGGCGACGTCCGCGTACACGAGCTGTTCGCCCGGCAGGCCGCTCGTACGCCGGACGCTCCCGCCCTGGTGACCGGCGCCGGCACGACGACCTTCGCCGAACTGGACCGGCGGTCCGACGCGCTCGCCGCCCGCCTGCGCCGCCACGGCGTCGGCCCGGAGACCCGGGTCGGTGTCTTCCTGGACCGGGGCGTCGACCTCGTCACGACCGTGCTCGCCACGTTGAAGGCCGGCGGCGCGTACGTGCCGCTGGACGTCGCCGAGCCGGCGCACCGGGTGGGGTTCATGCTGACCGACGCCGAGGCGCGGGTGGTCGTGACCAGCGGCGCCCGCGTGGCGACGCTGCCCGCGACCGGTGCACGGGTGCTGCTCGCCGACGACACCGGCATCGACGCCGACACCGGCGACCCCGCCGGTGACCTGCCGCCCGTGGTGCGTCCGCACCCCGAGAGCGCCTGCTACGTCATCTACACCTCGGGGTCGACCGGGCGGCCCAAGGGCGTCGTGGTGACCCACGGCGGGCTGACCAACTACCTGGCCTGGGCGCTCCGGACGTACCGGGTCGCCGACGGCGGCGGCGCACCCCTGGTCTCGCCGCTGCGGTTCGACCTGTCGGTGACGACGCTGTTCTGCCCGCTGCTGGCCGGTCGGCCGGTGCTGCTCGTCGCCGACGGCTCCGAACTGGAGACCCTGACCGGGCTGCTCGGCGCCGACCTCGACCTCGGGCTGGTCAAGCTCACCCCGGCCCACCTGGAGGCGCTGGACCGGGCGATCCCGCCCGCCACCATCGAGGCGGACGGGTACCTAATCGTCGGCGGCGAGTCGCTGCACGGCGCCACGGTCGCCGCCTGGCGCCGCCGGGCGCCGGGCCTGCGGGTGGTCAACGAGTACGGTCCGACCGAGACCGTGGTCGGCTGCTGCGTGTACGAGGTCGACGACCACACCGATCTGTCCGGTGTGGTGCCGATCGGCCGGCCGATCGCGAACACCCGCCTCTACGTGCTCGACGGGAACCTGTCGCCGGTGCCGCCCGGCACGGTGGGGGAGCTGTACGTGGCCGGCGCGGGCGTGGCCCGCGGCTACCACGGCCGACCCGACCTGACCGCCGGGCGGTTCCTGCCCGACCCGTTCGCCCCGACGCCCGGTGGGCGCATGTACCGCACCGGGGACCTCGTCCGGATGCGGTCCGACGGCGAGCTGGACTGCCTCGGCCGGATCGACACCCAGGTCAAGATCCGCGGTTACCGGGTCGAGCTGGAGGAGATCGAGGCCGCGCTGACCCGCCTGCCGCAGGTCCGGGAGGCGGTCGTGCTGGTGCGCACCGATCTGCCCGGCGAAGGACGGCTCGTCGGTTACGTCACCGCCGCCGACCGGACCGGGTCCACCGGAGACGACCTGCGTGCCGCGCTGCGCGGGGAACTGCCCGAGTACATGGTGCCGGACGTCGTGGTCACGCTGGACGCGCTGCCGTTGGCGGCCAACGGCAAGGTGGACCGGCGTGCCCTGCCGGCACCGGCTCCGGAGGAGCCGGCGCCCACCCTGGTCGCGCCGGCGAGTCCGCTGGAGACGGTCATCGCCCAGGTCTGGGCCGACGTCCTCGGGGTGCCGGTCGCGTCCGTCGGCCGCGACTCGAACTTCCTGGAGCTCGGTGGCCACTCCCTGCTCGCCGTGCGGGCGATGGCCCGACTGCGCAGGACGCTCGACATCGACCTGCCGCTGCCGGTGTTCCTGGAGGCCACGTCGCTGGCCGACCTGGCGGCCCGGATCGAGGCGCTCGGCGGCCGGGCCCCCCGGCCGGGCCTGGTCTCCGTCCCGCGTACCGGGCCGGTGCCGCTGTCGTACGCGCAGGGGCGGCTGTACTTCCTCAACCGGCTCGCCGAGGACAGCGCCTTCTACAACGTGCCGATCGCGCTGCGCTTCGACGGCGACCTGCGGGCGGACGCGCTCCGCGAGGCGTTCGCCGCACTGTGGGCCCGGCACGAGGGGCTGCGGACCCGCTTCCCGTCGGTGGACGGCGAGCCGGTGCAGGAGATCCTGCCGGTAAAGGCCCTGGCGTACGCCGAGGTGGACGTCTCCGGCGACGCGGACCCGCAGGGGCGGCTCGACACGTTGTTCGACACCGAGACGCGGACCCCGTTCGACCTGGCCCGCGGCCCGCTGCTGCGCGGCACGCTGGTGCGGCTGCGTCCCGACGCGCACGTGCTGCTGATCACGCTGCACCACACCGTCTCCGACGGATGGTCGCTGAACATCCTCCTGGACGACCTGGTGACGCTCTACCGGGCGACCGCGGCGGGACAGCCGTCGCCCCTGCCGGCCCTGCCGTACACGTACGTGGACTACACGGTCTGGCAGCGGTCCTGGCTCACCGGGACCGAGCTGGACTCCCAGCTCGACTACTGGAAGCGGCAGCTGGCCGACGTACCGACCCTGGACCTGCCGACCGACCGGCCGCGCCCGCCGGTGCAGACCTACCGGGGCGCGCGCCACGACGTGCGCTGGTCGGCGGAGCTGTCCCGTGCGGTGGCGGAGCTGGCCCGCCGGGAGGGCGTCTCCCTGTTCATGGCGCTGCTCGCCGGGTTTGACGTCGTCATGGCCCGGCTCAGTGGCCAGCGGGACGTCACCGTCGGCACGCCCATCGCCAACCGCACCCTCACGGAGCTGGAGAACCTGGTCGGCTTCTTCGCCAACACCCTGGCGCTGCGGGTGGACCTGTCCGGCGACCCCACCTTCCGCGAGGTGCTGGGGCGGGTCCGCACCGCCGCGCACGGCGCGTACGCACACCAGGACGTTCCCTTCGAGCTGGTCGTCGACGCGGTCGCACCCACCCGCAGCCTCAGCCACTCGCCCCTGTTCCAGGTGCGCTTCGCACTCCAGAACGCCCCGGGCGGCATGCCCGACCCGGGCCCCGGTCTCACCCTCACCTCGATCGACAACGAGCAGTGCACCGCCCGCTTCGACCTGCTGGTCGACCTGTGGGAGACCGAGGACGGCATCGAGGGGCACGCCGAGTACAGCACCGACCTCTTCGACGCCGCCACGGTCGAGGCGATGATGAGCCGGCTGGAGGTCCTCCTGGACCGCCTGGTGCGGGACCCGGAGCAGCGCGTCTTCGACGTCGACGTCCTCCTGCCCGGCGAGCGGGAGCGCATCGACGCGCTCGCCCACGGCCCGGCGCTGCCCGCCGACGCCGTGGAGCGCACGCTGACCCGGCGTGTGGCGGAGCACGCCGCCCGGCGGCCCGACGCCCGGGCGGTCACCGGTGGCGGGACGACCCTCACCTACGGCGAGCTGGACCGGCGCGCCGGCGACCTCGCCCGGGTGCTGGCCGCGCGTGGCGTGGGCCCGGAGACCACGGTCGCCCTGCACCTCGACCGTGGCGTCGACGTGGTCGTGGCGGCGCTCGCCGTGCTGGAGGCAGGCGGGGCGTACGTGCCGCTCGACCCCGCGTACCCGGCGGAGCGGCTGGCCGCGATCGTGGCGGACGCCCGACCGGTGCTCACCCTCACCACGCGGGCCCTGGCCGGCAGCACCCCGCAGGGGTCCGGCGAGGTGGTGCGGATCGAGGACGCGCCCACGCCGACGGGGGAGCGGCCGACGCCCGCGCTGCGGCCGGAACACCCGGCGTACGTGGTCTACACCTCCGGCACCAAGGGGCTGCCGAAGGGCGTGGTGGTCACCCACGGCGGTCTGGCCGCGTACCTGGACGCGCTGCCGGCCGTGCTGGCCCTGCCCGAGGAGCCGGTCCTGCTGCACACCGCGTCGTTCGCGTTCTCCTCCTCGGTGCGGCAGTTCGCCGTGCCGCTGGCCCTCGGCGGTCAGGTGGTCGTGGCCGGACGCGAGCACCTCGCCGACCCGGCGTCGCTGCTCGCGTACGCCGCCGCGCACCGGGTGCAGGTGCTCGACCTGGTGCCCTCGTACCTGCGGGTGGTCCAGCCGGTCCTGGCCCGCCAGGACGGATGGCGCCCCACGGTGGTGCTCACCGCCAGCGAGCCGCTGCGGTACGACCTGCCGGAGGCGATCCGTAGCGCACCGGGGGAGACGCCCCGGCTGGTCAACATGTACGGCCAGACCGAGACCACCGGCATCGTGGCCGCCGCCGAGGTCGGCGCGGACCGGGAGGGCCGCCGCGCGGTGGTGCCGCTCGGCCGGCCGATCCCCGGGGCCCGGCTGTACGTGCTGGACGAGGAGCTGCGGCAGGTGCCGACCGGTCAGCCGGGTGAGATCGTCGTCGGTGGCACCGGCCTCGGCCGCGGTTACCTCAACGACCCGGCCCTGACCGCCGAACGGTTCGTGGCCAACCCGTTCGGGCCGCCCGGGAGCCGGCTCTACCGCACCGGCGACCGGGGGCGGTTCCTGCCCGGCGGCACGGTCGAGTTCCTCGGACGCATCGGTGACCAGGTCAAGATCCGGGGGCACCGGGTCGAGCCGGACGAGGTCGGATCGGTGCTGTCCGCCCTGGACGGTGTGAGCGAGTGCGTGGTGCTCTGCGACGACGACGGCGCGGACGACCGGCGTCTCGTCGGGTACGTTTCGCCCCGGCCGGGAGCCGACCTGTCGACGGACGGCCTGCGCGCCGCGCTGCGGGAGAAGCTGCCGGACTACATGGTGCCGATGGTCGTCCTCGTCGACGGCCTGCCCCGGCTGCCCAACGGCAAGATTGACCGCGCCGCGCTGACGGTCGGAGCCGGTGTCGTCGCCGGCACCGGCACCGGTGCCGGCGACGACACCGGCACCCCGCAGGGCCGGGTGGAGGAGTTGCTGGCCGGCGTCTGGCGGGACGTGCTGCGGCTGCCCTCGGTCGGTACGCACGACGACTTCTTCGCCCTCGGTGGGGATTCGCTGCACGTGATCCGGGTGGTGGACCGGGCGCGCAAGGCGGGTGTGGTGGTCACGCCGGCGCAGTTCATCGCGCACCCGACCATCGCCGGCCTCGCGTCGGTTGCCACCGACCTCCGGACGCCCCGCAACCCGGTGGAGGAGATCCTCGCCGGCATCTGGCGGGAGGTGCTGCGGCTGCCGTCGGTGGGTACGCGCGACGACTTCTTCGCCCTCGGTGGGGATTCGCTGCACGTGATCCGGGTGGTGGACCGGGCGCGCAAGGCGGGTGTGGTGGTCACGCCGGCGCAGTTCATCGCGCACCCGACCATCGCCGGCCTCGCGTCGGTTGCCACCGACCTCCGGACGCCCCGCAACCCGGTGGAGGAGATCCTCGCCGGCATCTGGCGGGAGGTGCTGCGGCTGCCGTCGGTGGGTACGCGCGACGACTTCTTCGCCCTCGGTGGGGATTCGCTGCACGTGATCCGGGTGGTGGACCGGGCGCGCAAGGCGGGTGTGGTGGTCACGCCGGCGCAGTTCATCGCGCACCCGACCATCGCCGGCCTCGCGTCGGTGGCCACCACCACGGGGACGGCCTCCGGAGGTGAGCGCCTCGAGGACGGCGGCGTGGTGCCGCCGGTGCCCTCGCACCTCGCCTTCCACGAGCGGAACTTCGCCGACCCGCACGTCTACACGCACATCTTCATGTTCGAGACGGTCCGGCCGCTGGACGCGACGCTCGTGGAGCGGGCGGTGGCGAGCGTGGTGGCGCACCACGACTCGCTGCGGATCAGCCTCCCGACCGACGGCGGCCGGCTGACCGTCCGGGTCAACGAGCCGTACCAGCCCACACCGTTCACCTCCGTGGATCTCTCCGCGCTCGACCCGGCGGACCAGGAGGTCGCCTTCCAGCGGCTGGACCGCTCCCTGCACCGCAAGCTCGACGTCAACGCCGGCCCGCTGCTGCACGTCGCCCTCGTGCGGTTCGGCGTCCACCGCCCGGACCTGCTCATCGTGATCGTCCACCACCAGCTGATGGACAACAGCTCCTGGGACGTCCTGATGGAGGACCTGCAGACCGCGTACGCGGCCCTGGAGGGGGGTCGGGAGCCGCAGTTGCCGCCGCAGACGGCGTCGTTCGGCGCGTGGGCCCGCAACCTCGACGCGCTCGCGCGGTCGAGCGAGCTGGCGGAGGACATCGCGTACTGGACGGCGCTGGCGAAGGAGCCGGTCCCGCACTGGCCGCTGGACCACTCCGGCGGCGACGACTGCATGTCGTCGGAGGAGACCGTGGTCGTCGGCCTCGACGCCGAGGAAACGGCGGCCCTGCGTCGGCTCCTGCCGCGCGAGTACGGGCTGAGCGTCAACGACGGTCTGCTCGCGGCCACGCTCCAGGGCTTCACCGACTGGTCCGGCCAGGCGTCGATGCTTGTGGACCTGGTTGCGCGTGGCCGCGAGATGGGCGGGGACGACCTGGACCTGTCGCGCAGCATCGGTCGGTTCTCGATGACCTCGCCCCGGCTGGTGCACCGGCCGGAGAAGCCCGGCCCCCGGGCGCTGCTGGAATCGGTCCGCGAGCAGATCGAGGCCGTGCCCCGGCGCGGGCTCGGGTTCGGCCTGCTGCGCTACATCGACGCCCACCCGGGCGTGGCGGAGGCGCTTGCCCCGCTCGGCAAGCCGCCCATCCTGCTCAACAACTGGGGCGAGTTCGACCACGAGCCCGAGGAGTCGCCGCTGCTCGGGCCGCCCATCGAGGACGCGTGGCCGATGCCGCGACTGCAGCGGATGCACCGGCTCCAGGTCTTCGGCCGCTTCGCCGACGGCGAGCTGAGCCTGCACGTCAAGTACAGCCGCAACCTGAACGACCGCGAGAGCATCGCGCGCCTCGCGGACCTGATGCTCGCCGCCCTCCGGTCGTTCGTCCGACCGGACGCCGCCTGATCCCGACCGAGAAGGACCTGACATGGACGACGCGAAAGAATCCTGCCTCTTCCCCGAGCGTGACCGGGTGGCCTGCTTCGAGGCCACCTCGCCCGGGATCTCCCCGGCGGCCTGGGCGACGGATCACCTGGACCTGCTCAACGAGCGCCTGGACGCCTACGGAGCGGTCCTGCTGCGCGGGTTCGACGCACCGGACGCCCCGGTCTTCTCCGCCTTCGTGCGCGTCTTCGGCGAGGAGATGGCCGAGTACACCTACCGCTCCACGCCGCGCAGCAAGGTGGGCGACGTCTACACCTCCACCGAGTACCCGGCCAGTGAGGTCATCCCGCTGCACAACGAGATGGCCTACACCAGCGTCTGGCCGCGCCGGCTCTTCTTCTACTCCCACATCCCGGCGCAGACCGGCGGCGAGACCCCGCTGGCCGACAGCCACGCCGTCTGGCAGCGGATTCCGGCGGACATCCGGGAGCGGTTCGAGCGGCACGGGGTCCGCTACGTCCGCAACTACCGCACCGGGCTCGGCGTCTCCTGGCAGGAGACGTTCCCGGGCCTGGACCGTGCGGGCGTGGAGGAGTTCTGCCGGGAGCGTGGCATCACCTACGAGTGGCTCGACGGTGGCGACCTGCGGACCACCGAGACCTGCCAGGCGGTCGCGGTGCACCCGGTCACCGGGCGGACGGTGTGGATGAACCAGGCCCACCTGTTCCACGTGTCCAACCTGCCCGAGGCCACCCGCGAGGCGCTGCTGGAGCTGATGGCGGAAGAGGACCTGCCGCGCAACGCGTACCTCGGTGACGGCAGCCCGATCACCGACGCCGACCTGGCCGCCATCCGCGCCGCGTTCGACGCGGAGTCCCTCGCCTTTCCGTGGCAGCAGGGTGACCTGCTGATGGTGGACAACATGGCCATGGCCCACGGCCGGTCCAGCTTCACCGGGCCGCGCAAGACCCTGGTGGCGATGACCGGCTCGTACGGCAGCCGGGAGGCGGCGTGACCGGGTACGCGGACAAGATCGCCTTCCTGGAGTCGCACGGCGTCGCCGAGCTGGCGCACTCGGAGGCGAACCTGCTGGCGCACCTGCGGGGCGTCCACGACCTCCTCCGGGAATGGGGGTCCCGGCCGGCCCTGTGCGACGCCGGGCTGTTCCACTCGGTGTACGGCACGGAGATCTTCCCGACCGGCGCCGTCCCGCACGAACTGCGGCCCGCCGTGCGGGACCTGATCGGCGCGGAGGCGGAGACCGTCGCGTACCTGTTCGGGACGGTCACCCGCAGCGCCCTCTTCGACGCGGCGTTCGACGGCCCGCCGTTCCTGCTGGAGGAGCGCTCCGGCGGATGCGTCGGCGTGACCTCCGGCCAGTACGTCGACCTCGCCGCCCTGACCGTGGCGAACTGGCTGGAGCAGCGACCCCGGTTCCCGGAGTCGAGCCGGTTCAGCCGGGCCCGTGAGTTCGACGCCATGCGCCGGTACCTGCCCGACGGCCCACGGCACGCCCTGGAGCAGGCCTACGGCCTCGCCCCGCTCGCCTCCGCCCAACCGACTGCCTGAAACGAGTAGACGTGGCGAACATCCACACGCCGGTACGCCCCAGTGCCGAGGGGGACGCGGGGATCGTCTCCCGGGTCTTCGTCCAGTGGCCGTCGGTCCTGGTGAAGACCGCGCTGCGGCGGCCCCTGGAGCTGTCCGACAGCCTGACGCCCCCACGGTACGACCACCTCGAACGCGTCGCGCCGGTCTACGCGCGCGCGTGGGCGTCCCGGCGCGGCCGGCCCGACGGACTGCGCCGCGCCCTGTACCAGACGTACCGGCGGCGGTTCTGGCTCGCGGGCCTGATCTTCCTGGCCTACCAGGCCTGCGCGACGCTGGGGCCGCTGCTGGTGCGGGAACTGATCGCCTGGTTCGAGGGCGACGGCCGGGGCCCGGTGGTCGAGGGACTGCTCATCGCGGCGGGCCTGGCCGGGTTCTACGTCCTGGACTCGCTGACCCACAAGCACCAGTGGTCCGAGGTGTGGAAGACGGCCCACTCCATCACGGCGCTGCTGCGGACGGAGATCCTGCAGAAGTACCTGCGGATGGACCGGGGCGCGCGGCTGGCCCACCCCACCGGCGAGGTGATCACCCTCGCCTCCTCGGACGCGCGGCGCGTCGGGCGGGTCGCGTTCACCCACATGGCGTGGGCCGTACCGCTCGGCATCGCCGGGTCCTGCGTGATCCTCTGGGTGCTGCTGGGCTGGGCCGCGCTGGTCGGCGTCGCGATCCTCGTCGCCGGGCTCTGGCTGTCGCACGTGGCCAACGAGCGGGTCTTCGCGCTGGTGCCCGCGATCCGGGACGCCAACGGCGTGCGGATCGGGCTGGTCAGCGAGTACCTCGGGGCCATGCGGACGCTGCGCTCGCACGGCTGGGAGGACGTCGCCGAGCAGGCGGTGGGCCGCGAGCGGGCCACCCTCAACGAGCTGCTGGTACGCCGGCAGAAGCGTCTCGCCACGCTCTACCTCGTCAACGCCGCCGCGCCGGTGCTCATGGTCATGGCCACCCTGGTCACGTACGCGGCGCTCGGCAACGAACTGCGCGCGGCCGACGTGTTCGCCGCGATCGCGGTGCTCACCGTGCTCCGCTCCCAGCTTCCCGAACTCGTGCGCTACCTCGACATGCGCAACGAGTGGCGGGTCGCGTTCGGCAAGGTGACCACCTTCCTGGAGGCGCCGGACGTCAGCGCGCCGTCCACCGCCGACCGCCCGCCGGCCGGGACGGTCGACCTCGACGGGGCGTCGTTCGCCTGGCCCGGCGCCGAGGCGGAGGCACCGCCGGTGCTGGCCGGCGTCGACCTCCGGGTCGCCCCCGGTGAGCTGGTCTGCGTGCTGGGTCGGGTCGGCAGCGGCAAGTCCGCGCTGCTCGCCGCGCTCGCCGGCACCATGCCGACGGTCGCCGGCACCGCGCGGGTCGGCGGCAGCCTGGTCTACCTGCCGCAGCAGCCCTGGATCATGCAGGGCAGCATCGCCGAGAACATCCGCTGCTTCTCCCCGGAGGACACCGACCGGTACAACGCCGTCGTCCGGGCCACCGCCTTGGAGACGGACCTGGCGGCGATGCCTGCCCGGGACGCGACGCTCATCGGCGAGCGCGGCGCGAACCTCTCCGGCGGGCAGCGGCAGCGCATCGCGCTGGCCCGGGCCGCGTACGAGGACGCCGACGTCTACCTCTTCGACGACCCGACCAGCGCGGTCGACGACGCGGTGGCCGGCACCATCCTGGAGGCGCTGCTCGGCGGTGTGCTCGCCGGCCGTACCCGGATCGTGGCCACGCACCGCCTCGACGTGGCGCGGCAGGCCGACCGGGTGGTCGTCCTCAACGGCGGCCGGGTGGTCGCGACCGGCCGGTTCGACGAGGTGTCCACCCGCATGCCGGAGCTGCTACCGACCGCCGAGGCCGAGCCGGACACCGACACCGACCCGACCGGATACGACGAGGTCGCCGAGGAGGTCGCCGACGAGCCGGCCGAGGCGGTGCGCGCCGGACGGATCGGCGCGGGCACGTACCGCCGGTACCTGCGGGTCCTGACGCCCGGCGTGCTGGCCGTCGTCCTGCTCGGGCTGGCGGTCGGCGGGCAGGCCGTGCTGGGCGGGTCGTCGTTCTGGCTCGGCTGGTGGACCGAGAACGCGGGGGAGGACACGCTGTTCTACGCGAGCGTGTTCGCCGCCCTCGGTTTGCTGGCGCTCGTGCTGGACCGGGGCCTGTTCAGCTTCGCCTTCGCCCGGGGCGTGACCGCCGGGCAGGCCCTGCACCGCTCGATGCTGCACCGGGTCTTCCGCGCTCCGCTGTCGTTCTTCGACCGCAACTCCTCCGGCCGGGTCCTGGCCCGGTTCTCCGGTGACATGGAGACCATCGACCTGGAACTGCCCGAGACCACGATGGACACCCTGCGGGTGGGCGTCGGCCTGGTGGTGCCGCTGGCCGCGCTCGCCCTCACCAGCCCGCTGATCCTGCTGGGCGCGCCGATCCTGCTCGTGGTGTTCCTCCGCTGGCAGAAGCTCACCCGGGCCAGCACCGTGGAGGCGTCGCGGCTGTCGAAGCAGGCGAACGAGCCGGTGCTCGCGCTGCTCACCGAGGCGGTCGAGGGGGTCACCTCGATCGAGGGGCGCGACGCGCGGGTGCGCGGCTACCAGACGGCGTTCGGCCGCCAGGTGCGCACCGCCCACCACGCGGACTACACGGTCAACTCGCTGTCCCGGCACTTCAACCTGCGGCTGGACCTGCTCGGCGCCCTGGTCCTGCTGGCGTACGGGGTGCTGATCGTCGTACAGGGCGGCATCGGCGCCGGCCTGGCCGGTGTGGGCGTCAGCTTCGTGTACGCGCTGATGGAGGCGCTGGCCATGAGCCTGATGACCGTGCAGATGATGGACCTGTCCCTGGCCAGCTTCGAGCGCGTCGACGACTACACGAGGCTGCCGGTCGAGCGCACCGACGGTCGCCCGGCACCCGCCGGCTGGCCGGACGCCGGGGACGTCCGGTTCGAGAACGTGACCCTGCGCTACTCCCAGGGCGCCCCGCCCGCCCTGGACGCCGCGTCCTTCCACGCGCCCGCCGGCAGCAAGGTCGGGATCGTCGGCCGGACCGGCAGCGGCAAGTCGAGCCTCTTCACCGCGCTGCTGCGGTTCGTCGACCCGGAACGCGGCCGCATCCTCATCGACGGCGTGGACACCTCGACGCTGAAGCTGGCGGACCTGCGGGCCGCGGTCGAGGTGGTGCCGCAGGACCCGGTGCTGCTGCCCGGCACGCTGCGGCACAACCTCGACCCGACCGGGGCGTACACCGACGCGGCCATCACCGCCGCGCTGACCAAGGTCGGTCTGGCCGACCGCCTGCTCGGCCTGCCCGACGGCCTGGACCAGACCGTGTCGGCGGGCGGCGGCCAGCTCAGCGCCGGTGAGCGGCAGCTGCTGTGCCTGGCCCGGGCGCTGCTGCGGGAGGCGAAGGTCGTCCTCGTCGACGAGGCGACGTCCAACCTCGACGCCGAGACCGACGCCCGGATCCAACGCCTGCTCGCGGTGGACTTCGCCCGGGCGACGGTGCTCACCATCGCCCACCGGCGGGAGACCCTGGCCGGTGTCGACCGGGTGGTGACGCTGGACGCCGGACGGGTCGTCCGGGTGGCCGACCGGGACCGACCGGAGGCCCTGGCGGGCGCGGCGGCGGACCCGGTCGGCCCGCGCTCCGGCCTCGCCGACCTGGGGGAGCCGGTGTCGTGAACGGCGAACACGTCGACGGCGGCGCGCTGGCCCACTGGCGGGAACGGCTGGCCGGGTTCTCCGCCCTGGACCTGGTCACCGACCGGGTCCGCCCGGCGGGCCGGCGCCGCCACACCGAGCGGATCGACCTCGCCGTGGCCCCGGTCGTCGCCGACCGGCTCGTGCAGGTGAGCGCGGCGTACGGGGTTCCGGCGCTCGTGCCGCTGCTCGCCGTGGGGCAGGTGGTGCTGGGCCGGCACGCCGGGACGCGGGACGTCACCGTCGGCACGCCCGTCGCCGGCACGCTGGTGGCGCTGCGGACCCGCTGGGAGGACGTCCCGACGGTGGCCGCGCTGTTCGCCCGGGTCGGGGAGGAGATCCGTGCGGCGGCGGCGTACGCCGACGTGCCGCTCGACCGGGTGGCCGAGGCGCTGGACCTGCCCCGCGACCCGAGCCGCGCCCCGCTCTGCCCCGTGATCGTGGCCGGGTACGCCGTCCCCCCGGCCACGGGCGACGTGCCTGTGGACCTGACCGTGGTCTGGGAGGAGCCCACCGTCGAGGGGCTGCGCGGCGTCGTCGCGTACGACCCGGACCTCTTCGACGCGGCGACGGTGCGGCGGCTGGCCGATCACTACGTGACGCTGCTCGGCAACGCCGTGGCCGCCCCGGACGCTCCGGTCGCCGCGCTGGCGCACACCACCGCCGAGGAGGCGGCGCTGCTCGCCGCGTGGGGCACCGGCGGCGGTACGGCCGCGCTGTCGACGGTGCCGGCGGCGTTCCTCGACCAGGCCGACGCGACGCCGGCCGCGGTGGCGCTGGAGTACGACGGCGCGACGGTCACCTACGCCGAGTTGCGGGAGCGGGCGGACGCCCTCGCCGCGGCGCTGGCCGGCCACGGCGTCGCCGGGGAGAGCGTCGTCGGGCTGGCGATGGAACGCTCCGCGTCGCTCGTCGTCGCCATGCTCGCCGTCCTGCGCGCCGGAGCGGCGTACCTGCCGCTGGACCCGGCCCACCCGGACGCGCGGCGGGCGTACATGCTGCGCGACAGCAATGCCCGGCTGCTGATCGCCGACGGCGACGTGACCTTCGCCGGTGACCTGCCGGTGCTGCGGCTCGACCGGCCGCTTCCCCCAGCCGCTCCGGGTCCCGTCCGGGGCGCTTCCACCGGCCCGGCCGCGCACCCGGCGCAGCGGGCCTGCATCCTCTACACCTCGGGCTCGACCGGACGGCCGAAGGGCGTCGAGATCACCCACGGCGGGATCGTCGGGCTGGTCCGGGACGCCGGGTACCTCCGCGTCGGCCCGGCCCACGTGGTCGCGCAGGTGGCGAACGTGTCGTTCGACGCGGCCACCTTCGAGGTCTGGGGCGCGCTGCTCAACGGCGCCCGACTGGTGGGCGTGGCCCGGGACGACGCCCTCACGCCCGAGCGGCTGCGCGCCCGCCTGGCGGCGCACGGCGTCACCACGATGCTGCTCACCACGGCGCTGTTCCACCGGTGCGTGGACGCCGACCCGGCGATGTTCGCGCCGCTGCGGACCCTCTTCTTCGGCGGCGAGGCGGCCGACGCCCGCCGGGTCGCGGCGCTGCGCGCGGCCCTGCCCGGGTTGCGGCTGGTCAACGCGTACGGGCCGACCGAGGGCACCACGATCGCCAGCACCTGGGACGTGACGGACCTGCCGGGCGGCGCGGCCCGGACCCCGATCGGCCGACCGATCGGCGGGACCCGCCTGCACGTCCTGGACGACCTCGGGCGCGAGACCGGCGTCGGGGTCCCGGGCGAGCTGCACCTCGGCGGCGTGGGTCTGGCCCGCGGCTACCTCGGACGGCCCGACCTGACCGCGGAGCGGTTCGTGGCGAGCCCGTTCGTCGCCGGCGAGCGCCTCTACCGGACCGGTGACGTGGTGCGCTGGCGGGAGGACGGCCACCTGGAGTACCTGGGTCGGGTCGACCACCAGCTCAAGATCCGGGGGGTCCGGATCGAGCCGGACGAGATCGCCAGCGTCCTGGCCACCTGTCCCGGCGTTCGTGCCGCCGCCGTGGACGTGCGCGGTGCCGGTGACGCGCGCCGGCTGGTCGCGTACGTCGTGCCCGACGGCGAGCCGGTCCCGGCCGGCGTGCTGCGCGCCCACCTGGCGGCGCGACTGCCCGAGGCGATGGTGCCCGCCTGGTACGTGCCGCTGGCCACCCTGCCGGTCACCCCGAACGGCAAGGTGGACCGCGCGGCGCTGCCCGACCCGGCCGCGGAGCACCGGGTGCGGGCAGCCACCCACGTGCCGCCGAGTGGACCCGTCGAGGAACTGGTGGCGGAGGTCTGGCGGGACCTGCTCGGCGTGCCGGCCGTCTCCGCCGCCGACGACTTCTTCGCCCTGGGCGGCCACTCGCTGCTCGCCGCGCAGATGGTGACGCGGGTCGCCACCCGGGCGGGTGTGGAGCTGGGGGTCCGGGCGGCCTTCGAGGCGCCGACGGTCGCGGCGCTCGCCGCGCGGATCGCGGTGGCCGGGCGCGGCACGGTCCGCCCGCCGGTCCCGGCCGCCGGGGACGGGCCGCACCCGCTGTCGTACGCGCAGCAGCGACTGTGGTTCCTCGATCAACTCGCCCCGGGGCGGGCGGTGTACTCGGTGCCGCTGGCGCTGACCGTCGACGGGCCGCTCGACGTCGCCGCGCTCCACGCGAGCCTGCGCGCGCTGGTCCGGCGGCACGCGGCCCTGCGGACCCGACTGGTGACCGTCGACGGCGAGCCGCGGCAGGTGGTCGACGACGAGCCGTCCGTCGCCCTCGTCGTCGACGACCTTCGAGGTCTGCCCGATTCCGACACGCGGGCCGCGGCCCTGGTGCGACAGGCCACCGAGGCGCCCTTCGACCTCGCCGCCGGGCCGTTGGCACGGTGGCGGCTGGTCCGGCTGGCCGAGCACCGCTGCCTGCTCCTGGTCACCCTGCACCACGCGGTCTGCGACGGCGCGTCGGTGGCCGTGCTGATCCGCGACCTCGGCGCGCTCTACGCCGCCGAGACCACCGGGGTAACCGGCCCGCCCCCGCTCGGCGTCGGGTATCCGGACTACACGCTCTGGCAGCGCGACCTGCTGGCCGGGCAGACCCGGACGGCGCAGCTCGCGTACTGGGTGGACCGGCTCGCCGGAGCGCCCGCCGCGCTGGACCTGCCGACGGACCGCCCCCGCCCGGCCACCCCCCGGCACGTGGGCGAGACGTTCGGCGTACGGCTGCCGGCCGCGCTGGTCCGACAGCTCGACGACGTGGGCCGGCGCCACGGCGTGACCCGGTTCATGGTGCTGCTCGCGGCGTTCCACCTGCTGCTGGGCCGGTACGCGGGCACGCGGGACGTGAGTATCGGCAGCCCGGTGTCCGGCCGGACCCGACCGGAGTTCGACGACCTGATCGGATTCTTCGTCAACACCGTGGTCCTGCGGAACCGCTGGCAGGACACCGACACGTTCGCCGACCTGCTGAGCAGCGCCCGGGACGCGGTGCTCGGCGCGTACGAGCACCAGGACGTGCCCTTCGAGCAGGTCGTCGAGGCGGTTCGGCCGCCCCGCGACCCCAGCCGCTCGCCGCTGTTCCAGGTCATGCTGTCGGCGCAGAACGTGCCGGAGCGGACGACCGCGCTGCCCGGGCTCTCGGTCGGTGTGTCCGAACCACCCGCCCGGGTCGCGAAGTTCGACCTCACCGTCGCCTGGGACGAGGCGCCCGCCGCCTCGGGCGAGCTGCGCGGCACCGTCGAGTACGACGTGGACCTGTTCGACCGGGACACCGCCGAGCGGCTGGCGGCAAGCTATCGGACGCTGCTGGAGTCCGCGCTGGCCGACCCGGACGCGCCGGTGGCCACCCTGAACCTGCTGTCTCGTCCCGAGGCCGTCGCGCCGGCGGCCGGCCCGGTCCCGGCCACCAGGCCGCCCACGGCGCCGATCCCCGTGGCGCTGCCCGCCGTGCCCGCCGGCGTGCCGAAGATCGCCGCCCCGACCGCCGGGACGCTGCACGATCTGGTGGCCGCCGCCGCGGCCCGCTGGCCGGACCGTCCCGCCCTCGTCCAGGGCGACCGGTCGGTCAGCCACGCCGACCTGGCCGCCCGCGCCGCGGCCGTCCACGCCCACCTGACCTCCCGGGGCATCCGCCCGGGTGACACGGTCGCCGTCCTGCTGGACCGCGGCCCGGACTGGCCGGCCGCCCTGCTCGGCGTCCTGCGCGCGGGGGCCGCGTACGTGCCACTGGACCCGGCGACTCCGCGCGAGCGGCTCGCGCACGTCCTGGCCGACTCGTCGGCCGTGGCGGTGCTCGGCTCGCGCGTCGCCGGCCCGCCCACCGCCGAGGTGCCGTTCGTCGCCGTGGAGGACGCGCTCGCCGAGCGCACGTCCCCCGGGGACGCGCCGGTCCATCCGTCGGCCCCGGCGTACGTGCTCTACACCTCGGGCACGACCGGGCGCCCGAAGGGCGTGTGCGTCAGCCACGCCAACCTCGTGCACACCCTGGAGGCGGTCGCCGGGCACTACGCGCTGACCCCCGCCGACCGGGTGCTCCAGTTCGCGGCGCTCACCTTCGACGTGGCGGCGGAGGAGGTGTTCGCGACGCTGATCCGGGGCGGCGCCGTCGTCCTCCCACCCGCCGGCCCGGTGCCCGGGCTCGACGAGCTGACCGCCCTGGCCCGCCGGGAACAGCTGACCGTGCTCAACCTCCCGGCCTCGTACTGGCACGAGTGGGTCGCCGCACTGGACCGGCACCCGCCGGCCTCCTGCCCGCGGCTGCGACTGGTCGTCGTCGGCAGCGAGCGGGTCGACGCGGGACGGCTCGCACAGTGGCGCGCGGTCACGCCGGGCGTGCGGTGGCTCAACGCGTACGGCCCGACGGAGACCACCATCACGGCCACGGTCCACGAGCCGGCCGGCGACCGGAGCCCGGCCACCGGCACCGTCCCCATCGGGAGGCCGCTGCCCGGCGTGCGGGCGTACGTGCTCGATGCCGCGCTGCGTCCGGTGCCGCGCGGCGTCGCCGGTGACCTGTGGCTCGGCGGTCCCGGTGTCGCACAGGGCTACCTCGGCGACCCGGCCCGCACCGCCACCGCGTTCCTGCCCGACCCGTGGGGTCCGCCCGGCACCCGGATGTACGGCACGCGGGACCGGGTACGCCTCGGCGCCGGCGGGGTGCTCGAGTTCCTCGGCCGCGACGACGACCAGGTCAAGCTGCGCGGCTTCCGGATCGAGCTGGGCGAGGTCGAGGCGGCGCTCGCGGCGTACCCGCCGGTCGGCGAGGCGGCGGCGGCGCTGCGCGACGACGTCCCGGGTGGCCCGACCCTGGTCGGCTACGTGACACCGGCCGACCTCGACGTGGTCCGGCTGCGCGCGCACCTGGCCGACCGGCTGCCCGGCTACATGGTCCCACCGGCGATCGTGCCGCTGGACCGGCTGCCGCGCGGCGACCGGGGCAAGGTCGACCGGGCCGCGCTGCCGCCGCCGTCGCTCCCGGGCCCGGCCGTGGGCACCGCACCAACCGGTGAGCTGGAACGGGCGGTGGCGGCGATCTGGCGGGACGTGCTCGCGGTCGCGCACGTCGGCGCCGACGACAACTTCTTCGACATCGGCGGGCACTCGCTGCTCATGGTGCGGGTGCAGGCGCGCCTGGCCGAGCAGCTCGGCCGCACGGTGCCGGTGGTGGACCTGTTCCGCCACCCGACCGTGCGCACGCTCGCCCGGCACCTGGCAGCCGGGGAGCGCCCGCCGGCACCCGCCGCCGCCGGGCACCGCCGGGCCGAGGCACGCAGAACCATCCAGAGGGGACGGACGCCGCGACGTCGGCCGGCCGGGTCCCGAGACGCGGGAGAAGAATGATGACCGAGGGACGTTCGTTGCCCGACAGCGCCGTCGCCATCGTGGGAATGGCGCTCCGGGTACCCGGAGCCGACACCCTCGACGGGTTCTGGCGCAACCTGCGCGACGGGGTGGAGTCCATCGCCGCCCTCAGCGACGCCGAACTGCTCGCCGACGGCGTCGCGCCGGAGGAGTTCACCCACCCCGACTACGTACGCGCCCTCGGCGTCCTGGACGACCCGGCGGGCTTCGACGCGCGCTTCTTCGGCTTCTCGGCCCGCGAGGCGCAACTGCTCGACCCGCAGCACCGGCTCTTCCTGGAGTGCGCCTGGGAGGCGCTGGAGCACGCCGGTCACCCGTCGGACGCCACCGAGGCGGTGACCGGCGTCTACGCCGGGGTGGGGGAGAGCTCGTACCTGCTGCACAACCTGCTGCCGAACGCCGACCTGGTGGCGCGCGTCGGCGCGTTCCAGACGTCCATCGGCAACGACAAGGACTTCGTGCCGACGCGGGTGTCGTACAAGCTGAACCTGCGCGGACCCAGCGTCAGCGTGCAGACCGGCTGCTCGACCTCGCTGGTCGCCGTGCACATGGCCGGCCAGGCCCTGCTCGCGGGGGAGTGCGACGTCGCGCTGGCCGGTGGCGCCACCGTCATCGCCCGCCGGCGCGGCCACCGGTACGCGCAGGGCGGCATCCTCTCCGCCGACGGTCACTGCCGGGCGTTCGACGCCGACGCCACCGGCGCGGTGGCCGGCAGCGGCGCCGCGGTCGTGGTCCTCAAGCGGCTCGCCGACGCGGTGGCCGACGGCGACGTCGTGCACGCGGTGATCCGCGGCTCGGCGGTGAACAACGACGGCGCCCGCAAGGTCGGCTTCACCGCGCCGAGCGTGGACGGGCAGGCCGACGTCATCGCCGAGGCACTGGGCGTCGCCGACGTCGACCCGGAGAGCATCGGGTACGTCGAGGCGCACGGCACCGGCACGCCGCTCGGCGACCCGATCGAGGTGGCCGCCCTGAAGAGCGTGTTCCGCGACGTGCCGGCCGGCCGGATCGCCCTCGGCTCGGTCAAGACGAACGTCGGGCACCTGGACACCGCCGCCGGGGTGGTCGGCCTCATCAAGACGGTGCTGGCGCTGCGCGCGGGCGAGATCCCGCCGTCGCTGCACTTCCGCGCCGCCAACCCGGAGCTGGGCCTGGACGGCAGCCCGTTCCACGTGGCCGCGGCGCGCGCCCCGTGGCCCGGCGAGGTACGCCGCGCCGGGGTCAGCTCGTTCGGCATCGGCGGCACCAACGCCCACGTGGTGCTGGAGGCGGCGCCCCCGCCGGCGGAGTCCACCGAGGGCCGGCGCCGGCACGTGCTGCCCCTGTCGGCGGCCACGCCCACCGCCCTCGACGCGGCTGCCGCACGGCTCGCCGACCACCTGCGCGCCAACCCGGACGAGGGCCTGGCCGACGTCGCGTACACGCTGCAACGGGGCCGCTGGACCCTGCCGTACCGCCGTGCGGTGGTCGGTGGCACCCTCGACGAGGTCGCCGAAGCCCTGGACCGGCCGGCCGCCCGCGTCACCGCGGAGTCCGCCACCGACCGGGAGGTGCTGTTCACCTTTCCCGGCCAGGGCGCGCAGCGCAGCGGCATGGGCGAGGCCCTGTACGCGCACGAGCCGGTGTTCCGCGCCGAGGTGGACCGTGCGGCGGAGCTGCTGGAACCGCTGCTCGGCACGGACCTCCGCCGGCTGCTGTACCCCGGCGACGACGAGCGGGCCACCGCCGAGGAGACCATCCGCCAGACCCGGTACGCCCAACCGGCGCTGTTCGTCGTCGGGTACGCGCTGGCGAAGCTCTGGGCGAGCTGGGGCGTACGGCCGGCGGCGATGCTCGGCCACAGCGTCGGTGAGCTGCTGGCCGCCTGCCTGGCCGGGGTGTTCACCCTGCCCGACGCGCTGCGCCTGGTCGCGGCGCGCGGCCGGCTCATGCAGGCCGCACCGTCCGGCGCGATGCTCGCGGTGCCGCTGCCCGAGGCCGACCTGCTGCCGCTGCTCGGCGACGGGCTGGACCTGGCGGCCGTCAACGGACCCCGGCAGTGCACCGTCTCCGGGGCACCGGAGGCCGTCGACGCGTTCGCCGTCCACCTCCGGGAGCGGGGCGTGACGTCGACCCGCCTGGTCACGTCGCACGCGTTCCACTCCCGCTCGATGGACGCCGCCGCGGCCGGGTTCGCCTCGGCGGTCGCCGAGGTACGGCGCTCGGCACCGGCGATCCCCTTCGTGTCCAACGTGACCGGCACCTGGATCACGGCCGACGAGGCGACCGACCCCGCGTACTGGGCCCGGCAGCTGCGGTCGGCGGTCCGCTTCGCCGACGGCCTGGAGACGCTGCGCCGCCCGGACGCCGTGCTGCTGGAGGTCGGCCCGGGTCGGGCGCTGACCCGCCTCGCCGGCCCGGCCGCCCGCGCGGTCGCCTCGCTGCCCTCCGCCGGCCAGGACGCCGACGCGGAGACCGAGCTGCTCGCCGCCGCCGGAGAGCTGTGGCGGCAGGGGGCCCCGGTCGACTGGGAGGCGTTGCACGGCGGGGCGACGCCGCGCCGCACCGTCCTGCCCACGTACCCCTTCGAGCGGGAGCGCTGCTGGGTGGACCCGCCGCGCGGCGCCGTCGTGTCCCGCACGGGCGTCGACGGGCTCGCGGTGCGGAGCTTCCGTCGCACCGGGCCGGTCGTGCCGGCCGGCGCGGCGGCCGGCACCTGGGTGACCGTCGGGGCCGGTGCGCTCGACGCGGTCGCCGAGCGTCTGCGGGGAACGGGCACCCGGGTGGTCACGGCCGACCTCGACCCGGCCGCCGGTCGCCTCACCACGCCGCTGGCACCGGACGAGCGGATCGCGGGCGCGGTGCTCGCGGTGGGAGCCGCCGACCCGATGCCCGTCCTCGCCGCACTGGACGACGCCCTCGCCGCGCGCGGCGAGGTGTACCCCCGGGTCGTCGTCGTGGCCGACGGCGTCCTGGACGTCACCGGTGCGGAGACCCTGGTGCCCGAGCGCGGTGCCCTCGCCGCCTGGGCGGCCGGCGGCGCGCCGGGTACCCGGACACTGGTCGAGGTGGCCCCCCCGGCCACGCCGGACGCCGCGCGCCGCCTGGCCGCCGCCGTGGCGGCCGAGATCGCCGGTGCGCGGCGCGAGCCGGTGGTGGCCCTGCGCGGACCGCACCGTTTCGTTCCCGACGTCGAACCGGTGCCGGCCGCCCCGGTGACCCGGCACACCGGCGCACGCTACCTGCTCGCCGGTGACCTCGGGGTCGCTGCCGGGTTCCGGCGCGCGCTCACCGCCGCCGGCGCGTCGGTGGACGACCTCGCGGTCGCCGTCGATGCCCCTGACGTGGGCGGCGTCGTGCCGGCGGCCGGGATCGTGCTGGTGCCGGTCGACGCGGGCGCACCCGTCGACGCGACCCTCGCCGTGCTGGCCGACGCCGTCACCCAGGTGCGGGCGGCCGACCCGGCGCTGGTCACCGCCGTCGAGGTGCACGTCCTGAACGGCGCACCCGACGCGCCGCTCGCCGGCCGGGTGGCCGCACACGTGGCGGTGACCGGCCGGGAGGCCGACGTGGCATGGACGACCTACCTGTGGCCCGCCGGCGACCCGCCGACGGTCGAGCGGACCGTCACCCGGGTGGTGGCCGCCGCCCCCGGCGCCGGCCACGTCCTCGTCACCTCTCTCGACGACCCCGAGGACGGCACGACGGAGCCGACCGGCGACACACACCGGTACGCGGACACCACCGAGCAGCAGGTGGCGGCCATCTTCGCCGACCTGCTCGGCGAGCCGGACGTCGCGCCCACCGCCGGCTTCTTCGAACTCGGCGGGCACTCCCTGCTCGCCGCGCAGCTCGTCGCGCAGGTGCGCCGGTCGTGCGGGGTCGAGATCCCGCTGCGGGCGTTCGTCACCGAGCCGACCGTCCGCGGCCTCGCCGCCGCCGTCCGCGCCGCGCGATCGGAGGCCGGCGACGCCGGACCGGAGGCGCTGCCGGCCGTCGTCCCGGATCCGGCGTCGGCGCACCGGTCCTTCCCGCTGACCGACGTGCAGCAGGCGTACTGGATCGGCCGCACCGGCGTGTTCGAGCTGGGCAACGTCGGCATGCACGGGTACGAGGAGTTCGACGTCCCCGCCCTGGACGTGCCCCGGCTGGAGCGGGCGCTGCGCCGGCTGATCCGGCGGCACGGGATGCTCCGCGCGATCGTGCTGCCCCATGGCGAGCAGCAGGTCCTGGACGAGGTGCCGGACTACGAGATCGTCACCGAGGACGTCCGTGGCCGGTCCGAGGTCGAGGTGACCGCCGCCCTGGAGGAGACCCGGGCGGCCATGTCGCACCAGGTGTTCGTACCCGACCGCTGGCCGCTGTTCGAGCTGCGCGCCACCCTCCTGGACGGCGGGCGGGGCCGGGTGCACTACAGCATCGACGGCCTGATCACCGACGCGTGGGCGTCGAACATCGTGATGCGGGAGCTGACCCTGCTCTACCACGAGCCGGACGCGACGCTGCCCGAGCTGGAGCTGACCTTCCGGGACTACGTGCTCGCCGCGAAGGCCGTCGAGTCGACCGAGCGGTACCGGCGCGCGGCGGCGTACTGGCAGGAACGCGTGCCGACCCTGGCCCTGGCGCCGGAACTGCCGTTGGCGCGGGACCCGCACACCATCTCCGCACCGCGCTTCGCCCGGTTGGGCGGTGAGCTGCCGGCGGACGAGTGGAACCAGGTCAAGGCCGCCGCGTCCCGGCGCGGTGTCACGCCGACCGCGCTGCTGCTGGCCGCGTACGGCGAGGTGGTGGCCACCTGGTCGAAGTCCCGGCGCTTCACCCTCAACCTGCCGATGGCCAACCGGCTGCCGCTGCACCCGGAGGTCGACGCGATCCTCGGCGACTTCACGTCGGTGACGCTGCTGGAGATCGAGGCCGGGAGCGCGGCACCGTTCGAGGCCCGGGCGCGGGCCGTCCGCGACCAACTCCTCACCGACCTCGACCACGGGCTGTTCAGCGGGGTCCGGGTCACCCGGGAGCTCAAGCGGGTACGCGGCGACGCGGCGGCCGTGCTGCCGGTGGTGTTCACCAGCCTCTTCCAGGGCGTCGGCGGACACCCGCAGATCGGCGAGGTGGTCTACAGCATCTCCCAGACGCCGCAGATCTGGATCGACGCCCAGGTGTACGAACGGGACGGCGCGCTGGTACTGGACATCGACGCGGTCGAGGACCTCTTTCCCGACGGCATGGTCGCGGCCATGCACGCGGCGACGCTCGAGGTGCTGCGCTGGCTCGCCACCGACGAGGCGCACTGGGCCGAGCCGGTCCCGGCGCTGGTTCCCCCCGCCGAGCTGGCCCTCCGGTCGGCGTACAACCGGACGGAGGGGCCGCTGCCGTCGGGCCTGCTGCACGAGCCGTTCTTCGCCACGGCCGCCCGGGTGCCCGAGCGCCCGGCGGTGATCACGCCGACCCGCACGCTCACGTACGGCGAGCTGGCGGCCCGCGCACGGGTGGTCGCCGCCCGCCTCGCCAGCCTGGACGTCCGCCCGGACGACCTCGTGGCGGTGGTGATGGAGAAGGGCTGGGAACAGTGCGCCGCCGTGCTGGGCGTCCTCGCGGCCGGTGCCGCGTACCTGCCGGTCGACCCGGAGCTGCCCGACGAGCGGGTGCGGTTCCTGCTGGCGCACGGTCGGGTCCGCGCGGTGCTCACCCAGGGACACCTCGCGGACGCCGGGGCGGAGCGGTTCGGCGACGTCGACGCGGTGCTCCGGGTGGACGAGCTGCCCGGCGTCCCCGACGCCCCGCTGCCCGCGATCGCCACCACGCCGGGCGACCTGGCGTACGTCATCTTCACCTCCGGATCGACCGGCCTGCCCAAGGGCGTGATGATCGACCACCGGGGCGCCCTGAACACGGTCGTCGACGTCAACGAGCGGTTCCGGGTGGGCGAGGAGGACCGCGTTCTGGCGCTGTCCTCCCTGAGCTTCGACCTGTCCGTCTACGACATCTTCGGCCCGCTCGCGGTCGGCGGCGCCGTCGTCATCCCGGAGGCGACGGCGCACCGGGACCCGGCCGCCTGGCTCGACCTGGTGGCCAAGGCCGACGTGACGATCTGGAACTCGGTGCCGGCGCTCATGGAGTTGTTCGTCGAGCACCTCACCGTCCGGGAGGCCACCGACCGGTTGCGGCTGGTCCTGCTCAGCGGCGACTGGATCCCGGTGACCCTGCCCGACCGAATCCGCCGGGTGCTCGGCGGGCCCGACGTGGTCAGCCTGGGCGGTGCGACGGAGGCGTCCATCTGGTCGATCCTGTACCCGATCGGCGAGGTGCCGGCGGAGTGGACGAGCATCCCCTACGGGCGTCCGATGCGGAACCAGACGTTCCACGTCCTGGACGACGCGCTGCGTCCACGACCGATCGGGGTGCCGGGGCAGCTCTACATCGGTGGGGTCGGCGTGGCCCGCGGCTACCTGCACGACGAGGCGAGGACGGCGGCGAGCTTCGTCGCGCACCCGCGGGCCGGCGAGCGCCTGTACCGCACCGGCGACCTCGGCCGCTTCCTGCCGGGTGGGGACATCGAGTTCCTCGGCCGGGAGGACTTCCAGGTCAAGGTCCAGGGCTACCGCATCGAGCTGGGCGAGATCGAGGCCGCGCTCACGTCCCACCCGGAGGTGCGGGGCGCGGTGGTCGTCGTGCAGGGTGAGCTGCGCGGCGCGAAGCGCCTCGTCGCATTCGTGGTCCCGCAGGTGGCCGGCGGCATGCCGGCGGACGTCCGGGAGTTCCTCGCCGGCAAGTTGCCCGGCTACATGGTGCCGGGCGCCTTCTACGAGATCGACGAGCTGCCGCTGACCGCCAACGGCAAGGTCGACCGGCGGGCGCTGGTCGTACCGGCCGACGCGGCCGAGGCCGACGAGGTGCCGTACGAGGCGCCGCGCACCGACCTGGAGGAGGCGGTCGCCGAGGTCTGGACGAGCATCCTGCGGGTCGAGCGGGTGGGCGTGCACGACAACTTCTTCGCCCTCGGTGGGGACTCGCTGTTGGCGATGCGGGCGGTCGTGCATCTGCGCAAGGCGCTCGACGTGCAGGTGCCGATCCGGGTGCTCTTCGACAGTCCCACGCTGGAGGCCGCCGCGCTGGCCATCGAGGACCAGCTCCTGGCCGAGCTGGAGGAGATGTCCGACGAGGAGGCCCGTTCCCTCCTGTCCACCGAGCCGACGTACCAGGAGAACCACCCGTGAACCGCACCGCGACATCCCGTGCCCGGCGTGCCCACGACTGGATCGTGGGCGCGCCGCGGCGCGGCGCCACACCCGCCCTCCGCCTGTTCTGCCTCCCGTACGCCGGGGGTGGCTCGTCGGCGTACGCCGCCTGGCAGGCGGCCCTCGGTACCGGCGTGGAGGTCTGCCCCGTGGAGCTGCCCGGCCGGCAGACCCGCTGGCGCGACCCGGCGTACACCGGGGTGCGGCCACTGGTCGAGGACCTGGCGTCGGCGCTGACCGACGAGTTGGAGGTGCCGTACGCCCTGTTCGGGCACAGCATGGGCTCCATCGTGGCGTTCGAGTTGGCCCGCGAGCTGCGCCGGCGCGGCGCCGCGCCACCTCGCGTGCTCTTCGCCGCCGGTGGCCTCGCGCCCGGGCTGCGGCGCGCGTCGCCGGACATCCACGACCAGCCGGACCGGCTCGTCGTCGACCGTCTGCTGCGCCTCGGTGGCCTCGACGAGGAGATCGCCGCCGAGCCGGAACTCCTCGAACTCCTGCTGCCCACCATCCGCGCCGACTTCTCCATCTGCGAGACCTACGAGTACCGCCCGGAGCCGCCGCTGCCCTGCCCGATCGTCGCCTTCGCCGGCGACCGGGACGAGGAGGTGCCGCCCGCGCGGGTCGCGCCGTGGCGGGAGCACACCTCGGCGGGTTTCGCGCTGCACGTGCTGCCGGGCGGTCACTTCTTCCCGATGACGGCTCGCGAGACCCTGCTGCACACCGTCCGGACGACCCTGGCCGCGACCGTCCGCACGTGACGGTCGCGGCCGGGACCCGGGGATCAGGCGGGCAGGCGCCAGACCTGGTTGGCGCCGCCGAAGCAGTCCCAGATCTGCAGCCGGGTGCCGTTGGCGGAGCTGTTGTCGGTGGCGTCCAGGCACTTGTTGGAGGCCGGGTTGCGCAGCGTGCCGTTGGACTGGGCCTGCCACACCTGGGCGCCGGTGCCGTTGCAGTCCCAGAGCTGGACCTTGGTGCCGTTGGCGGTGCCCGCACTGGTCACGTCGGCGCACTTGCCCAGGGCCCGCAGGGTGCCGTCGGTGGCGACGGTCCAGTTCTGCGCGGCGGTGCCGTTGCAGGTGTAGAGCTGGATGGCGGTGCCGTTGGCGGTGCTCGCCGCGGCGACGTCCACGCACTTGCCGCCGATGCCGGTGATCGGGCCGGTCCGCCCGGTCGGCGGCGGGCTGCCGCCCATGACGGTGTCGTAGATCGCGCTGACCAACGAGGTCGAGCCGGTGGTGTCCTGGGACAGCTCCCAGTTCATCATCCCGCCCGCGTTGGCCATCGCCCACTGCGTCTTGCGCTTGACCGTCGGAATGCCGTTGTAGCACTGCTGGACGCCGCCGACGGTGGTGCAGTCGCGGTTGGCGTTGGCCGGGTCCATGCCGACCAGCGCGGCGTAGGTGTAGTAGCCGGGGCGACTGTAGAAGGGGACACCGAGCACCGCCTTGGCGGCCGGCAGACCGCGGGCCTTCCAGCCGTTCACGGCGTTGACCGACCAGTCGTGGTTGGCGTGCGGGCTGCCGCCGTCGTACGCCATGATGTTCAGCCAGTCGACGTGGCCGAACACCTCGGTCGACACGCCCTGCGCGTAGTAGCCCTCGGCCACGACGGCGGCGGTGAGCAGCTTGCCCCGGCTGTGCAGGGCGCTGCTCAACTGGGACATGAGCAGGGTGTAGTTGGTGGCTGAGGCGCCCGGGTCGGGATACTCCCAGTCCATGTCGACACCGTCGAGGTTGTACTGGTTGACGAAGGCGACGACGTTGTTGACGAACGCGCCGCGGGTGCCGGAGTTGGCCGCCAGCGCCTCGAACGCCGAGTCGTTCCCGTCGTTCCAGCCACCGATGGCGATCGACACCTTGACGTTGTTGGCGTGTCCCAGGGACACGAGCGAGGAGAGCTTGCTCGGGTTCTCCACCGGGCGGAGGCTGCCGTCGCTGTTGGGCAGCACGAACGCGTAGTTGATGTGGGTGAGCTTGCCGTACTGGACCGTGTTGACGTTGCCGCTCCAGGACGGGAGGTAGCCGACGCTCTTGAAGTTGTTCGGCAGGACCGCCGCCCCGGCGGCGGCCGGGGTCAGCGCGAGGGTCGCGCCGGCGGTGGCCAGCGTGAGGAAACCGGCGGCGAGGGCACGGCGGCGGTGGGGACGTGGTGAGGGCATCGAGGGGCCTTCCGGTGGGCGGGGTGCGGCGGAACGTCTTCCTCGAGGAGGCCAAATCTTAAACAGTGTTAACTATTAGTGTCAACGACCCTCTTCGATATCGGGAGAAGTGGTCCCGGTACTGACCCGGCCCCCTCAGTGACGTGGCAGGGCACCGTCCGGCCGCACGTCACGCCCCCGGCCCTGACGTGGCTCGGAAGCCACTCGGACGGCGGTACGGGCTGAGTAGTGTCCTCATGAGGGTCCGGAGCGGAAGGTGCGGCTGATGCGTGCTGCGGTACTGCGGGAGTTCGGTGCACCGAACTCGTCGGAAGGGGACCGCACCCGGCTCGCTCAGGTGACCCGGGACGGCTCGCCCGGCATCCGCTCCCAGCCGCGGCGTTCGGCGAGGTCGCGCAACCGGCTCATGGCGTCCCACACGTCCACGTGGCGGGTGTACAGCGGCGCCGGACCGAGGCGCAGCCGGTCCGGCGTGCGGTAGTCGGCGACCACCCGCCCGTCGACCGCCAGCGCCCGTGAGATCCGCAGCGCCTCCGGGTGGTGCAGCGAGACGTGGCTGCCGCGCCGGTCCGGGTCGCGGGGGGAGGCGACCCGGAATCCGTACGGGGTGAGCCAGGCGTCGGCCAGATCCACGATCATCTCGCCGAGGCGGCGGCCCTTGGCGCGTACCCGGTCGATCCCGGCCTCGGCGAGCACGTCCAGCGACGGGTCGAGCGCGGCCAGGGCGAGGATCGGCGGCGTACCGACCAGGAACCGGTCCAGGTCCGGCGTGGGCTCGTAGGCCGCGCCCATGGTGAACTGGTCGCGCTGGCCGAACCAGCCCTGGATGGGCTGGCGCAGCGACGCCTGCAGCTCCTGCCGCACGTACAGGAAGGCGGGGGCTCCGGGGCCCGCGTTGAGGTACTTGTAGGTGCAGCCGACGGCCAGGTCGGCGCCGGTGGCCGTCAGCTCGATCGGCACCGCCCCGACGGCGTGCGACAGGTCCCACAGCACCACGGCGCCCGTGCGCCGGGCGGCGTCGTTGACCGCCGCCATGTCCTGCAGCGCCCCCGAGCGGTAGGCGACGGCGGAGAGCACCACCAGCGCGACGTCGTCGTCCAGGGCCGCTCGCAGCTCGTCGGTGCGCAGCCCCTCGTCCAGGTCGGACGGCAGCGTGCGCACGGTCAGCCCGCGGGCCTCGGCCAGACCCTGGAGGATGTACCGGTCGCTGGGGAACTCCTCGGCGTCGACCAGCACGGTGCGGCGGTCGCCGGTGGCGTCGAGGGCGGCGGCGGCGAGCTTGTACAGGTTCACCGAGGTCGAGTCGGAGACGACCACCTCCCCGGGCCGGGCGCCGAGGGCGTGCGTGGCGAGCCGGTCGCCGAGCCGGCGGCCCCAGTCGATCCAGGTCGGCCAGGAGCGGATGAGCTGCTCACCCCACCCCTGCCGGACGAGCCGGTCGAGGTGCTCCGGGGTGGCCGCCGGGAGCCGCCCCAGGGAGTTGCCGTCGAGGTAGATCAAGTCGTCGTCGGCGATCACGAACCGGTCGCGCAGGTGGGCGAGCGGATCGGCCGCGTCGAGTTCCTTGGCCACCGACCGCGGGAAGTCCTCGCGCACGGCCGCTCCCTTCGATCCGTTCGGACGATCCAGTCGCCCAAGGTAGCCGACCGACCGCCGGGCCGGCCGCGCGCGTGCCGCCCGGCCCGGTGGTCGGTCAGACCGGCGTCCGGTGGTCCGCCTCGAAGCGGGCCCGGGTCAGGAACGCCAGCCGGGCCCGCTTGTCCGGCATGTCGATCTCCTCGTCGAGGGCGAACCCCTCCCGCTGCAGCCGGCGCAGCGCGCGGTCGTTGCGGACGTCCGGCTCGGCGACGATCCGCCGGGCGGCCGGGTCGCGGAACAGGGAGCGGAACAGGGCGGGGGCGACGGCGGTGGTGAGGCCGCGGGGCGGGTCGTCGCCGGGGGCGAGGAGCAGGTGCATCCCGACGTCGCCGGGCTGCACGGCGTAGCGTTCCCCCACCGGGTCGGCCTCCGGCTGGTAGCTCTGGAACAGGCCGATCGGCGTCCCGTCGAGCATGATCAGGAACGCGTGGTGCGTGGGCAGCCCGTCGGCGAACTCGTAGATCTCGCGTACCTGCTCGACCGTCCACGAGCCCATGCCCCAGAACCTCGCCCGCGGCTGGGTGACCCAGCGGTGCACCAGCTCGGCGTGGGCGCCGGGGTCGAGCACGACGAGGGACAGCTCGCCGAAGCCGGGGATCGTCTCGCGGTAGGTCATGGTGCCTCGTCTCCTGTCGTCGGGGTGAGCTGTCGCGCGTCGGTGACCACGGGGATCAGCCGGCCGTCGGCCCACCGGGGAAGCTGGTCGTCGAAGTGCGGGTCGCCGAGGCGTCCGGACGCGCCGAAGGGGACGATCCAGCGGCTCGCCGCGCGGTCGGTGAGGTCCCACACGTACCGGGCGACCGGCCCGCGCCAGCACTCGTCGGACACGCCCGGGATGCTGCTGGTGGCGAGCACGCAGTCGGTGTCACCGGACAGGTCCACCTGGGCCCGCATCGCCTCCACCGCCGCGTCGACCTCCGGCGCCACGCCGAGGTGGACCGGACGCAGCAGGTGCCGCCGTCCCCACACCGGGGACGGTCCGCCCGCCGCCACCTCCTCCAGCGCCGCGGCGGCGACCGGCGCGACGTCACCGTCGAGGCGGTCCAGGCCCGCGACCACCCGGTCGAGGGCGTAGCCGATGCGCGCCGCCGGGTCCGTCCACGGGGCGAACAGCTCGTCGTAGGGGCGGGCGTCGAAGAGCGGGCGTAGGCGCGGGTGCTCGTGCAGCCGGCGGGCCAGGGCCCCCCGCCAGGCGGCGTACGCGCCGGCGTCGGCGTCGTCGGCCCGCATCCGCCCGTCCCAGGCGACGAGCCGGTCCCGCAGCGCCCGCGCGGGCCCGCCCAGGCCGTCGGGGCGGAGCCGGTCGAGCAGGCCGCGCAGCGCCGTCGCGGGCAGCCGGCTGTCCATGTGTACGACGTCCGGCTCGACGCCCTCGGCCACGAGACCCGCGATGCGGCGCGCGCGGTGCGGCGGGGCGAAGTCCGTACCCAGGTCGGCCACGTCGGGGCGCCGGTCGTTGGCGCAGACCGTGGGGCCCTCCACCGGGGCGTCGGCCAGGGGCGCGTAGTCGTCCCGCCACCGGTAGCGCGGGTCCCAGCCGGGCACCGGCTCCCGCCGGCACCGGTCGTCGCGGACGGGGACCAGCCCGGCGACGAGCCGGCGCACCTGTCCGCGCCGGTCGGCGGTGAGCACGCTGTTGACGGGCTCGACCCAGACCCGCAGCGCCGCAGCGACGTCGTCGGTGGTGCGGGCCCGCAGCAGCGGCAGCAGCGCGCCGAAGCCGAGGTTCCCCTCGACCCGGCTGGGCGTACGCAGGCTGATCGCCTCGCCGGTGCGGCGGTCGTGGTCGACGACGGGCCCGCGCGGCGTCTCGACCACCTCCACGGATTCCGGCTCGCCGCCGCGGACGTCGATCCGCTCGACGTGGCGCAGCGCCGGCACCCAGCCGTCCGCGTCCCGGACCAGCAGCCGTTCGCCGTCGCGGCGCAGCTCCTCCCGGTAGAGGTCCTGGTAGTCGGCCATCGCGTTGGTGATCGCCCAGGCGACCTCTCCGGCGTGTCCGAAGTGGGGGAGCCCCGGGACGCCCGGGAACGCGAGGCCGACCACGTCGAACTCGGGGCAGGCGAGCCGCACCTGCTGGTAGACGCCGGGCAGCTCCAGCATGCGGTGCGGGTCGCCGGCGATGACGGGTGCCCGGCCGGTGGCGGGGTCGCCGGGCACCGCCCAGGCGTTGCTGCCCGATCCTCCCGGGTCCTCGGCCGCGAACAGGCCGACCGCCTCGGGCCCCGAGGTGGCGGCGACGTGCGCGCGCCACAGCTTGCTGGGGAACGTGCCGAAGAGGATGTGCTGGACGAGGAAGACCCCCAGCGGTGACCACGGTCGCCACCGGCCCGGGGCGCGGTCGATCGCGGCGAACTCCGGCGCCCCGGCGGCGCCGTCGGTGAGCCCGTCGTTGACCCCGTCGACGTAGGCGGCGACCCACCGGCGGGTGGGTGCGTCGAGCCGGTCGTGGCACCGGCGTGCGGTGTCGTCGAGGCGTGCCCGGCGGGCGAACCGGTCCCAGGCCACCGCGCCGGGGCCGAGGTGTTCGGCGAGCCGGCCCTCGGACCGCCACCGCTCGGTCTCGATCTGCCAGGCCCGGTCGGTCGCCGCGACCCGCCCCTGAAGGCGGGCCAGGTCGTCCACGGTGTCGGCCCGCAGGTGCGGGATTCCCCACGGGTCCCGACGCACGCCGTTCATCACGCCTCCTTGACTTGGCATTAGGTTAGGCTAACCTAAGTCCCGTTGTGATCAAGCGACACGGTCGCGTCACGGGGCGTGTCCCCGTCCCGGTCCACCGTGTCCTCCCGTGACCGAGAAGGACTGCCATGAGCCTGCCCGGAACCGCCGTCGAGGCACCACCCTCCGGCCCGACCACCGGCTCGGCCGCCGCCCGCGCCCACCTGTTCCACGCCGGCTCCGCCGAGCGGTACCGGCGGGTGCTGGCCGACGGCATCGACCGGGTCGCCACCCGGGTGGCCACCGTCGACCGCCCCTGCACCGGTGTCACGCCCGACGACCTCGCACCGCGTGTCGCCGGCATCGACCTGGACCGGCCGCTCGCCGACACCGGCGCCGCCCTCGACGAACTCGGCGAGGTCTACCTGCGCGACGCGGTCTGGTTCCACCACCCCCGGTACCTGGCCCACCTCAACTGCCCGGTGGTGATCCCCGCCCTGCTCGGCGAGGCGGTGCTCAGCGCCGTGAACTCCTCCCTGGACACCTGGGACCAGAGCGCCGGCGGCACCCTGATCGAGCGCCGGCTCGTCGACTGGACCGCGGCGCGGATCGGCCTCGGCCCGGACGCCGACGGTATCTTCACCAGCGGCGGCACCCAGTCCAACCTCCAGGCGATGCTGCTGGCCCGCGAGGAGACCTGCGCCCGCGTCCTCCCCCCGACCGACCGGCCGACCCGCCCGGAGCTGCTGTCCCGGCTGCGCGTCATCACCTCCACCGCCGGCCACTTCAGCGTCCAGAAGGCCGCCACGCTGCTCGGCCTCGACGCGGACGCGGTGATCACCGTGCCGACCGACGCCGAACGGCGGATGCGGACCGACGAGCTGGCCACCACACTCGACCGCTGCCGGCGGGCCGGCCTGGTGGTGATGGCGGTCGTCGCCACCGCCGGCACCACCGACTTCGGCAGCATCGACCCGCTGCCGGAGATCGCCGACCTCTGCGCCGCCGCCGGCGTGTGGCTGCACGTCGACGCCGCGTACGGCTGCGGGCTGTTGGTCTCACCGACCCGCCGCCACCTCCTGCACGGCATCGAGCGGGCCGACTCGGTCACCGTCGACTACCACAAGTCGTTCTTCCAGCCGGTCAGCTCCAGCGCCCTGCTGGTCCGCGACCGGCGCACGCTGCGCCACGCCACGTTCCACGCCGACTACCTCAACCCGGCCCGGATGGTCGAGCGGCGCATTCCCAACCAGGTGGACAAGAGCCTCCAGACCACCCGCCGCTTCGACGCCTGCAAGCTCTGGCTGACCCTGCGCGTGATGGGCCCGGACGGGATCGGCGACCTCTTCGACGAGGTGTGCGACCGCGCCGCGGGCGCCTGGGCGATGCTCACCGAGGACCCCCGCTTCGAGGTGGTGACCCGCTCTCCGCTGAGCACCGTGGTCTTCCGCTACCTGCCGACCGGCCCGGACCGGGTCCTCGCCGACGACGCCAACCTGTACGCCCGCGAGGCCCTCGCCGCCTCCGGCGCCGCGCTCGTCGCCGGCACGACGGTGGACGGCGCGCACCACCTCAAGTTCACCCTGCTCAACCCCGAGACCACCCTCGACGACGTCGCGTACGTCCTCGATCTCGTCGCCGCGCACGCGGGCGCGTACGTGCACGCCCGGTCCGTCGCGGCGCTGTCCTGCCCCGTCGGCTGACGAGCCGTGACCGCACCGGAGAACACCATGCCGACGTACGACCTGATCGCCGTCGGGCTGGGCCCGTACAACCTGGGCCTGGCCTGCCTGACCGCGCCGATCGCGGACCTCGACTGCCTCTTCCTCGAAGCGCGCGACAGCTTCGACTGGCATCCCGGCATGCTGCTGGAGTCGACCCGCCTCCAGACGCCCTTCATCGCCGACCTGGTCAGCCTCGCCGATCCCACCTCGCCGTACTCCTTCCTCAACTACCTGAAGGAGACCGGCCGGCTGTACCCGTTCTACATCCGGGAGAGCTTCTTCCCGCTGCGCGTCGAGTTCGACGACTACTGTCGCTGGGCCGCCGGGAAGCTGCCCACCGTGCGGTTCGGACACCGGGTCACCGCCGTCGGGTACGACGAGGCCGACGGCACCTACGTGGTACGAACCGACACCGCCGACGGGACGGCCACCCACCGGGCCCGCCACCTGGTGCTCGGCACCGGCACGCCGCCGCACGTGCCCGACGCCTGCCTGGGGCTGGGCGGCGACGCCGTGCACAACTCGCGGTACCGGGAGAACCGGGCGGCGCTGCGGACCAAGCGCAGCGTCACCGTGGTCGGCAGCGGGCAGAGCGCCGCCGAGATCTACCACGACCTGCTCGGCGACATCGACACGTACGGCTACCAGCTGAACTGGGTCACCCGGTCGCCGCGGTTCTTCCCGCTGGAGTACACCAAGCTGACGCTGGAGATGACCTCTCCGGACTACGTGGACTACTTCCACGCCCTGCCGGAGGAGACCCGCTACCGGCTGGAGGCCGAGCAGAAGCCGCTGTTCAAGGGCATCGACGCCGACCTCATCAACGACATCTACGACCTGCTGTACGCGCGCAGCGTCGCCGGCCCGGTCCGCACCCGACTGCTGACCTGCACCGCCCTGCGCACCGCCGCGTACGACGAGGCGAGCGGGACGTACACGCTGGGGCTGCACCACGTCGAGCAGGGGCGCGACGCCACCCTGGACACCGAGGGCCTGGTGCTGGCCACCGGCTACCGGTACCGGGTGCCGGAGTTCCTGGAACCGGTCCGCGACCGGATCCGCTGGGACGGTCACGGCCGGTTCGACGTCGCCCGCAACTACAGCATCGACCACACCGGCCGGGGGATCTTCCTCCAGAACGCCGCCACCCACGCGCACAGCGTCACCTCACCCGATCTCGGCATGGGCGCGTACCGCAACTCGTGGATCATCCGCGAGGTGACCGGCCGCGAGCACTACCTGATCGAGAAGAGCTTCGCCTTCCAGGAGTTCGGCGTGCCAGCGGGAGTCGTCTCGTGACCGTGTTCACCCGGGTCGACGACCGGCTCGGCGAGTTCGCCCTGCGGACGCTCGATCCGGACGCCGACGCCCCGCTGCTGCACGCCTGGGTGACCCACCCGAAGGCCGCCTTCTGGCTGATGCAGGACGCCGACCTCGCCCGGGTCGCCGACGAGTACCGGCGCATCGCCGCCCACCCGCACCACGACGCCCACCTCGGGCTGTGGCGTGGCACCCCGGCCTTCCTCGCCGAACGCTACGACCCCGCCCACGTCGACCTCGTCGGGCTGCACGACGCGACCCAGGGCGACGTCGGCATGCACTTCCTGTGCGCCCCCACCGACACCCCGGTGCACGGCTTCACCCGGGCGGTGATCACCACCGTGCTCGACTGGATCTTCGCCGACCCCGCCGTGCGGCGGGTCGTGGTCGAGCCCGACGTGCGCAACACCGCCGTGCACGCGCTCAACGCGGCCGTCGGGTTCACCGTCGTCCGCCCGATCCGCAAGCCCGAGAAGGACGCCCTGCTCAGCATCTGCACCCGCGAGCAGTTCCGGACCGCCACCCGAGGAGACGTACCCGCGTGAACGCAGGACTCGACCACCTGACGCCCGAGCGCTGGGCCCGCGCCAACCGGTTGCTGGTCCGCAAGGCCCTCGCCGAGTTCGCCCACGAACGCCTGATCGCCCCCGAGCACACCGGCGGCGGCTGGTGGCGCCTGTGCGGCGACGACGGCGCGGTCGAGTACCGCTTCGCCGCCCGGGTGCTCGCCCTCGACCACTGGCAGATCGACGCCGACACCATCACCCGCCACTCCGGTGACCGGGACCTGCCGCTCGACGCCGTCGACCTCTGCCTGGAGCTGCGCGGCGCACTCGGCCTCACCGACACCGTCCTGCCGGTCTACCTGGAGGAGATCAGCGCGACGCTGGCCGGCACCGCGTACAAGCTCGCCGCGCCGTCGATCGGCGCGGCCGAGCTGGCCGAGGCCGACTTCCAGACCATCGAGACGCGGATGACCGAGGGCCACCCGTGCTTCGTCGCCAACAACGGCCGGATCGGCTTCGGCGTGGACGACCACCACCGGTACGCCCCGGAGTCCGCCGCCGGTGTCCGGCTGGTGTGGCTGGCCGCCCACCGCGACCACGCCACCTTCACCTGCGCCGCCGACCTGGACTACGACACCCTCGTCGCCGCCGAACTCGACGGCGACACCCGCACCCGCTTCGCGGCGACCCTCACGGGCCTGGGCCTGGACCCGGCGGACTACCTGCTGCTGCCGGTGCACCCCTGGCAGTGGGAGAACAAGCTGGCCGTCACCTTCGCCGGCGAGGTCGCCCGGCGCCGACTGGTTCATCTCGGCGAGGGACCCGACACGTACCTCGCCCAGCAGTCGATCCGTACCTTCTTCAACGCCACCCGGCCGGACCGGCACTACGTGAAGACCGCCCTGTCGGTGCTGAACATGGGCTTCATGCGGGGACTGTCGGCCGCGTACATGGAGGCCACGCCGGCGATCAACGACTGGCTCGCCGACCTGGTGGACAACGATCCGGTGCTCAAGGGCACCGGACTGTCGATCATCCGGGAGCGGGCCGCGATCGGCTATCGCCACCGCCAGTACGAGGCCGCGACCGACCGGTACTCCCCGTACCGGAAGATGCTGGCCGCGCTGTGGCGGGAGAGCCCGGTGCCCGGTCTGGAGCCGGGCCGGCGGCTGGCCACCATGGCGTCGCTGCTGCACACCGACCACGACGGCCGGTCCCTGGCCGCGGCGCTGATCGCGCGGTCCGGCCGGACACCGGCGCAGTGGCTGCGCCGCTACCTCGACGCCTACCTGGTGCCGCTGCTGCACGCCCTCTACGCCCACGACCTGGCCTTCATGCCGCACGGTGAGAACGTCATCCTCGTCCTGCACGACGCGACGGTCGAGCGGGTCATCTTCAAGGACATCGCCGAGGAGATCGTCGTCATGGACCCGGACGCCGACCTGCCGGAGCGGGTACGCCGGATCGCCGTGGCCGTGCCCGACGACGAGAAGATCCTGTGCATCTTCACCGACGTGGTCGACTGCTTCCTCCGCCACCTGGCGGCCGTTCTGGTCGGCGAGGACGTCTGCGACGAGGACACCGTCTGGCGGACGGTCGCCGAGTGCGCCGCCGACTACGCCGACCGGGTGCCGCACCTGGCCGGGCGGCTGGCGCGCCACGACCTGTTCGCACCCGAGTTCGCCCTGTCCTGCCTCAACCGGCTCCAACTGCGCGACAACCGGCAGATGGTCGACCTCGCCGATCCGTCCGCCGCGCTCCAGTTCGCCGGCACCCTGGTCAACCCGATCGCCCGCTTCCGACCGCCCCGCTGACCGGCCCACGGGCCGTCCGGCTCGGGTACCGACCGGGCGTCCCGGATCGACAAGCGTCGAGGACATCCATAGACTCCGGTCGCTCCCGTACCACGAGTCCAGGAGGTTGCCCGTGTCGTGTGAACCCCGACCGCAGTCCGCTCCCACCCCCCGTCGCCCCCTCCGTACGCTGACCCGCCTCGGCGGCGCGGCGCTGCTCGCCGGCGCGCTGCTCGCCACGGCGGGGACCGCCGCGGTGGCCGCGCCCGACGCCCCGGTGACCGTTCCGGCGGCGTCCGGCGAGCCGCGTGTCACCCCCGGCCCGTGCGCCTACACGGCGACCCCGGAGGAGCCGGCCGCCCGGCCGGTCCCGCTGCCGCGCGACCCCCGCCGTACGCCGGACCGGGGCACCGTCCGGGTGACCCTGTGGACCAACCACGGCCCGATCGGGCTGATCCTGGACCGGGAGGCGGCGCCGTGCACGGTGCAGAGCTTCCTGCACCTGACCCGGCACCGCTTCTACGACCGGACCTCCTGCCACCGGCTGACCGCGTACCCGACGCTGAAGGTGTTGCAGTGCGGCGACCCCTCCGGGACGGGTTCGGGCGGTCCGGGCTACCGCTACGCCGACGAGCTTCCGACCGACCTGCCGCCGGCGCCCACCGACCCGACGGGCGTGCGGCGGCTCTACGCCCGGGGCACCCTCGCCATGGCCAACGCCGGTCCGGACACCAACGGCAGCCAGTTCTTCCTGGTGTATGCCGACTCGGCCCTGCGGCCGAACTACACCATCTTCGGTTCGGTCGACGCGGCCGGGCTGGCCACCCTGGACCGGATCGCCGCCGGGGGAGTGGCGCCGACCGACGAGGACCCGGCCCCGGTCGACGGGGCACCCGCGTTGCCGGTGGACATCCGCAAGGCGTTCCGGCACCACGGCCGCTGACGGCGGACATCGCGGCACCACGCCGGGTCGGAGTCGTCCGACCCGGCGTGACCCGTCCCGACCCGTCGCTCACCCGGCCGGCTGCGGCCGGACAGAAGCGTAACCGATGGGTTACGCTTTACGGCGTGGACGAGGTGGCGGCGGCGATCGCGGATCCCGTACGGCGGGAGATCCTCGTGCTGCTGCGTGGCGGAGATCGGTCGGCGGGTGACATCGCCGCTCGTTTCCCGATCAGCCGGCCCGCCGTGAGTCGCCACCTGCGGGTGCTGCGCGACAGCGGCCTGGTGCGGGACGAACTGGTGGGCCGGCAACGCTTCTACCGGCTCGACACCGCCCCTCTCGCCGGGCTCACGGAATGGCTCGCGCAGTTCGACGCGCCGTCCGGATGGGCGCACCGCCTGGACGCGCTGGAAACCGAGGTGTACCGCACACGCCGCGAGCGCCACGCCCGTGACGCGTCGGACCGGACAGGGGAGAAGACAGCATGACGAGGACGCCCAGTGGACGGTTGGTCCGCACCGGGAAAGGGACCGACCTGGTGCTCACGCGCCGGTTCCGCGCCCCGCACACCGACGTGTGGGCCAGCATCACCGAGCCGGAACGCAGCGCCCGCTGGTTCGGCCGGTGGGAGGGCGAGGCGGGCCCCGGACGCACCGTCCGGGTGCAGATGGCGTTCGAGGAGGACGCGCCGTGGAGCGATGTCCTGATCGAGGAGTGCGAGCCGCCCCGGCGCCTCGTCGTGTCGGCGGTCGACGAGCACGGCGCGTGGCACATCGAGATGCTGCTCGCCGAGGCGGGGGGCACGACCGAGCTGACGTTCACCCAGCACCTCGACAGCGACGAGGGCGTCGGCGAGGTCGGCCCCGGCTGGGAGTACTACCTGGACCTGCTGGTCGCGGTGCACACCGGCGAGCCGGGGCGCGAGTTCGACGACTACTACCCGGCCATGAAGCCCTACTACGAGGGACTACGCCAGGGCTGACCCGGTAGGGGCGGGTTGCTGGCGACCCGGCCGGATGAGGCGCGGTGCGAGGTCATCCGAGATGCTGGCGCGCTTCTCGGTCCGGTTCGGCTGGCACGGTTGCCGTACTTAGCTGCTGTACTGCTGGTGTCGGCCGGTGTACTTCCCTGGTCCAGCCAGTCACACCCGTACGGCTCCGACGGTCGTAACGCGGGCGCAGGTCCGGTATTTCGACTCACAGTCAGCCGAGCATGGGAGGAACTATGAGCCGGAATTGGCGTGGTGGTCGTGGCCGCCGATCCGCCACCACCGGTGCTTGCCGATCTCGTCGGATCGGCGGCGGGGGTCTTCGGCTTGGCAACAGGACCCGGCGTCCGGCTCGAAGCGCGTCAGGCGATGAACCGCACCTCCGGGAAGGCCGGGTTCGGGCCTTCGAGCAGGCGCTGCCGCCGGTGGCGTAGGTGCAGGTTGAAGAACGCGAGCGGGTACGCCTGTTGGATCCGCACCGCCCGGGCCGGGTCGAGGGTGCCGACCCAGCCGGCGAGGTCCTCGTCGCTCATCCCGACGATCCTCGCCAGTTGCGGGATCAGCCACTGGCGGTCGCAGTACGCCCCGTGGGCCCCGCCCTCGGCGTGCACGTTGCGGCGCCATCCGCGCAGGTGCGACCAGAACTGGGCGACGCTCGGCTCGGCGGTTCGGGTGAAGTCTGCGGTCATCAGCATGAATGGCCGGTCGAGGTCGGTGACCGGCGGCGCCGATTCCATCGGACCGTCGAGGCTGAGCCCGCACCGGACGCGCCGGTCGGTGTTCATGACGAGAGCGGTCGCGGTGGCGCCCTTCGACCAGCCGAACATGCCGATGCGACGCAGGTCGAGCGCGGCACCCAGGCCGGCCGGCAGCGGACGGTGCTCGATATCGGGGTTGCGACCGGCGGCGAGGTCCTCGAGTCGGTCGAGGACGAACCGGATGTCGTGGGAGGAGTCCCATGGTGTGAAGGACATGCCGTCGACGGGGACGGTGAGCCGACCGTCGGGGAACTCGCTGAACGCGTCGTACGTGTGGTCCACCGTGACCACGACGTAGCCGTGGCTTGCGAGCTCCTGGACGACGATGGTGGCCTCGGCACGGTGACCGTCGTTGCCGTGGGAGAACATGATCACCGGCAGCCGGTCACGTGTTCGGATTGCCGGAGCTCTCTCGTGGCCGGCCGTGAGGGGCGCCGCCGCGACGTCGGCGTCGAACCCGGCGGACACGAGCAGCGCGCGCGTCGGTGCGGCGGGCAGCCACGGTGCCACCGGATGACGCCGGGCACTGCGGGCGGCGGGATACCAGAGGCTGACCATCAGTTCGCGGTAACGTCCCGGACCGGCGACCGGATCCGGGCGGGACCTGTCGACGAGGTGCAGCGACACGGTGCCGACACGGTGCGGCCCGGTCGGTGGGGGCAGTGTGAGCCGGGCCGGGCCAGGCCGGGTGGGGTCGGCGCCGGCCGCCCACCCGCGGCCGCCGCCGAGCGGTACGGCGACGCCGGTTGCGAGCGTGGCTACGAGCAGACGTCGGCGGGTCAGTGCGGTGGTCATCGGTCCTCCGGGCTGTCAGTGGTCTCGACCCGTGCGATGAGCAGCTTCAGTCGCCCGATCTCCTCGGCGAGGGCGGTGCTGCCGGCGGCGGTGAGGGTGATCCAGGTACGGCCGCGCCGGCCGGCGTAGCCCTTTTCGACCTCGATCAGGCCGGCCGTCTCCAGCACGCCCAGGTGCTGGGAGAGGTTGCCGGCGGTCAGCTCCAACTGGGTGCGCAGGTAGCCGAATTCGACCCGGCGGGCCTCGTGCGCGATGGTGAGGATGCCCAGCCGTACCCGCTGGTGCACCACGTCGTCGAGGCCGGTGACGGGATGCGCGGCTCCGCTACCGTCCGGCGCGGGTTTGTCGCCGGGACCGGTCACCGGGGCCGCCGCAGCCGTTGCGCCAGTGCGAAGCCGGCGCTGCCCAGCAGCAGCACGCCGCCGTTGATGACCAACTGGGGCGCGAACGACCACTGGAGCCCCCAGCCGACCCCCCACCCGAAGTTGACCGGCACCAGCACCACCGCCAGGTACCCGAGGGCGAACAGCAGCAGCGCGGGATGCCGTTCCAGCCAGGCCAGCACCAGCAGGGCCAACCCCATCACGCCGGTCGGAGCGAGCAGCCGGAGCAGGAGCTGGGCAGCGGCGGACGGTTCGTCGGGGAACGGCAGCGGGTCGAGGTAGATCAGAACCGCCGTGGCGGCGGCGGACAGCACGACGAGCGCAACGCCGGTGAGCACGTACGGCCGCACCCGGGTGCCCAGTCCCCGGGCCCGGGCGACCCGCAGATAGCCGCCGGCGATCACCACGTACGCCAGCAGCAGCGCCGTCCACCAGTAGAACTGCGCGGCCCGGTACCAGCCCCTGCACGCCACCTGACCGTCCTGCACCGTCTGGCAGTCGCTGAGGACCGGTTGGCTGAACCGGTACACCAGGATCGCCCCGAACGTCACCACGGCCAGCACCAGCAGCGGCAGCCACGTCACCCGCTGGGCAAGACGAACCCGGCGCGCAAGGTCGCGCGCATCAGCCAGCAACCGGCGGGGATCGCCGCCGGCAGCAACCACGTCTGAAGTCATGCAGATAGGTTTGCACAAAAAACTGGTTGGTGCCAGAACCTATTCGCGGCGGGCGCGGCCAGAACCTGCCGTGAGCGTGCCCTCGCGCTGGACGCGGGATTGAACGCGCACGACCTTCACGAGGTCGGCCAATGGCGCAGCCGCTCCCCAGGAAGGTCAGTTCACCCGACCCGTACCTGGCGCGAGGGCGTGAATGCCCAACGACATCCAGCCGGACTTGCTGGCAGCGCCGTTCACCGTCGAGGTTGCCGTCCTGCCGCTGTAAGCAACATCCAGCCGGGTGGCCGGAGCGGGCCGACCCTCCGAGGGCGGAGGTGGCCCGGTCACCCACCTTGTCAGCTAGGACGGAGCGGCGAGATCATTCGCGACGGCAGCCTCAAGGCGATGAAGCCGCTGGTCGAGACACTGATCGGAGACGTTGCCACCACGTGGAAGGACACTCGTCGCTCCAGTCCGCAACCCGACGATGGGGTTCACGGAAGGGGTGACGACCACCGCGCCATCCCCCGCCATAAAGGGCAGACCGTACGGTTCGGGTTCTGCCACATCGGTGGGCCGCCAGGGACTCGAACCCTGAACCTGTGGAGTTCAGGCGATTAGCAGACGGAGGCCCAGCTCCGCCGCGTCGAGATCGAGCAGGCCGCGGTTGCGTTCCGCCCACCGGCCCGAGGCGAGATCGGCACGCAGGCTGCGCACCGCCCGCTGTTCGGCCTCCGGCCCGACCCTGGTCCAGACCGACACCCCGCGCCGGACCCTCTCGTCCAGGTACGCCTCGGGCCGGCGCCAGTAGGCCTCGAAGAAGCCGTCGACGCAGTCCCACGGGATGGGTACCGGCTCCACACGGGCGTCGATCGCGCCGGCCAGCTCGGTCAGCGAAGGACGACCGACCACGAGGCCCGCGGCCTCGGGAAGGTAGTCCCGGGTCAGCCAGAACCGACGGAGCCAGGCGGCGTCACCGGTGTCGTGCGTGAACACCACCACGCGGCGCGCGACGCGCCGCATCTCGTGCAGGCCCGCGATCGGGTCCGGCCAGTGATGGACGGTGGCGAAGGCCATCGCCGCGTCGAAGGACCGGTCCGCGAACGGGAGGCTCTGCGCGGCGGCGGCCACGCACGGCGCGGCGCCCGCCGGGCGCTGCGTACGCATGAGCGCCGACGGTTCCACCGCGGTGACGGCACGGTCGGCGGGCTCGTAGGAGCCGGTGCCGGCCCGACGTTCACCACCGTCCGCGCATCGCCGAGCGCGGCCCAGACCTGTGCGGCGATGCGCGGCTCGGTGCGCCGCGTCACGGTGTACGTGGCACCGATGGTGTCGTACAACTGCCCGCTGGACATGCCGCCGCCTCTCTGAGGGACCCTCGCACCACCTCACCACGTCGACCACCCGTGGATCCAGCCCGAGCGCCGGCCTCTGATCGCCTTCGGTCGGCTTTCGGTCCGCTGTGGCCCAATCGGTGTCAGCGGGCGCCCGTTGTCATCCCCGTGCGGCGGGCGCCCGCGTCGAACCCGAACCGGAGTGAGGAGACACCCGTGCGGAAGAGCATCAGGGTCGTGATCACCCTGGCCGCCGCCGCCACGACGGCAACCGCCGTCGGCGGCGCGGCGTACGCGCACAGCGAGCCCGAGCCGGTCGTGCAGATCGTCACCGAGCGGGACGTGCCGGCCGACTGCCCCGACAAGGCGGACCGGGCCGCGACGGGGGAGGCGCTGTGACAGCCGCCCCCGTCCTGGTCAACGGGACGGAGGTGACCGCCGACCTCGGGCAGGCCGACGCCGCCCGGTTGCTGGAGAAGACCCTCTTCGAGGTGAAGCGGGTCATCGTCGGCCAGGACCGCTTGGTGGAGCGTCTGCTCACCGCGCTGCTGGCACGCGGGCACTGCCTCCTGGAGGGTGTGCCGGGAGTGGCGAAGACCCTCGCGGCGGAGACTTTGGCCACGGCGGTCGGCGGCAGCTTCGCCCGGATCCAGTTCACCCCGGACCTGGTGCCGTCGGACATCCTGGGGACCCGGATCTACCGGTCCTCCCGGGAGAGCTTCGACATCGAGCTGGGCCCGGTGATGGCCAACCTCGTCCTCGCCGACGAGATCAACCGGGCGCCGGCGAAGGTGCAGTCGGCGCTGCTGGAGGTGATGGCCGAGGGGCACGTGTCGATCGGCGGGCGCACCCACCCGGTGCCGACGCCGTTCCTGGTGCTGGCCACCCAGAACCCGATCGAGTCCGAGGGCGTCTACCAGCTGCCGGAGGCCCAGCGGGACCGGTTCCTGATGAAGGTGGTGGTCGACTACCCGACCGAGGACGAGGAGCTGGGCATCCTCTACCGGATGGGCGCGGATCGGCCCGCCGCGCGTCCGGTTCTCGACCCGGAGCGGCTGGTGGCCCTCCAGGCGCTGACCCGGCAGGTGTTCGTGCACCACGCTCTGGCCGAGTACGTCGTCCGGCTGGTGCTGGCCACCCGTGACCCGGCCCGGTTCGGGCTGCCGGACGTGGCCGGGCAGCTCGCGTACGGGGCCAGTCCCCGGGCCACGCTCGGGCTGGTGGCCGCCGCGCGGGCGCTCGCCCTGCTGCGCGGGCGTGACTACGTGCTCCCGGCGGACGTTCGGGAGGTCGCGCCGGACGTGCTGACCCACCGGTTGGTGCTCTCCTTCGACGCGGTCGCCGACGGCGTCGACGTGACGACGCTGGTGCGCCGGCTGGTCGACGCGGTTCCGCTGCCGCAGATCGCTCCGTCCCAGCACGAGCAGGGGCCCGGTCTGGGGGCAGCCGCGTGAACGGGCACCCGGCCACCGTCGGGGACCTGGCCCGGCAACGGCGACTGCGCCGGCTGGAGCTGACCGTCACCCGCCGCCTCGACGGACTACTGCACGGCCGGTACCTCGGCCTGCTGCCGGCTCCGGGCAGCGAACCCGCGGGCAGCCGCGAGTACCGGCCGGGAGAGGACGAGGTACGCCGGATGGACTGGTCGGTGACCGCCCGTACGACGGTGCCGCACGTACGGACGGTGGACGCCGACCGGGAGTTGACCACCTGGACGCTCGTCGACGCCACGCCCAGCATGGATTTCGGCACCGCCGAGCTGGAGAAGCGGGAGCTGGCGGTGGGGGCGGTCGCCGCCGTCGGGTTCCTCACCGCGGGCCTCGGCAACCGCCTCGGCGCGCACCTGCTCACCAACGAGGGGGTCCGCCGGTTCCCGGCGCGCACCGGGCGTACGCCCCTGCTGGGGCTGCTGCGGACGGTGCTGGACGTGCCGCGCGGCCTGCCGGCGACGGCGCCGGTGTCCCTCGCCGACGGCCTCGTCGGGCTGCACCGGTCCGCCGGGCGGCGCGGCCTGGTCGTGGTGGTGTCCGACTTCCTCGACGGGCTTCCCGACGACGGCGTGTCCGGCCCGGTCGGCCCGCCGCCGGCCTGGGAGCAGCCGCTGCGTCGGCTGGCGGCGCGGCACCAGGTGCTCGCCGTGGAGGTGTCCGACCCGCGTGAGCGGGAGCTGCCCGACGTCGGCCTGATCACGCTGGTCGATCCGGAGAGCGGGCGGCGGCGCGAGGTGTCGACCGGCAGCCGCCGGCTGCGCGAGCGGTACGCGGCGGCCGCCACCGCGCAGCGCCTGGCGGTGGCGCGGGGGATCCGGCGCAGCGGCGCCGCGCACCTGTCGCTGTCCACCGACCGCGACTGGATCGCCGACATCGTCCGACACGTCTTCGCCCAGCGCCGGCTCGCCGGCGTCGTCCGCCCCGGAGGTGCCACGTGACCGATCGACCCGCACCGGTCCCCACCCGGGAGGTGCCGACGTGAGCTGGGGCTCTCCGGAACGGCTCTGGCTGCTGGTCGGGGTGGCGGCGCTGGTCGTCGGCTACCTGCTGGCCCAGCGGCGGCGCAGTCGCTACGCCGTCCGCTTCACCAACCTGAACCTGCTCGACCGGGTCGCGCCGCACCGACCCGCCTGGCGGCGGCACGTGCCGGCGGGCCTGTTCCTGGCGATGCTGGCGCTGCTGGTCGTCGGGTTCGCCCGCCCGGTCGACGACGTACGGGTGCCACGCGAGCGGGCCACCGTCATCGTCGCGGTCGACGTCTCCCGGTCGATGCTCGCCACCGACGTCACGCCGGACCGGCTCACGGCGGCCAAGGACGCCGCCCGGGAGTTCGTCGACGGCCTGCCGGAGGAGTTCAACGTCGGGCTGGTCGCGTTCGCGGGCAGCACGTCGGTGGTCGTCACGCCGGGCACCGACCGGGAGGCCCTCGCCGACGGCATCGACCGTCTCGCCGAGGGCGCCGCCGGGGTGCAGGGTACGGCCATCGGCGAGGCGATCGACACCTCCCTGGAATCAATCCGCACCCTCGACGACCAGGCGGCCGAGGAGCCGCCGCCGGCCCGGGTGGTGCTGCTCTCCGACGGCGCCAACACCGCCGGTCGCGACCCGGCGGAGGCCGCCGCCGACGCCGTCGCCCAGGGCGTACCGGTCGACACCATCTCGATCGGCACCCCGGACGGGCGGATCGGCTCCGGCGGGGGCGGCCAGGCCGTCCCGGTCGACGGCGAGACGCTGCGCGCGGTCGCCGCCTCCACCGGCGGCGGCTACCACGAGGCGGGCACCGGCGACGAACTGCGCGCGGTGTACGCCGACATCGGCTCCTCGGTCGGCTACGAGATCGAGCGGCAGGACGTGTCGGCCCGGTTCATCGGCATCGGCCTGGTGCTGGCGCTGCTGGCCGCCGCGACGTCGATGCTCTGGTTCTCCCGCCTGCCGTGACCGGCATCGACGCTCCCGTCCCCACCCCGACCGGCTCCCCCCGACCACCGTCCGACGAGGAGGGCACCATGACGACCTCACCATCCGGCCTCGGGGAACCGCGCGGCCCGTGGTTCACCTCACCCGACCTGGCCGACGGCGGCACCGCCGTCCGCGTACCTCCGGAGGAGGCCGGACCGGCGACCGGCGCGGCGGACCGGCGGTGGCCGCGTCTCCTGCTGGCCGGTCTGGCCCTGGTCGCGGTGTCGGCGGGAGCCGGCGGCACCGCCGGCTGGTTCGCCGCGCCGGACGCCCCCGACGCCCCGGCACCCGCCGCCGCGGCGTCCCCGCCGCCGTCCGGTGGCGCCGCGCCGGTTCCGTCGGACCTGGTGACCGCGGCGGCGCGGGCGCTGCCGGGGGTGGTGTCCGTGCAGGTACGCGGAGGGCGCGGCGGCTCGTCCGGATCCGGCTTCGTCCTGGACGACCGTGGTCACGTCGTCACCAACGACCACGTGGTGGCCGGCGGCGGAACCGTCACCGTGGTCGGCCAGGACGGCCGCCGGCTGACCGCCCGCCTCGTGGGCCGGGACCCGGGCAGCGACATCGCCGTGCTCCGGGTGGACGCCGGAAGCGGGCTGCCCGCACTGCCGCTGGCACCGAGCGGACAGACCCGGGTGGGCGAGCCGGTGCTCGCCGTCGGCTCCCCGCTGGGGCTGTCCGGGACCGTCACCGCCGGGATCGTCAGTGCACTGGACCGGCCGGTACGCCTCGGCGGCGGCGCCCGCCAGTCCGCCGTGCAGACCGACGCGTCGATCAATCCGGGCAACTCCGGCGGCCCGCTGGTCAACGCCCGGGGCGAGGTGGTCGGGGTGAACACCGCCATCGCCACCCTGGAGGGCGGCGGCAACATCGGCATCGGCTTCGCCATCCCCATCGAGCGGGCCGCGCGGGTGGCGACCGGCCTCATCGGCAGGGGATAGGTTTCAGCTCATGCGGCTGCTCGTGGTGGAGGACGAGGAGGACCTGGCCGGCGCCCTGCGCGTCGGCCTGACCCGGGCCGGGTACGCGGTCGACGTCGCGGCCGACGCCGCGCAGGCGTACGACCGGCTGCTCGTGGACCCGTACGACCTGATGCTGCTCGACGTGAACCTGCCGGACACCGACGGCTTCACGGTGTGCGGGAGGATCCGGCGCGGTGAGGTCGAGGTGGCCGGTGGGCGGGACCTGCGGGTGCTCATGCTCACCGCCCGCGGTGGCCTCGACGACCGGGTGCGCGGACTCGACGAGGGCGCGGACGACTACCTGGTGAAGCCGTTCGCGCTGGCGGAGCTGCTGGCCCGGGTGCGGGCGCTGCTGCGGCGGGACACCGCCGGCACGGGCGCGGTGCTCACCGTGGGTGACCTGAGGCTGGACGCCGCCCGGCACGAGGCCCGGCGTGCGGGGCGCACGCTGCGCCTGACGCGCAAGGAGTTCGGGGTGCTGGAGTACCTGATGACCCGCCCCGGTCTGGTGGTGCCGGCGGAGGAACTGCTGGAACACGTCTGGGACGCCAACGCCGACCCGTTCACCGAGACGGTCCGGGTCACCGTCGGCACGCTGCGCCGCAAGCTCGCCGACGCCGACGGCGACCCGCCCATCGAGACGGTGGTCGGGCGGGGCTACCGGCTGCGGGAGGCGGCGTGAAGATCTTCCGGTCGATCCGGTTCCGGCTCACGGTGCTCTACTCGACGCTGCTGTTCGCCCTCGCCGGGGCGGGTCTGGGCGTCGCGTACGTGGCGGTGGACCGCACGGTCGACCCGAAACCGCTGACCAAGCGCTACGAGGCGCAACTGGTGAAGCTCAAGAGCGACGGGCGCACCGTACCCACCGGCACCACCATCGAGGTCGCCGAGGTGCAGCAGATCGAGGACGAGGTCAACCTGCGGCTGATGCACACGTTGCGGGACTACTCGCTGATCGCCCTGGGCGGCCTGTTCGTGGCGAGCCTCGGCATCGGCTGGGTCCTCTCCGGCCGGGCCCTGCGCCCGGTCGGCGCGATCGCCCGCACCACTCGGGAGATCCAGGCCACCGACCTGTCCCGGCGTATCCGGCTCACCGGCCCCCGCGACGAGCTGCGCGACCTCGCCGACACCATCGACTCCATGCTCGACCGCCTCGACCACGCCTTCCGCTCGCAACGCCAGCTCATCGACGACGCCTCGCACGAGCTGCGCAGCCCGCTGGCCATCATCCGCGCGCACGTGGACGCCTCGCTCACCTCGCCCGAGGCGTCCGAGGACGAGCGTCGGGCGGCGGTGGCCTCGGTGGACCGGGCCACCACCCGGATGTCCCGGCTCGTCGAGGACCTGCTGGCCACCGCCCGCCGGGACACCGACACCCTCACCGACACCGACGTCGACCTCAGCGCGGTGGCGCGCGAGGCCGGGGAGGACGTCGTGCCGCTCGCCGCCGGGCGCGGGCTGCGCCTGCGGTACGCCCTTGGCCGCGACCTGGTGTGCATCGGCGACCCGGAGGCGTTGCGCCGGGCGGCCGGCAACCTGCTGTCCAACGCGGTACGGCTGTCTCCGCCCGGCGCCGCGATCACCGTCGGCACCGGCCGGGTCGGCGGCTGGCTGTGGCTGGCCGTCGCCGACGAGGGGCCGGGCATCGCCGAGGCCGACCAGAGCCGGGTGTTCGACCGCTTCTGGCGCGGTGAGACCGGCCGGGGTCCCTCCGGCGACCGGCGCACCGGCCTGGGTCTGGCCATCGTCCGGCAGATCGTCGAGTCCCACGGCGGGCAGCCGGCGGTGTTCTCCGCCCTCGACGCCGGCAGCACGTTCGTCCTGTGGCTGCCGGCCACCGACCGGGCCGACGACGCACCGCCGCCCACGACGTCACCCCTCCAGGGCGGGGTCGGCGGGCCGTGACCACGGCCCGCCGACCCCGTTCACCTACGGCGCCGGGTACTCCGTCACGTACACGGGTGCGCCCACGCGGGTCGTGTCGGCGGGCCCGCCCACACCGTTGACGACGTGGTCGATGGTGCCCGCACTGAGGTTGACGGTCATGATGTGCCGCAGCCGCACGCCGGGCGTCTCCGGGACCTCGAAGCCGTTCTCGGTGTGGATCGACGGATTGTTCTGGTTGAACACGTAGACCCCGCCGCCGTGCAGGGTGTGGGTCCGTACGTGGTCGCCGACCTTGTAGCCGGCCCAACCCTCGACGTCGCCGTTCATCCAGTCCGCCTGCGTCGGCGGGTCGTACGGCAGTTCGTTCTGGTAGAGCACGGTGGTGCCCCGTTCGCCGTTCCAGACGGTGTTGTGGCGCTGGAAGTGCTCGACGAACAGCCCGGTGGCGGTGACGTCGTCGCCGTTGATCACCGCGCCGTACCGCCCGGTGTTGGTCCGCCAGCGGTCGGTGTCACCGTTGACGCCCTCGGTGAAGCCCTCGACACCGTGGTCGCCGCGCCACACCCAGGTGTGGTCGATCAGCACGTGGTCGGCGTTGATCTGCAGCGCGGTGTCGACCCGGCCGACGTGCGGACCGCCGACCCGGAAGTACACGTCGGACAGCGTGAGGGGGTTGGCCGGGGTGCTGGCGTTGCGGCCGTGCTCGCGGCCCACCCGCAGCAGCACCGGCGACTCGGTGGTGCCGGCGTCGATCGTGACACCGGCGACGACCACGCCGGGGACCCCGGCGACGTCCAGCGGGATCGCCCCGTCGACGGCGGTCAGCGTGGCGTGTCCGAGGCCGAGGACCACCGTGTCCGGTCGCCGCACGTGGATGTTCCGGTCGACGTCGTAGACACCGGGGGTGAGCAGGAGGTGCTTGCCGCGGGCCAACTCCCGGTTGATCGTCTTCACCGAGTCGGACGGGCGTGCGACGTGGAAGTCCGACAGCGGGATGGTGCGTCCCGGCGCGGAGCCACCGGCCCAGCTGGTGCCGCGGGTGTCCCGCGCGGCGGCGGGGACCCGGACGGCGTACCGACCGCGGGGGTCGACGAACAGGTACGGCTTCTCCCGGCTCAGCGGGGTGGTGGCGAGCGTCGTGTACGGCGGGTCGGGGAAGGTGGCGTCGTCCGGGGCGCCGACCACGCCGGAGAAGACCTGGTTCCACACGCCGTTGGACCAGCCGGCGACCTCGCTGTTGCGGGTCAGCCACTGCTGCTGCGACCCGTTGACCACCGAGGGCAGTGCGGAGTCGGCGATGAAGCCGCCGCTGGCGTAGTGCGGGCCGGCGGTGCAGTAGTCCATGAGGGAGAACGTGCCGCCGCTGACGGCCACCCGGCGTACCGACACGGCCTGGGAGACGGCCCAGAAGTTGGCCGAGGACCGGCAGCCGTCCTGGCCGGCGGCGTTGACGTTGATCGAGAGGTTCGACAGCGTCCGCCAGAAGTTGACCAGGGCGATGCAGTTGCCGGTGCCGCCGTCGGCCAGGCAGCGGTTGTAGACCTCGACCTTGCCGTTGATGACCACGTCGGTGGGGGAGGCGCCGAGGCCGGAGACCTCGGTGTAGTAGCCGACCTTGATCTGGAGCGGCTGCTCGGGGGTGCCGTACGTGCCGGGCTTGAACAGGTACGCGTACCGCTCGGTGCCCATCTCGTTGTCGACCTGCCGGGCGTGGGTGGCATCGAGGGTGGCCTGGATCTGGTCGATCGGCATGCTCGGGTCGAAGACGGTGACGTGCGGCCCGAGATCGGTCGGCGCGCCGGGACGCGGGTACGCGCTCGCCGCCCCACCGACGGTCGGGATGGTGGCGGCGAGCACCAGGCCGAGCACGAGCGCGCGGGCCACGCGTCGTCGGGTGGGCCCGGGATGCCGGGAGGGGTCGGTCGTCATGGGCGGTGGGTCCTTTCCGCTGGGCGGTCGACCCAGAGAGCGCTCTCTCGACGAGTCGGCCGTCGTCGGGGACGGGGACGAAGGTGGATGGGATGTTTCTACCCCGTCCGGCGGTCCCGCGCCAGGTCGGGGCGCCCGGATCGACCGACCACACAGGCCATTGAATAATTGCCATTTAACAATTAACGTCCCGGACATGCCGCTCACCAGGGCGGACACTGTTGGGAGGAAACGTGACACGACCGCGTTCTGTCCTCGCCGTGGCGGGGGCGGCCGCAGCGGCCCTCGCGGCGACAACCGCGCTGACCGCACCGGCGTCGGCGGCCCCGGTGCCGTCGGAGGCGGCACCGTCCGCCGACACCACCACCGGCGAGTACATCGTGAAGTTCCGGGCCGGCGCCGACCGCGGTGCCGCCCTCCGCCAGCTCGGCGGACGGTTCGGGATCAGCCTGACCGAGGTCCGCTCCCTGGCGACCGGGGCGCACGTGGTCAAGGCCAGCGGCCGCACCACGGGCCTGCTCCGGGCGCTCACCGCGCGCGGCGACGTCGAGTACGCCGAGCCGGACACCCCCATGTACGCGCTGTCCACCCCGAACGACCCGAGCTACCCCCAGCAGTGGCACTACTTCGAGGCCACGGGCGGCATCAACGCCCCGACGGCCTGGGACACGGCCACCGGCACCGGCGTGGTCGTCGCGGTTCTCGACACCGGCCGCACCGCCCACCCCGACCTGGACGCCAACACCGTGGCCGGGTACGACTTCATCAGCACCTCGACCAACTCCCGCGACGGCAACGGCCGGGACGCCAACCCGCAGGACGAGGGCGACTGGAACACCACCGACGGCGAGTGCGGCATCGGCTCGAAGGCCAAGAACTCCAGCTGGCACGGCACCCACGTGGCCGGCACGATCGCCGCGGTGAGCAACAACGGCGTCGGTGTGGCCGGTGTCGCCCCGAACGCCCGCCTCCAGCACGTCCGCGTGCTCGGCAAGTGCGGCGGCTCCACCTCGGACATCGCCGACGCCATTGTCTGGGCCTCCGGCGGCTCGGTCCGCGGCATCCCGGCCAACCCGACGCCGGCGAAGGTCATCAACATGAGCCTCGGCGGCAGCGGCGCGTGCAGCCGCACGTACCAGAGCGCCATCACCTCCGCCGTACGCAACGGTGCGACGGTCGTCGTCTCGGCCGGCAACAGCAACGCCGACGCCAGCGGCTTCAGCCCGGCCAGCTGCGCCAACGTCGTCACCGTCGGGGCGCTCGACCGGGAGGGCAACCGCGCCTTCTACTCCAACTACGGCACCGCCGTCGACGTCTCCGCCCCCGGCGGCGAGGTGCGTCGCGAGACCGACCCGCCCGGCACGAAGACCACGCCGGAGAACGGCGTCCTGTCCACGATGAACGCCGGCACCACCACGCCGGGCAGCGCCAGCTACACGGCGTACATGGGCACCAGCATGTCGGCGCCGCACGTGGCCGGCCTCGCGGCGCTCATGCTCGGCAAGCGGCCGACGCTGACCCCGTCGGGCGTCGAGTCCGCGCTCAAGGCCAACGCCCGGCCCATCCCGGGCACCTGCTCCGGCGGATGCGGCGCGGGCCTGGTGGACGCCGCCGCCACCGTCGGCGCCGTCTGACCCACGCCGGCTCCTGTGGCGTACGCCTGACGCACGGCACCCCTTCCGGCTCCACCACGGGCCGGAAGGGGTGCCGTGCGTCCGCTGTCAGCCCTGACGGGCCTTCTGGCGCCGGTCGGTCTTGTTGATGACGAACGTGCGCCCACGACGGCGTACCACGATCGAGTTCATCTTGTTCTTCAGCCCCCGCAGGGAGTTCCTGACCTTCATCGCCTTCCGTCCCATCTCCGGTGATCCGGGCAGCGGTCGCGTCGTACCGGAAGCCGACCGTCGGTGCCGGCGTCCGATCCCCGTACGCCTACCCGCCGGTGTCCCGGTCACACCGTCGAGGTCCCGCCCGTTCAGCCGCCCGGCCGCAGGACCCGGCCCGGTCCGGCGGCGTTGTCGGCCGCGGCCTGGCTGCGCTGTGCACCGGTGACACAGACGTCGTCACCGAGGAACGCCTCGCGCCACACGTAGCCGGAGACGCAGGTGTGCGGGCCGTATGCGCCGTTGACCCACCGGCTCGCGGCGGCGGCGTTGTCGGCGAGGACCTGCGACCGGGTCGCTCCGGTGACGCAGACGTAGTCGGACTGGTCGGCGTCGCGCCAGACGTACCCGCCGACGCAGGTGCTCGGGCCGAACACGAACCGGGCGGGGTTGCGACGCGACGCGGCGGCGGCGTTGTCGGCCGCGGCCTGGGTGCGCTGGGCGCCGGTCACGCAGACGTCGTCACCCGCGTACGCCTCGCGCCACACGTAGCCGGAGATGCAGGTGTGCGGGCCGTACGCGCCGTTGACCCAGCGGCTCGGCGCGGCGGCGTTGTCCGCCCACACCTGACTGCGGGTGGCGCCGGTGACGCAGACCAGGTCACCGGGGCGCGCCTCCCGCCACACGTAGCCCTGCAGGCAGCGGTTGACCACGTCGGTGGTGATGCTGACCGACGCGGCGTTGCCGGAGACCCAGTTGACCGCGACCTGCACCCCGTTGGCCTTCAGCGACTGCACCGGGCCGCCACCCGCGCCGGTGCGCAGGAGGTACGGGGTGCCGTTGCGGACCTCGTGCAGCAGCACGGTGTCGGCGGGAATCCCGGCGCTCCACCCGGTCTTCCGGCGGAACTCCACCGTGTAGTAGTGGAAGGGGTCCGCCGGGTCGAAGGGGATCCGGACCAGTTGCGGGCCGGCGGCCGAGGGCACCTCCAGCGGCGCCAACGTGATGCTGCGCGAGCCGACCCCGTCGGCGGCCATCGTGAAGATCCGGTTCTTCGGCAGCCAGCCCAGTTCGTCCCGGTGCTGGCCGTTGAGCCCGACCGCGCTGGTGCCGTAGTTGGCGGTGGTGAACGCGTAGATGTTCATCGCGCTCATCTCGTCCCACGGGTCGTCGTACTCGCCCGGCTGGGACCAGGGGGCGTTCTGGTAGGTGGTGTCGTTGGAGAACGAGTGCCCGAGGTTGTAGCCGTGCAGCATCTCGTGCGCGGCGAAGCCGACGTTCCAGGCGCCGGGGTCGAGCAGCACCCGCCCACCGGCCGCCCCCGAGTCCACCCAATCGTTGAGCATGACCGCGATCCGGTGCCCGGCGGGCACGATGTAGCCGTTGGCCGCCGCCGTGTCGACGCACCGCTGGATCCGGGTCCACCGGTCCACCGACTGGTTCTGGGCGAGCGTGGTCGGCAGCGTGTACCAGCCCCGCACGGTCGAACCCGCCAGGGAGACCCGGCCGCCGGACTGGTCGGCGAGGTAGTCCGCGACACCGCCGGTGCCGACGCCGGCGTGGGTGAGGAAGTTGGCGAAGAACGAGGGCGGCCTCGGTTCGGCGGCCCGGTCGCTGAACTTGCACAGCAGCACCGACCAGGGGGTGTTGTTCCGGATCGGGCTGGCCGCCGCCGGCACGGCCGTCAGCGCCACCGTGCCGAGGGTGGTGCAGGCGACGGCCACGGCCGCCGCCGCGAGTCTGCCCAGGGGTCCACGTCTCACTCGGGTGCTCCGTTCGTGTCGAGCCGGCCTCGGTGGCCGGCTGGCACCCATCGGAGCACTCAAGGTGATGAATCAAACACGAATCGTCGTCTTGGTGACCGGCCGAAATCCGACTGTGCCGCACCGGTCCCCGCCGGATCCCGGTGCGGGCCGGTCAGCGCGCGGCCGGTCGGATGACGGTGAACACCGCACCGGCCGGGTCGGCCAGCGCGGCCACCCGCCCGGTCAGCACGTCGTTCGGCGGCACCACCACCCGGCCACCGCGACTGCCGGCCCGCTCGGCCGCCTCGTCCGGGTCGGCCACCGCGACGTAGACCATCCAGCCGGTGGGCAGCACCCCGGCCAGCGGCGGGGGCAGCGCCAGCCGGCCGGCGACCGGCCGTCCACCGGCGACCAGCAGGGCGTACGAGTCGTCGGGCGCGCCGGGCGGCACGGTGGCGTGCAGGGCGAGGGCGTCGGCGAGGAACCGGTCGGCCTCGGTGGGGGAGGAGGTCATGTACTCGTACCAGGCGGGTCGGCCGAGGCCCGGTGGGACGACGGCCGCGCCGACGCTGAGCCGCAGGGCGGCGCCGAGGGGGTCGTGCACCTCGTCGCCCTCGACGCGCGCCCCGGCGCGGGTGGCCGCCGCGCGCGCGGCCGGTGCGTCGTCGGTGGTGAACCGGGTCCACCAGCGCGCCGGACCGGTACCGGTGCGCAGACCGGCCGCCGGGACGCCGTCGGCGAGGGCCGTGGACCCGTCGGCGTCGTACGTCCAGCCGAACAGGTCGGCGTAGAACTCCCGGGCGGTGTCGGGGTCGGGCGTGACGAGGTCGATGCCGCAGGGGACGACGGCCGGGGTGGGTGCTGCGTTCACCAGAGCTCCAGGGGTCAGGGGTCACGGGGTCGGGGCACGGCGGCGGTGGGCCGCCGGTCGCGCAGGTTGCCGATCAGGTCCTCCAGCGGGACCGGGCGGCCCAGGTGGAAGCCCTGGCCGGCGTCGACGCCCAGCCGCCGCAGCGCCGGCACGAGCTCGGCCCGCTCGACCGACTCGGCGACCGTACGCATGCCCAGACCGTGCGCGGCGCGGACGACCGCGTCGATGAGCACCGGGTCGGCGCCGCCGCGGTCGGCCTGCCGGACGAAGTCGCCGGCGATCTTGACGGTGCTGAACGGCAGGTGCTTGAGGTAGGAGAACGAGCCGAACCCGGCCCCGAAGTCGTCCAGGCTCAGCCGGCAGCCGGCGTCCCGCAGGGCGCCGGCCAGGTTGCGGACGGCCGCCACGTTGGTGATGGCGGCCGTCTCGGTGACCTCGACCCCCAGCCGGCCCGGCTCGACGCCGGCCGCGCGCAGCACACCCACCACCCAGTCGCCGAAGCCGGGCGACTCCATCGACCGGGCGGAGATGTTGACGTCGAAGCACGTACCGGCGGCGGCGACGGCCGGGTCCGCCAGCGCCGAGGTGGCGGTGGCGACCACCCACCGGTCGAGGTCGCCGATCAGGTCGTCCCGCTCCACGGTGGGCAGGAAGTCGGCCGGGGCCAGCGGCGGCTGCCGGCCGTCGTGCAGCCGGACGAGCAGTTCATGGCTGACCACCGCGCCGGTCGTCAGGTCGACGATCGGCTGGGCGTCGAGGTGCATCCGGTGCTGGTCGAGTGCGTCGCGGACCCGGGTCACCACGTTGACCCGCTGCACGACGTGCCGGTACTGCTCGGGCAGGTAGAGCCGGGCCCGGTTGCGGCCGGCGTCCTTGGCCTCGTACAGGGCGAGGTCGGCGTGGGCGAGCAGCGCGTCCCGGGTGACGCCCGTCTCGACCGGTGCGGCGCCGATGCTCAGGGTGACCCGCAGTCCCGCGCCGGCCAGCGGCACCGGCGTACGGGCTGCGGCGTCGCACAGGCTCTCCGCGACGGCCAGGGCGTCACCGGCCGGGGTGCCGGGGAGGACGACCGCGAACTCGTCACCGCCCAGCCGGCCCAGCACGGTGCCGGTCGGCAGGTGGCGGACGAGCAGGCGCGCGAGGACGCGCAGCACGTCGTCGCCCACCGCGTGCCCGTGGACGTCGTTGATGTCCTTGAAGTTGTCGATGTCGATGAGCAGCAGCGCGCCCGGCGACTCCCCGGCGGCGCCGACGAGATCGTCGACGTGCGCGAGGAGGGCACGCCGGTTCGGCAGGTCGGTCAGCGGGTCGCGTTCGGCCAGCCGGATCAGCTCGTCCTGGACCTGCTGTATCTCGGTGATGTCGTGCGCGGTGCCCAGCACCCGGACGGGTGCGCCGGACGAATCGGTGAACACCTCGCCGTAGCACTCGAAGACGCGCAGCGTGGTCCGGTCCGCGAGGTACATGCGGTGGGTGTAGGAGAACGGTCCGCCGGTGGTCAGTGCCGTCTCCAGCGTCCGCTCGATCAGGGCGACGTCGTCGGGGTGCAGGAGTTCCCGGTAGGAGGCGTAGTCCAGGGCGGTGCCCGGTGGGAAACCGAACATCTGCAACAGCACGTCGGACCAGATGACGTGGCCGGTCGCCACGTCCCACTCCCAGGTGCCCACCTTGGCCAGCTGCTCGATGTGGGCCAGCCGCCACCGGTAGTTGCGCCCCCAGTCACGCTCGCGCCGTTCCACGCTGACGTCGCGCACCTCGTACAGGCGCAGCGGCTGCCCGTCGTGGCGTACGCCGTGGCAGCGCACCCGCAGCCACCGGGTGTCGCCGTCGGTGACCGGCCAGGGCACGTCGACCGCCGGGCCGTCGGGTTCCGCCCGGGACAACGGCAGCTCCTCCGGCCGTACGCCGAGACGGCGGATGGCCACGTTGGACCAGAGGCAGCGACCGTCGGGGGTCAGCACGGTCAGGGCGGTGGAGGTGACGTCGGCGGCGACGGCCGGCAGTGTGCTCACCCGTGGCCACCCCCATCCCTCGTCGGCGGCGGGTGCTGTCACGGCACCGCGCACGGTCATCCGATCGCGACGCGGAGTCTACCCACCACGGCGGTCGCTGTGGGCGTCCGCCGCTGCACGACCGGGCCCCTTGCTCGCGTGCGGCGGCGATTGACTACAGTGGCCTGACCGTCGGTCCGACGTCGCCCCCGCGGAGGTTCGAGATGGCTGTGGAACGCACGGTGCCCGGCGGCGCCGACCGGATCGACACGACGGTGGCCCATCCCGCCCGCCGGTACAACTACTGGCTCGGCGGCAAGGACAACTTCCAGGTCGACCGGGAGTCCGGTGACGCGATCGCCGCGGCGTTCCCCGGCGTCCGCCTCGGCGCGATGGAGAACCGCCGCTTCCTGAGGCGGGCCGTGTCCCATCTGGTCCGGGACGCGGGCATCGACCAGTTCCTGGACATCGGCACCGGCATCCCCAGCGCCGACAACACCCACGAGGTGGCCCAGGCGATCGACCCGCGGGCCCGCGTGGTCTACGTCGACAACGACCCGATCGTGCTGGCGCACGCCCGGGCGCTGCTCAACAGCGCGAGCGAAGGCGTGACCGCCTATCTCGACGCCGACCTGCGGGAGCCGGAGAAGATCCTGTCCCACCCCGACCTCCTCACCACCCTGGACCTGAGCCGGCCGGTGGGCCTGATGCTGGTGGCGGTCCTGCACTTCGTCCGCGACGACGAGGACCCGTACGGGCTGGTCCGCCGCCTGGTCGACGCGCTGCCGTCGGGCAGCTACCTGACCATGTCCCACGTGACGGCCGACTACTTCCCGCCGGAGCAGGCGCGCGTGGCGCGGGGCAGCCAGTCGTTCGGCCCGCACGGGGTGATGGCGTTCCGCACCCGCGACGAGTTCGTCCGCTTCTTCGACGGGCTGGAGATCCTCGACCCCGGCGTCGTCTCGGTCACCGAGTGGCGGGCCGGCGACGGGAGCGGGCCGCGGCCCACCGCCGCCGAGGCGGGCATCCACTGCGCGGTCGCCCGCAAACCCTGACCCCCGGCGGTCGTGCACCGGGAGCCGCTCACGCCACCGACAAGGCGACGCAGAGGCACCCGAAGGCGAGAACGCAGACGAGCGTACGCAGGGTGTGCCAGCGGACCCACGGCCGTTCGAAGTCCCGCCGCACCGCGCGCGCGTCGGCCAGCCGGTCGACCGGCCCGGCCCGGTCCAGGCGGTTGTTCAGCGGGATGTTCGCCGCGACCGTGCTGACCACTGTGACCGCGTACCCGGCGGCGCCGGCGAGCACCCACCAGCGCACGTCGCCCCGGTCCAGGTGCCACCAGACGGCGGCGCCGCCGGCGATCAGCGCGCCGACGAAGACCAGACCGAACAGCGGGTTCTGGATGGCGTCGTTGATCCGCTGCATGACCCGGACGAAGGTGGTGTCGTCGACCCGGGCCAGCGCGGGCATGACCGCGACGGAGAACGCGAGGTAGAGCCCGGCCATCAGGCCCGTGGTCACCGTCGCGAGGACCAGAACCGCCGTCGCCATGTCTCCTCCTCCACCCCGCACCGTCTCGTCGAGCCGTACGGTATGCCGTCGGCCCCGCCGAGGCGATGTCCGGGTGACCCGGTCGTATGTGGAGCGTCCCGCAGCCGCGAGCCGGCGGCACCTGGTGCGGTCAGCTGACCGGGTCCTCGGTGGGCAGGATCCGGGTGAGCTGATCGGCACGCCGAAGCCGGCCGTCGGCGGCGAGCTGGCCAAACAGGTAGATCTCGGTCACCACCGTGGCGCCGCCCTTCCGCATGACGGCGCCGAGCGTGTAGCGGGCGGCCACCCGGTCGCCCTCCGTCACCGCGTCGTGGACCTCGACGTGGATGCCGGACGCCCGTCGCCGGGCCGGCCGGACGTGGTCCAGCAGCCGCGCGCGATCCAGTGGCAGGCCGTCGGTGTGCAGGACGAAGTCCGGCGTGTGGTAGCGGTCGAAGACCGTTCCCGGCGGCTCGTCGCCGAAGCTCACCGCCTGCGGGTACGCCGTCAGGTAGCCGCGCAGGTCCCGCCCGGGCAGGGACACCTCGTCCGCCATGTCGACCCCCTCCGGCCCGAGGGGGCCACCGCCCGGCTCACGCTATCGGTGGCGGTCAAGGGTCAGTAGCCGAGCCGCTGCCGGGCGAGGAACTTCGGTACGACCATCCGCCACGCCTCGGTGACGAACTCCGTCATGCGGTCGCGTTGCAGCGGGGCGAGACGGCAGCACACCCAGTTGAAGCGCAGGTCCGACGGGCCGGGCAGGAAGAACAGGTGGGGTTCGGTGGCGACGAGGGCGTCGCGCTCCTCCTTCGGGTAACCGAAGCCCATCGTGGTCTCGTCCCGGGAGAAGGCGACGTAGACGATCGACCCGACCCGGAACTTCACCCGGTCCCGGATCAGGTGTTCGCTGCTGCGGGGCAGGGTCCGCGTCAGGGCGCGAACGTCGGAGACGGTGACCATGCCCCGACCGTAGCGTCCTGTGGATGCCGCGCGGCGGTCGTCAGCGCCCGACCGGGACCGGCGCCGGGACCGGGTCGGCGGACCGGTCCTCCGCCGTCGCGACCGCCGTCGCCACCTGCGGCGTCACCTGCGGCGTCACCGGCGGCGTCACCTGCGGCGTCTCGGTGGGGGCGGGTGCCGGCGGTTCGGCTGCTGCCTCGGCCGCCGGGTCGGTCGAGCGGTGCGCGCCGGCGCGCCCGTCCTCGGAGCCGGCCGCTTCGGAACGCGTCCCCACCTGCGGGTACTCCGCGGTCTCGCCGCTGCCCGCGGCGGCTGCCATCACCGCCGCCGCGGCCAGGTCGGCCACCCGCTTCGCCTCCCGCTTGACCCGGGCCCGGACCTCCTTGGCGTGCTTCTCGGCGAAGTCGGCCGAGCGCCGCGCCTCGTCCAGGCGGTGCAGCTCCTCGGTCAGCTCCTGCCGGGTCCGGTTGAGGCGCTGCTGCACCTGCACCAGTTCGCGCTCCGTGGTGTCGCCCTCCTGCCGCACCTGCTCCAACTGCTGCTGGCAGGTCTCCAACTCGGACTGCACCCGGGTGAGCGCCTCCCGGCGGTCCCGGAGGCCCTGCTGCACCGTGGTGAGCTGCTGCTGGTGGGTGGCCGCCTGCTCCTCGGCGCGCTGCCGCACCTTGGCCGCGTACTGCTGCGCCTCCGCGATCAGCGTCGCGATCTCCTGCTCGGCGGCGGTGCGCTGCGCGGCGAGCTCCCGCTCCGCCGACGCGCGCTGCTCGGTGATCTCCTGCTCGGTGGTGGCCCGCCGTTCGTTCAGCTCCCGCTCCACCGTGGCCTGCCAGCGGGTCAGCTCCTCCTGGGTGCGGGCCCGCGCGGCCTGCACCTCCTGCTGGATCTGGGTACGCGCGGAGCTGAGGAACGCCTCGGCATCGGCACGGGCCTGCTCGACCTTCTGCGCGCTCTGCTCGTCGATCCGGTTGGCCTCCAGGCGAGCCCGCTCGTGCGCGGCCTCACCGGCCTCCCGCAGCTGCTCGGCTGCCGCCCGGATCTCGGCGATCTCGGCCTGGGCGGCGGCCCGGCGCTCCTCGTCGATCTTCTTCTGCTCCGCGCGTCGCGCGGCGAGGTCCTCCTCGAACTCGCGCGTCGTCCGGACAGCCTCCTCGCGGGCGTCGGCGAGGGCCTTCTCCGCCTCGGCCTGCAACTCGGCGGCGCGCTGCGCGGCGGTGTCACCGATCAGCTCGGCCTGCCGCTCGGCCAGGGCCAGGATCTGCTCCACCATCGGGCCGAGGTCGCGGAAGGTGGCCCGGTCCACCCGTGTCGGCCGGTCCCGCAGCTCGGTCGTCTCGGCCTCGAGCTGCTGGTACTCGGCGGTGAGTGTCCGCAGTCGCTCGACGGCCCGGTCCCGCTCGGACGTCAGCGTCGACCGTTCGCCGTCCACCTTCTCGACATAGCGGTCCACCTGCCGTTTGTCGTATCCGCGCAGCGCCGTGTCGAAGTCCGGTCGCGACGTCACGTCGTCACGTGCCGTGAACGGCTCCTCGCTGTGGGACATGAACCATCCTCCGTACGATCGCGAGCGTCCTGCCGGCGGGAGAACCGCCCCCGCGGGTCATGACGTGGCGACACGCTACCGCCGGGGGTCCGGGGATCATAGGGCCGGTCCCGTCCCTGACGCGAGGAGCGTTCTCACGCGAGCCGGATGTCGTCCCCGGCGACGACCACCGGGGTCTCCGGCAGCGGCTGCTTCGCCGGACCGCTGCGGACCGCGCCGTCGGCGATGTCGAAGACGCTGTTGTGGCAGGCGCAGATGATGGTGCCGTCGTCGACCGAGGTGACGGTGCAGCCCTGGTGGGTGCAGCGGGCGGAGAACGCCTTGATGGTCCCGGCCGCCGGCTGGGTCAGCACCACCCCCTGGTCGGCGAAGATCCGTCCACCACCGACCGGGATGTCGGCCACCCGGGCCAGCGTCGGTGCCGCCCCGGCGGCCGGTGGCGCGGTCCCGTCCGGTGTGCCGGCGGCGACCGGCGGGGGAGCCGCCGGGGCGGGCGGGGACGCCGCCCCGTACGTCTGGCAGCCGGCCAGCAGCGCCGTGACGCCGGCCGCGCCGCCGCAGGCCAGGACCGCCCGCCGGCACGGCCGGGCGTCCCGTGCGTCGTCGCTCATCCCGTTGTCCCTCCCGGCGCGTGTCACCGCTGCACGCCGAACGTCGTGAAGTACCAGACCGACGAGGTCAGCCACACCCCGATGAGCGCGGTGAAGACGACACCGCCGAGGACCGGCAGCACCCAGCCGGCCAGGCCGGGCTTCGGCAGGGCGAGCATCTTCGTGGTGAACACCCCGAAGAAGAAGCACCCGAGCGCCGAGTGCACAAGCGTCCGCGGGTCGGCGCCGACGAAACCCAGCGCGTACAGGCAGTGCACCGCGACCGGAACGGTCAGCAGGAACGCGATCCGCCCTGACCAGCGGTGCGTGACACCCGCCCAGGACGGCGTGAACCGCCCGAGCCGGCCGTACATCGACAGCGCGGAGAGCACCTGGATGACCGCGAAGAACGCCGCGCCGGTGCCCAGCCATACCTTGACCGTCAGCGGACCGGAGAAGCCGGCGAGGTTGACCGCGATCCCGGTCGGCGGGTGGGTGCGGCCGTAGACGCCCAGCGCCACCACCACACCCGCCCCCACCAGCAGGGGCACGAAGAGCGACGCCCGGCCCGCGCGGGCCGGCGCCGGGTCGGCGAAGGGATCGGCGAACGGGTCGGGCAGCATCTCCACCCGTACGGTCGGCCCGGGGTCCAGGGTGGCCCGTGGCCCGTTTCGGCGGTGGTCCGCCATCACCCACCGGTCCCGGTGCCCGGCACGACCGGCTCGGCGGTGATCCGGACGCCGTTGACGATCGTGGTGCCGAAGGCCGGATCCAGTGGCGGTGCCGACACCGGGCGGCCGTTCCAGGTCACCACGCCGGTCTGCGTGCCGTCGGGCAGCAGGATCCAGCCACCGTCCACCCGCGCGTCGCGCACCTGCGCGGTGGCCCGGTAGAGCGCCGGCGCGTTCCCACCGGTCGCCGTGGCCGTGAACGCCCACGTCCTTCCGCGGCCCGTCACCTCTCCGGTGGCCCGGTTGCCGTCGATCCGCCCGGTCAACCGGGCCCCGTCCTTGCCGGACAGGTCGAGCGCGCCGTCGGTCACGGTGCCCCGCAGCCAGATCTCCAGACTCCGGCCGTCGCAGACGTACGCCGACGCCTTGTCGCCCTTGACGGTGAGGGCGATGGTCGCGCCGCCGTCGAGGCGGCCGGTCCAGGTGCCGTCCACCGCCGGTGCGGGGGACGCCGGCGGGGGTGCCGACCCGGACGACGCCGGCGGGGTGGCCGCCGGCTGCGCGCCGGGGCTGGCCGCCTCGTCGGCAGGGGGCGTCGGCTCCGGCGCCTCCCCGGGCGACGGCGGGTCGGTGGGCGACGCGGGGGCGGCCGTCCCCCCGACCTGGGACTGCGGCGCCGGTGGGGCGGCCTGGGCGCTCATGGTGAACAGCACGGCCGCCAGCGCGCTCCCGGTCAGCAGCGTGAGCAACGGGGTCATCCGCTTCATGGGCATCTCCCTTCCTACGGACGTACGGGCGGGAGCCCCCGGTCGTTCAATCGGTCCCCGGACCTTTCGAACCGAGGCCGTCACGGCTCCGTGGCTATGATCGACAACTCCTGACCGTGAACATGACAGAAACTGCCGTCCGGACCACCCGGACGCGGAAGTGGGGGAGCGGTGACGCGCGAGGCTCGGGCCTTCTGGCTGCGTACGCCGGGCGTCGGCGAGATCCGGTCGGGTCCGCTGCCCACCCCCGGTCCCGACGAGGTGCTGGTCCGCACCCTCTTCTCGGCGGTCAGCCGGGGCACCGAGACGCTGGTCTTCGGCGGGCACGTGCCCGCCGACCAGTACGCCGCGATGCGCGCCCCGTTCCAGGAGGGCGACTTCCCGGCCCCGGTCAAGTACGGCTACCTGAACGTGGGGGTCGTCGAGGAGGGCCCGGAGCGGCTGCGCGGCCGGACGGTGTTCTGCCTGTACCCCCACCAGAGCGCGTACGTGGTCCCCGCCGAGGCCGTGGTCGTCGTACCCGACGGCGTGCCGGCGGCCCGCGCGGTCCTGGCCGGGACGGTGGAGACGGCGGTCAACGCGCTCTGGGACGCCGCGCCCCTGGTCGGCGACCGGGTCACCGTCGTCGGCGCCGGCATGGTCGGCTGCGCGGTCGCCGCGCTGCTGGCCCGCTTCCCCGGCGTACGCGTCGAGCTGGTCGACGTCGATCCGGCCCGCGCCGCCGTCGCCGCCGCCCTCGGCGTCGACTTCGCGTCCCCGGACGACGCCACCGGCGGGCGGGACCTCGTGGTGCACGCCAGCGCCAGCTCCGCCGGCCTGCAACGGTCGGTGGACCTGCTCGCCGTCGAGGGCACCGTCGTCGAGCTGAGCTGGTACGGCGACCGTCCGGTGACGGTGGCGCTGGGTGGCGCCTTCCACTCCCGACGGCTGACCCTCCGGGCCAGCCAGGTGGGGATGGTCGCCCCGGCCCGCCGGGGCAGCCGCAGCTACGCCGACCGGCTGGCCCTCGCCCTCGACCTGCTGGCCGACCCGGTCTTCGACGCCCTGGTCACCGGGGAGTCCCGCTTCGCGGAGCTGCCCGACGTGCTGGCCCGACTGCACGCGGGCGAGGAGTCCGCGCTCTGCCACCGCATCAGCTACGAAGAGGAGTAGACCGTGTTCAGCGTGACGGTCCGGGACCACATGATGATCGCCCACAGTTTCCGGGGGGACGTGTTCGGTCCCGCGCAGCGTCTGCACGGGGCGACGTTCGTCGTCGACGCGACGTTCCGCCGGGCCGACCTCGACGCCGACGGCATCGTCGTGGACATCGGACGGGCCACCGAGCAGCTGCGGGCCGTGCTCGGCGAGCTGACCTACCGCAACCTGGACGAGGAGCCGGCCTTCGCCGGCGTGAACACCACCACCGAGGTGCTCGCGCGCACCGTCGCCGACCGCCTCGCCGACCGGGTGCACGCCGGTGACCTGGGCGACGGCGCGCACGGGCTGGCCGGCATCACCGTCACCCTGCACGAGTCGCACGTCGCCTGGGCCAGCTACGAACGGTCCCTGTGACCGAGGGCCAGGACGGTCGAGCCGTGCACGTGGTGCTGCCGGGGGACATCGACGATCCGGCGTCGCCGAGCGGCGGCAACCACTACGACCGGCGGGTCCTCGACGGGCTCGCCGCGCGCGGCTGGGCCGTCCACGAGCACCCGCTGCCCGGTGGCTGGCCGCACCCGGACACCGCGGCCCGCGCCGGCCTGGGCAGGACGCTCGCCGCGCTGCCCGACCGGAGCGCGGTGCTGGTCGACGGTCTCGTCGCCTCGGCCGTGCCGGCGGAGTTGACCGCGAGTGCCGCCCGGTTGCGCCTGGTCGTCCTGGTGCACATGCCGCTGGAGGACGACGCCGAGCGGGCGGCGCTGGAGGCGGCGTCGGCGGTCGTCGCCACCAGCGAGTGGACCCGGCGGCGGCTCCGCGAGCGGTACGGGCTCCACCTGGTGCACGTCGCCGTCCCGGGAGTGGAGCCCGCGCCGCCGGCCACCGGCTCGGACGACGGCGGCAACCTGCTCTGCGTCGCCGCCGTCACCGGGCACAAGGGGCACGACGTGCTGGTGGACGCCCTGGCAACGGTCGCCGACCGGCCCTGGCGCTGCGTGTGCGTCGGTCCCCTCGACCGGGACCCGGCGTTCGTGGCGGGGCTGCGCCACCGGCTGACCCGACACGGGCTGGCCGAGCGGGTCCGGCTGACCGGCCCCCGCACCGGGGCCGCCCTGGACGCGGCGTACGCCGCCGCCGACCTGGTGGTGCTGGCCTCGCGCGGCGAGACATACGGGATGGTCGTCACCGAGGCGCTCGCCCGCGCGACGCCGGTGCTGGCGACGGAGGCCGGCGGCCTGCCGGAGACGCTCGGCCGCGCGTCCGACGGCACCCGCCCCGGCCTGCTGGTGCCGCCGGACGACCCGGCCGCCCTGGCCGGTGCGCTGTCCCGCTGGCTCGACGACGCCGGCCTGCGCGACCGGCTGCGCCGGGCGGCGGCGGACCGCCGCCACACCCTCGACGACTGGACGGGCACCACCGCCACCCTGGCGCGGGTGCTGGAAGGGACGATCAGAGCATGAGCGTTGACCTGCCGGCGGACTTCGCCGACTGGCTGGCCCTGCGCGAGCCCGCCGACGGGGCCGCCCGCCGGGCCGACCTGGCGGACGCGGTGCGCCGTCGGCTGCCCGCCGGCCCGCTGACCGTCCACGACCTGGGCAGCGGCACCGGCTCGATGGCACGCTGGCTGGCCCCGCGCCTGCCCGGGCCGCAGCACTGGGTGCTGCACGACCAGGACGCCGACCTGCTGGCGCGGGCCGCCGCCACGATGCCCCGGGCCGCCGCCGACGGCTCGCCGGTGACCGTCGAGACCCGCCGGGGCGACCTGACCCGGCTCACCGCCGGCGACCTGGCCGACGCCACGCTGGTCACCGCCTCGGCGCTGCTGGACATGCTCACCGTCGAGGAGGTGGACCGCCTCGTCGCCGCCTGCGCCGGCCGGCCCACCCTGTTGGCGCTGTCGGTGACCGGTGGGGTCGCGTTGGATCCTGCCGACCCGCTCGACGCCGAGATCGCCGCGGCCTTCAACGACCACCAGCGGCGCACCGTCGGCGGGCGGACCCTGCTCGGCCCGGACGCCGTGGAGGCCGCCGCCGCGGCCTTCGCCCGCCACGGCGTCGACGTGGACATCCAGCCCAGTCCGTGGCGGCTCGGCGAGGACCAGGCCGCGCTGGTCGCCGAGTGGTTCACCGGCTGGCTCGGCGCCGCCCACGAGCAGCGGCCCGAGCTGGTCGAGCCGACCCGGGAGTACGCCGAGCGCCGTCGCGCCCAGCTCACCGCCGGGGAGCTGCGCGTCCTGGTCGACCACCGTGACCTCCTGGCCGGGGCGTGAGTGAACCGGTGGCGGCCGGCGTACGTGCCTTCAGAAGGGAAGATCGTCGAGGGGAGGCGTGGATGGACGCGGAGACGACCGGGACGGCAGCGCGACGGCGTTTCGGGCCGTTGGCCCGGACGCTGGTCGGCGTGGGTCTGCTCGCCGCGCTGCTCGCCACGGTGGGCACCGGGCCGGTCCTCGACGGGCTGCGGCTGATCGACGCCCCGGCGCTGGCCGCCGCGCTGGGCATCGGCGTCCTCACCACGGTGTGCTGCGCCTGGCGGTGGAGTCTCGTCGCCGGTGGCCTCGGCGTGCGGTTACCACTGGGCACCGCCGTCGCCCACTGCTACCGGGCGGTGTTCCTCAACGCCACCCTGCCCGGCGGCGTCCTCGGCGACGTGCACCGGGCCGTACGACACGGCCGCGACTCCGGTGACGTCGGGCGCGGTGTCCGGGCGGTGGTCTGGGAACGTACGGTCGGGCAGGTGGTCCTGGCCGTGGTGGCGCTCGTCGTCCTGGCCGCGTTCCCGTCCCCCGTCCAGCCGTTCATCCCGGCGGCGACCGCGGTGCTGCTCGCCGTGGGCGTCGGCGTCGTCCTGCTCGCCCGGATGACGCCGGTGGCGGGCGCGTCCCGCCTCGCGCGGATGCTGCGGGCCGCGACGGCCGACGTCCGAGCCGGCCTGCTCGCCCGCCGCGCCTGGTGCGGAGTGCTGCTGGCCTCGGCGGTGGCGGTCGCCGGGCACCTGGCGACGTTCGTGGTCGCCGCGCGCACCGCCGGTTCCGACGCGCCGCTGACCCTGCTCGTCCCACTCACGCTGCTGGCGCTCCTGGCCATGGGGATACCGGCGAACGTCGCCGGGTTCGGCCCCCGGGAGGGCGTCGCCGCGTGGGCGTTCGCCGCCGCCGGCCTCACCGCCGCCGAGGGCGTCACCACCGCCATGGTGTACGGCGCCCTGGTGCTGGTGGCGAGCCTGCCCGGTGCCGCCGTTCTGCTGGTCCGCCGTGTACCCGTGCCCGCCGGCACCGTCTGACGAGGAGTCCGATGTCCAACCACCCCGCCGCCACGGTCCGCAACCAGGTCACGGTGCCGCTGCGCTTCCCCGACGGCTACGCCACCGCCGCTCGTGTCTTCTCCTTCACCGGTCTGGTCGACGGCCGCGAGCACCTCGCCTTCGGCCTCGGCGACCGCGCCGAGGCCGACCCGCCGTCCCGCGGACTGCCACTGGTCCGCCCGCACAGCGAGTGCCTGACCGGCGACGTCTTCGGCAGCCAACGCTGCGACTGCGGCCCGCAGCTGCGCGAGGCGGTGGAGCGCATCGCCACCGCCGGCGGCTACCTGCTCTACCTGCGTCAGGAGGGCCGCGGCATCGGCCTGTACGCCAAGCTCGACGCGTACGCGCTGCAGGACGCCGGCCTGGACACCTACGAGGCCAACGTCGCCCTCGGACGGCGGGAGGACGAGCGGGACTACACCGTCGCCGCGCAGATGCTCGCCGCGCTGGGCGTGGACCGGGTCGCGCTGCTGAGCAACAACCCCGACAAGGCCGCGCAGCTCGACCGGCTCGGCGTACGCGTCGCGGAGCGCGTGTCCACCGGTCTGTTCCTGTCCCCGGCGAACGCCGACTACCTGGCGGCCAAGGCCAGTCGCGGTGAGCACGTCCTCGACCTTCCGTTCGTCCCGTGACCACCCGCCCGTACGTCCTGCTGAGCTGCGCCACGTCGCTCGACGGCTACCTCGACGACGCCACCGACCGGCGGCTGCTGCTGTCCAACTCCGACGACCTGGACCGGGTCGACGAGGTGCGGGCCGGCTGCGACGCGATCCTGGTCGGTGCGACCACCGTCCGCCGCGACGACCCCCGGTTGCTGGTGCGCTCCGCGCGACGGCGGGCCGAGCGGGTCGCCCGCGGCCGGCCGGCCTCGCCGACGCGGGTCACCCTGACCGGCTGCGGCGACCTCGACCCGACGGCCCGGTTCTTCACCGTCGGCGACACCGAGCGGATCGTCTACTGCTCCTCCTCGGCCGTGGAGAAGACCCGGGACCGGCTCGCCGGTCTCGCCGACGTCGTCGACGCGGGCGAGCCGGTCGACCCGGCCCGGACCCTGGACGACCTCGCCGCCCGGGGCGTACGCCGGTTGATGGTCGAGGGTGGCGTGAGCGTGCACGCCCAGTTCCTCACCGCGGGCCTCGTCGACGAGCTGCACCTCGTGGTCGCCCCGTTCTTCGTCGGTGACCACCGGGCTCCGCGGTTCGCCGGCGAGGGCCGTTTCCCCTGGCACTCGGAGCGACGGGCCCGGCTGGTGGAGGTCCGCCAGATCGGCGACGTGGTGCTGCTGCGCTACGCGCTGTCCGACCGCTGCCCCGACTGACCACCTCCGGACCGGTGTCGTCGACCTGTCGTCCACCGGCCGGGCGTCCCGCCCGCCAGCCGGTTCACGCCGGGGCCAGGCCGAGCGCCTCGTCCACCCGGTCCAGCACCGCGACGTCGTCCTGGCCGACGCCGCGCAGCAGGTCGATCGCCGTCGCCCGGATCTGGCCGACGATCATGGTCAGCGGCAGCGGCGGGTCGGCCCGCAGGAGTCGCGCGGCGATCCGCACCGCCTCCAGGGCGGCCGCGTCGGCCCGCGCGGCGTGCCGTTCGGCGTCGCGTCCGCTCACGCCGGTGGCCAGCGCCTCACCCGCTGCCCGGACGGCGACCGTGAGAGCGTCGATCGCGGTGGCCAGTTCCGGCGGCGTACCGGTGTGCCGCCGGGTCAGGGTGGACCCGGCCCGGGCCAGCACCCGGATGTTGCGGGCGGCGTAGTCGAGCTGCCGTACGGTCGCCTCGACCGCGGCGAGCCGGCCGAGGTGCCGGCGACGCAGCCCCAGCCGGAGCGTCTCGCCGGTGGCCAGCGCCGCCGCCTGCAACCTGCCCACACAGTCGTCCACCTCGCGGGCCCGGTCCAGCGCCGCCCGGGCGGCCGACTCGTCGCACGCCTCCAGCGCCGCGTTCACCTCGTCGAGCAGGTCGGCGAGGTCCGCGTAGGTGCGCCGGGCCTGCGCGACGAGCGGCGCGAGCGGATCGCGGGAGGCCATGAGCTGACTGGCCGCGAGTGCCACGGCCCCACCGATCAGCGCGTCGACGAAGCGGAACGGCATCAGCGTCCCGTTCGGCGCGGCGACGGCGACCAGGTACATGCCGGAGACCGCCGTCTGCACGACCAGGGCCCGGCGTGCCCCTGCGAGCAGCAGCGGAGTGGTGGTCAGCAGCAGCACCAGCAGGACGGTGCCAGTGCCCGGGCCGAGCGCGTACACCAGCAGCTCCGCCACGAGCACGGCGGCGGCGACCGTGAGCAGGATCTCGACGGTCTGCCGCAGCCGCCGGCCCCGCGACTCGCCGAGCACGACCAGCGCGGCGGTCGGCGCGAAGAAGGGATCCGGGTGCCCGATCACCACCGCCGCGAGGATCCACGCGACCGCCGCCGCGGCGGTCAGCTCGACGACCGCCGTCCCGTTGCTGCGCAGCCGCCCGACCGCCTTGCGCCACCGGTTCCGCACGCACGTACCTCCGTCGCCGGGCGGACCGGACCTGGTCGCCGATGATCATTGCGAGGTGGCCACTACCCGGTCCGTGACCTGGTCAACCTCGGGACGTCTGGTCCCGCGACCGCGGGGATCCCCGAGGCGGTCACCTCGGTGTCGTGCCGGATGCCAGTACGGTGGTGCGATGACGGCGGGGATCACGGTGCTCATTTCGGCCGACTTGGAGGGGATCTCGGGAATCGTCCACGTCACGGAGACCAATCCGGGCGGATACGACTACGAGCGGTCTCGCATGCGGATGACAGCGGAGGTCAACGCGGCCGTCGCCGGTGTGCTGGACGCTGAGCCTGATGCGGTCGTGCTGGTGGCGGACGCGCACGGGCCCTACCGGAACCTACTGGTGGAGGAGCTCGACCGGCGTGCTCGACTGGTCCGCGGCAAGCCCCGCCCGCTCGGCATGATGGCCGGGCTCGACGCGGGCGCGGATGCGGTGCTGTTCGTCGGCTACCACGCGCGGGCGGGTTCGGGACCGGCGGTGCTGGCACACACCATGAGCGACGCGGTGCTGGAGGTGCGCCTCAACGGGCGGCCGGTGGGCGAGATCGGCCTCAACGCGGCCCTGGCGGGTCACTTCGGCGTGCCGGTGGTGTTGCTCAGCGGCGACGATGTGGCCTGTGCCGAGCTGCTCGATCTCGTCCCTGGCACGGTGACCGTCGAGGTCAAGCGTGCACTCGGTCAGGCTGCGGCGGAGGTGCTGCACCCCGCTGAGGCACAGGAGCGCCTTCGGCAAGCAGCCAGCCGGGCGGTACGGCAGCGCGGCCAACCGCAGCCGCTGGTCCTGTCAGAGCCCGTCGAGGTCGAGGTCGACCTGTCTGCTCCGTACACTGTGGATCTTGCCACCCTGGTGCCGGGATTCGCCCGTGTCCCTGGCGCGCGTACGGTGACGTTCACCGGTCGGGACATGGCCGAAGCGTACCGAGGAGTTCAGTTGCTTGTGCAGCTCGGCCAGATCAAGCCCGGCTGACCCTGACACGCTGATACCCGCAACAACCTTGCTCGTTCGCGCGGCCCTGGGTGCCCGTGCGTGGTGGTTGGCGCAACAGGGTTGGCTCCCACGCGCGCGGCGTCGCCCTCTCGGCGCGGCCGCACGTGGTGGCGGCCGCCGCGCCGGGCGCACCGCCGACTGAGCCGTGCTCACCGAGCCGCGGAGCCGCCCGGCGGTACGCCGCCGGCGCCGGGCTGCACCAGCCCGGTCTCGTAGGCCAGTGCCACGAGTTGCGCGCGGTCGCGTACCCGCAGCTTGGTGATGATGCGGCTGACGTGCGTCTTGGCGGTCAACGGGCTCATCCGCAGCGCCTCACCGATCTCGGCGTTGCTCCGGCCGGACGCGATCATCGCCAGCACCTCGCGCTCGCGGACGGTCAGTGCGGACAGCCGTTCCGGGGACGAACGGGCCGGGTCCGGCCGGCGGGACAACTCGGCGATGACCCGTCCGGTCACGCTCGGGCTGAGCAGCGCCTCGCCGCCGGCGACGACCCGGACCGCGCGGCACAGCTCCTCCCGGCTGACCGTCTTGGTCAGGAAGCCCTTCGCGCCGGCCCGGATCGCCTCGAAGATGTACTGGTCGGTCTCGAAGGTGGTCAGCACCACGACACGGACGTCGGTGAGGTCCGGGTCGGTGGTGATCCGCCGGGTCAGCTCCAGACCGTCGAGCTCCGGCATCCGGATGTCCACCAGCGCGACGTCCGGCCGCAGCTCGACGGTCAGCCGCAGCGCCTCCCGCCCGTCCCCGGCCTCCGCCACCACCCGGATGTCCGGGTCCCGCTCCAGCAACCCGCGCAGGCCCGTCCGCACCAACTGCTGGTCGTCGGCCACCAGCACCCGGATCGTCACGTCGGCCTCCTTCGCGAGGTCAGATGGTGGAGAGCGGGGATGCCGAGACGGACGTCGCCGGCAGCCACGCCTCGACCACGAACCCGCCGTGCTCACCCGGCCCCGCCGCGAGTGAGCCACCGATGCTGGTGGCGCGTTCCCGCATCCCGACGATGCCATGCCCCTCGCCCGACGTCGGGCCGCGTCCGTCGTCCCTGACCCGTACGCGGACACCCTGGTCGCAGTGGTGCAGCTCGACGGTCGCGGAGGTGGCGTCGGAGTGGCGGAGCACGTTGGTCAGCGACTCCTGCACGATGCGGTAGAGGGCCAGGCCGGCGGCCGGTGCCACGGCCCGGCGGACGCCGGTCTCCACCAACTCGACGGCAAGGCCACTGTCGATGGTGCGCTCGACCAGCGCGGGCAACTGCTCCACGCCGGGGGCCGGTGTCAGGCTCGCCTGCGGCGGTTCGTCGCCGCCCCGCAGCACCCGGACCGCGGCCTGCAACTCGCCGATCGCCTCGACGTTGACCCGACGGGCGGCGTCCAGCGCCTCCTGCGCGGCGTCGGGATCGTCGTGCAGCAGCTCACGGGCCAGTCCCGTCTGGATGGCGACCACGGCCAGGGCGTGCGCGGTGACGTCGTGCAGCTCCCGGGCGATGCCGAGGCGCTCCTCGATGAGCCGCCGGCCCACCTCGCGGTCGCGGTGCTCCTGCTCCATCCGCAGTCGGGTCCGCAGCTCCCGGGTCCACATCTCCCGGTTGCGGTTGGCGGTCGCCAGCGCGAGCACCAGCGCCAGCAGCACCGACTCGCGGAGCGCGCCGTCGAGCACGTCCAGCGGCAACCGCTCCGACCACGCGATCCAGGCGATGGAGATGAGCAGCATGGAGCCGCCGACCAGCGCCGCGACGAGCATCCGGCCGGCCCGGGCGACGGTGTAGAGCGGGACCAGCAGCGGCCAGATCGGCGAGACGCTGGGGAAGTCGGTCAGGTTGTAGACGACGACCGTCAGCAGGGAACCGACCAGGACGCCGGTGGGCCACCGCCGGCGGACCAGCAGCATGCCGCCGAGGATCACGCCGAACAGGTACGCCGCGAGACTCGACGAGCGGCTCGTCGGCTCGGTCGCCACCGAGGTGGAGACCGTGATGGCCGCGCCGCCGACGCCCGCCACGAGCAGGTCGACCCACCATGTGGAGCGGGTGGGTCGGGATGGCGAGGGGGCCGTCATCGACTGTGTGCACCTCCGTGCCGCATCGGCACCGTCTCAGCCCCCGTGGTCGTGGACCTGCGGCAGCCGGTCGCTGCGGACCAGGGCCTGGTCCGCGTCGGACACCGTCACGAACTGCCCCATCATGCCGGAGTCCTCGTGCGCGAGCAGGTGGCAGTGGAACATGTACGGGGTCCGCGGGTCGGACCACGACAGGAACGACACCGCGAGGGTGACCGTGGTGCCCGGTGCCACGTAGACGGTGTCCTTGGCGCCGTGCAGGTGTGCCGGCGGCGTCCGGCCGTCGATGTCGAGGACGTGGAACGACGCCCCGTGCACGTGGAAGTTGTGCGGGATGGACTGGCCGTTGACGATCTCCCACCGCTCGACCGTCCCGGCTCCGACGACCCGGTCCAGCCGCCGCATCTCCATGGTCCGGCCGTTGAAGGTGAAGTCGCCCATGGTCAGCCGGAAGGGGTCGCCGGTCGGCGTCGGCGCGGGAGTCCGCTCGGCCAGCACCTCGGGCAGCGCGAGGCTGGGGCGCAGCGTGCGGGCCGCGACGAATTTGACCAGGTCGTGCTCGTCGTCCCCGCCGGCCAGCCGCTCGTAGGCGAAGGGGGCCCGCAGGGGCGGCGGGAAGCTCTTCATGACCACCTCGTCGCCCGGCGCGAAGCGGACGACGATCTCGGCGCGTTCGCCGGGGGAGAGCAGGAGCCGGTTCATCCGTTGCGGCGCGTCGATCAGGCCGCTGTCGACGGCGATGAGCGCGAACTCCCGGTCGTCAGTGAACCCGACGTGGTAGATCCGGGCGTTGGAGCCGTTGAGCAGGCGAAACCGCGCCAGCTCGGTGGTCACCTCGAACCATGGGTCGTACGTGCCGTTGACCAGGATCCGGTCGCCGAGCAGGCCGGTGACGGTGAGCCCGCCGAAGGTCAGTGCCGACTCGTCGAGGCTGCCGTCGTCGGCGATCTTCTTGTCCTGCACGATCAGCGGGACGTCGTCCACCCCGTACCGGCCGGGCAGCGGCAGCGCGTCCGTGACCGGATCGTCCACGAGGAACAGGCCGGCGACGCCCCGGTAGACGTGCTTCGCCGTGGCCTGGTGCAGGTGCGGGTGATACCAGAGGGTGGCGGCCGGTTGGTCGACCGTCCAGGACGGCTGCCACGTCGTGTCCCGCTCGATCGGCTGGTGCGGCCCGCCGTCCATCTCGGCCGGCAGGTGCATGCCGTGCCAGTGGATCGTGGTCGGCTCGGGAAGGTGGTTGGTGACGTCCACCGCGACGCGGTCGCCGCGTCGCGCCCGGAGGGTCGGCCCGAGGTAGGTGCCGTTGGCTCCCCAGGTGTCGGTGCGGGTGCCGGGCAGGAACTCGGTGGACCCCTCCCGCAGATCAAGCCGGAACCCCCTGCGCCCGTCGCGGTCGGTGGTGGGGTCCAGCAGTGGCGGGATCCGGAGGCGGTTGCGGAAGGAGAGGGTGCCGGTGTTGCTCCGGCCGGCGTCCGCCCAGACCCACCCGGCGAAGCCGGCGGCGGGCGCGACGAGCACGATGCCGGTGGCGGCGAGTCCCTTGAGTACCGCACGGCGGCGGGGATGCTGCCCGTTCACCGGCGGGCTCGGCCCCGCTGGCTCCACGCCATCATCAGCACGCCCACCGCCGCGGCCCACCAGCCGACGAGGACCTCGGGCATGGGCACGAGCTTCGGGTCCTCCAACCACACGTCCGGTGGCACGAAGAAGAGACCGAGGTTGAAGACGATGCCGAGGACGGCCACGGCCAGGCCCACCCACAGCAGGGGCCGGCGCAGTCGGGGCCGTCCCCCCGTCCGGCTGTCGTTCATCGTCGCTCCCGTCGTCGTCGGTACGCCTCGAAAAGCTACGCAGCGACGAGCGGTGTGGCGTCCGCCGGCGGGAGACACTTTCACTACTCCCGCCGGTGTACGCCGGCGTGTCCGGCCTCAGGGAAGGCTCGGGGTCGACCCTCGGTCCGCGGCGACCGTGGGCCGGACCGCCGGGAGGCGGCGCCGCGCGGGCACGACCAGCGGGGTGCCGGTCTCCGGGTCGTCGATCACCCGGCAGGGCAGGCCGAACACCTCCTCGACGAGAGCGGCGGTGACCACCTCCCGGGGCGGGCCGGCGGCCACCACCCGTCCGTCGCGCATGGCGATCAGGTGGGTGGCGTACCGGGCGGCGTGGTTGAGGTCGTGCAGCACCGCCACCAGCGTCCGCCCCTGCTCCTCGTGCAGCCGGGCGCACAGGTCGAGGATCTCGATCTGGTGGGCGATGTCCAGGTAGGTGGTCGGCTCGTCCAGCAGCAGCAGCGGCGTCTGCTGGGCCAGGGCCATGGCCAGCCAGACCCGCTGCCGCTGCCCACCGGACAGCTCGTCGACCGGGCGGTCGGCGAGGTCGCCGACGCCGGTCGCGGCCATCGACTCGGCGACCACCCGTTCGTCCTCACGGGACCACTGCCGCAGCAGCCCCTGGTGCGGGTACCGGCCGCGGGCGACCAGTTCGGCGACGCCGATGCCCTCCGGCGCGACGGAGGACTGCGGCAGCAGCCCGAGGGTCCGGGCGACGGCCCGGGCCGGGCGACGGTGGATGTCCTCGCCGTCGAGCAGCACCGCCCCGGCGGTCGGTCTCAGCAGCCGGGACAGTGCCCGCAGCAGGGTGGACTTGCCGCAGGCGTTGGGACCGATGACCACCGTGAACGAGCCGTCTTCGACGGTGACGGTCAGGTCCTCGGCGATGGTCCGCCGCTCGTAGGCGAGGGTCATCGCCGTGCCGCTCAACCGGGACATGGGTGCTCCGTTCTCGTCGCGGCCGGCGTCGCCGGCCGGCCCCGGGATGGTGGCCGGCACCGCCGGCCCGGCGGTCGTGGCGGTCACAGCCGGCCGGCCCGACGCTCGGTGGCCAGCAGCCAGACGAGGTATCCGCCGCCGAGGACACCGGTCACCACGCCGACGGGCAGCTGGTGGCCGGGAACGGCCCGTTGCGCGATCTGGTCGGCGGCGACCAGCAACAGCGCGCCGACGGCCGCCGAGGGCAGCAGGTTCGGTCCGGGCGCGCGGGTCAGCCGTCGCGCCAGGTGGGGCGCGGTCAGCGCCAGGAAGGAGACCGGCCCGGCGGCGGCCGCCGCGAGGGAGACCAGCAGGACCGCCGCGGCGAGCACGACCAGCCGCAGGCGTTGCACGCGTACGCCGAGCGCGCTCGCGGCGTCGTCACCCATCTCGACCAGTCGCAGGGCGGGACCGTTGGCGAGCAGCACCACCGGCACCAGCACGGCCAGCGCGACCAGCAGGGGCACCGCGTTCGACCAACCGCGCCCGTCCAGGCTGCCGGTGAGCCAGAGCACCGCGCGAGCGGCGTCCATCAGCGGGGCGCGGGTCAGCAACCACCCGTTGACGCCGGTGAGGACGGCCGCCACGCCGATGCCGACCAGGATCAGCCGGTAGCCGTGCACGCCCCGCCGCCAGGCCAGCGCGTACACCAGCACGCCGGTGGCGAGGCCGCCGGTCAGCGCGGCGCCGGCCAGCATGGCACTGCCACCGCCGAGCACCACCACGACGAGCGCGCCGGTCGCGGCTCCCTGGGTGAAGCCGAGGATGTCGGGGGTGCCCAGCGGGTTGCGGACCAGCGACTGGAAGACCGCGCCGGCCAGGGCGAGCGCGGCGCCCACCGCGACGGCGGTGACCAGCCGGGGCAGCCGTAGCTCCGTCACGATGAAGTCCTCGGCGGGGGAGCCGCCGCCGGCCAGGGTGCGCAGCACGTCGACGGCGCTCATCGGGTAGTCGCCGCTGCCGATCGCGACGACGCCCAGCGCCACGGTCAGCAGCGCGCACGTCGCGCCGACCGCGAGCGCGCGGGGACGCAGCCGCAGGGACAGCCCACCGGGGGTACGCAGGACGATCACGGGTGCGCCACCGGTCGACGCAGCACCAGCCAGAGGAACAGCGGCCCGCCGAGCACGGCGGTGACCATGCCGACCTGGAGCTCGCCCGGCCGGCTCAGCACCCGGCCGAGCACGTCCGCGCCGAGCAGCAGCACCGGAGCGAGCACCGCGCAGTACGGCAGCAGCCACCGCAGGTCCGGCCCGGTGAGGGCGCGGACGAGGTGCGGCACCAGCAGGCCGACGAAGACGATCGGTCCGCAGGCCGCGGTGGCCGCGCCGCAGAGCAGGGTGACCGCCACGATCACCGCGCCGCGCACCAGGGCCGGCCGGGCACCGAGGGCCCGCGCCGCGTCGTCGCCGAGCGCCAGCGCGTTGAGCGGACGCGCGACGGCCAGCGCGACCAGCAGCCCGGCCGCCAGGAAGGGCGCGACCGTCCGCACGGTGCCGATCTCCGCGCTGGCCAGGGAGCCCACCGTCCAGAACCGCAGCCGTTCCAGCGACGCGGCGTCGAGCAGCATCACCGCGCTGACGTACGAGTAGAGGGTGGCGTTCAACGCCGCGCCGGCCAGCGCCAGTCGGGCGGGAGTGGCACCTCGCCCGCCCCCGACGACGTAGACGGCGGCGGTGACGACGGCCGCGCCGAGCATCGCGAACCAGACCTGCCCACCGATCGACCCGACACCGACCAGCGCGGCCCCGGTGGCGACCGCCGCCGAGGCCCCGGCGTTGATGCCGAGCAGTCCGGGGTCGGCGAGCGGGTTGCGGGTGAGCGCCTGCATCACCGCGCCGGCCACGCCGAGCGCGGCACCGGCGAGCAGGCCGAGCAGCGTACGCGGCAGGCGCATCCGGTGCACGACGGCGTACTCGGCGGCGTCGCGGTGCAGCAGGCCCTGCCACACGTCGGCGAGCGGGAGCTGCTTCGCGCCGACCGCGATGCTGAGCACCGCCACGGTGCCGAGCAGCAGCACGGACGCGGCCAGGCCGGCGGCGCGCCCGGCGGTACGGCGTCGGGCCGGTGGCGGCGGGGGTGCGGCGACGGGAGCCGTGGGTGGTGAGTGTGTGACGGACAGTGTGGGCTCCGATGTGGTGCGGGATCGCCGGACGGGTCTTGACAGCGACTTAGGTTAGGTTAACCTAACCGCGCTGTCCATGGTCATCCGCGACCCTGATCGAAAGACGACACCATGCCGCATTCCGTGCCCGCCTCCCGACTCTCCCGCCGCGGCCTCCTCGCCGCCGGTGGGGCCGCCACCCTGGCCGCCCTGCTCGGCGCCTGCGGCCGTGACGACACCTCCTCCGGCCCGTCGGCCGGGAGCTCGGGCGGCCCGTGGTCGTTCACCGACGACCGGGGCACGAAGGTCGACGCGGCGGCCGCCCCGACCCGTGTCGTGGCCTTCACCGGGGTCGCCGCCGCACTGGTCGACTTCGGACTCGACAAGCAACTCGTCGGCGTCTTCGGGGAGACGAAGCGCGCCGACGGCACCAAGGACCCGCAGGCCGGTGACCTGAACGTCGAGGGCGTGGAGATCCTGGGCAACGTCTGGGGTGAGTTCAACCTGGAGAAGTACGCGGCCCTGCGCCCCGACCTGCTGGTCACCCACATGTACGACCCGGGTGCCCTGTGGTACGTGCCGGACGAGAGCAAAGACAAGATCCTCCCGCTCGCGCCCAGCGTGGCCGTCACCACCGCCCGGGTGCCGATGACCAAGCCGATCGAGCGGTACGCGCAGCTCGCCGGGTCTCTCGGCGCCGACCTGTCGGCGAAGAAGGTGACCGACGCCCGGGCCCGCTTCGACGCCGCCGCCGAGTCGGTGCGCCAAGCCGTGCAGGCCAACCCCGGCATCAAGGTCATGGCCTGCTCGGGCAGCCCCGACCTGTTCTACGTCTCCAACCCGAAGGTGAGCACCGACCTGATGTACTTCGCCGAACTCGGCGTCGACATCGTGGTCCCCACCAAGCTGGAGGCGGGCGACTACTTCGAGGCCCTGAGCTGGGAGAACGCCGGCAAGTTCCCGGCCGACCTGATCCTGCTGGACAACCGCAGCACCGCCCTGCAGCCCAAGGACCTCGCCGCCCGGCCGACCTGGGCCCAGCTTCCGGCGGTCCGGGCCAACCAGGTCACCCCGTGGGACGCCGTGCCCCGCTTCTCGTACGCCGGTGCCGCCCCGCTCCTGGAGAACCTGGCCAAGGCCATCCAGGGCGCCCGGAAGGTCAGCTGATGGCGACCAGCACCACCGCCGAGCCGGTCGCCCTCCAGTACCGCTTCTTCGCCGCCCAGGTGGTCGCCGTGCGTACCGTCGGCACCTCGCTGGTACGGGTCACCCTCGGCGGTCCGGACCTGGCCCACTTCGCGGGCGGTGGCCGTGACCAGAGCGTGTCGGTGTTCCTTCCGCACCCGGGTCAGGGCGAGCCGGTGCTGCCGGACGAGGCGGAGGAGGACTGGTTCACCGCGTACCGGACGATGGACCCGGACGTGCGGGCGGTGATGCGCTCCTACACGATCCGGGAGCAGCGACCCGGGGCGTCCGAGGTGGACATCGACTTCGTCCGGCACGGCGGCACCGGCCCGGCCACCCGCTGGGCGGGCCGGACCCGCCCCGGCGACCGCGTCGTCCTGCTCGGGCCGGCCGTGCACGACAACCGCAGCGTGTGCTTCCGGCCGCCGGACGACACCGACCACGTGCTGCTGGTCGCCGACGAGACCGCCCTGCCGGCGGTCGGTGGCATCCTCGCCTGGCTGCCCGCCGGCATCCGGGTGCGCGCCTTCGTCGAGGTCCCCGACCCGGGCGACATCCAGGACCTGCCCACCGACGCCCACGCCGAGGTGCGCTGGATCGTCCGCGGGGGCACTCCCGCCGGCAGCAGCCTGCTCGCCGACGCCGTCCGCGCCGCACGGCTACCGGCCGGCACACCGTACGCCTGGATCGCCGGCGAATCGGCCATGGTCCGCGCGGTCCGGCGCCACCTCGTCACCGACCGCGGCCTGGACCGCCGCCGGGTCACCTTCTCCGGCTACTGGCGGCGCGGCCTGTCCGAGGAGGACGTCCGCAGCGAGGCGCTGGCCTCCGCCGCCGCCTGACAACGGGAATCAGAACTCCTGGTACATCACGTGCAGGCCCACCCGCCCGTGCGTCGGGTGCCGGAACGCGCCGGGCACCGTGCCGACCACCGCGAAACCCTCCCGCCGGTACAGCTCCACCGCGCTCGTGTTGCACTCGACCACCGCGTTGAACTGCATCCCCGCGTACCCCCGGGCGCGGGCCCAGGCGAGCGCGTCGCGGCAGAGGGCGGTGCCCACGCCCCGGCCGCGCGCCGTCCGGGCCACCATGAAGCTCGCGGTGGAGACGTGGTCGCCCGGCCCGGGCCGGTTGGTGCCCATCTTCGCCGTGCCGAGGACCGTGTCGCCCTCGACCGCGACGACGGTCCGCGCGGGCGAGGGCTCCACCCACAGGGCGTACGCCTGCTCGGCGCGCAGCTCCGGGTCGTACGTGAAGGTCTCCCGCGCCCGCACCACGTCGGCGATGATCGGCCACACCCGGGGCCAGTCCCGTTCGTCGAACTCGCGGATCCGCACGGTCCGGACGCTAGGTCCGCCGCTCCCCGGCGGCAACGCCATTTCCGTGCGGGCTCTCCGTCCGCAGTTTCCGTTGGAGTTTTTTCGTCGGGGCGCATCCACGGGGCCGGGGCCGGACGAAGCATGGGTCGTGACGACAGTCACGCATCGAGTCGCTTCGACGAAAGGCCCGCTGATGAACATCGCACGACTCGCCGCCCGAGTGGCGGTGGGCGCCGTGGCCACCGCGCTGGCCACCACCGCCGTCGCCGTACCGGCCGCCCAGGCCGGCGCCAAGAAGCCGCTGGGCACGAATTCCCTCGCCCAGGTGCTCCTGGCCGACAAGAGCGGCTTCGACCACAACCCGCGCGACTTCGACGTCCTGACCAAGGCCGTGCTGGCGGTGCTGGAGGCCAAGCCGGACTCGGCGGTCAAGGTGCTCACCGACGGCAACGTCGCGCTGACCGCGTTCATCCCGAACGACGGCGCCTTCCAGCGGCTCGTCCAGGACCTCACCGACGCCTACCCCCACCTGCCGAGCGAGAGCGCCACCTTCACCGCCGTCGCCGGCCTCGGCATCGACACCGTGGAGAACGTCCTTCTCTACCACGTGGTGCCGGGCGCCACGATCGACCGCAAGACCGCGGTCAAGGCCGACGGTGCGGAGCTGACCACCGCGCTCGGCCCGACGATCGAGGTCGACGTTCGCCACTACCCGCACTACAAGCAGGTGCGGCTGATCGACGCCGACACCGACGACCGTGACCCGCGCGTCGTCGTCTTCGACGTAAACAAGGGCAACAAGCAGATCGCGCACGCCATCGACCGGGTGCTGCGCCCGGTCGACCTGGACTGACGTACGCCATGAGGGTGGCGCCGACGCGACGTCGGCGCCACCCTTCGTCGTGCCGGGCCGTCGTTCTGCAGGCCGTCGTCGTGCCAGCCCCGGGCGGTGGTGCTCGGCTACAGCGCGAAGCCCGTCACGAACCGGCCGCCCAACTCCTCGATCTGGTCCGGGTGCCGCTCCCCGTACGGGCATCAGCTCCATCGGGTCGGCGGGCGCGGGCGAGTGGAACAGAACTGCGTACTGGCGGCATGGGGTTCCCTCGAAGGGACGTCCTTCCCCTGCCCACCGACGAACGCGGGGGCCGGACCCGACAGCGGCGATGCCACTGTTCCGGCTCGCCCTACCGCCCCCCACCTCCCCGCCACGCCGTCCTGGCCTTCCGGCGGTCGGTTGGCCGTGGCGGAAAATGTCGTACTTCTGTTCTGACGTGGACGCGTGATGGTGGCGTTGGCGCAGCTCAGCGAGGTGTTCGACGAGGTCGTCGACGCGTCGTCATGGGCGTGGTCCGACGAGGACCTGATCGCGTCACTGGATACGGTGCACCTGCTGGAACAGCGACTGACGGCGCTGAAGCTGGGCCTGGTGCGGGAGGTTGACGGTCGCGGGCTCGCCACCCGGCAGGGTGCCACCTCGACGGCGGTGTGGCTGCGCGACCGGCTTCGGCTGACCGGCCGCTCCGCACGTCACCTGGTGGCTGCTGCCGCGACCGTGGAGGCGGGGCCGTCCCAGGTGCGGTCGGCGCTGGCCCGTGGCGCGGTCACCGTCGAGCAGGCCGTGGTGGTCGCCGAGGCCGTCGGCGCGTTGCCGGTCGAGGCCGGCCCGGAGGTGGCCGACAAGGCCGCCGCGCTGCTGGTCGACCTCGCCGTGCAGCACGAGCCCACCGTCCTGCGCCGTCTCGGCGCACGCATTCTCCACCACGTCGCTCCGACCTCGCCGAGCAGGCCGAGGCGGAAGCGCTCCGGCGCATCGAGGAACGGGCCCTGGTCGACCGTCACCTCACGCTCTCCGACCAGCCCGACGGGCAGGTCCGGGTGAGCGGCCGCCTCGACGGCGAGACCGCCTCGCTGCTCCGCGCGGCGATCGAGCCGTTGTGCGCGCCCGGGGGAGTGGATGACGACCGCAGTCCCGGCCAACGACGGCACGACGCGCTCGCCGAGGTGTGCCGCCTGGTGCTGCGCACCGGCGACCTTCCTGAGCACGGCGGTGACCGGCCGCAGCTCGTCGTCACCGTCGCGCTGGATCCGTTGCTCAACCACCTCGGTGCCGGCACCCTCGACACCGGTCTCCGTCTCACGCCCGACGCCGTCCGGCGGATCGCCTGCGACGCCGCCGTCCTCCCGGCCGTCCTGGGTGGCGAGAGTCAGGTCCTCGACCTGGGCCGGCAGCGCCGGCTCGTCACCGGTCCGCTGCGGCGCGCCCTGGTCCTGCGCGACGGCGGCTGTGCCTTCCCGGGCTGCGACCGGCCGCCGCGGTGGTGCGACGGCCACCACATCCGACACTGGTCGGACGGGGGACCCACCCGACTCGACAACGCCGTCCTGCTCTGCGGTCACCACCACCGGGTCGTCCATCAGGGCGAGTGGACGATACGCCGGGGAGCCGACGGCCGTCCCGAGTTCCTGCCGCCGGCCTGGCTGGACCCGCAACGCGTGGCCCGCCGTAACGTCTACCACCGACGGTGCTGAGCGATTCGCCCACCGGGCACCGGTCGGGCCTCACCGCGTGGACCAGCAGCTCGTGGGCGGTGGTGCCGGGTCTCGTCCGGACGAGCGCTGCGCCTGGGCTGGTGCAGCATCGTGGGCGGGTGACAATGAGGCATGCCGAGCCGTCTTGCCGTCATCGTCATCGACGCCGTCCAACCGCACCTGATCGCCGACTTCTGGTGTGCGGTCCTCGGCTGGCAGATCGTCGAGGAGGATTCCGAGGTGATCACCATCGCAGCCGCCGACCGGTCCTGGCCGACGATCGACGTGGCTGCTGTGCCGGAGGGCAAGGTGATCAATAACCGGTTGCATCTCGACCTGCGGGCCGACGGCGTGTCCACCGCGGAGGAGCTTGACCGGCTGCTCGCCCTCGGCGCACGGCCCGTCGACGTGGGGCAGCCCTCGGATGCGACCTGGGTCGTGCTCGCCGATCCCGAGGGCAACGAGTTCTGCCTGCTGTCCCGTCCCGTCCAGGAGCTGTAGGACGGCCTTCGGTCCGGCGGGCTGGCGCACGTATCGGCGTCCGCGCCGCTCAGTCCTTCTGCAGCGCGTCCAGCTCAGCGGTGAGCAGACGCGCCAGCCGGTCGTGCCGTTCCGGGTCACGTTGCCGGGTGATGCCACGGCTCGGCATCTCCACGGTCATCAACAGGTAGAGGTGCAGGCGGTAGAGCGCCAGTCGCCGCCGGGCGCCGTCGTCGAGTACCAGCGGTTCACCGGTGGCGTGCGCGTAGCCGCGCAGGAACGGGTCTTGCGGCTCGTCCTCGACACGCCGGAAGAGCAGCGGGGAGACCAGGTCCAGCAGCGGGTCGCCGTACAGCCAGCGCTCGCCGTCGACCAGTCCGCACAGGCGGTACGTGCCCGTCGCGTCGGGCGCGGCGAGGACGTTGCCGTCCCAGCCGTCGAAGTGCAGCAGGGCGGACCGGCGCACCTGGTCCAGCGCGTCGCCGTGCCGGTCGACGAGTGACCGGACGCGCGGCGCGGGCGCGGGCAGCGGCACCTGCCAGTCGGCCGCGTCGGCGAGCAGCTCGTCCACCATGGCGCCGAAGGCGTCGCGCCAGGTGTCTCCGCACGCCCGCCTGTTGTCGGGATAGCCGTAGTGGTCGCCGGTGACCCGGTGCAGGGCGGCGACCGCCCGGCCGACGTCGTGGCGGGCGCGGGTCAGGTCCGCTCCGGTCGCGGACAGCTCGGCGAGGGAGCGGCCGGGCAGTCGACCGGTGAACAGCCACTCGCCGAGATCGGCATCCGTTCCCTGGTGCAGCACGGGTGGGACCGGAACCGTGGGCACCTCGGCCGCCACCAGCCGGAAGTAGCGTGCCTCGGCATCGGTGAGGTCCTGCTCGTAGCGCAGCAGCCGTACGTGCGGCGCGGGGGCGACCTTGAGCACCACGTCGCGGCCGTCGTCGAGGCGTACCCACCAGACCGCGGCGAAGCCGCCTCCACCCATGGGTCCGCATGCGGCGGCGGTCCGCCGGGGCCCGAACGAGGCGCGGACGTACCGCCCGACGTCGGCGGGGGAGAGGTGGCGCTGGGTGGGGCTGAAGGCGGCCATCAGAGCGCGGCGACCGAGGCCGGTGCCCGCTCCCGCCGGGCCAGGGCGCGCACCACGTCCAGTGGGCCGTGCCGCCAGGCCGCGAGACGGACGAGGAGGTGCAGGGACGCCTCCGTCGCGGCGGCCGGCAGCGCGGGGGTCGGCAGACCGAGGCTGACCACCAGGTCGTCGGTGTGCACGACCAGTTCGAGGACCCGGGTCAGCAGGAAGTCGTCCACCCGCAGGCCCCACTCGCCCAGGTCGACGATCCGGTCCGTCGGCTGCGCGGGAACCGTCCGTCGGAGTTCGCTGAGGGCGGCGTCGACCTCGTCGGCGAGCCGGTCCGGCGTGGTGGCGGCGGCGTCCCGTTCGCCGCGCCGGCGGATGCCCATGTTGTCCGCGCCGTCCACCCCCGAGGTCACCCACGGGTTGCCGGTGAAGTGGTCCAGCAGCGGGACGGCCGAGGTGCCCGGTGCGGCGGCGAGCAGGCCGGTGGTGCGGGTGACCTGGTTGGCGAGGTGGCGGGCGAGCCCACCGATGGTGAAGTCCGCCAGTGCGCTCGGGGCCGACCAGCGCCCGGCGAGCACGGGTGCACGCAGCAGTGTCGCGGCGACGTCGGCCGCGTCCAGGAAGGCGTCGCGGATCATCCGGCCGAGACTACGGAGGCGGACGGTTCGCCACCACCCGTCGGCGGCGTCGCGTGGCGGCCCCGGGGCGCTCAGCCGAGGCGTACCCCTTGCGGTGCGGACCGTGACGGCTCGTCCCCGGCCGGCCCACCGCCGACGGAGGCCACCGGGGGTGCGGGCACGATCGGCGCGTCGCGGCCGGTGCCGCGGTGGCCGTCGCCGTCCTGCTTCGCCGTCTCCTCGTGGTAGTCCTGCTCGACGTTGACCGACCAGACGTCGTGGGAGGTGCCCAGCGCGATGTTCTCCGCCGTCAGCATGGCGGTCAGCATCGAGTGGTCCTGATTGTTGTAGCGGTGCATGCCGTTGCGCCCGACCGGGTGCACGTTGGGCACCTCCCGGGCCAGCCACTCCCGGATCACGTCCACGTTGCGCTGGTACCGCTCGTCGTAGACCGGGTACGCCTTGGGCATCCGGACCACGTAGCCGGCCTCGACGACCCCGGGCCGGATCAGCCCGAGCCGCTCCAGCTCCACGGTGGCGGCGGCGACGAGTTCCGCGTCCGGCGTACGCCAGGTCTCGTCGTCCTCGAACACGAAGTACTCCAGGCCCAGGCAGGTGCGACCGTCCTTCACCAGGTGCGGTGACCAGGACCCGAAGTTCTGGATCCGGCCGACCTTGACACCGGGGTCGTGGACGTAGATCCAGTTGTCCGGGAAGGAGAACTCCGCCGGTACGACCAGCGCGACAGTGAGGAAGTCCCGGTAGCGCAGGTCCTCCGCGGCGGCCCGGACCTCCGGCGGAGGGGCCGGACTCAGCGCGGCCACCAGCTCGGAGATCGGCATGGACGAGATCACGTGCGCGGCGGGCTCGGTACGCCGCCCGCCCTCGGAGTCCACGCTGACCGAGATTGCGCGGCGGTGTTCCGGGTCCCGGTGCACGGCGGTGACCCAGGTGCCGGTCTCGACCCGACCCCCGCGGCGGCGCACCTCCTCCGCGCAGCGCTCCCACATCATCCCCGGCCCGAGCTTCGGGTACTGGAACTCCTCGATCAGGCTGGTCACGTCCTTACGGTTGCGCCGGGGCAACAGCGCGTTGAGGACCGCCTTGGACAGCGACAGGTTCTTGATCCGCTGCGCCGCCCAGTCGGCCTGCAACCGGTCGGCCGGCATGCCCCAGACCTTCTCCGTGTAGGTCTTGAAGAACATCGAGTACAGCCGCCACCCGAAACGGGCCGACACCCAGCCCTCGAAGTGCGACTGGTCCCGTGGGGGGCGCAGCCGGGCCCGGGCGTACGAGGCCATGCAGAGCGCCGCCTCCCGGATGCCGAGGTTGCGCAGGGCGTTGGACGCACTGAGCGGGTAGTCGTAGAGCGCACCCCGGTAGTAGATGCGGCTCATCCTCGGCCGCAGCAGGAAGTCCTCGTCGGGCAGGATCTCGTGCCAGAAGTCCTCGACCCGCGACACCTTCGTGAAGAACCGGTGCCCGCCGATGTCGAACCGCCACCCGTCGCGTTCCACGGTGCGGCTGATGCCGCCCACCACCTGGTCGGACTCGAACACCCGCACCGGGGTCCCGTGCCGGAGCAGTTCGTACGCCGCCGTCAGCCCGGCCGGCCCCGCACCGATCACCACGGTGCCTTGTTCGTCAGCCATGTTCGCCCGCTCCCTGCGTCCGGTGTGAGGCGGCGCGCTTACCCGCCATCCGCGCGGTCTCACCCCCACCGCCGGTTTCTTCCGGCCGGGTGACGTGTCGGGCGACGCGAAACGGGGATGTGGCACCGCCGGAAACGGACGGATCGGAGTTGGCGTGGGGGACGGACGGCCGCGCAGCGCGGTGGGGCCGCGGGAACGGCTCGGCGCGCGGGTCGACGCGGCGCGCGGCGCGGTGGGTCGGGCCGTCACCCGGGTGCCGGCGCCGTGGCCGTTCGTGGTGGTGGTCTTCCTCGGCACGAAGATCGTGCTCAGCCTCGTCGGCGTGCTCGCGTTGAGCGCGTTCGACGAGGTGCCGTGGGCGCCGCCGCCGCACGAGGCGATGATGCGCCAGCAGCAGCGCGAAGTCTCGGAGCACCGGTGGCTGTCGCTCTGGTTCGCCTGGGACTCGTTTCTGTACGACCATCTGGTGCAACAGCCGCTGGACGAGCCCTGGCGCGGCTTCGCCTTCCCGCTGCTCTACCCGTTCCTGGCGAAACCGCTGGCCCTGCTGCTGGGTGGGCGGACCGCGCTGGCGCTGCTGCTGGTCGCCAACGTCGCGTTCCTGCTGATGCTCTACTACGCCTACCGGCTGGCCGAGCGGCTGCTCGGCGACGACGCCGGCGCGCGGCGGTTCGTCCGCTACCTGGTGCTGCTTCCGGCCGCGTTCCTGTTCCAGGCGGCGCTGACCGAGTCGCTGTTCCTCTGCCTCGCCCTGGCCACCTTCCACTACGCCGAGGAGCGTCGCTGGCTGCTCGCCGGTGTCGTCGGGTACTTCCTCGGCCTGAGCCGCTCGGTGGGCTTCGTGGTCGTGGTCCCGTTGGCCCTGGTCCTGCTGCGCCAGCACGGTTACCGGTGGCGACCGCGGGACCTGGCGCGGTACGTGCGCGTCGGCTGGCCGCTGGTGCTGGTGCCGGCCGGCTGGCTGACGTTCATGGCGTTCTGCCGCTGGCAGGGCGGGGACTGGTTCGCCTACAAGCACGCCCAGGAGAAGGGCTGGGGGATCTCCGTGCAGAACCCGCTCGGCGTGCTCTGGCACGGCCTGACCGGGACCGGCCCCCGGGACGCCCTGCGGGTGTGGCTCGCCGTCCTGGTGCTGGCCGTCCTGGTCGCGGGCGCCCGCCGCCTGGGGCTGCCCTACCTGGTCTACGGGGTGCTGATGGTCATGGTGCCGTTGTCCATGGGACCGCCGGTGTACAAGAGCCTGCTGCGCTACCTGCTGGCGGTCTTCCCGGTCGCCCTGGTGCTGGCCGGGTGGGCCCGGCGCGCCACTGCCGACGTGTGGCTCTCCGCCGCGCTCGCCCTGCTCCAGGGCGCTCTGTTCGTCGTCTGGCTGGCGTACTGGACGCACTTCATCATCTGACCCGGGGTGGCGACGCCCGGGCCGACCGGCGTCACCGGACCGGGTCGGCCTTGCGCACGCGTCGACCCGACGCCGCCCGGCTCGTCGGCCGTGCCCGCGTCGTGCCCGCGTCCGGGGCCGGGCCGGCGCTGTCCCGCCGGACGACCTCGGCGGCGAGCACCTCGGTCCGGGGTGCCCCGGCACCCGGGTCCAGGGCCAGCGCCATGGCCCGCGCACCCATCTCCACCAGGGGCAGCCGGACGGTGGTCAGCGGCGGAGTCACGTCCCGGGCGATCGGCATGTCGTCGAAGCCGGTGACCGACACCTGCTGCGGCACCGCGACCGACCGGGACCGCAGCAGCGCGAGGGCGCCGATGGCCATCGAGTCGTTCAGGGCGACCACGGCGGTCAGTCCGGATTCGGCGTCGAGCAGGGCGGCGGTGGCGGCGGCGCCACCGTCCCGGTCGAACTCGGCGTACCGGATGCGGTGCTCGGGCAGGCTGCGGCCGTGCTCGGCGAGCGCGGCCCGCAGCCCCGCGAGCCGGTCGGTGGTCGTGGTGAGGACGGCCGGTCCGGAGATCACGCCGATCTCCCGGTGCCCCAGCGCGCACAGCTCGGTGCCGATCAGCCAGCCGCCGGTACGGTTGTCGGGCATGACGGCGTCGCCGGAGTGCTCGTGCCGGCCGATCACCGCCACCCGCCCGCCGGTCGCCTCGTACGCGGCCAGCTTCTCGTTGAGCAGCTTCGTGAACGTCTCGTCGTGGTAGCCCGATCCGGCCATGATGATCGCCGCCACCTGGTGGCCGCGCAGCAGCTCGACGTACTCCAGCTCCCGCTCCGGGTCGCGGTAGCTGTTGCAGATCATCAGCAGCCGCCCCTGGTCACTGGCGACCCGTTGCAGGCCCCGGGTGATCTCGGCGAAGTACGGGTCGGAGACGTCGTGGACGATCACGCCGACGGCCGTACGGTGCGAGCGCGCCAGCAGCTGGGCGTGGGCGTTGGGCACGTACTGGAGCTCGGCGACGGCGCGCAGCACCCGCTCGCGCAGGTCCTCGGTCACCGGCTTGCTGCTGCCGTTGATCACGCGGGACGCGGTGGCAGGCGAGACGCCCGCCCGTCGCGCCACGTCGGACAGGGTCGCCATGGCCGCCCCCTCACTGACTGTTGACGGCTTTTCACCGTGCGGGCTAGCGTCACCGTACCGCAAAGAAAGCCCTTTCCCGCAGGGAGGCCCCCGCATGTCCGACCGCCACGCCATCGTCCAGCTCGACGAACTGCCCCCCAAGCGCTGCTCCTGTGGCACCACCCGGCGCGGCTTCATCGCCGAGAGCGGAGGCCAGGCCAGCGTCCACCTGCTCCAGATCCAGGACGCGCTCACCCACTACCACAAGGTCGCCACCGAGTACTACATCGTGCTGGAGGGCGAGGGGGAGGTCGAGCTGGACGGCGTCCGCTACCCGGCCCGGCCGATGTCGGCCTTCCTCATCAAGCCGGGCTGCCGGCACCGGGCGATCGGCGACCTGAAGGTGCTGCTGGTGGCGCTTCCGGCGGCCGACGACACCGACGAGTACTTCGATGCCTGACGCGCCGGCCCCGCTGCCGGGCGGGGTCGGGCTGTCCCGGCTCTGCGTCTACGACACCCCGGGCCCGGACGGCCTGGTCGGCGGGACGCCGCACGTGCACCTCTGCTGCACCGAGGCGTACGTGGTGACCGGCGGTTCCGGCACGGTGCAGACGCTGACCGTGGACGGTTTCCGGGAGACACCGCTGCGCCCGGGGGCGGTCGTGTGGTTCACGCCGGGCACCGTGCACCGGCTGGTCAACGGCGGTGACCTGCGCATCGTCGTACTCATGCAGAACAGCGGGCTGCCCGAGGCGGGTGACGCGGTGCTCACCCTGCCGGCGGAGTACCTCGCGGATCCCGCCGCCTACGCCGCGGCGACGGCGTTGCCGGACGGGGGAGCGCCGGGCGGCGACGTGGGCGTCGCGCACCGCCGCCGGGACCTCGCGGTGGCCGGCTTCGCGGCGCTGCGGGCCGGCGGACGGCCGGCGTTGGAGCAGTTCTACGCGGCGGCGGTGGCGCTGCGCCGGCCGCTGGTCGACCAGTGGCGGCAGCGCTGGCGGGCCGGCGCGGCGGCGGCCGCCGCGCGCACCGGGCACCAGCTCGATGCGATCGACCGGGGCGACGCCGCGCACCTGGAGGGGGCCCGGTTGTACGCGGCCGGAGAGCCGGCCGAACGGGGCCGTCTCGGCATGTGCGGCCTGCTGGACACCTACCCGGCCGGCGGCTGACCGGCCCGACCGGACACGCTTCACAAACAGATCCAGGAAAGCCCTTGCCTCAGGCAAAACAGAGCCCTACGCTCCCAGGAAAGCGTTTGCCTGACTCGCCGACCCGGCCCGGTCCCACGGGACGTTTCCGGGCTCGAAGGAGGATCCGCGTGACCGAGAACGCCCTGGACACCGCGGGCCACCGGCCCGTCGCCCCGGCGGCCGGAACACCCGGCGACCGGGTCGGTGGGCCGGACCCGGCCGACCGCACCACCACCCCGGCCGGCGCGACGGGGGTGCCGGCCGGGCGCCCGCCCGGTCCCGGCCTCGGCCGGCGGCTCGTCGCCCTCGCCGACGCCCTGTGGCGTCCGGCCCTCGTGCTGGTGGCGGTCTTCGCCGCCTGGTGGTTCGTCGCCGCCCGCGAGTTCGTGCCGAACTACCTCGTCCCCACCCCCGGTCAGGTGTGGACGACGATGACCAGCCAGTGGTCCGAACTGGCCCGCCACACCCTGGTCACCCTCTACGAGACGGTCCTCGGCTTCGTCCTCGCCGCCGTGCTGGGCCTCGCCACCGCCGTCGCCATCGCCTACTCCCGCACCCTGGACAAGGCGCTCTACCCGATCGTCCTCTTCGCGCAGGTCATCCCGAAGATCGCCATCGCGCCGCTGCTGGTGGTGTGGTTCGGGCTCGGTCTGGCGCCGAAGGTCATCCTGGCCGTGCTCATCGCGTTCTTCCCGGTGGTCATCTCCGGGGTGGCCGGCCTGCGCTCCACCGATCCGGAGCTGCTCGACCTGGCGTCCACCATGGGCGCCGGCCCGTGGCGGACCTTCCGGAAGATCCGTTTCCCCAACGCCCTGCCGCACCTGATGGCCGGTCTCAAGGTCGCGGTCACCCTCGCGGTGGTCGGTGCGGTGGTCGGCGAGTTCGTCGGGGCCAGCGAAGGGCTCGGTTACGTCCTGCTGCTGGCCAACGGCAACCTCGACTCTGCGCTGCTCTTCGCCGACCTGATCCTCATGTCCGCCATCGGCATCGTCCTGTTCGTCCTCGTCGAGATCGCCGAGGCGCTGCTCATCCCGTGGCACGCCAGCCGCCGCACCGGAGTGTCGCTCACCACCTCCTGACCGCACCCCGCAGATCCGCGCACCCTCCCGAGTTCCTCACCAGCACGGAGGCACCGATATGAAGCGCACCGCCACCGCCCTGCTCCTCTCCACCGCCCTGCTGTTCGCCGCCACCGGCTGCGGCGGCGACGACTCCTCCGACGCCGGCTCCGACGGCGGGAACAAGAGCGTCACCCTGACCCTCAACTGGGTTCCCTACGGCGAGCACGCACCCTTCTACTACGGCCTGAAGAAGGGCTACTACGCCGCCGAGGGCATCGACCTGAAGATCCAGCCCGGTAACGGCTCCGGCAACACGATCAAGCAGGTCGCCCAGAAGCAGACCGAGTTCGGTTGGGCCGACAGCCCGGCGCTGCTGAAGTCCGTCGCCAGCGGCATGCCGGTCCGCAGCCTGGGTTCGTACCTGGAGAAGGGCCCCGCCTCGGTGGAGTTCTTCGCCGACAAGAACATCAAGACCCCCGCCGACCTCAAGGGCAAGACCGTCGGCGGCACCCCCGGCGACGCCCTCTACGCCACCTTCCCGGCCTGGCTGGAGAAGAACGGCCTAAAGCAGAGCGACGTCAAGGTGGTCAACGTCGACGCGGCCGGCAAGATCGCCGCGCTGGCCGAGGGCAAGGTCGACGCCATCATGGGCTTCTTCCACGACCAGGCCCCGACCATCGAGAACAAGACCGGCAAGAAGGTCGAGGTGCTGCTCTTCGCCGACTACGGGATGAACCTGCTCGGCACCGGCCTGGTGGCCAACACGGAGACCCTCGAGAAGGACCCGGAGCTGGCCCGCAAGTTCGTCCGGGCGACGCAGAAGTCCTGGACCGAGGCCGCGAAGGACGCCCCCGGCGCGGTCTCCGCGATGAGCGAGCTGGCCGAGAACGAGCCGCCCGCGGAGGTACTCACCAAGCAGCTCGCCCTCGCCCTGCCGCTGATCGGCACCGACGCCGCCCCCGGCGTGAACACCGACGCCCAGTGGAGCGAGACCGTCGACCTGATGGCCCGCTACGCCGAGCTGAAGAACCCGGGCGCGCCCACCGCGTACTGGGACGCCTCCTACGCGACGCAGGGCTGACCGGTGACCGCGAGCGCGCCGGTACGGACCGGCACCGCCATCGACATCTCCGGGGTGAGCGTCCGGTTCACCTCCAAGCGGTCGCAGACCACCGCCCTGGACGACGTCTCCCTGCACATCGCCCCGGGCGAGTTCGTCACCATCGTCGGCCCGTCCGGTTGCGGCAAGTCGACCCTGCTGAAGATCGTGGCGGGACTGGTCCGGCCGACCAGCGGCGACATCTCCCTGATGGGCCGTCCGGTCACCGGGCCGCAGAAGGACATCGGCTTCGTCTTCCAGCGGGCCGCCCTGCTGGAGTGGCGCGGAGCGCGGGCCAACATCCTGCTCCAGGCGGAGATGCGGGGCATGGACCGCCGCGCCGCCGCCGAGCGCGCCGACGCCCTGATCGAGATGACCGGGTTGCGGGGCTTCGAGAAGGCCCTGCCGCACGAGCTGTCCGGCGGCATGCAGCAGCGGGTGGCCCTGTGCCGCGCACTGCTGCACGCCCCGCCGGTCCTGCTCATGGACGAGCCGTTCGGCGCCCTCGACGCCCTCACCCGGGAACAGATGAACGCCGAGATGAACCGGATCTGGCGGGAGACCGGCACCACCGTGGTGCTGGTGACCCACTCGATCGCCGAGGCGGTCTTCCTCGGGACCCGGGTGATCCTGATGAGCCCGCGACCGGGGCGCATCCTGCGCACCTTCGACGTCGACCTGCCCCCGCACCGCGACTACGCCCAGGTCATGTCGGACCCCCGCTTCGACCGCCTCGCCACCGACCTGCGCGGATTGCTCGGCAGCGTTGCCGCGAACCACTGAGCAGGCCCCACGTACGACGGAAGGAACACCATGACCCGCAGGTCGATCGGCATCATCGTCAACGGAGTCACCGGCCGGATGGGCTACCGCCAGCACCTGGTGCGCTCCCTTTTGGCCATCCGTGAACAGGGCGGCGTCCCCCTGGCCGACGGGACGACCCTCTGGCCGCACCCGGTGCTGGTCGGGCGGAACGCCACCAAGCTCCGGGAGATCGCCGAGCGGCACGGCCTGGACGACTGGACCACCGACCTGACCGGGGCCCTCGCCCGGGAGGACGTCGAGATCTACTTCGACGCCCAGGTCACCCAGCAGCGGGAGAAGGCGATCCGGGCCGCGCTGGAGGCCGGCAAGCACGTCTACACCGAGAAGCCCCTCGCCGAGGAGACCGGCGGCGCGCTGGACCTGGCCCGTGCGGCCCGCGCCGCCGGTGTCCGGACCGGCGTGGTCCAGGACAAGCTCTTCCTGCCCGGACTGCGCAAGCTCAAGCGCCTCATCGACGGGGGCTTCTTCGGCCGGATCCTGTCGGTGCGCGGCGAGTTCGGCTACTGGGTGTTCGAGGGCGACTGGCAACCCGCCCAGCGTCCCTCCTGGAACTACCGGTCGGAGGACGGCGGCGGCATCGTCGTCGACATGTTCCCGCACTGGCAGTACGTGTTGGAGGAGCTGTTCGGGCGGGTGCGGTCGGTCTCCTGCGTCACCGCCACGCACGTGCCGGAGCGCGTCGACGAGGCGGGCCGCACCTACCGCGCGACCGCCGACGACGCCGCGTACGGGATCTTCGAACTCGACGGTGGGGCGATCGCCCAGCTCAACTCGTCGTGGTGCGTGCGGGTGCACCGCGAGGAACTGGTCGAGTTCCAGGTCGACGGCACCGAGGGCAGCGCGGTGGCCGGTCTGCGTACCTGCCGGACGCAGCACCGCGCGGTCACCCCGAAGCCGGTGTGGAACCCGGACCTGCCGGTCACCGAGGACTTCCGGGCACAGTGGACCGAGGTGCCGGACAACGACGACTTCGACAACGGCTTCAAGGTGCAGTGGGAGGCGTTCCTGCGGCACGTGGCCGACGGGGAGCCGTTCCGCTGGGACTTCCTGGCCGGCGCGCGCGGTGTGCAGCTCGCCGAGCTGGGGCTGCGGTCGGCGCGCGAGGGTCGTCGGCTCGAGGTGCCGGAGCTGGAGCTGTGAGCGCGCACGCCGCCGAGGTGCGGCTGCCCGGCGGAGTCCGGCACCGGCTGCGCGGCGGGGACGGCCACCCGCGCCCGGCCGGGCCGCCGGCCAGCCGGATCGCGTACGCCGCCGCGCACGTCGTCGCCGACCCGGGCGCCGAGAACGTCCCGGGCGCCGCGGCCGTGCTCGACTGGGAGCGCACCCTGGCCTTCCGGCGGCACCTCTGGTCGTACGGCCTGGGGGTCGCCGAGGCGATGGACACCGCGCAGCGGGGCATGGGCCTGGACCACCCGACCACCCGGGAGCTGATCCGGCGCAGCGCCGCCGAGGCCCGCGCGGTGGGCGGACGGATCGTGGCCGGGGTCGCCACCGACCAGCTTCCGGCCGGCCCGGCCACCCTGGCCGAGGTGACCCGGGCCTACCGCGAGCAGCTCGACGAGGTGCAGGAGGCCGGGGCCCGCCCGGTGCTGATGTGCAGCCGGCACCTCGCCGCCGCGGCCCGTGGGCCCGAGGACTACCTGCGGGTGTACGACGAGCTGCTCACCGCCGCCGACGGGCCGGTCGTGCTGCACTGGCTCGGATCGATGTTCGATCCGGCGCTGACCGGCTACTGGGGTGCGACCGACCTGGACCTGGCCGCCGACACGGTCGTCGAGCTGGTCAAGGCGCACGAGTCGCGGGTGGACGGGATCAAGGTCTCGCTGCTCGACGCCGGCCGGGAGGTGGCGCTGCGGCGCCGGCTGCCCGCGGGCGTACGCCTCTACACCGGCGACGACTTCCACTACCCGGAGCTGATCCGGGGCGACGAGGTGGGCCACTCCGACGCCCTGCTCGGGGTGTTCGCGGCGATCGCGCCGGCCGCCGCCGCCGCGCTGGCCGCGCTGGACCGCGACGACCTGACCGCGTACGAGGAGATCTTCGCGCCGACCGTGCCGTTGGCCCGGCACCTGTTCGCGACGCCCACCTGGTTCTACAAGACGGGCATCGTCTTCCTGGCCTGGCTGACCGGCCACCAGGACCACTTCACCATGGTCGGGGGTCTCCAGTCCGGCCGTTCGCCGGCGCACCTGGCGACCCTGCTCACCCTCGCCGACGCCGCCGGTCTGCTGCCGGACGCCGAGCTGGCCGCCGCCCGCGCGCGGGCGTTCTTCGCCACGGCGGGGGTGGACCAGTGAGCGCGAGGAGTGAGCCGGGTCTGCGAGCCCCGCAGTCGCGAACGGAAAGCGGCCTAGTGAGCGCGAGGAGTGAGCCGGGTCTGCGAGCCCCGCAGTCGCGAACGGAAAGCGGCCCAGTGAGCGCGAGGAGTGAGCCGGGTCTGGGGAGGTTCTCCTTCAACCAGGCCACGGCGAAGCACTGGCCGCTGGAGGACGTGGTCGCCGGGTGCGCCGACGCCGGGGTGCCCGGGATCGGCCTGTGGCGGGAGCCGGTGGCCGAGTACGGGCTGACCCGCGCGGCCAAGCTGGTGCGCGACGCCGGCCTGGCCGTGACCTCGCTGTGCCGGGGCGGCTTCTTCACCACCGACGGCTGGCGGGACGAGAACCTGCGGGCGATCGAGGAGGCCGCCACGCTCGGCACGGGGGTGCTGGTGCTCGTCTCCGGCGGCCTGCCCCCGGACAGCCGGGACGTCGACGGCGCCCGGAAGCGGGTCGCCGACGCGATCGCCGACCTGGCCCCGCACGCCGCCGCGGCCGGGGTGACCCTCGCCATCGAGCCGTTGCACCCGATGTTCTGCGCCGACCGGTGCGTCGTCGCCACGCTGGGCCAGGCACTCGACATCGCCGAGATGTTCGACCCGGGTGTGGTGGGCGTCGTCGTCGACGCGTACCACGTGTGGTGGGACGACACGGTGTACGCCCAGATCGCCCGCGCGGGCGCCCGGATCGCCGCGTTCCAGGTCTGCGACTGGGTGACCCCGCTGCCCGAGGGTGTACTGCTCGGCCGGGCGCTGCCCGGCGACGGCTGCATCGAGCTACGCCGCCTGCGGACGGCGGTCGACGCGGCCGGCTACACCGGGCCGGTCGAGGTGGAGGTCTTCTCCGCCGAGGTGTGGGCGCGGCCGGGGCGCGAGGTCCTCGACGCCTCCGTCGCGGGCTACCTGCGCCACGTTGTCTGAGCCGCCTCCGAACGTCGCTCCGGCCGGCCCCACCCTCATGGCCGGTCCGGGGCGGCGGTGGCCGGCGGCGGTCGGTGCCTGGCTCGGCATCGGCACCGCCCCCGCCGCGCTGGTACTGGGAGCGGCGATGGCCGCCCGACACGGCGGTGCGGTGCCGGTGGCCGGCCTGCTGGTCGGGGCGGCCCTCATGACGGCACTGCTCTGGGGGCAGGGCCGCATCGGGCTGCGCCCGCCGCTCGGCGACGGTCGCCCGCTCACCGGTGCTCTGCCCGCGTACGTCGGGAGGGTTGCCCGTACCCTGCTCGCGGCGGTGCTGGCCGTGTCCATGATCGGGTGGAACGGCTTCAACGTCGGCCTCGGCGGCGCGTCGCTCGCCGCGCTCGCGCACCTGCCCGGTTGGGCGGGACCGGTGCTGCTGGAGGCCCTGGTCCTCGCCGTGTCGCTGACCCCCGCCCGGTTCGGCAACCGGGTCGCCGTGGTCACCACCCTCAGCGCGGTGACGCTCGTCGGGTGGTGCCTGGTGACGCTCCCACCGCCGGCCGCCCCGGTCCGCGCCGACGTCGGCGGGTTCGCCGACGCCGCCGCGCTGGTCGGGTACGTGGCCGTGTTCGCCGTCCGCGCACCCGACTTCAGCGTCGGGCTGGCCCGCCGGCGGGACCTCGCCTGGTGCCTGGGGCTGCTCGTCGTACCGACGCTGCTCGGCGTGGTGGCCGGGGCGGGACTGTGGCTGCGTACCGGCTCGGCCGACGTCGTCGCCGTCCTCGCCGGCGCCGGTGGCGCGGCCGGGTGGGGGAACCTCTTCGTCGCGGTCGGCGTCTTCGCCGCCGCGCTCACCACGACCTACTCGGGCGCCCTGGCCGTACGCGACCTCGCGCCCCGGGTGCCGCCCGCCGCCGCGACGGCCACCGTCGCCCTGCTCGGCGGGCTGCTGGCGGTGGCCCGGTTCGACCGGTCGCTGCTGTCCTGGCTGACCCTGCTGGCCGCCGCCCTGCCCGTGCTCGTGGTGCCGATGGCGGCCGAGGCGGCGGCGCGCCGCCGGGGTCGTGCACCGCGCCGGGTGCCGGCGTGGTGCTGGGTGCCGCCGGGGGTCGTCGCGGTGGTCGCCACGGCCGCCGGCGTGACGCTCGCGCCGCTGCTCGGCCTGGCGCTGGCGGCCCTGCTCACCGTGATCCGGCATACGTACCGGCGCGCATGACCCGGTCCGGTGTTCCCGGCTCCTGCGGGTTGCGCGGCGCGGCAGCTACCGATGGGCAGGGTCGTACACCGGCTGTTTCCAGCCGGTGGTCTCGGCGGCGGTCGGCCTCCCGATCAGAAGGGAGGTGCGTCCTCGCCCATCAACGCCAGCACGACGCCTCCCTTCCCGCGCTTGAGGCCCTGGACCACGACCTTGCCGGTGCTGCCGTCGGGCAGCTCCAACGTGAAGGTCTTCCCGACCGCGTTCTTAGGGCCGTTGCCGGCGCTGTTGGCAGGTCGGAAGTCGCCCGCCCACGGCGGGGTTCCACCCTTGCGGGCGGGCTCGGCGAAGAGCGCGGCGGTGCCGGGGGTCCGGGTGCCGTCGGAGGAGAGAAGCACTGAGGCGCTGCGATAGGTAGCCATATGCCCCAAGGCTATCCCGGACCGCGCTCGTTCGCGCCATCCGCAACTGACCCGTGACGCGGACGGCGCGGAGAGCGATCGCCTGCCACCTTTCTGCGGACCGGCCACGCTCGCCCGCCCGGAGCTGTCGTCGACCGGGGGTCGACAGGCTAGTTTGCTCGGATGAGTCTCCTCGAAGACGTCGCGAGGCGTGACAGTTGGCGATGCTGGGTGTGCGACGAGCCGGTCGACGCCGACATGTCGGTGAACGACCCGCGTGGTCCCAGCGTCGACAGCCGCACCGCCGACAGGAAGGCCAAGGTCGTCGAGCGACTCGCGCACCGTGCCTGCAACACCCGCAAGGGCGCGGTCAAGGTGGTCATCGCCTGGCCGGACCGTCTGCACGTGGTGGAGCCCGCACCGCTGATCACCGTCGCCGAGCGACTCGAGCGCAAGGGGGGCCGCGAGCTGGTCGCCCGCTGCCCGAGCAGGAAGGACGCCCAGGAGGCGGCGGACTGGCTGGTCGACCGGTTCTCCCGGCTGGTGCCCGGACTGCCGGTGACCGCAAGCGTCGACGCGGGCGGCGGGCAGTACCTCGTCGCCCTGGCCACCGGCCGCCGCTGACCGCTGGCCCTGATCGGCGGGCCGTCGCCAAGCCGGGGCACCCACGGTTGGCTAGGGTTGCCGGAGACCCGCGCCGCCGACGACGAGGACTGCGATGACCCGGACCGACGACGACGTCGCCCTCGCCTCGGCGGTGGACCCGCTGGTCCTCGCGCTGGACATCGGGTCCACCGCCACCCGCGGTGGCGTGCACGACGCGTCGGGTCGGCGGATCCACGGCCTGCAGTACAAGGTTCCGCACGCCTTCACGGTCGCGCCCGACGGCACCTCGGTGATCGACCCCGATCAGGTGACCGCGGAGGTCGAGCAGGTCCTCGACGCGGTGACCGGGGACCCGCGGCTGGGGACTCGCATCGCCGGCGTGGCGATGGACACCTTCGCCGCCTCGCTGATCGCGGTCGACGCGGCCGGACGCGCGCTCACCCCGTGCCTGACCTACGCCGACTCCCGCAGCGCCGACGCGGTCACGGCGCTGCGGGAGGAGCTCGACGAGCAGGCGGCGCAGCAGCGCACCGGCACCCGCCTGCACACCAGCTATCACGCCCCGCGCCTGCGCTGGCTCGCGGCCGCGCAGCCGCGCGTCGTCGCCCAGGCCGTCCTCTGGTGGTCCCTGGGCGAGTACGTCCTGGCTCGGCTGGTCGGGCACCCGCTCGCCGGAACGTCCACGGTGGCGTGGACCGGCCTGCTCGACCGTCGCACGGGCGAGCTCGACGCCGAGCTGCTCGCTGCCGCGGGCATCGGACCCGGACAGCTCTCCCCGCCGCGGGACATGACCGAGCCGGCACCGTCGGCGGCACCGGCGCGCTGGCCCGCCCTCGCGCGGGCCGTGTGGTTCCCCGTCATCACCGACGGCCTCGCCAGCACCATCGGGGCCGGGGCGACCGACGCCACGGTGCTCACCGCCGCGACAGCCACCAGTGGCGCGCTGCGGGTGCTGCTCGACGCCCCGGCCGACCCCCTACCGTTCGGATTGTGGAACTACCGGGTCGACGCGGGACGCACCCTGCTCGGTGGGGCGATCAACGACGTCGGTCGCGCCGTCAGCTGGGCGCAGAGCACGTTGCGCCTCAGCCCGGCGCTCGCGGTCGCCCTCACCGCGCCGCCGAGCGATGCCACGCCGCTGGTGTTGCCGTACCTCACCGGGGAACGCGCGCCGGGCTGGGTCGGCGGGGCGCGCGCCGTGCTCGACGGGGTGTCGGCGGCCACGGACGCCGACGCCCTGTTCCGCGGGATCGTCGAGGGCGTGGCCCTGACCTACGCGCGTGTCGCCGACGAGCTGCACCCGGCCGCCCCGGGGGTCCTGGAGGTCGCGGCGGCGGGACGGGTCAGCAACGACCACCCTGAATGGCTCCAGATCCTCGCGGACGTGCTCGGGCGGCCCGTCATGCACGTGGCCCGGCGGCGCGCCACGCAGCGTGGCACGGCGCTGCTCGCGCTCGACGTGCTGGCACCGGACGTCCCGCGCGCCCCCCGGAGCACCGGAGCGACGTACGAGCCCCGGCCCGCACACGTCGAGCACTACGCGGGACGGCGCGCCCGGTTCGCCACGGCGTACGACGCGCTCGTGCGCGGCTGAGAGCCGAGGCGGTTCCTCCGCCGGCACGGGAGCGACGTCCACGTGATCATGAGGATGCCGAGGACGGCGAGGTCGAAGGCTTGGCCTTCTGCGGGTAGATCGTCTCGTGCCGGGCCAGCATGGCGACGAACTCGCCAATCTTCCGCTCGCGGGTCTCCGCCCGTTTGACGGCGTTGACGCGGTGGATGAGGGCGAACCGGTTGGTCTTGGTGAGGACGTCGAACATGGCCTGGGCGGCGGGGTCGGCGGCGATGGCGGCGAGGAGGTCGGCCGGCACCTCGGCCTCCGACGGCGGGGCGTAGGCGGCCGCCCAGCGCCCGTCCGCCTTCGCGGCTTCCACCGCGGCGCGGCCCGGGGCCAGCATCCGCCCCTGCGCCTCCAGGCGGGCCACGTGGGTGACGTTGCGTTGCGACCAGGAACTGCGGGGCCTCCGGGGGGTGAACCGGATCCACGAGCTCTCCTGGTCCCGTTTCCGGGCCTGTCCGTCGATCCAGCCGAAACACAGGGCCTCGTCGACCGCCTGCTGCCAGGTCAGCGTCGTGACGGTGCCGCCCTTCCTGGTCAGGGCGAGCCAGACACCGGGGGAGGTGGCGTGGTTGGCCGACAACCACGCGCGCAGCGCCTCGGCGTCCGCGACGATCAACTCATCCAGTTCGGCGCTCGTCATGACGGGAAGGCTATCGCCGCGCCGTCGGCGCGGTGGGCACGGCGAGAATGGACGCGTCACCGCGCCGGCCTCCGGCCTGACGTCGCCCGAGAGCCTGTAGAGTCGCGTGATGAACCGGGAGCAGGTCCGGCAGGCGTACGCGTCCGTCGCGGAGCTCTACATCGAGCTGTTCGGTACACCACAGCGGGTACACGCCGACGACCTCGCCTTCATCGGGCACCATCTGGCGGGCCGACCTGGCACGGTGCTCGATCTGGGCTGTGGGCCGGGCCATATCACCGAACACCTTCGCTCGCTCGGCGTCAGCGCGACGGGAATCGACATGGTTCCCGAGTTCATCGCCCATGCGCGGGCAGCCCACCCGCACGGCGACTATCAGCTCGGGGCGATGGAAGGTCTCGCCGTCGCCGACCACTCCATCGCCGGCATCCTGGCCTGGGGCTCGTTGATCCACCTGCCACCGCCAGATCTCGACGGCGTGCTCGCCGAGTTCCGACGGGTCATGGCCCCGGCCGGAACGTTGGTGGTGGGCTTCTTCGTCGGTGCCGAGGTCGCCGCCTTCGACCACAAGGTCGTGACCGCCTATCGCTGGCCCGCCGACGAGTTCTCCGAGCGACTGGCGCGAGCCGGCTTCACGGAGGTCGAGCGCCTGCAGCGGCCCGGCGACGGCACGCAACGGCCATACGCCGCCATCGCGGCGATCACGACCGGACGGTGAGCCGGGTCGGCGAGCCGCGTCGCGTCCACATCGGCGGACGCGGCCGTTCACGAGACGGGCCACGGCGGGCGGGGAACAGGTCCCCGCCCGCCGTGTCGCAGTGCGCTCGGTCAGCTGACGGTGACCGTCAGGTTGGTCGAGCGGGTCTCACCGGTGCTGTAGGTGACCGTCACCCGGGCGGTGAAGGTCCCCTTGCGGGCGTACGAGTGACTGGTCGAGCTGAGCGTGGCCCCGTGGACGACGGCGCTGTTGTCGCCGAAGTCCCACGAGTAGTCGGTGATGGTCTGGCCCGATCCGGCCGTGGCCGTGGCGGTCAGGTTCACCGACAGCGGTGCGGTACCCGTCGCCGGAGTGGCCGACGCCGACAGTGTTCCGCCGGGCTCCTGCTTGACGCCGGAGCCGTTGAAGCGCATCCAGTCGAAGGCCATCAGGTCCGGGGTGCCGCTGGTCGGCTGTGCCGCGTTGACGAACTTCACGTAGAGCGTGAACGTGGTGGTCGGCTTGTTGGTCAGCGCCACCGTGGGGGAGACCACGTTGTCGAAGCTCCCGGTCGGGCTGATGGTGGCCTTGCCGAGCAGCGTCCCGGTGGGCGAGCCGACCCGGAACTCGACGTCACCGCCGGTGCCGGCGGAGGACGCGCCCACCGTCACCGAGCTGATGTTCTTGAGGTTCACCGGCCCGTACGCGACCCACTCGTTGTGGTCGATGTCGCCGATCCGCTTGCCGGCCTTGGCCGTGGGGCGGTCGAACACCGTCACCCCGGAGGAGGAGCTGAGGTGCTCGGCCTCCTTGCTCTTCGGCTGCAGCTGTGACCGGGTGGACCCGATCAGTGCCGGGGCACCGCCGGAGCCGCCGCCGTCGGTGTACTGGGCGGTCACCACCGTGTAGAGGTTCTGCCCCGGACCGTGGCCGTCACCGGCGTCGGCCTCCGTGTTGAGCACCCCGGTGCAGCCGGTGTAGTTGTCCAGCGGGTGGGCGTGCGAGTCGTGGCCGAGCTGGGTCTGCACGACCACCTTGGTGCAGTCGATGGTGCTGTCCTCCGGGTCGGTGACCGTCACCGTGTACGGGATCTTGTCGCCGAAGTCGAAGAACCCGCCGTCGGGAACGTTGATCGTGACGGTGGGCCGGGTGTTGCCGACCACGATGTCGGTCACCGCCGTGGCGGTCAGCCCGTTGCCGCTGTTGCGGACGGTCAGCCTGGCGGTGAACTTCCCCGCGCTGTTGTACGTGAAGCTCGGGTTGGCCGCCGTGGAGTCGGTCGTGCCGTCGTTGGTGAAGTCCCAGGCGTAGGTGAGCGAGGAGCCGTCCCCGGCGGCCGACCCGGCCGAGGAGAAGGTCACCGCCAGCGGCGCGGGGCCGCTGTCCTTGTTCGCCGCGATCTTCGCCGTCGGCGGGCGGCCGTTGGCGACGTAGTCGATGCGGTAGATGCCGGCGCCGTTGTTGCTGCCGCCCCGGCCGCTGCCGGTGCCCTCACCGAAGTCGATGACGTAGAGCGAGCCGTCCGGCCCGAACTCCGCCTCGAAGGGCTGGATCCAGGACATGCCTCCGAGGACCCCGTTGATGGACTGGAGGTCGCCGACGTTCGTGGCACCGAAGCGGGCGTTGGTGAAGGTCTGGGCGGTCTTGTGCACCGACAGCGTCTTGAACCACTTGCGGGTGAGTTCGTAGACGAACCACTTGCCCTCGTAGTACTCCGGGAACTTGGTGGCCCGGGTGTTGTTCGGGTCGTAGTCGTAGACCGGACCGCTCATCGGGCCGCCACCGCCGGTGCCCACCTCCGGGAACTGGGTGGAGGCGGAGTACGCGTACCAGACCAGCGCCGACTTCGACGCCGGCAGGTTGGTCAGGCCGGTGTTGTTGGGGGAGTTGTTGACCGGCGCCGCGCAGTTGAACTTCGCCCCGGAGGTGCTGGTGGCGAAGTTGTAGTCGTTGAAGGGGATGTTGTTGCCGACGCAGTACGGCCAGCCGTAGTTGCCGGCGGAGGTGATCCGGTTGAACTCGACCGTCCCCTCCGGACCCCGGTTGGCGTCGGCGGAGCGGGCGTCCGGCCCGTAGTCCCCGACCAGCACCGCGCTGGTCAGCGGGTCGACGGTGATCCGGAACGGGTTGCGCATGCCCATGGCGTAGATCTCCGGCCGGGTCTTCGCGGTGCCGACCGGGAACAGGTTGCCGGTGGGGATCGTGTACGTGCCGTCGGCCTGCGGGGTGATCCGGAGGATCTTGCCGCGCAGATCGTTGGTGTTGCCGGCGGTCGCCTGCGCGTCGTAGGCGGCGCGCCCCGCGCGCTCGTCGATCGGGGTGTACCCGCTGGACTGGAACGGGTCGGTGTTGTCACCGATCGCCGCGTACAGCCGGCCGGACGGGTCCATCGCCAGCGAGCCGCCCATGTGCGAGTTGGCCCGGCCCTCACCCCGGAAGGTGGGGATCGTCAGCAGGCGCTTCTCCGACGACATCGCCACCGCGTTGTTCGCCACCGTGAAGCGGGAGAGGTTGAGCTGCTTGAGGGTCTTGTCCGACCAGAGCAGGTAGACCCACCCGTTGGTGGCGAAGTTGCGATCCAGCGTCATGCCGATCAGGCCGTCGGACTGGTCGGTCATGGCGGAGGTGTAGGCGAAGTCGAGCAGCGTGGTGGTCTGGAGCGTGTCCTGGTTGACCACCTTCAGGGCGCCGGTGCGCTGGATGAAGTAGACCTTCCGGTCCGGCGCGACGGCCAGCTCGAACGGGTCGGCGAGGTTCTCGGTGACCAGGCCGACGCGCTCGAAGTTGCTGGTCTCGGTGGCCCCGCAGTCGCCGGCGGCCGCGCCGGCCGCCCACTCGATGCCGTACCGCAGGTGCTCCAGGAACGACGGTTCGCTGAACGAGGAGCTGCTGTGCCCGCCGGCGGTGTACCAGGACCGGCCGCCGTCGTAGCGGTGGCACCAGGAGTACGGGTGGTCGACGCCCTCGTCCAGGCCGTTGATGCCGTCGCGGACCTTGATCTGGGCGAGGGTGTGCACGTTACCGGTGGGATTGGTCTTCCAGTTGTACCACTCCTCGCTGCGCTCCCAGAGCTCCGGCAGGTTCTTCGTGGAGGGGTGCGCCCGGTCCAGGACCTTGATCCGGCCCGGGTACACGCCGCCGGTCGAGGAGAAGTCCGGGTGGTAGTCGAAGATGGTGCCGACCAGGCCCTCGTACCAGGTCCAGTCGCGTTCGCTGGCCGAGGCCGCGTGCAGGCCGACCCAGCCGCCGCCGTCCCGGATGAACTTCTGGAACGCGGCCCGTTGACTGGCGTTGAGCAGGTCGCCCGAGGTGGGCAACGAGTTGGTGTTGTTGAAGACCAGGGCGTCGAACCCCGCGAGGTTGGCGTCGGTGAACGCCGCCGCGTCGTCGGTGACGACCACCTCGAAGTTGTGGTCCGTACCGAGCTTCTGGATGGCGGTCTTCCCGGCGGGGATGGACGAGTGGTAGAAGTTCGTGACCTTGGAGAAGACCAGGACGCGGAAGCGGGGCGCGGCCTGGGCGGGGACGGACGTGGTGGCCAGGACGGTGACCACGGAGAGCAGGGCGAGGCAGAACGCCCGGAGGTGGCGTCGGGTCATGTGGCGCTCCCTGTCGATGGAGTCGATCAGGCGGGGGTGGAAAGCGCTTTCTCGCCGGCCGCACCAAACTAGCGACACGAACTCGCGGTCGTCAATAGCTTCGGGTAAGCGTTTTCCTGAGTGGATGCGGGACGGCACGGGCGGCGCCCCGCCGACGTGCGCGAGGATGGGCCGGTGACCGACCGGCGGGTGAGCGTCGAGGACCTCGGCGCATGGCTGATCAAGGGCAACGCGGACCGCGTCGATCTCGCGGACCGCTTCGCGCGCGATCCGCGGATCGACTCCTGGTGCGTACGGCCCGGCTACCGGTCCCGCCTGATGCGGGCCGGACAGCCGGTCGTGTTCTGGGCCAGTGGCAGCCGGGGCCGGCTGCCGTACGGGGTGTGGGGCATCGGCCGGGTGACCGGGGCGCCCGTCGAGGGGGAGCCGGGTGCCGCGTGGACGGTGCCGCTGGACCTGACCGTCCTCGACGAGCCCCTGCGCGTTCGCCGGGAGCTGCTGCGGGCCGACGCGCGGCTGGCCGGGGCGGAGGTGTTCCGGCAGCCGATGGCGGCCAACCCGTCCTACCTGACCGTCGCCGAGTTCGCCGCCCTGCGCTCCCACCTGCCCGTCGGGGAGGAGCCGGTCACCCGGTGAGGACCCCGTCGACGCGACGCGGCAGCCCGAGCGGGTTGCCCTCGCGCAGGGCCTCGGGCAGCAGCTCGTCGGGTACGTCCTGCCAGGCGACCGGGCGGAGGAACCGGCGGACGGCGGCGACCCCCACGCTGGTGTGCAGCGCGGCGGTGGTCGCCGGCCACGGGCCGCCGTGGTGCATCGCCCAGGTGACCGCGACCCCGGTCGGCCAGCCGTTGAAGACCACCCGTCCGGAGCGTGCGACGGCCAGGTCGAGCACCGCGCGGACCAGTTCGGTGTCCCGGCCCCGCTCGGCGTGCACGCCGGTGGTCAGCGCGCCCGGCACGGTGGCGAGCGCGGCCAGCAGCTCGGTGTCGTCGGCGTACTCGACGATCAGCGAGGCCGGACCGAAGCACTCCCGGGCGGCCTCGGGCGTGACCCGGAACTCCTGTGCGGACATGGTGAGCAGTGCGGGTGCGCCGGTCGCGCCCGAGCCGGGCCGGGGCGGCAGCAGCGCCCGGACACCCGGCAGAGCGACCAGGTCCGCGAGCGCCGCGTCGAAGCCGGCGCGGATCCAGTCACCCAGCAGCGGGCCGGCGGGCACCCGGGTGGCGGCCTCGGTCAGGACGCCTTCCAGGCCGTGCCCGGTGGGCAGGAACAGCAGACCGGGCTTCGTGCAGAACTGCCCGAGCCCGAGGGTGAAGGAGCCCACGTACCCTCGCGCGACGTCCGCGCCCCGGGTGGCCACGGCGGCCGGGGTGACGACCACCGGGTTGACCGAGCCCAGCTCGCCGTAGAAGGGGATGGGGTCCGGCCGGGACGCGGCGAGGTCGAACAGGGCCCGTCCGCCCGCCTCGGAGCCGGTGAAGCCGACCGCGCGCACCGCCGGGTGGCGGACCAGTTCCCGGCCGGCCTCCCGGCCGTGCAGCACGGTGACGGCGCCGGCCGGCAGCACCTCGGCGAGGATCCGGCCGACCAGGTCGGACAGGCGGGGGTGGCCCTCGTGCGCCTTGACCACCACCGGGCAGCCGGCGGCGAGAGCGGAGGCCGTGTCCCCGCCGGCGACGGAGAAGGCCAGGGGGAAGTTGCTCGCCGCGAAGACCGCGACCGGCCCGATCGGCACCATCATCCGGCGTACGTCGGGTCGGGGCACGGGGGTCGCGGCCGGGTCGGCGTGGTCGACGGTGACGTCCAGGAACGATCCCTCGTCGACGGCCTCGGCGAACAGGCGCAACTGCCCGACGGTGCGGGCCAGCTCGCCGGTGAGCCGGGTCGGTCCGAGATGGGTCTCCTCGTCGGCCAGGGCGACGATCTCGGCGCCGGCGGCCTCCAGTGCGCCGGCGGCGGCCCGCAGCAGGTCGGCGCGCGCGGCGGTCGACGCGAGGGCGGGCACGACGGCGACCGCCGCGGACACGGCGACGTCCACCGTGGTCGTACTGGTGGCGGCGGGGGAGGGGGTGGTGATCACGGCTGCTCCTGTTACGCGGGGATGACGGGGCGGTCAGCACGGGATGAAGAAAGTTCGTCGAAGGTCTTGTCGATGACCATCGTGGTATACCACGATACTGCCATGCCGCGATCGCCCCTCAACCCCACAGTGGACGGCGCCGAGCCGCCGACCACCGCCGCGCTCTCCCTGGAGCAGCCGGCCTCGCGCGCCGACCGGGTCCGCGACGCCCTGCGCCGCGCCATCCTGGACGGCACCCTCGCTCCCGGGCGGCCGCTGGTGGAACGGGAGCTCGCCGAGATGCTCGGCGTCTCCAAGACCCCCGTTCGCGAGGCGCTCAAGCAGCTGCACTCCAGCGGCCTCGTCGAGATCAACGCCTACCAGGGCGTCAGCGTGCGGCGCATCGACGCCGGCACGGTGCGGCAGCTCTACACCGCCCGCGCCTCGGTCGAGCCGGCCGCCGTCCGGCTGGCCTCCGCGGGCGCCGGCTCGTTCGCCGCCGCCCGCGCCGCGCTCGCCGACGCCGCGGTGCTGGTCGGCACCGGCGAGACCGCCGGGCTCGGCATCGCCAACCGGCGCTTCCACCGCGAGCTGTACCTGGTCTGCGGCAACCCGTTCCTCTGCGGCTTCCTCGACCAGCTCCAGGACCTCACCGCGTTCGTCGCCACCGCCGGGTGGCGGCTGCGGGCCACCTTCGAGCAGGAGTCCGCCGAGCACGAGGCGATGCTCGACGCGGCCGAGAGCGGCGACGCCGAGCTGGCCGAGCGCCTCACCCGCGCCCACATCGAGAACGCCCTGACCAACCTGATCGCCGCTCTCGACGAACAGGCCGGTCGATGAGGACCGAGATGTACGCCCACCCGGTGTCGTTCCGGACGGATGCGGCCGGGCAGGCCGCCCGGCTGGCCGGGGCGGGCGTCGACCGGGTGCGGCTCGCCTTCGCGTACCACAGTGGTCGCTGGCTGCTCAGCACGAGTGCGCCGGCGTCGGTGGCCGACCTCGACGGCGGCCTGTGGTTCGCCCCCGTGCCCCCGCTGCCCGGCCCGCTCCGGCCGGCCGTCGTGGCGGACCTCGCCGGCGAGACCGCCACCGTGCTACGGGCCGTCGGGATCGAGGTGAGTGCCTGGCTGGTCGGGCTGCACCAGTCGGCGCTGGCCACCGCACACCCCGACCTGGCGCTGCGCAACGCCTTCGACCACCGCTACCGGCACGCTCTCTGCCCCTCCCGACCCGAGGTGGTGGACCACGCCGCCGCCCTGGTGAGCGGGGCCGCCGCCGTGCCCGGCGTGACCGGGCTGGACCTGGAGGCGTTCGGCTACCTGGGCTGGGCCCACCAGGGCGCGCACGAGAAGATCGGCGTCCCCCTGCGCCCGGTGGACCGCTGGCTGCTCTCGCTCTGCCTCTGCCCGGGCTGCGCCACCGTCCTCGCCGCCGACGGCGTCGACCCGGCCGAGCTGCGGGGACGGATCCGTGCCGCGCTGGAGAACCAGCTCGCCGCGCCCCGCCCGGCCGCGCCCATCCTCGCCGAGGACGCCGTCGCCGTACTCGGCCGCGCGCTGCACGACACGGTGCTCGCCGTGCGCTCGGGCGTGGTCCGCCGGCTTGTCGCCGCGGCCGTCCAGGCCGCCGACGGCACACCGGCGTCACTGCGGGTCACCGCCGACCCGTACGCCACCGACGGCAAGGCCGGCGGCGACCTCGCCGCGCTGGGGGCGCTCACCGGCGCGCTGACCGTGTCCGACCTGCACGGCGACGCCGCCGCCCTCGCCGCCGACCTCGAAGCGGCCCGCCCGTGGGCGGCCACCCTCACCGGGGCGTGGAACGGCGCCCACCCACCGGAGGCGGCGTACGCCGCCGCGCGGACGGCCGGCGCCGACGCCCTCGCCCTGTACGCCTATGACCTGATGCCGGCCGACCGCCTCGCCTGGCTGCGTCGCGCCGTGCCCGACCGGGAGGAGGTGCGGGCCGGATGACCGGATACCTGGTCCGCCGCGTCGCCCAGCTCGTGCCCGTGCTGGCCGTGGTGTCCGTGGTGCTGTTCCTGCTGCTGCGCCTGCTGCCCGGCGACCCGACCACCGAGATCCTCGGTCAGGAGGCCAGCGCGGCCGACCGGGCCGCACTCCGTGCCGACCTCGGCCTCGACGCCCCGCTGTGGCGGCAGTTCGTCGACTGGATCGGCGGGGTGCTCACCGGCGACCTGGGCCGCTCCTGGCTGACCGACGAGCCGGTCGCCACGGTGATCGTCGACCGGCTCCCGGCCACCGTGGAACTGGGCCTCATCGCCCTGCTCCTCGCGGTCGCCCTCGGCATCCCGGCCGGTGTCCTCGCGGCCGTGCGCCGGCGTACGGCCACCGACTCGGTGCTCACCGGCCTGGGCGTGCTGGCCCTGTCCACCCCGCACTTCTACCTCGCCGCGCTGCTGATCGGCGTCTTCGCGGTCTGGCTGCGGTGGGTGCCGCCGTCCGGGTACGTGCCGTTCACCGAGGACCCGGCCGGCAACCTGGTCCGGATGGTGCTGCCGGCGGTCGTCGTCGGCTCCACGGTCGTCGCGGTGGTGCTGCGGCAGACCCGGGGGTCACTGCTCGCGGCGCTCGGTGAGGACTACATCCGCACCGCCGAGGCGACCGGCCTGCGCCGGCGTCGCGTCGTCACCGTGTACGCCCTGCGCAACGCCATGGTGCCGGTGGTGACCGTCACCGCGCTCCAGATCGGCGCCCTGATGAGCGCCACCGTCGTCACCGAGACGATCTTCACCCTGCCCGGCATGGGAACGCTGATCGTCAACGGCATCTTCAGCCGCGACCTGCCCGTCGTGCAGGGCGCCGTGCTCGTCGTCGTCACCTTCGTCCTGCTGGTCAACCTCGTCACCGACGTGGTCTACGCCTGGCTCGACCCGCGCATCACGTACTGAGAGGAGTCGTCGTGGCCACCGACACCACCACCCGCGCCGCCCGCCGACCCGTGCTCACCCGGCTCCTGCGCGACCGGCGGGCCCGCTTCGCCCTGCCGGTGCTCGGCGCCGTCGCGCTCGCCGCCGCGGCCAGCCCGCTGCTCGGTACGCGCAGCGCCGCCACCGACACCGACCGGCTGCTCGAAGGGCCGAGCGCCCGCCACCTCCTCGGCACCGACGAGCTGGGCCGCGACGTGCTCGCCCGGATCATCGACGGGGCCGCCGTGACCGTCGCGGTGGCCACCGTCGCGGTCGGCGTCGCGCTCGTCCTCGGCACGCTGCTCGGGTTGATCGCCGGCTACCGGGGCGGCTGGGTGGACGCGGTGCTCATGCGCACCGTCGACGGGCTGCTCGCCTTCCCGCTGCTGGTGCTCGCGCTGACCGTGGTCGCCGCCCTCGGCCCCGGTCTGCGCAACGCGCTGATCGCCATCGCCGCCGTCGCCACCCCCCGCTTCGCCCGGGTCGTCCGGGGCGAGGTGCTGTCCCTGCGTAGCCGCGAATGGGTCTCCGCCGCCCACATCGTCGGCGTTCCCACCGCGGCGCTGCTGCGCCGCCACCTGCTCCCGCACCTGGCCGGCACGCTCGGCGTCTTCGCCGCGCTCCAGGCCTCCACCGCGATCATCGCCGAGGCGTCGCTGAGCTTCCTCGGCCTCGGGGTCCAGCCGCCGCAGCCCAGTTGGGGCGCGATGGTGGCGGCCGGCACCGACCACCTCGACGCCAGCTGGTCGCTGAGCGTCTTCCCCGGCCTCGCCATCCTGCTCACCATCGCGGCGTTCAACCTGCTCGCCGACGCCCTGCGCGACGCGCTGGACGCCCACCGACCCGACCTCACCCCGGGCCGGTAGCACCACCTCACCCCCCCCACCACACCCTCTCCGAAGGGAACCACCATGGACACACCCTCGGTGCACCCTGCCCTGCTCAGCCGGCGCGCGCTCCTCGGCGGCGCGGTCGCCCTCGGCGCGGTCGCCCTCGCCGGCTGCGGCACGGACGACGGCTCCGCCGCCGGCAAGGCCCGCGGCGGCACCCTCACCGTCGGCTTCGACAACGAACCGACCACCCTGGACCCGGCGCTGAGCAGCGCGATCTCCTCCGACCGCAACGTGCTCAACCTCTTCTACGACAGCCTGCTGCGGCAGGAGCGCGACGGCTCGTTCGTGCCGGCCCTGGCGGAGAAGTGGACCGTCGAGGGGCTGACCGTCACGTTCACCCTGCGGTCGGGGGTGACCTTCCACGACGGCACCGCGTTCGACGCCGAAGCGGCGGCGTTCAACCTGCGCCGGGTGCTCGACCCGGCCACGAAGTCCACCAAGGCCGGCGCCCTGCGCAAGGTTTCCGCGGTCGACGTGGCCGACCCCCGGACGCTGCGACTGACCCTCTCCGCGGCCGACCCGCTGCTGCTGGTGCAGCTCGCCCACGAGCCCGGCATGATGGCCTCGCCGACCGCCGTCAAGGCCGGCGACTACGGCCGCAAGCCGGTCGGGACCGGCCCGTTCGCCTTCGACGCGTGGCGCTCCAAGGTCCAGCTCACCGGCAAGCGCAACGCGACGTACTGGCGCAGGGCCGCCGACGGCTCCGCGCTGCCCCGCCTCGACCAGGTGGTCTTCCGGTTCGTCACCGACACCAAGGTGCTGCGCGCCGAACTCTCCACCGGCGGCGTGCAGCTCGTCCGCGCCCTCCCGCCGGAGGAGTACGGGCAGCTCGCCGGCGACCGGCAGATCACCATGACCGACATCGGGGTGCGCCGCTCCTACTACGTCGCGTTGAACACCACCCGCGCGCCGTTCGACGACCCGAAGGTCCGCGAGGCGTTCGCCATGGCGATCGACCGCGACGGCGTGGGCAAGGCCGCCGCGGCCGGCCAGTACGACGTCGCCCCGTCCTTCGCGACCGCCAAGGACTGGTTCTACGACCCGTCGATCACCCCGCCGCCGCTGGACCCGGCGAAGGCGAAGGCGGCCCTCGGCGGCAAGGCCGTGCCGATCACCGTGCTGGCCCGCCGCCGCGCCCCCGACCCGACGATCGCCGAGCTGCTCCAGTCCCAGCTCACCGCCGCCGGCTTCGTACCCAAGGTGGAGGTGCTGGAGAGCCAGACCCAGCTCGACCGGATGCGCAAGCAGGACTTCGACGCCACCCTCCTGGTCATCGACGTCCCCCGGCTGGACCCGTCGCTCTCCTTCGACCCGTACTTCGCCAGCAAGGGCGCCAACAACTGGTCCGGCCTCGCCGACCCGGCCCTGGACGAGCTGCTGGAGAAGGCGGCCGGCTCCGACGACCGGGCCGTCCGCAAGGCCGCGTACGTCGACGTGCAGAAGCGGGTCGTCGGCCAGAACTACTGGATCTTCCTGCACCAGCCGAAGTCGCCGCTGATCCACAGCGCGAAACTCGACGGGGTGGTGCTCAACGTCGACGGCCAGTGGCGCCTCGACGAAGCCACCCTGAAGTCCTGAGCGGAGCACCCCGATGTCCCTGCTCGAGATCGACGGCCTGACCGTCACCTTCACACCCCGGGCCCGGCCGGTGCACGCGGTCGCCGGCGTCGACCTGCGCGTCGACGCCGGGGAGACGCTGGCCGTGGTGGGGGAGTCCGGCTCCGGCAAGACCGTCACCGCGCTCAGCATCCTCGGTCTGACCCCCCGCCCACCGGTCTGCCACACCACCGGGTCGATCCGGCTCGACGGCGTGGAGCTGACCGGGCTGGGGGCCCGCGAGTGGCGGTCGGTGCGCGGCCGGGAGGTGGCCATGGTCTTCCAGGACCCGACCGCCGCCCTCAATCCGCTGCTCACCCTGGGCACGCAGATCGCCGACGCGGTCCGCGCCCACGAGCCGGTCTCCCGGGCCGCCGCCCGGGAGCGGGCGGTGGCCGCCCTGGAACTGGCCCGGTTGCCCGAGCCACGGCGGCGGCTGGAGCAGTACCCGCACCAGCTCTCCGGCGGCATGCGGCAGCGCGCCGCCATCGCACTGGCGCTGGCCGCCGGGCCCAAGCTGCTCATCGCCGACGAGCCCACCACCGCGCTCGACGTCGCCGTGCAGGCCGAGATCCTCGACATGCTGGACAGCCTGCGCCGCGACCTCGGCATGGGACTCGTGCTCATCACGCACGACCTGGGCACGGTGGCCAGCCACGCCGACCGGGTCGCGGTGATGTACGCCGGGCGGGTCGTCGAGACCGGCCCCACCGCCCAGGTTCTCTCCGACCCCCGGATGCCGTACACCCGGGCCCTGCTGGCCGCCACGCCCCGGCTCGACGCACCGGCCCGGCAACGCCTCGTCGCCATCGGCGGGCAGCCGCCGGACCTCGCCGCACCCGTTCCGGGGTGCGCGTTCGCGCCGCGCTGCCCGGTGGTGCTCGACGTGTGCCGGACGGACCGTCCCGCACTCGAACCGCACGCCCCGGACCAGCTCGCCGCCTGCCACCACGCGGACGCCCCGGCGCTGGCCGCCCCACCGGTCGGGGCCGTCGCCGCCGACATCGCGCGGACCGGTCCGCCGGTCGTCGAGTTCGACGACGTGGTCCTGCACTACCCGGTGCGCAAGGGCGCGCTGCGCCGGGTCGTCGACCAGGTCCGCGCCGTCGACGGGGTCAGCCTGCTGCTGCGGCCGGGCCGGACGCTGGCCCTGGTCGGCGAGTCCGGGTCCGGCAAGACCAGCCTCACCCGGACACTGCTGCGCCTGGAACGTCCCACCGGGGGCACGATCCGCTACGACGGCATCGACGTCACGCGGCCGGACCGCGCGCAGCTGCGCCGGTTGCAGCGCGAGGTGCAGGTCGTCTTCCAGAACCCGTACGCCAGCCTGGACCCGCGCATGACCGTCGCGCAGATCCTCGTCGAGCCGCTGCGGGTGCACCGCCTGGACGCGTCCCGGTCGGAGCTGGTGCGCCTGCTCGACCAGGTGGGGCTGGACGCGACGGCGCTGGACCGGTACCCGGCCGCCTTCTCCGGCGGGCAGCGGCAGCGCATCGCCATCGCCCGGGCGCTGGGCCCCCGGCCCCGGCTCATCGTCTGCGACGAGGCGGTCAGCGCCCTGGACGTGTCGATCCAGGCGCAGGTCCTCAACCTCCTGGGCGACCTGCAGCGCGAACACGACCTGGCGTACCTGTTCATCACGCACGACCTGGCGGTGGTCCGGTCGGTGGCGCACGACATCGCGGTGATGCGGCACGGCCGGATCGTCGAGCAGGGCCGCGCCGAGGACATCTACGACCGGCCCACCCACGAGTACACCCGACTGCTGCTGGAGGCGGCCCCCGGCCACCCCGCGCAGGCCCGCACCGGAAGGACCCCCACGTGGTCGCGATAACCCGGGTACGCCTCACCCCGGTCAACACCCCCCGCCACGGCAGCATCACCTGCGGCCACGTGCTGGTGGAACTGCTCACCGACGTCGACGGCCTGGTCGGCGTCGGGGAGATGTCGGACTTCCAGCACCTGCCCCGCTACCACGTGGACGTGCCCGACCTGGAGGGCAGCCTCACCGAACTGCTCGCCGGCCTGGCACCCGGGCAGATCACCGAGGTCGAGCGGCGGCTGGAAAGCAACTTCCCGCAGGCCGGCTACATCTACGACAAGAGCCGCACCATCAAGTGCGGCGTCGACGTCGCCATGTGGGACCTGACCGCCAAGCACCTCGGCGTACGCGTGGTGGACCTGCTCGGCGGCGCGATGCGCGACGAGGTGCCGATCGCGTACCCGGTCTTCCGGCAGCAGCGCGAGTCCGACGTGGAGCGCAACCTCGCGATGGTCGACCGGCGGGTCGCCGAGGGCTTCGACCACTTCCGGGTGTACGTCGGGCGTCGCCTGGACCTGGACGAGCGGTTCCTGCGGGCGGTCCGCGACGCCCACGGCGACGCGATCGTCATCAAGTCGCTGGACTTCTCGAACCTGCTGGACCCCCGGGCGGCCTGCCGCTTCGTCGACCGGGTCGCCGACGTCGGCTTCGACCTGGTGGAGTCGCCCGCGCCGCACCACGACGTGCGGGGCCTGGTGTACGCGCGGGACCGGCTGCCGGTGCCGGTCAGCGAGCACGTCTACGGCTTCCGGTGGGCGCTGGACCTGGTGGCCGCCGACGCGGTGGACGTGTTCAACGTCAGCGTCATCGCCATCGGCGGCATCACCCCCGCCCGCCGGATCTTCGCCATCGCCGAGGCGGCCGGGAAGACCTGCCTGGTCGGCACCACCCAGGAGCTGTCCATCGGCACGGCCGCCGCGGCGCACGTCGCGATGGCGATGCCGTCGGTCACCTGGCCCAGCGACCCGGTCGGGCCCCTGCTCTACACCCGGGACGTGGTCCGCGACCCGGTCCGCTACGTGGGCGGCCGGCTGCGGGTGCCGACCGGCCCGGGTCTGGGCATGACCCTCGACCCGGAGCGGGTCGCCGTCAGCGCCGGCCCGCTGACCTGGGCGCGTACCGACGCCACCGACGTGGTCGACCGCGCGCCGGCCGAGCTGCCCGACGTCGTGGCCGAACCGGCCCGGGCCGCCCGGTGAGCCGCCTCGCCGGGAAGGTCGCCCTGGTCACCGGGGCGGGACGCAACATCGGGCGGGACATCGCCCGCCGGCTCGCCGCCGACGGCGCCACCGTCGCCGTCAACGGTCCGGACCCCGACGAGGCCGCCGCCGCCGCGGCGGACCTGCCGCACGGCGCGTACGCGGTGCCGGCCGACGTCTCCGACGCCGAGGCGGTACGCGCCATGGTGGCCGCCGTGCTGGACCGCTCCGGCCGGCTCGACGTGCTGGTCAACAACGCCGCCGTGCCGATGACCGGACGCGGCGACCTGTTCGACCTGGACCCGGCCGACTGGGACCGCGCCTTCGCCGTCAACGCCCGCGGCGTCTTCCTCTGTGCGGTGGCCGCCGCCCGGGTGATGCGTCCCGGTTCGTCGATCGTCACGATCTCCTCGATCGGGGCCACCCGGGCCCACCGCCGGGCCGTCGCGTACGACGCCACGAAGGGCGCGGTGGAGGCGGCGACCCGGGCCATCGCCCTGGAACTCGCGCCCCGGGGCATCCGGGTGAACGCGGTCGCCCCCGGCGCGATCGCCAACGACCGCTTCGCCGCCCTCGACCCGGCCGCCCAGCGGGCCCGCGCCGCCCCGGTACCCCTGGGCCGGGTCGGCACCGGCGCCGACGTGGCCGCCGCCGTCTCCTTCCTGGCCAGCGCCGACGCCGACTACGTCACCGGCCAGGTGCTCACCGTGGACGGGGGCCTCTCCGTCCAGGCACGACCCCCGGGGACCGACCCGGTCCTCGACACCGCTCCGACCGAAGGCCAGCAGACATGACCGAGCACATCGTCGACCCCCTCGACCCGGCCGACCTCGCCGCCCTGGGCGCGGCCAGCACCGCCACCATCACCACCCAGCTGTTCAAGTTCGGCCTGCGCAACACGTACCTGGCCGGGCTGCGCTGCGTCAGCCCGCACGCCCCGCGGCTGCTCGGTGAGGCGTTCACCCTGCGCTACATCCCGGCCCGGGAGGACATCGACACCCTCGACGTGTTCGCCGACTACGACCACCCGCAGCGGCTCGCCGTCGAGTCCGTGCACCCGGGGCAGGTGCTGGTGATGGACTGCCGGGGGCAGGGGCGCGCCGCGTCGGCCGGGCACATCCTGCTGACCCGGCTGGCCGCGCGCGGCGCCGCCGGTGTCGTCACCGACGGCACCCTGCGCGACATCGAGGGCATCGGGGAGCTGCGGCTGCCGGTCTTCGCCGCCGGGGCCGCGGCGATGACGAACCTCGCCCAGCACCACGCCGTCGACCTCCAGGTGCCGATCGGCTGCGCCGGGGTGCCCGTCTACCCCGGTGACGTGCTGGTCGGCGACGGCGACGGGGTGGTCTGCGTACCGCGTCACCTGGTGCCCGTGATCGCCCAGCCGGCCCGCGAGCAGGAGCGGCTGGAGGCGTACCTGCAGCAGCGGGTCGCCCTCGGTGCCCCGCTGCGCGGCACCTACCCGCCGGACGAGCAGACCCTGCGGGCGTACGACGAGAGCCGCGCCGCCGTGAGCGACGCCCACTGAGCCCCCGGACCGCCGCGGGGGCGGTCCGCCAGCCCGAGCACCACCGCACCCCGTCATCCACCCCGTCCCTGTGGAGGTAGCGCGTGTCCCGCAACACACCCCTGCACCTCGCCGTCATCGCGGCGCTGGTCGGCGCGGCCGTGGCCGTGCCGGCCGGCCCCGCCCTGGCCGCCGACCTGGCCGACACCTTCGACACCGCCACCGTCGGCACCACCCCCACCGGGTGGACCGTCGCCGGTGGTTCCGCCACGGTCGCCGACGTCGCCGGCACCGTCGACCGGAGCCTGCGTCTGACCGACACCTCCACCACGGCGCCGGTCACCGCCACCCGGTCCTTCGGCGACACCTCGGCCACCGTCGTGGCGAACGCGCGCCTGCGCGCGGCCCAGACCACCGCGGTGGTCGGCCTGCACCTGGACAGCGCGGCCGGGCACACCGTCACCGTCGCCCTCGACGCCGCCGGCCGCTGGTACACCTACGACGGCGCCACCCGGGTGGACCTCGGCGGCTACACCGCCAACCGGTGGTACGACGTCCGCGTCGTGGCCCGCCCCGGCACCCGGACCGCCAGCGTCTGGATCGACGGGCAGCGCCGCGCCACCAACCTCGCCTTCCGGGTCGCCTCCTCGACCCTGGCGTCGGTGCAGGTCGGCGTCGCCACCGCCGACACCGGCACCGCCTGGGTGGACGACGTACGGACCAGGACGGAGCCGAATCCGGTGCCGTGGACGCAGATCGGCACCGTCGCCCCGCGCAGTGCCGCCCAGATCGGCACCTCGAACGTCATCATCGGCACCGAGACGCTGGACCGCGACTACACCGACTACCAGTCGTACAAGCCCTACCTCGGGCCACTGGGCGCCACCTCGGCCCGCTTCCAGGCCGGCTGGGCGAAGATCGAGAAGGTCAAGGGCAGCTACGACTGGGCCTGGCTGGACGCCATCGTCGACGACGCCGTGTCCCGCGGCGTCCGGCCCTGGTTGCAGACCTCGTACGGCAACCCGCTCTACGCCGGCGGCGGCGGGGCCGGTCTCGGCGGTCAGATCCCCAGCACGGCCGAGGCGCTGAACGCCTGGGACGCGTGGGTGAGCGCCCTGGCGAACCGGTACGCCGACCGGGTCACCGAGTGGGAGATCTGGAACGAGCCGAACCTCGGCGGTGTCGACCCGGTGGCCTACGCCGACCTGCTGGTCCGCACCGCCACCCGGATCCGGGCGGTCCAGCCGAACGCGGTGATCTGGTGCTGCGCGCTGGCCGGGGTGGAGCGCAGCTACGCCGACACGGTGCTGACGCGTGTGCGCGACCTCGGCAAGCTGGGCCTGGTCGACGGGATCACCTACCACCCGTACAACGCCAACCCGGACGCCTCCTACGAGCAGGTCCGGCTGCTGCGGGTGACCGCCGACTCGTTCGCCACCCGGCTGCGGCTGCGGCAGGGCGAGAACGGCGCGCCGAGCCGACCGGACAGCTTCGGCGCGCTGGGCGAGCTGGACTGGACCGAGCTGAGCCAGGCCAAGTGGATGCTCCGGCGCACCTTCGCCGACCTCGGCCGGGGCCTGAGCACCAGCGTGTTCAGCATCTCCGACCTGCACTACCCGTCGAAGATCAACTCGAAGGGCCTGCTCCGGACGGGTGCGGACAAGAAGATCCGCTACGCCAAACCGTCGTACTACGCCATCCAGTCGACCACCGCGCTCATCGACAGCACCATGACGGCGATCAGCGGGTACGGCTTCACCGACGACACCACCAACGCCGTGTCGGTCGCCGCGTTCCGCAAGGCCGGCACCGGCCGGCAGGCCGTCGCCCTGTGGTTCAGCGGCGCGAAGCCGTCGGAGAGCAACACCCGTACGCCGGTGACGGTCACGTTCACCGCCGGCAGCTTCGCCGACCCGGTCTACGTGGACCCGCGCACCGGCGCGGTGTTCGACGTGCCGGCGGCGAACTGGTCGGTCAGTGGGACCACGTACACCTTCACCGGTGTGCCGCTCTACGATTCGCCGGTGCTGATCGCCGACCGGTCGGTCGTCGGTCTGTAGAACCGCTCACGGCCCCCGCCCGGTCCACCGGGCGGGGGCGCACCGCCTGGGGAGGCAACGCCGTGGCACTGTCGGCAACCCTGCTCGCCGAGCTGCGCGGCATCGTGGGCGCGACCCACGTGCACGACGCCGCCGGCGACCTCGTCGCGTACGCCCGCGACGCGACCCCGCTGTTCCGGCACGAGCCGGACGCGGTGGTCTTCCCGGCCGACACCGCCGAGGTGGCCGCGGTGCTGGCGCTCGCGACCCGGCACCGGGTGCCGGTGGTGCCGCGCGGCGCCGGCTCCAACCTGTGCGCGGCCACCGTGCCGCTGCGCGGCGGGATCGTGCTGGTGCTGACCCGGCTCGACCGCATCCTCGAGGTCGCCCCGGACGAACTGCTCGCGGTGGCGCAGCCGGGGGTGACCAGCGCAGCCCTCGCCGAAGCCGCCGCCGCACGGGGCCTGCTCTGGGCCCCGGACCCGGGCAGCCGCACGGTGGCCACCGTCGGCGGCACCGTCGCCACCTGCGCCGGCGGCCTGCGCGGCCTCAAGTACGGGGTCACCCGCAACTACGTCCTCGGCCTGGAGGCGGTCCTGCCCACCGGCGAGGTGATCCGTACCGGCGGCCGACTGTGGAAGGACGTCGCCGGGTACGACCTGACCCGGCTGCTCACCGGGTCCGAGGGCACCCTCGCGGTGCTCACCGAGGCGACCGTGGCCCTGCTGCCGGCCCCGGCGTCCAGCAACACCGGCGTCGCGTACTTCCCGACCCTCGCCGACGCGGGGCGGGCCGTCGCCGCGGTCATCCGGGCCGGGGTGGTGCCCGCCACCCTGGAGTTCCTCGACCGGGCCTGCATCGCCGCGGTGGAGGACTTTGCCCACCTCGGGCTCCGCGCCGACGCGGGGGCGCTGCTGCTCTTCGGGGACGACGGGTCGCCGGAGGCGGTGGCGACGAACCTGGAGCGCATCGGCTCGGCCTGCGTCGACGCGGGCGCCATGGAGGTCACCATGGCCCGCGAGGTCGCCCAGGCCGAGGCGCTGCTGGCCGCCCGCCGCTGCGCGTTGCCCGCGCTGTCCCGCCGGGGCGGGGTCACCATCCTGGAGGATGCGACGGTGCCCCGGCCCCGGATCGCCGAGATGGTCGACCGGATCGACGTGGCCGCCGCGCGGCACGACGTCGCCATCGCGACCTTCGGCCACGCCGGGGACGGCAACCTGCACCCCACGTGCGTGCTGGACTCCGCCGACGACCACGACGGGGTACGCCGGGCCGAGGCCGCCTTCGCCGACATCTTCGCCGCCGCCCTCGACCTCGGCGGCACCATCACCGGCGAACACGGGGTCGGTGCCGCGAAGCTGCCGTTCCTGACCGACCGCCTCGGCGCCGACCAGATGGCGCTGCTGCGCCGGATCAAGGCCGCCTTCGACCCGGCGGGCATCCTCAACCCCGGAAAGCTGGGATCGTGACCGGCGACGTCTTCCGCCCCGAGCAGCTGTCCCGCTGCATCTCCTGCGGCTTCTGCCTACCGGCCTGCCCGACGTACGCGATGACCGGCGACGAGGCGTCCTCCCCGCGCGGGCGGATCACGCTGATGCGGGCGCTGCAGGACGGCACCCTCCCGCCGGACGACCCCACCCTCGCCGAGCAGTCCTCGTTCTGCCTCGGCTGCCGGGCCTGCGAGCCGGTGTGCCCGGCCGGCGTCGAGTACGGCAGCCTGCTGGAGCAGTGGCGGGACCATCAGTGGCGGGGCCGCCGCCGACCGTTGCTGGCCCGCGCGCTCATGCTCGTCGCCGAACAGCGGTGGCTGCTGCGCCTGCTCGGACTGGTCCGCCGCGCCGCGCGGGGCGGCCCCGCCACTCCGGTGGCTGTCGGCGCCGGGCCGGACGCGCCGCACCACCTCATGCTCGGCTGTTTCGAGCGCGGTCTGTTCCCGGGCGTCAGCCGTGCCGCGCGGACGCTCGACCCGGCCCTGTCCGCCCCGACCCGGCAGGGCTGCTGCGGTGCGCTGCACGCGCACAACGGCGACCTGCACGGCGGTGAGGAGATGGCCCGGCGGCTCGGGGCGGAGCTGCCCGGCACGATCGTCACCACCTCCGGCGGCTGCGCCGCCCACCTGGCGAGCGTGCTCGGCCGCGACCGGGTACGCGAACTGTCGCAGTGGCTGGCCGACCGGGCACCCGACGGCGAGCTGCGGATCGACGGCCGACGGGCCCGGGTGGCCCTGCAGGACTCGTGCCACCTCCGCAACGGGCTCGGCGTGCACGCGCAACCGCGCGCCCTGCTGCGGGCCGTCGCCGACTACGTGGAGCTGCCCTCGGCCGCCACCTGCTGCGGCGCCGCCGGCACGTACGCGCTGCTGCGGCCGAAGGACTCGCGGCGCGTCCTGGACGCCAAGCTCGACGAGATCGAGGCGGCCGGCGTCGACTACGTCGTCGCGGTCAACCCCGGCTGCCTGCGGCAGCTCCAGACCGGCCTGCGGCGGCGGCGCTCCGCCGTCCGGGCCGTGCACCTGGCCGAACTCCTCACCCGGGTGGCACCGCCGCCGGAGTAGGAGATCCTGCGGGTTCCGCTGATCGGTGCCCCCCGGCGCCCCGCGAATGGGGGTCGACGGTCTCCACGGCGACCCGGAACGACGACCAGCCCCGTTCGATGCCGCTGCGCGAAGCGCGCACGCGGTCTCGGCGGCCGCTGCCGGGTCCGGTTCTGGGCGTCGGTGCCCTTGCGGTTATACAATTGGATGAGCGCGCGGTTGGCCGGCCCGCTGGACGTGACACCCCCGCACCTGCCCAGGGCCATGTGCTTCCAGCCCTCAGCCCCATTCACCGCCACGTCGCATTGTTCGAGGTAGTCCGCCCTCTTCGTAAGGAATGCCACTGTGCCCGCTGACAGCCTGTCGACCGCGCGTCCCGGTATGAGTGATTTGACGGAAATGACCCACGAGGCGATGGTGGCGCGCTGGCAGCAGGGCCTTGTCACGCCGATGTCCTCGACGATCGCCACGTTCGCCAAGACCGACGGCAGTTGGTGGACCGCCAGTCAGGGCGCGTGGCAGCGGGTTCCGCAGGCTGACCGCAATGAACGGCTCGACTACCACCACGACCGCTTCGAGTCGACCTGCCAGGCCAAGGGTCCGGTCGGGTCGAACTCACCGTGGGGTGTCGTCGGCCAGAGCGCGTAACCGGGCACGGTTCGGCGGCCGCCCTTCGAACCCTTACCGGCTCGGGTGTCGCCGCCGCACGGCCCGCGGACGGTCCGGCACCACCCTCGGTGCCGGGCGGGCGGCCTGACCCGGCGGCCCGACGGGACGGGGCCCGCCCACGCCTGAGGACGGGGCGGACGGAAACTGTCGTACCCCGGCGGCACCATCCATCCATGGCTGTCCCCGCCCTCACCCCGCACGCCGACCAGCCCCGCTCGGTGCCGCTGCGCGAGGCGCGCACCCGGCTCACCCAGCTCGTGGCGCTGGCCGAGCTGACCGACACGGTCACCGTCGTCACCCGCGACGGCGACACCCGGCCGGTCGCCGCGATCGTCCCGGCCGCCGCCGCGCGCACCACCGCGCAGGCGCGCGCCGACGCCGACCGGCTCGCGACGGTCACCGCCGGTTGGGCCCGCCGCCTGGAGGAGGCGCACCGGCAGAGCGCCCGCCGGCACTCCGCCGAGCTGCGCGCGGTCACCGCCGCCCTGGCCGAGGCATGGGCCGAGCTTGACCGACGCGTCACGCCGGGCAGCGACCCGTCCCTGGCCCGACTGCGCGCGGCCCACGCCGACCTGCTCGCCGGCTGAGATCGCCGGTGCCGGATCAGGTCGCCGGGTAGGCGTGGGTCTCCGCCGCCTTGACCGCCGCCCACACCGCTTGACCGGGCGCCAGGCGCAGCTGCGCGACGGCGGCCGGAGTCACGTCGGCGGCCACCCCGATCGGCCCGTCGAGCTGCACCCGCATGTTGTCACCGTGGCGTTGCACCCCGACGACCGTCGCGGGCCAGGTGTTGCGGGGACTACCGTCGGGGCGGCCCGGATGCAGGGCCACCGCCGCCGGCCGGAAGGCCACGAAGGCGTCCCCGTCGAGCTTCTCGGCGACGGCGAGGACGAGCCCGTCCGCGACCCGGACGGTGTGCCCGTCGGCGTGTCCCCGGTGCAGGTTGAGCCCGACCAGCCGGGCGACGTAGTCGGTCCGCGGCCGGGCGGTGACGGTGGCCGCGTCGCCCTCCTGCACCACCCGGCCGCCCTCGACGATCACCAGCCGGTCGGCGAGCACCAGGGCGTCCAGCGGGTCGTGGGTGACCAGCACGGTGGCGCCGGCGTGGGCGTCGAGGTGCCGTTGCAGCTCCGCGCGGGTGTCCAGCCTGGTCCGGGCGTCGAGGGCGGCGAGGGGTTCGTCGAGCAGCAGCAGCGCCGGGGCGACGGCGAGGGCACGGGCCAGGGCGACCCGCTGTGCCTGCCCGCCGGAGAGCTGCCGGGGCCGCCGGGTGGCGTACGCGGTCAGCCCGACCCGGGTGAGCCACTCGTCGGCGACGCGCCGCGCGGTCCGTCGGTCGGCGCCGTGCCGGCGTGGCCCGAACGCCACGTTGTCCCGCGCGGTCAGGTGCGGAAAGAGCAGGTAGTCCTGGAAGACCACGCCGATCGGCCGACGCTCGGTCGGTGTCCACGACCGCCGGTCCGGCCGGTCCAGGTCGGTGCCGTCGAGGGTGACGTGCCCGGCGCTCAGCGGCTGCAACCCGGCGAGGGCCCGCAGCGCGGTGGTCTTGCCGGCGCCGTTGGGCCCGAGCAGCGCCACGACCTCCCCGGCGGCGACGGTCAGCGGCACGTCGAGCCGGAACGTGCCGCGCTCCACGACGATCCGGGCGTCCAGCAGGGGCGCGCTCACGGGCTGGTGATCCAGCGGTCCCGCAGCGCGGCGAGGATGACGACCGAGACGGTGAGCAGGATCAGGCTGAGCACCACGGCGGCCTCCAGGTCCGTCTCCAGCGCCAGGTAGACGGCGAGCGGCATGGTCTGGGTGCGGCCGGGGTAGTTGCCGGCGAAGGTGATGGTGGCACCGAACTCGCCGAGTGCCCGCGCCCAGCACAGCACCGCGCCGGCGGCCAGCCCCGGCGCGACCAGGGGCAGCGTCACGTGGGTGAAGGTGGTCCACCGGCCGGCGCCGAGGGTCGCCGCGGCCTCCTCGTAGCGCTGGTCGGCGCCGCGCAGCGCGCCCTCCACCGCGATGACGAGGAACGGCATCGCGACGAACGCCTCGGCGAGCACCACCCCGGTGGTGGTGAAGGGCAGGGTCACGCCGAACGTCGCGTCGAGCCAGCCGCCGAGCAGGCCCCGGCGGCCGAAGACCAGCAGCAGCGCCACACCGCCGACCACCGGCGGCAGCACGAGCGGCACGGTGACCAGGGCCCGCACCACGCGCCGGCCGGGAAACCCGACGCGGGCCAGCAGCCAGGCCAGCGGTACACCGAGCAGCAGGCAGAGCAGGGTGGCCAGGGTGGCGGTCAGCAGCGACAGCCGCAGCGCCGTGAGCACCCCCGGCTCGGCCAACCGCTCGGGCAGCGTGGCCCACGGGGTGCGGGCGAGCAGCCCGGCCAGCGGCAGCACGAGGAAGACCAGGCCGAGGGCGGCCGGAACCAGCAGCGCGATCGGCACCCGGCCGGGCCGCCGGCGCGGGCCGCGCGACCTGGCCCGTGCCGTGCCGGTCAGGGTCGGGGTCACGGTGCCTGGAAGCCGGCTTCGGCGAGCACCGCCCGGGCCGGCTCCGAGCGGACGTAGTCGACGAAGGCCCGGGCGCCGGCCGCGTTGGGCGCGTCGGCGAGGACCACGACGGGGTAGTCGTTCACCGCGCCGGCGGACTCGGGGAACTCCACGGCGGTCACCTCGGACCCGGCGGCCCGCGCGTCGGTGCGGTAGACCAGGGCGGCATCCACCTCGCCGAGCGTGACCTTGGACAGCGCGCCCTTGACGTCCTGTTCGAGGGTGACCGGGGTGAGCGTGACCGAGGCGGCGTCCAGGGCGGTCCGCGCCGCCGCGCCGCACGGCACCTGCTCGGCGCAGAGCGCCACCTTCAGGCCGGGACGGGCGAGGTCGGCCAGCCCGCGTACGCCCCGGGGGTTGCCCGGGGCGACGGCGACGACCAGCTGGTTGCGGGCGAAGACCACCGGCTCGCCGTCGGCGTTGCCGGCCTCGGTCACGGTGGCCATGTTCCGGGTCGCGGCAGCCGCGAAGACGTCGGCGGGTGCGCCCTGGTTGATCTGCGTGGCCAGCGCGGAGCTGCCGGCGAAGTTGAACCCGACGGTGGTGCCCGGGTTGGCGGCCTCGAAGTCCTTCCCGATGCGGGTGAACGACTCGGTGAGCGAGGCGGCCGCGAAGACGGTCACCCGGCCGCCGGCCCCGTCCTGCTCCGGGGCGGCACCGCCGCCGGAGCAGGACGCCAGAGCCGCGACGGCGGTGGCCGCGACGAGGGACCGGACGATGCGCCTCAGACGGTTGCTCACGGTGCCTGCCTCCCTCTGCCGACGCCGGGAGCGGCGGCCTTCTCCACCACGACGGTGGTCGACTTGATCACGGCCACGGCCAGCGACCCGACCGTCAGATCCAGCTCGTCGACCGCCTCGCGGCTCATCAGCGACACGATCCGGAAGGGCCCGGCCTGGATGTCGACCTGCGCCATCACGGTGTCCTTGACGACGTTGACGACGATGCCGCGCAGCCGGTTGCGGGCCGACGAGGCGTCCGCCCGCTCGTCCGGGTCGGCGGACCGGTCCCGGGCGAACGCGGCCAGATCCACCCCGGAGATCACGCGGTGCCCGTGCTCGTCGCGGACCGCCGCGAGCCGTCCGCCGTCGACCCAGCGCCGGACGGTGTCGGCGCTGACGCCGAGCAGGTCGGCCGCGTCACCGATCCGGAACATCGCCACCCGGTCACCCTAGACGGCCGCACATGCGAGTGGAAAGGGTCGCCACCGCCGCTCATGCGAGGGCGAACCGTCATGTCCCTCGCACCTGCGCCTTGCATCGGTGCCGACCCGCCGAGCCGTCCCGGGATGTCCCGCCGGCACGGCCATGCAGCACAATGGACGCTCCGCGGGGGCCGCTGACGGGGGAGGTTCGAGTGGGCCAGGCACGGGGAGCCGACGACGTCGTACCGGAGCCGGGTGTGGCCGACGACGGCGGGTCGCGGCGGCGGCAGCTCCGCCTCGCGGCGCTGGTGGTCCTGCTCGTGGTCATCGTGGTGGCCGTCGTCCGGGTCGTCGTCGCCAGCGGTCCGCCCACCCGGGAGGAGCTGCGCGAACAGGCGGGGCTGGCCAACCGGGACAAGCTGCTCATCGGCGTGAAGGACGACCAGCCCGGGGTGTCGCAGCGGCTGGCGAACGGCACCTTCGAGGGCTTCGACATCGAGATCGCGTACATGATCGCGGAGGATCTGGGTTTCGACGCGCCGGAGGTCACGCTGCTGGCGATCGAGAGCGAGGACCGGGCCCGGCGGCAGGCGCGGAACACCGACGGCAGCTACGTCACCGTCGACCTGGTGATCGCCTCCTACAGCATCACCGACCAGCGTCGCCGGGACGGCGTGGTCTTCTCCTTCCCCTACCTGGAGACCGAGCAGTCGGTGGTGACGTTGAAGTCCGACACGCGACCGGTGGCGAGCCTGCGCGACCTCGCCCAGCGCAAGGTCTGCACGTTGGGCACCTCCACCTCGGAGCAGCGCCTGCGGGAGGCGGGCGCCAGCCCGATCGGACGCAACCGGATCAGCGACTGCGTGCAGGCGCTCTACGACGGGGTGGTGGACGCGGTCACCACCGACGCGGCGATCCTCGCCGGCTTCGTCGGACCCCGCCCGCCGGGGGAGCTGCCGCCCGCGGTGACGTTGCAGCGGCGCAAGGACCTCCAGCACTGGGACATCGGCGCGGAGGCCGCGGAGCGGTGGGGCGTCAACACCGGTCCCAACCCGGCCATGCGGGACCTGGTGAACCTCTCGCTCACCGAGTCGGCGTTCGGGCCGGACGGGGACCGGTGGAAGCGGGCGTTCGACCGTTACCTGGGCTCGGAGCAGCAGTACAGCGAGCGCCAGCAGGTGGCGGTCGCCCGCCAGCCGGAACCCGAGACGAAGGTGGAGGTGCGGCAGTGGCCGTGGGAGAGGTGGGCGCTGCCGTCTCCGAACCGGCCGGCGACGGGCGTCCGGACCGCCGCCCGGGCACCCGGTCGGCGCAGCAGGCGCAGCAGTGGCTGCTGACCCTGCTGCCGGCCTTCCCGGTGCTGCTGCTGGTACTGCGGTTGTGGCGGCTCAGCCGGCAGGACATGCCGACGATGCTGCTGCTCGTCCAGTACGTCAGCCCGCTGGGACTGCTGAGTGCCCTGCTGATCGCCCTGGTGTGGGCGTTCCCGCTGGTCGTGCTCGTCCTCGGGCTGCTCGGCCGCCTGCTCCAGGTGAGCGCGCCGGAACGGTTCGACACCGAGCGGTCGCTGCTCGCGTACGGCACCACGCGTACGCCGGGGTGGGTGCTGGTCGCGGCCACCGGCCTGGCGGCACTCACCTGGCAGCTGCGGTTCCTGCCGCTGTTGGCGATGCTCGCGCTCGGGCTGCTGGCGCTGCGCACCCGCCACCGCCACCCGGACCGGCCGCTGCGGCTGCTGGTCACCGGGCTGCTGCTGCCGGTCACCGTGGCCGCCGGGACGTACGCGTGGCTGGGCCCGGCCGCGGTGTCCGCCGTCCGGTCCGGTGAGCCCGCCACGGCCCTGCTGCTGCTCGTGCCGCCGGCCGGCGTGGCGGTGCTCACCGGCCCGCTGCCCCGCCGGGTGGCCCCGGCGCTGACCCGCGCCCTGGCGTACACGGTGGCCGCCGTGGTTCCGGTGGTGATGGGCGTGGTCTTCCTGCGGGTACCGCTGCTGCCCGCGGTGGCGGTCGAGGTGGGGCCCGAGGCGGGGCCGGTCCGGGAGGTGGTCCGCGGTCAGGCGGTCACCGTCACCGACCGGATGACCATCGTCCTGGACCGGCGGGGCGAGGTCCGGTTCCTGCCGAACGACCAGGTGCGGGGTCAGCTGCTCTGCCCCGATCCGGGGCGGATACCGATCAGTCGGGTCGACGTCTACGGCTGGCACGTCGAGGACACCGCGCTGGACTGGATGATGCCTCGGCAGCCGGTCGGCGAGCCGGACCCGCGCTGCGTCGGCCGGGTTCCGGTGGACGGCCCGCCCCCGGCGCCTCCGCCGCTGCCCCGGTGACCGGGGGGTTTGATCATCCCGCGCGGGCCGGCCGGGTCGTCGCGGCGTGACGCGCGCATAATGGGTCCAGCCGGCCCAGGTGTCGGCGACCCGGCCGCCGACCGTGGCCCGGGCAGGGGAGATGGCGAGGGTACGGTGACGCAGGCGATCCCGAACGTGGCCCGGAACACCCGGCAGCGCGCCGAGGTGCTGGCCCTGCTCCGCGAGGTGGAGGGCTTCCACACCGCGCAGCAGCTGCACCGGATGCTCTGCGACCGGGACGCCCGGGTCGGCCTGACGACCGTCTACCGCACCCTGCAGCTGCTGGTCGACGCCGGTGAGATCGACTCGACCCGGCTGCCCGGCGGCGAGCAGCTGTTCCGGCGGTGCAGCCAGAGCCGGCACCACCACCACCTCGTCTGCCGGACCTGCGGCCGCACCGTGGAGGTGGCCGGACCGGCCGTCGAGCGCTGGGCCGAGCAGGTGGCGGCCGAGCACGGCTTCACCGACGTCGGGCACACCCTGGAGATCTTCGGCACCTGCACCACCTGCGCCCGCTGACCGCCGCACGCCGCACGCCCCGCGCCCGCGGGGCCCGCGCCGCCGGGCTCAACCCCGACGCGGGTGGCCCTTGAGGTGGCGCCCCAACTCGCGGGCGATCTCCCGCTGGGCGTCCCGCTCCGCCAGGGTCTGCCGCTTGTCGTAGGACCGCTTGCCCCGGGCCAGGGCCAGCTCCACCTTCGCCCAGCCGCCGGAGAAGTACATCGACAGCGGCACCAGGGTCACCCCGCCCTCGCGCAGCTTCTCCAGGATCCGGGCGATCTCCACGCGGTGCAGCAGGAGCTTGCGGGTGCGGCGCGGGGCGTGGTTGGTCCAGGTGCCGTAGCCGTACTCGGCGATGTGCAGCCCGTAGAGCATCAGCTCCCCGTCGCGCTCCTGCGCGAACGCGTCCACCAGGGACGCCCGCCCCTCGCGGAGCGACTTGACCTCGGTGCCGGCCAGCACGAGGCCCGCCTCGTACGTCTTCAGGACGGTGTAGTCGTGCCGCGCCTTCTTGTTGGAGGCGATCAGCGTGCGGTCGGTCTGCCGGGCGGAGCTCACCCGGTGGAGGATATCCGCCCGACCGGGTACGACCCCCGCCGGCGCGGAGAGCGACAGAAACCCGCGGAGCGGCCCCCGGGCCGGGCTACGCTCGCCCTCGGCGGAGGAGGCGGGACGTGGCGCAACGCGGGACGGCGGTGGTGACCGGAGCCAACCGGGGCATCGGCCTGGAGGTGGTCCGGCAACTGCTCGACCGGGGCTACCGGACGGTGCTCGGCTGCCGGGACACGGCCGCCGGTGAGCAGGCCGCGGCCGGTCTGCGGCCCGATCCCGGCCAGCTGCTCGTCCGGCGGGTCGACGTCACCGACCCGGCGAGCGTCCGGGCCCTCGCCGACGGTCTCGACCGGGTCGACGTGCTGGTCAACAACGCCGGCATCCACTACGACACCTGGCAGGACCCGCTCGACGCCGACCTCGGCACGGTACGCGAGGCGTTCGAGACCAATGCTCTGGGCGCGTTCCGGATGTGCCAGGAGGTGGCGCCGCTGCTGCGCCACGGCGGTGCGGGACGGCGGATCGTCAACATCTCCAGCGGCGCCGGGTCGCTCGCCACGATGGGCGCCGGCACCCCCGCGTACGCCGTCTCGAAGGCGGCCCTCAACGCGGTGACCCGGCTCTTCGCCGCGCAGCTCGCCCGCGACGGCGTCCTGGTCAACGCGGTCTGCCCGGGCTGGGTGGCCACCGACATGGGCGGCGCCGGCGGGCGGCCGGTCGCCGAGGGGGCGGCGAGCGTGCTCTGGGCGGTCGACCTGCCCGACGACGGTCCCACCGGCGGCTTCTTCCGCGACGGTCGTCCCGTCCCCTGGTGACCTGCCGACGCCGACGGCCGGAGCGGGTGGTCAGCCGGCGTGGCGCAGCCGGTCGGCCAGTTCCCGCACCGCCTCGGCGAAGCGCGGGTCGGTCTCTCCCGGCCAGTGCCCCAGGATCGGCGGCGGGACGCTGTCGTGCGGCGGCACGACCACGTCCCACGGATCCCGTAGCCGCCGGTCCACCGAGCCGGCCGGCCCGGCCACCGTCGACGGCTCCCCGACCCGGTGCGGGCAGAAGATCCAACTGCCGATCGGGTCGGTGTCCCGCCACAGGTTCAGCCACCGCCAGCCGATCCGCTCGCCCACCTCGCGCAGCACCTCCTCACCCACGTACGCGGGGAACTGCCGCTGGTAGAGCCGGCGCAGCGGCGAGCCGTACGTCAGCAGAGCCACCCGTTGGCTGACCTCCGGCGGCAGTTGCAGCACCGTCGCGGCGAGCAGCACCGACCCGTGGCTGTGCCCGGCGAGCACCACCCGGTGTCCCTGCCCGACCAGCCAGGTGATCCGGCGGCTCAGCTCCGGCACGGCCCGCTCGGCGTAGCAGGGCGGCGCGAAGGGATGCGTCGCGCGTGGCCAGAACGTGCCCAGGTCCCACAGCACGCCCACGTACCGCCGGAACTCCATCGTGCGGTACGCGAACAGCCCGCCCACCATCAGTGCGATCAGCACCGCCGCGATGAGGTAGCTGCCCACGTGGACGCCGAAGTTCACCAGGGCCGACGGTACGCCGGTCAGGCGCTCGACGACCTCGCCGGGAAACACCCCGAGCAGCCCGACCGTGCTGGTCGCCATGCCCAGGCCGGCGAGCCACGCGTACACCACGCCGAGGGGTTCCAGGCGTTCGGTGAAGCTCGCCCGGGCGACGGCCTTCTGGACCTGTCGCAGCCGGGGCGCGGCATCCGGCGGAGCGTGCGGGAAGTCCCGGGCCACGGAGGCCGCGGCGGAGCGCCGCCGGCCCGGCCGGGACACCAGGACCGTCCCGGCGCCGGCCACGAGCGCGATCATCACCGCCAGGAAGAACCCGAAGATCGCCCACTTGTACGGCAGGGGCGGCGAGGTGGCCAGTCGCTCGGCGGTGGGCGCGTTGCGGTCCAGCAGGTCCGCCACCCGGTACACCAGCTCGGCGGAGAAGGCGATCGCCAGCCCGGTGGCGACGCTGGCGATGACCGGTGCGGCGTACCCGCGCCGGGCTCCACCCTCGGGCTGTCCGACACGCATGAACAGCACCACGGCCCAGAGTGTGGACAGCAGGCCCGTCTGCGTCGCGAAGAGCGCGGCGACCGCCACGGAGTACCCCGGCAGGCTCCGGCTGCTCGGCCAGGGTGCCGGGTCCGCCGCCACCACGACGACCGCCAGCGCGGTGAGTGCGCACGAGCCGTCCCGCAGGCCCCGGGTGACGCGGTCGACGCCCCGACCGGTCCGAACCGAGTCGATATGCGAGTGCGGGCAGACCAGGGCGGCGCAGGTGGCCAGCAGCGCGACGGTCACCACGAGCAGCGCCCGCGCGCCCGCGCCGCCGTTGCCGGCCCGGGCGACCAGCAGGACGAGGCTCAGCGTGCCGAAGGCGACCGCCACATGGATCGACCGCAGTCGCCCGACCACCGGCGTCCTGTCCCACCAGCCGACGACACTCAGCTCCTGCCCGCCCTCGGTGCCCACCGGCGCGCGGAACGAGGCGAAGGCGCTCCCCGGGCGGGCGCCGAGCCACCACACCACCGCCACCGCGGCGATCGGAACCAGCGACAGCACCGCCAGCCGCAGCCCGGCCGGCTGCCCACCCAGCCAGGACAGCCAGGTCCGGCCGGCCACGCAGGTGGGCATGGCCAGGCACTTCCAGGCCACCAGGTCCAGCGCCGCCCCGGCGACCGTCAGCACGTACAGGGCCGTCAGCGTCAACGCCACCAGCCGGCACAGCCCCTTGAACACGAGGGACCCGCCCATCGTGGGACGCATCCAGATCGCGAGGTTGCAGAGCATGAACGGCAGGAGGAAGACCAGGGACAGGGTCCGTACGGCCGTGCCGGAGGGCAGGTCGTTCCACCGGTACGCCTCCAGCACCCCGCCCGACCCGGTGGCGCCCGGGTAACCCGGCCGGACCCGGTAGAACCCGCCGGACCGGTCCCCGGCGACCTGCGACACGTCCGGACGGTCCAGCACCTGTTCGGCACCCGCGCCGGAGACCCCGTGCACCCGCAGCTCGACGACGTCCCCGGACGGGGACGGAGCGTCGGACGGTGCTGGACCTCGCGCCATCGGCCCCCCGGAACGTCCGTGCGACGGCCGTGCGCCGACCACCGCCGCCGCGCCACGCGGCGGGCGTCGTCTACCCGTTCGGTCGCCGGTCAACCACAGTTCTCCGCCGCGGGTGGGCGACGGGCCACCCAGGTGGTTCTATGGTCGCCATGGCGAACCCGGTGATCCTCACCATCGACGACGACCCGGCGGTGTCCCGGGCCGTGGCCCGCGACCTGCGGCGCCACTACGGCGACCGCTACCGGGTGGTACGGGCCGGCTCCGGTCCCGAGGCCCTGGACGCGCTGCGCGAGATCAAGCTCCGCGGCGAGCAGGTCAGCCTGCTGCTCGCCGACCACCGGATGCCCGAGATGACCGGGGTGGAGTTCCTGGAAGCGGCGATGGACCTCTTCCCCGCCGCCCGGCGGGTGCTGCTCACCGCGTACGCCGACACCGACGCCGCGATCGACGCGATCAACGTCGTCGACCTCGACCACTACCTGCTCAAGCCGTGGCACCCGCCGGAGGAGAAGCTCTACCCGGTGGTCGACACCCTGCTCGACGCGTGGGCGGCCACCCCCGACGCCTCCGCCGCCGAGCTGCGCGTGGTGGGGCACCGCTGGTCCGCGCCGTCGTTCGCGGTCCGCGACTTCCTGGCCCGCAACCTCGTCCCGTACCGGTGGCTGCTCGCCGACGACCCGGAGGGCGCCCGGCTGCTCGCCGCCGCCGGAGCCGGCGAGGCCGACGTGCCGTTGGTGGTCACCGCCGAGGGCAAGACCGCGGTCGCTCCGACCGAGACGGAACTGGCCGCACTGGTCGGGCTCACCGTCGCGCCGGCCGAAGACTTCTACGACCTGGTGGTCGTCGGCGGCGGCCCCGCCGGGCTCGGCGCGGCCGTGTACGGCGCCTCGGAGGGCCTGCGGACCGTGCTCGTGGAGCGGCGGGCCACCGGCGGGCAGGCCGGGCAGAGCAGCCGCATTGAGAACTACCTCGGCTTTCCCGAGGGCGTGTCCGGCGCGCAGCTGACCGACCGGGCGCGCCGGCAGGCGCTGAAGTTCGGCGCCGAGCTGCTGACCACCCGGGAGGTGGTGGGGCTGACCGACGCCGGGTCGGCGCGGGTGCTCGACTTCGGCGACGGCAGCCGGATCGCCGCGCACACGGTCGTCCTGGCCACCGGCGTGGCGTACCGGGTGCTCGACGCCCCCGGCCTGGCCGGGCTCACCGGTCGCGGAGTGTTCTACGGCTCGACCGCCACCGAGGCGCCGAGCTGCGTCGACCAGGACGTCTACATCGTCGGCGGGGCCAACTCCGCCGGCCAGGCGGCGGTGCACTTCTCCCGGTACGCCACCCGGGTGCACGTCCTCATCCGGGGCGCCGACCTGACCGCGTCGATGTCCCGGTACCTCATCGACCAGCTGGACCGCATCGACAGCGTGCAGGTGCACCCGCACACCGTGGTGGCCGGCGGCGAGGGCGACGACCACCTGGAACGCCTCACGCTCCGCGACACGCGCACCGGTGAGACCCGCACCGTCGACGCGTCCTGGCTGTTCATCTTCATCGGCGCGGAGCCGCGTACCGACTGGCTGGACGGCACGCTGGTGCGCGACCGGCGGGGCTTCGTCGTCACCGGACCGGACCTGGTGGCGGGCGGGCGGCGACCACCGGGCTGGTCCCTGTCGCGGGACCCGTACCACCTGGAGACCAGCCTGCCCGGTGTGTTCGCCGCCGGGGACGTCCGCGCGGAGTCGGTGAAGCGGGTCGCCTCCGCGGTCGGCGAGGGCGCGATGGCCGTGTCGCTGGTGCACCGTTACCTGGAGGCCCAGTGAGCGCGAGGAGTGAGCCGGTCCTGCGAGCCCCGCAGTCGCGATCGGAGGAGGCGCAGTGACCACCGGAGAGCGGTTGACCGTCGACGAGGTGCGCAGTCTGTTCCTCTTCGAATCCCTGGACGACGTCCAGCTCCGCTGGCTGACCGAGCAGGGCCGGGTCGAGCGGCGGGCGGCCGGCAGCCTCGTCTACGCCGAGGGGGAGCCGGCGACGTGCTTCTTCGTGCTGCTGCGCGGCGCGGTGGCGATGAGCCGGCGGGTCCACGGCGACGACGTGGAGGTCAGCCGCACCGACCAGCGCGGCGTGTACGGCGGGGCCACCCAGGCGTACCTGGACGAGCAGGACCAGGTCTACCGCAACACGCTGCGGGCGGTCGACGAGGCGGACTTCTTCGTGCTGCCGGCGGAGGACTTCGCCCACGCCGTACGCGCCTGGTTCCCGATGGCGATGCACCTGCTGGAGGGCCTCTTCTTCGGCATGCGGGACTCGCAGACCATCATCGGGGAGCGGGAACGCCTGCTGGCCCTCGGCTCGCTGTCGGCGGGCCTCACCCACGAGCTCAACAACCCGGCCGGTGCGGCCGTCCGGGCCACCGCCACGCTACGCGAGCGGGTGGCCGGCATGCGCCACAAGCTCGCGATGATCGCCGACGGGCGGCTCGACGGCCGGGCCCTGCACGGCCTGGTGGCGTTGCAGGAGGAGGCGGTGGCCCGGGTCGCCGACGCGCCGCAGCTGAGCCCGATGGCCGCCGCCGACGCCGAGGACACGCTGTCCGACTGGCTGGAGGAGCGCGGCGTCGGCGGCGGCTGGGACCTGGCGCCGACCCTGGTCGCCGGCGGTGTCGACGTGGACTGGCTGGCCAAGGTCGCCGAGACCGTCGGCCCGGCCGACCTGGAGGCGGCCGTCCGCTGGCTCACCTACACCCTCGACACCGAGCTGCTGATGCGCGAGATCGGCGACGCCGTCACCCGCATCTCCGGTCTGGTCGGCGCGGCCAAGCAGTATTCCCAGCTGGACCGCGCCCCCCACCAGGTCGTCGACGTGCACGATCTGCTCGACGCCACTCTGGCCATGTTCAAGGGCAAGACGCCCGCCGGGATCCGGCTGGTCAGGGAGTACGACCGGTCGCTGCCTCCGATTCCCGCGTACGCGGCGGAGCTGAACCAGGTCTGGACCAACCTGATCGACAACGCGCTCGGCGCGATGGGGGAGAAGGGCACCCTGACCGTGCGTACCGCCCGTGACTCCGACCGGCTGGCGGTCGAGGTGGCCGACACCGGGCCGGGCATCCCGGCGGCGGTGCGCCCCCGCATCTTCGAACCCTTCTTCACCACCAAGCCGGTGGGTGAGGGCACCGGCCTGGGCCTGGACATCTCGTACCGGATCGTGGTGCGCAAGCACCACGGCGACATTCGCGTGGAGTCCGTCCCCGGCGCGACCGTGTTCCGGGTGCTCCTTCCGCTGACCGCGGAGCCGATTACGACCTGACACGCCTCGACTGCGGACAGTACGCTCCTAGACCGTCGCCGTACGCGGAGAAGGAGCGCCCGTGGAGTCGATGGCCCGCCCCCGTCCCCCGTCGGACCCGCCTCGGCCGGAGGGCGAGCCCGCCTCCGACGCCGGCACGGTGCTGCCCGAGCTGGAGGACTCCCAGTGGATGCACCACGCCACCGCGTTCGCCCACACCAGCTTCCGGGCGGTGGCCCGCCGACTGCCCCTCCTGGTGCGGGAGGCCGTGGGGCTGGCCTGGGCGACGAACCGGGGGGACACCGTCGCCTCGATCGGCCTCAACGTCGCCGCCGGGGTGCTGACCACGTTCGGCCTGCTCGCCACGACGAGCGTCCTGCGTGAGCTGTTCGCCGCCGGCCCCACACCCGACCGGGTGCGCGCCGCCCTGCCGGCGCTGCTGGTGGCGGCCGGGGCGGTCTCCGCCCGGGGCGGGCTGACCATCGCCGCCGGGTGGGCGCAGGCCCGGCTGACCCCGCAGATCAACTACCAGGTCGAGCTGCGTCTGTTCGAGACGACCACCGCCGTCGACCTGGCCGCGTTCGACGACGCCGGTTTCGCCGAGGAGATGGACCGGGCCCGCGACCGGGGGATGGCCGAGGCGGCGTACATCGTCGACCACACCGTCAACCTGGTCACCGGCGTGGTCGGCATGGTGGCCACCGCCGTCGCGGTCACCGTGATCCAACCGCTCCTGCTGCCCTGTCTGCTGCTCGCCGCGGTGCCGCAGGCGATCACCGCCGTCCGGATGGCCCGCCGGGAGTACCTGGCGATGCTGGCCCGGATCAACCGGCGACGCCGCGTGTGGATGCTGGCCCACCTGATGGCCAACCGGCACACCGCCGCCGAGGTGCGCTCGTACCAGATGCGCGACTTCCTGCTCGCCGAGTACCGCGGCGTGATGGCCGTCGAGACCCGAGCCCAGCTGCGCCTGGTCCGCTCCCAGACGGGTACCCGGGTCGCCGGTGCCACCGTCGCCGGTCTCGCCACCTTCGGCGTGTACGCCGTCCTCGGTGGCCTGCTGCTCACCGGGATGGTCGCGCTCGCCGCGGCGGCCACCGCGCTATTGGCCCTCCAGTCCGCCCGCACCAGCCTGGGCGTCGCGGTGGTCGCCACCAACTCGCTCTACGAGGACGCCCTCTACTACCAGGACTACCGGGACTTCCTGGCCCGCGCGCAGGCGCGCGTGTCGCAGGGCGACGGTCGGGCCGTGAACGGTTTCGACGTGATCGCGCTGGACGACGTCAGCCTCCGGTACCCGGACACCGACCGTCCGGCCGTCGACGGCGTCAGTCTCGCCGTGCGGCGCGGTCAGGTCGTCGCCCTGGTCGGCGAGAACGGCTCCGGCAAGACCACCCTGGCGAAGCTGATCGCCGGGCTCTACCGGCCGAGCGGCGGTGTCATCCGCTGGGACGGGGTGGACATCCGGGACCTGGATCCGCGCTCGGTCGCGGCGCAGGTCGCCGTGATGACGCAGGAGTGGTGGAAGTTCCCCTTCACCGCCGGGCAGAACATCCGGATCGGGCGGCACGACCGTGAGCCCGACCGGGCGGGGCCCAGCGTCCGGGACGCCGCCCGCGCGGCCGCCGCCGACAAGATGATCGACGCCCTGCCGTACGGCTACGACACCCTGCTCGACCGGGAGTTCCGCGACGGTCACGACCTGTCCGGCGGGCAGTGGCAGCGCCTGGTCGCGGCCCGGGGCCTCTACCGCGACGCCGCCCTGCTCATCTGCGACGAGCCGTCCGCCGCCCTGGACGCGCGGGCCGAGCACGCCCTGTTCCAGCACCTGCGTCGCCGTCCGGACCGGGCGGTCGTGCTGATCACCCACCGGCTGGCCAACGTCCGGCACGCCGACCGGATCTTCGTGATGGACGCCGGGCGGCTCGTCCAGGAGGGCAGCCACGACGAGCTGATGGCCGTCGACGGGCTCTACAGGGACCTGTTCGACCTGCAGGCCAGCGGCTACCTCGCCGGCGCACCGCACGCCGACGGCACGACCATGCCCTGACCGCGCTGCCCGGCCGCACGCGGTAATTCGGTTCGCCGCGGCGCCGCCGGCCGGTGAGAATGCCAGCGTGGATCACCGCGCGATGGTACGGCTCAGCAAACGCATGTCCCTGGCCCTCCGGCACGAGCCGGGTCGCTTCGGACTCTCTCCGGACGGGGCCGGCTGGGTGCCGCTGCCGGCGTTCCTCGCCGCGCTGCGGATCGACCGGGCCGACCTCGACGCGGTCGTCGCGGACAACGACAAGCAGCGGTTCGCCGTCGAGCGCGGGCCGGACGGGGTGGACCGCATCCGCGCCAATCAGGGCCACTCGATCCCGGTCGACCTGGGGCTGGAGTCCGTGTCGCCGCCGGATCGGCTCTACCACGGTACGAGTGCCCCCGCGCTGGACTCGATCCGCGCCACCGGCCTGCACCGGGGCGGCCGGCACCACGTCCACCTGTCTCCGGACGTGGAGACCGCCCGACGGGTGGGTGCCCGGCGTGCGGGGTCGACCGTGGTGCTGACCGTGGACGCCGCCGCGATGGCCCGCGACGGTCACGTCTTCCATCGCAGTGCCAACGGCGTCTGGCTCACCGAGGCGGTACCGCCCCGCTACCTGACCACCTGACGTTCAGGCGCGGTGGTCTTCAGGCGCGCTCGCGGGCGAGGAAGTCGGCCAGGACCCGGGTGTGGGTGGAGAACGCCAGCTCGACCGGCTCGGTGAGCACCAGCCACTCGGTCGCCTCCTCGGTCGGCGCCGACGGGGGCAGGCCCTCCGCCGGCCGCTCCGGCAGCTCGCCGAAGACCATCATGGTCCCGCCGGCCGGCGCGCTGTGCACCGCGAACAGCTCGGCGTCGGCCGCGTCGGCGAGCAGACCCGTCTCCTCCCGCAGCTCCCGGACCAGGGCCTCGTTCCACTCCTCGCCGTACTCGACGAAGCCGCCCGGCAGCGCGAGCAGCCCGCGCGCCGGCTCGATGTCCCGGCGGACGACGACCACGCCCAGGCCGTCGGCCGTGCGGACCGGCAGCACCGCCACCGCGACGGGCAGCGGGTTGCGCCAGACCGTCTGACCGCACGTGGTGCAGACCCGCGGCCACCCGGCGTCCGCCGGGTAGGCCGCGCCGCAGAAGGAACAGTGCGAGTACGCCGAGCCCGTCATGCCGCTGCACGTTACCCGCCGCCCGCCCCCGTAGCCGCGCGACGAGACGCACTGTCAGGCCGCCGGGTCGCCCGTGTAGAAGGCGGTGGTGCGCTCGGCGGCGGCGCGGGCGGCCGCCTCGTCGGTGCCGGCGGCGACGCTCGCCTCGCGCCACGCCTCGCTGCTGCGCGTGACGTAGTCCTTCCCCTCCGGCGAGGCGGCCCAGGCGGCGCTCTGCTCCGGGGTCACCCCGCTGCCGTCGGCGGCCAGGTGCGAGGCCAGGCCGAGCAGCCCCAGGTCCCATCCGACGCCGACCGCGCCCGGGCCGTACAGGTCCCAGAACTCCTGGGCGACGGTGGCGATGTGCTCCAGCTGGAAGCGGGTACGACCGTCGTCGACCGGGACCAGCGTGACCTCGATCCAGCTCACCTCGCCGCCCATCTCCCAGGTGGCGGCGAAGCTCTTCGGCGGGTCGCAGCGCTCGATGGTGCCACCCGCGTTGCCCTCCAGCTGGTACCTGCCGTGCAGCCGCAGGTCGCCGGAGACCGGCAGGAACCAGCGAGGGATGCGGTCGGGGTTGGTGCAGGCGTCCCAGACGTCCTCCAGCGGCGCGTCGTACGTCTGGCTGATGGTCATCACCCGGGCCTCGCCGGCCTCCAGCGTGCGTGTGCCGAGCCGGCGGCTGATGGCGTTGACCTGGCTGGTGGCGTCGATCATGGTTGGTTCCTCTCCTCGGGTGCGGTGGGGGGCGGGTCGCCCCCGCGCCGCTCACGTCGGCCTCGGGCGAGCTCGGTCGCGAGGGCCTGCAACGGGTTGGTCCAGAACTGGCGGAACGGGTGGAGCCATTCGTCCACCTCGCGCAGGGGCCGGGTGTCGACGGCGTAGAGCCGACGGGTACCGGCTGCGCGCACGGTGGCGAAACCGTTGTCCCGCAACACCTTCAGGTGTTGCGAGACGCCGGGTTGGGAGATCCCGAACTCCGCCCGGACGACGTCGGCCAGCGCCCCGGCGGTCATCTCCCCGTCGGCGAGCAGCTCCAGGATCCGGCGCCGCACGGGGTCACCGAGCACATCGAAGGCGTGCACCGCACCTTTATATCAGCGTGGCCTTATTTAAGCCAACGGTGATTCAAGGATCTCCATGGCGGCCCGCTCGCCGGCCTGGATCGCTCCGTCGAGGTAGCCGGCCCACCGCGTGGCGGTCTCCGTGCCGGCCCAGTGCACCCGCCCGCCCGGCCGGCGCAGCTCCGGCCCGTACGCGCGCCACGCGCCGACGGACACCGCGCCGCAGAAGCAGCCTCGGGTCCACTCGTCGGCCGACCAGTCGTACTCGACGACCTCGTCGGGACGCCGCGCATCCGGGCCGACGATCTCCACCAGCGCGTCGAGCAGCACGTCGCGACGGGCGTCGGGTGACATCCGGCGCAGGGCGTTGGCCTCGTCGCCGTAGCTGAACGCGGTCAGCACCCCGCGCGTCGAGTCCGGGGTGCCGTTGTCGACCGTCTCGGTGACCGGACCCTCGGCGCAGGTCGAAACCCCCGAGCGGCCGTCGGCCCGCCAGAACGGCTCCGGGTAGAGCGCGTGCACCTTCACCGCCGATCCCATCGGCATCCGCTGGGTCAGCCCGTCGCGCAGCGCGGGCAGGGGCGGGTCGTACCGGATGCGGCCGGCCAGGGCCGGTGCGAGCGCGACCACGACCGCGTCGGCGGTCAGCGACTCGCCGACCGTGCGGACGCTCACCCCGCCGTGGTCCTGGCTGATCGACTCCACCGGCGCGCCGAGCCGGACGGTGTCCGGGCCGAGCGCCGCCGCGAGGGCGTCCGCGAGCACCCCCGGGCCGCCGACCATCCGGTCCTGCTGCGCCCCGCCGGCCATTCCGAGCATCGCCCCGGTGCCGCCGCCGCTGCGCAGGTAGAACAGCATCTGCAGCAGGGAGACCTCCGCCGGGCCGGCGGCGAGCAGGCCACCGGCGAGCATCCGCCCCAGGTACCGGGCGGCCACCGCGTCGGGCGCGGCTCCCCGCAGCCAGGCGGCGAGGGTCCGCCGGTCCCAGTCGGGAGCCTCGGTCGCCGCCCAGGGAGCGGCCGGATCGACCCGTTCGGCGTACGCGTCGAGCAGCGTGAGCACCTCGTCGGTCGGCGCGGGCGGTTCCGCGTACCGGCGGCCGGCCCACAGCACCGTCGGCGTGCCGTGCGCCGCGGACGGGAAGGTGGCCAGCCCGTACCGGGCGACCAGTGCGGCGACCCGGTCCTGGGTCGGGCCGATCCACTGCGCGCCCAGGTCCAGTTGCGTCCCGTCGGGCAGCCAGCGGGTCAGCGCCCGCCCTCCGACCCGGTCGCGGGCCTCCAGCACGCGGACGCGGGCGCCGGCCCGCTTCAGCGCCAGCGCCGCGGCCAGCCCGGAGAACCCCGCGCCGACCACCACCACGTCGGTACGCACCCGGCGGTCTACCCGACCCGGGTGGAAAAAGTCCCGGCGCGGTGTCGATCCGGGCCGGTGCCGTTCGTGTGGAGGATGAGAGGCCGGCGTACGTGCCGGCCGCGAGCGCCAGGAGGAGCCATGCGGCAGTACCTGCTCAGCATCCACCAGCCCGCCGGCCCGGGGCAGCCGGACCCGGAGTTCCTCGCCGGGGTGATGCGCGAGCTCGGCCAGATCCGGCGGGAGCTGGAGGACACCGGGTGCTGGGTCTTCGGTCAGGGTCTGCACGACCCGTCCACCGCCACGGTCCTGCGCCCCAAGGGCGACGAGGTGCTGGTCACCGACGGGCCGTTCGCGGAGGGCAAGGAGTACCTCGGTGGCATCACCATCCTCCGCGCCCCCGACCTCGACGCCGCCCTGGAATGGGGCCGGCGGTACGCGGTGGCCACCACGCTGCCCATCGAGGTGCGCCCCTTCCAGGGCGGGGCCGAGGACTGAACGTGCCCGACGTGGAGGCGGTGTTCCGCGCGGAGTACGGCCGCGCGGTCGCCGTCCTGGTCCGCCTCCTCGGCGACATCGACCTCGCCGAGGAGGCCGTGCAGGAGGCGTTCGCGGTGGCGGTGGCCCGCTGGCCGGAGACCGGCGTACCACCCAGCCCGGCCGGGTGGATCATCACCACCGCGCGGAACCGGGCGGTCGACCGGCTACGCCGGGAGGCCTCCCGGGGGCGTCGGCACGCCGAGGCGTCCCTGCTGCACGCCCCCGACGAACCGACCGAGGAGGGCCCCGTGCACGACGACCGGCTCCGCCTGATCTTCACCTGCTGTCACCCGGCGCTCGGTCCGGCCGCCCGGGTCGCGCTCACCCTGCGCCTGCTCGGTGGCCTGGGCACCGCCGAGATCGCCCGCGCCTTCCTGGTTCCCGAGGCGACCATGGCGCAGCGGATCGTGCGGGCCAAGGCGAAGATCCGCGACGCCGGCATCCCGTACCGGGTGCCGCGCGACGCCGACCTGCCCGACCGGCTGCACGGCGTGCTCGCCGTCGTGTACCTGATCTTCACCGAGGGGCACACCGCGACCTCGGGGTCCCGGCTGGTCCGGGAGGACCTGTGCGCCGAGGCGGTCCGGCTGGGCCGGTTGCTCGTGGAGCTGATGCCGGACGAGCCGGAAGCGTCGGGTCTGCTCGCGTTGATGCTGCTCACCGAGTCCCGCCGCCCCGCGCGGACCACCACCGACGGACGGCTGGTGCCGTTGGGCGAGCAGGACCGCAGCCGCTGGGACGCCGGCCTCGTGGCCGAGGGGCAGGCCCTGGTGCGCCGCTGCCTGCGGCGCGACCGGCCCGGCCCGTACCAGATCCAGGCGGCAATCGCCGCCGTGCACAGCGCCGCGCCGCGCGCCGCCGACACCGACTGGCGGCAGATCCTGACGCTGTACGACCAGCTCACCGCCGTCGCCCCCGGGCCGGTGGTGGCCCTGCACCGGGCCGTGGCGCTGGCCGAGGTCGCCGGCCCCGCGGCGGCGCTGGCCGTGGTGGACCGTCTGGCGCTGGATTCCTACCACGTGTTCCACGCCGTCCGCGCCGACCTGCTGCGGCGCCTGGGCCGCGTCGACGAGGCCCTGTCGGCGTACCGGGCGGCCGCCGAGGGCACCGACAACGCCGCCGAACGTGACCACCTGGCCGCCCGCGCGAGCGCGCTCCGCCAGGGACTGTCTTCCGGGGACGCTCGCTAGACACCGCTGGCCGGCACCCGGGTGCGGGTGCCGGCCAGCGGCTTGTTTCCCCCTTGGAGGAAGGTCTGTGGTGGTCAGCTGTTCCAGTGCTCGGCGACGAGGTCGGCGGCCTGCTGTTCCCACTGGGCGTAGTGGAAGGGGTAGGCCGAGACCTGGACGGTCTGGGCGGCCTTGGTCAGCGGCATGTCCTGCCAGCCGTCGACCTGCTTGAGGCCCTTCAGGAAGGCGAGGGTCGAGTATTCGGGGTCGGTGATCTGCTCGACGGTGCCCCAACCCGAGCTGGGGCGCTGCTGGAACAGGCCCTGCGAGTCGTGGTCGTTGCGCTCACCGAGGTGACCCAGGTTCTCCAGCTTCGACTCCTGCAGTGCGGTGGCGATGGCGACCACGGCGGCGCGCTGGTCCATGTC